>JAGDZO010000015.1:0-82572 GCA_049115815.1 Cyclobacteriaceae bacterium | reverse complement strand
ATTATTATCAACGAAAAGAAGCAGCCTAAACAATGCAATTATTACTATTATTGAACTTAAAATGATACTAAACCTGTCCTAAACATTGGGGTAACATCATGGTTTGTGTTTTCACAAACCATCTCATCCTTCGATCTGTGAGGATAGGAAACGAGACGCGGGATAAAGTAAAATCCCCCATTGCGTGTTTCACGCAAAAGATTAAATCAGAGAATCACGCTCGCACAGAAATTGACAAGTATCCATCTTTGAACTATCAGAAACTAAAAAATACGGATATGAATGCTTTAGGAGTAAACAGCGTAATGGATCTTTCAGTAGACTTTCAAATGAACGGATCTCAGATGAAAAGAAATGTAAAAGCTGCCAAAACTGATAAGTTTGGTGAAAATTGGGTGCTGGTGGAAACAAAAGACCAAAACGGACAATCTAATACTCAGTGGATAGGTATGAAGTTTTTCCAAATGTGGTTAGGTCAAATTGGCTATGCTGCCTGAGGAGATTTTAAATCACTATCCAGCAAGCTTCCCAAAACATGACTTGTGGGGTAATTCCATCAAGCCTGTATCTTGAGAAATCAATGGCACCAAGACTAAAGCCATGGTTGTGTTCTCGCAAACCTTCTCTTTGTTTCGATTCGTGAAGACACGAACCGAGGCTGGGGCAATTTGGCATTTTTTTTCTTTTGCAAACTTTTGGTTCATTTGAACTAATTACTACTTTTACCAAGAAGTTCATTTGAACTAAACTCAAACTATCGTACAATAAGGTTCAATGAAAATAATCATACAAATGAAAAGGATTCACTTGTTTGAATTTGAGGGCCAAAAGTGGTTTCCCTCGTTTTTAAGAAATTACGGTACTGATTTTTTGCAGTTTTTGTCTAGCAAAACAAAAATGTACAAACCCATTATTCCTATCATTGAGAAAGGACTGAAGAGAAGAAAGATTGACCAAATAATTGATCTTGGATCCGGTGCTGGCAGTGGACTTCTTTGGCTGAGTTCCGAATTAAAAAAAGAGATTCCAAACTTAAAAAATGTCTTAATAGATTCTTACGGCAATATTTCTGCATTCAAATTCACAAACGAAAAAGTCTCTAATTCTGAGCGCATAGAAACTTCGGCGGATGCCAGGGATGTTCCAAACAGACTAAGCGGATTACGAACCCAATTTCTTTCATTGCATCACTTTAAACCACATGATGCAAAATGCACACCTCAAAATAATATTAATACCGGAAGTCATATTGACATATTTGAGGGACAGGAAAGAAGTTATTCTAGCATTTTGGCCATGTTGTTTTCACCAATTAGTGTCCTGTTGACAACACCCATTATTAGCCTTTTGAATTGGGACGAATCGTATTGACAGATCTTATAACCTATGTTCCCCATTTTGTGCTTTGGGAGGGAATAGCTTCTTCGATACGGACTTATTCAGTTAAGGAAATGAAAGAGTTTATTGATTATTTGCACATTACGGTACGTTGTAATTGGAGAATTGGCAAAGTAAAAATCAGGGCCAAGTGTTGTTCTATATCAACCTGGCAATAAACAAAATAGCGGATTTACTGATTGGGACATCCTTTCAAAGTGATTCGTCGAACTAGTCAACAACACATAATAAAGACCGACATGTTTAAGTTAAAAGGAATAGTTATCACCTTGATTTTCATAAGTCCATCCCTTGGTTTATCAGCACAAGACCGGTTTTGCATTGATAAGTCCATTGAGCATACGTTATATTCAGAATGCCTCAATGAGAACAGAAGTTATTGGGTCAGCTTGCCTCTCAATTATTCTGATTCGTTAAAATTTCCTGTCATCTATGTGTTAGATGCTGAGTGGAGATTCGAACTAATAAAAACTATCGCCTTCGAATTAGGAGCGTGGAATAAAATTCAAAAGTCTATAGTAATCGGCATTCCACATATTGAGATGGATAATAAAAGAGGACAAGATCTTACTTTCAGTCAATCAAGATTTGAATATGATGGAGACAAGGTAGATTCAACTTGGTATAACACCTCAAATTCAGGCAGTGGAATGAAATTTTACAACTATTTGGTTAAAGAATTGATTCCAAACGTCAACCAAAATTATTCTACCACTAACCACGAAACTTTAATTGGTCATTCATATGGTGGTTATTTTGGCGGCTACATTTTGTCATTAGATCATCCGTTTGATGTAATACACATTTACGATCCAGCTATTTGGTTTAGTAACGGAGAGGTGACCGACCTTCTTAAAAAAACTAATTATGATCGACCTACTAAAATTCATTTAACCTATCAGCCAAAGCCTGAGTTTCACAAAAAGAAGATCGAAGAATTAATTATCGAACTCAGAAAGAATAGATCTATAGAACTTTCAATCGAGTTCTATATGACTGACACCCACAATTCTTTGTTTTTAGATAGCTTCTACAAGGGAATTACTATTACAAATAAATGAAAATAACCAACACTGATATGAACTTGCATACTGATCCCATTGATATGTACAATGCGAAAAGCAACTTCAGTGCTACTATCAGCTGGGACGCATACTCATTTTAGTTGAGCGTTGTAAAACATTTCCCCCATCCCCCAAGCTTCCCTAAACATACCTTTTCCGGAAAATACACCAAGCTTATACCTTAAAAAATCAACAATATAGAGATCTGTATGTCACAGGTCTTGAATTTAGATTTGCTAGAAGAGAATCATGTCCCAATCCCAATTTGAGTTCAATCCTTCTTCGCATTGATCTTATTCAGGGCTTGTAAGAAGTCATCCTCGGGTTTGATGATGTTGTACTCTTCCCAAAAACTCTGATCATAGTACTTAGGTGCTACTTCAGTGAAGGCCAGGTATTGTTGCATTCGATCAGCACGATCAAATGACTTGATAGGTGAATCGGTTCTCTTGGTGACTACCATTTCTGAAGTAGAGTTGAACGTAGAATTGAAGAGTTTCTTTTTCCAGTTTACCTTCATTTCCAATTCATTCTTGACATAGTAGAGGTACCACTTTCCGTTGAGCTCACGGTACTTGACATGGTAAGTCACATTCTTTGGAGTCACCTTGGCCAGCATAGGCTTGTTTCTCACCAGGTAACTCGCACTTGTTTCCACTGTCTTGGGGTTATACCCAAATTGAATCTCGGTGATGGCATAGGACTTATTCTGCACATAGATCTTACCAGTGTATAGGTGAGACAACTCGGCGCTTTTTGGCTCAAAGGAAATCTCATAATTGATACTACCATCTCTCATCGTGACGTCAGTAGTCTCGTATCGATAGCTGCTCAACAAATCTTCCGCAAGGACCATTCCCGGGCTTTTGACCACATCTAGCATGAGCATAATATTAGGCCCACCCACCAGCTTGAACACCAAGGTATCCTGAGGCGCGTAATCCTTACTTCTGAATCCCTTCTGAATCTTTACCTGATCATCTCCAGCTCGCAGATACGGCTGCTTCAGCACATCCAATATGCCTTGTGAGATATCCACATAGTTTCTATTTCTCTGCACCTTCTCTCGATAGAATGCTGTTAGTGCTTCGTACTCCATTGGGTAGTTGAGAGCGATGTTTTGAAGCGCCTGGCGTATGATATCCTCCGCAGATTGTACCACGATTTCCTCCAAGATGATTTCTTTATCTCGCAGAAATATCACTCCCCCATTCTCAAAGGCACTCACTGTGATTCGCTCTGGCGTATAGCCTAGAGAAGATATGACCAAGCTCGCATTTGCATACTCGCCCGGAAATTTGATATCAAACTCTCCTTTGGTGTTGGTCACCGTACCGTAATCATAGCCGTCCAAGTAGATCGTGACAGATGGTAGCACCTTGTTGCTCGATTCACTTTTGACTATTCCCGAAAGGGTAATAGAGCCTTGGGCCAATGCAGTGAAGACTGGAGGAATGGTAATGATAAGGCAGAGTAAAATTCTCGTAGTTCTCATTGTATAGCTGGGTTAACAATAATTACTAGAATCTAGTTGAAATGTTTCTTAATTCTAAAACTTTATGCTCCAGCAAGAATGATCCTGTGGCGAACAAGGGATATTGGACATGAAATCAAATTTGTAGCCTCACTTGAATAAGGATATGTCCATCAAAACGCTAAATTAGAGGTAGCCAATTGAGACATTCTGAATCCCAATCTGCTTATTATTTAACTATTTGCTCGCCCATCACAGGAAGCCCTTACTCAGAATAACATGCGACAACTACTATTCGATTTCATTGGCAAATACGTCACCCTGACAGAA
The DNA here is from genome assembly GCA_049115815.1 of Cyclobacteriaceae bacterium. Classification (GTDB taxonomy): domain Bacteria; phylum Bacteroidota; class Bacteroidia; order Cytophagales; family Cyclobacteriaceae; genus Marinoscillum. The sequence goes on along the minus strand of JAGDZO010000015.1, from coordinate 78,306 downwards.
GAAGAGAAAGATACGATTACGGACTTGGACATATTCCGATCGGTAAAAAAGGGATCTATTCTGCTGAAAGCAGGACAAAAATCAAATCTGGGATATTTTGTATTGAAAGGCTGCATCAGGACTTTCTACATCATAGACGGTGAAGAAAAAACCACGGCGTTTTATACCGAAATGGAGGGTATCACGCCCCATTGTGTAATCTCCAAAGAGCCTTCAGAATACTATGTATCCGCTACTGAGGATTCGATTATCACTGTATCAAACCCCGACCTGGAAGCAGAGATGTTTCAGAAATTCCCAAAGTTTGAAACACTATGTCGGATCATGTCTGAGGAGCTATTGGCCAAGCAGCAGCTAGATTTTGATGAATTCAAAACCTCCTCACCGGAGCAGCGATATCTGGACATGCTACACAAAAGACCTGACCTTATCCAGCGTGTCCCTCAACATCAGCTCGCGAGTTATCTGGGCATAAAACCTCAGTCCTTGAGCAGATTGAGAGCGAGATTGGTGGAAAAAAACAAAGGTCGAGAATCCTTTCTTAACTTAAGTGAACGTCTTTGGGCGTGCTCTACTCCTAGGTTTGCATGATCACAACAATCAAAATATTGAAGTCATGCAAATCAAAATTTTATCACTTGTCGTCATAGTCTTATTAACCAGCCAAGTAAGACTGTCCGCTCAATATGAGAGGTCGGATAGCACTAATCAGAAATGTTTTGTCGGGAGTACCCTATTTATGTTGGGTAACTTCATCCCCACCAATCGTCCAGATTTTGTACAACTCAACTTCGGCTATCGACTGACTGGCAAAGACGTAGTTTCCCTCGAACTAAAAACCTGGAAATACGCTTGGCCACTGGGCATACCTTATGGTAAACATTTTGAGGCTCCAGAAGAGAAATTCCCCGGATTTATCAGGGAATATGGGTTTGCCGTAGCTTACCAACGATATATCTGGAAGGGGCTCTATGCCGGTATTCATGTAATGAATGCTTGGCAGAGGTTCGTAGATGATGACGGTAAGCACATCGATAATGGCTTCCAGATTTTCAACACTTATCGACTGGGCTATCATGTCAAGCTATTCAATGATAGGGTGTTCATTGAGCCATCATTGGCGATTACGCATCGACCTATCCATACAGTTATGCCTGATGGTTTTAAGCAGTTAGATGATAAATGGAATAAGTACCTGATAGGAGAACCGGGCTTACATTTTGGGTTCAATTTTTAAAGTCTACATAAACTTTTGATCCGCGATTTTCATAAAGTATTTCATTGAAAAAATCACTTCCCTTTAAACTCGATTTCGCCACCAATCTTCATAAATTTGATTTTATAACTATGACGAATCAGAAATCAATCATTCAAACTAAGGTTTGCTATACCGACCTAACCGAATTAGGCAAACAACGATAGAATCATTACAGCAGATTAACTAACTAAATAACCATCAACTAGACCTCTACTTTGACCGATCACCGCCATTTCATGATTCATAAGCCTTATGGATATCTTTCGCAGTTTGTGAATAACCAGACCCGCAGGAAGAACAAAAAGCTGCTTGGAGAATTGCATGATTTCCCTGAGGGAACCATGTCAATAGGCAGGTTGGATGAGGATTCCGAAGGATTGCTTTTTTTGACTACAGACGGTAAAGTGAGCGAGCAAATCAGGAGCAAAAAGGTTGAAAAAGAATACTATGTACAGGTTGATGGTATCATCACCGAAGAGGCCATAGATCGATTGAAAAGTGGGGTAACTATCGGCTCTGGGAGTGATCAGTACAACACCTTGCCTTGCCAAGCAAGCCGAATTGATCCAGCACCAAAGTTTGCGCCAAGATCCAAACCAGTACGAGATGAACGCCACGGCCCATCCAGTTGGATGTCTATCACGATTAATGAAGGAAAATTCCGTCAAGTAAGAAAAATGAGCGCGGCTGTTGGCTTCCCTACCTTGCGCCTAATACGAGTGAGAATTGGCAATACCTGGCTTGGGGATATGACCTCCGGCGAGGTAATAGAAGTGGATAATCTGTTTTAATCAGGATGCCAACTCATCAGCAGACTCAAATTTCAATCCTTTGCGCTCAGAATAATCATCAATCAAGCAGCTTCAACCTTTCTATTTCGTAATTTGAGGACTCAATATCTTTTGATCAAAATCATCAACCTAATACCCGCATGAATAAGCTTGTCCATACCATCTCAGCCTGCCTGCTAGGAATAATCATTTTGTCATGCACTGCTCAAAATCAATCTGATTCTGATGAAATCAACATTTTAGTCTTTAGCAAAACGGGTGGGTTTAGACACAAAAACATCAATGAGGGTATTGCAAGTCTACGGGAGATTTCTAATCAGAACGGATGGAAGCTGATCGCTTCGGAGAATGCAGGATTCTTTACCTCTGACTCCCTGAATGAAATAGACGTGGTGATATTTCTCAACACCACCGGGGATATTCTGGCTGGCGACCAAGAAGAAGCATTCGAGCGCTACATTCGAAATGGTGGAGGTTTTGTGGGCATACATGCTGCCGCAGATACAGAATATGAATGGCCATTTTATCAGGAAATGATTTGTGCTCAATTCGCGAGTCATCCCAAGACTCAGGAAGCCAGATTGGTCGTAAAACAAGACTCTAAGCATCCTAGTATCGGTCATCTAGATGATGAATGGATAGTTACGGACGAATGGTACTACTTCAAAGAGCCTTTGAAAGCACATGCCAAAATTTTGATTGAGCTAGATGAGAGCACAATCACAGGAAAAGAACCGACTGGTCAAGTTCACCCTATCACATGGTCACATGAAGAATTTGGCGGACGGGTGATCTACACAGGTATTGGGCACACCAAGGCCCAATTCTCCAATCCGGTCTATCTAGAGCATTTGACTAGAAGCATCAACTGGGCAGCTGGCAATTAATCCAGCAAGAATCACCCATAGTTCATGAGAAAGTTCTGGCTGCTATCTGAACCTCCGTCCCTCCTTTTTCGGGAGAGATTATTTCAAGTTTAGCGCCTATTTTTTCAGCCCGTTCTTCCAAAGTTCTCAAGCCTTGGCCTTGTGATTCTCCTTGTTTGGATAGTCCAATGCCATCATCAGAAATATTAATCTGAAGGCTGTTCATTTCATAAGCCATTTTTACTGCTATATGCTTCGCTTGAGCATGCTTGAGACTATTACTGATCACCTCCTGACACATTCTATATAGGGTAATTCCTGTAGTCTTATTGAGTACTATCGGATCTCCAGTCACTTCTAAGACCGTGTCATGACTGCCAATATTTTTGATGGTATCCAGATCATTCTTCAATGAACTTTGAAGATCGAAATCAGCCGAATTTTCATCATTAATATCATGAGAAATATCCCGTAATTCATCGATTGCATTATTGAGCATTCCTATTGCCAGATTAAGCTTCTCTTGATCGTCACCCTCCCAATCTAGATTAGACAAGCTCAGCTTCGTGAGAAACAGCCTCTGACCTACATTGTCATGAATGTCTTGCGATACGGCATACAAAGCATTCTTCTTTTTTTCTTCAGCCAGCAATGCGGTTTTAGCTGCCAATTGCTTTTGCGCCGCATTCTTTCCGTTTTCAAATACCAGCGAAACAATAAAAATAATGATGATCATTCCAGTAAGTGTGTTGGTCAGAAACATGTTATCCCATTCCGGATTGATCGAATTTGGAAATACGTATCCTTCTTTACTGAGCGTGCTAAATACAACAACAATGAGGGTATTGATAATGGCCCAGGTGAAGCCCGTTTTTCTGCCAGCCATAAGCAATGCCACAATAGGTGTGGAAGCCAGCCAGATAATGACAGATGAATCAAAACCTCCGGAATAATACGTACATCCTACAATGCCAAAAACACCAAACAAGACGTAAATATTGGTACCCCAAAGAATAGACTGTCCTTGTCTAATCATAAAGGGATTAAGCAAATGAACTGCAAAAGTGATCAACATAATATTGATCCCTTCGGTGAGCCCAACCATTGAAGATATAGCAGCATAATTCAGATCAAAAAGGCTCGTGATGAGCATAATTGAGACAGTCAGTCTATATTTTCTAAATAACTCCGGCTGATCTTTTACGTGCTCTGGAATAAAAAACTCGACAATTTTCTTCATAGCTAGTATTTGATATTATAATCTTTTTCGCTCTCCAAGAAACCAAAGGATATATCCCAGAGGCAATGCATACCACTTCCACTTATGCCTTTTCCAAGGCAAACCCTTAAGATACCTTCTTTCATCCAACCACTTATAATAAAGCGTCCAGATTGGTTCTTTAAATTCCCAAATTTTGCAATGATCATTCTTTGACCCTGATCTATCAATGATATTATTGACGGCTCTTCGGGCAGCTTCATTGGCCCCTTCCATAGTGGCTAAGTTGGTGTTGCTCTTTACATAATCGGATGCAAGAAATAGATTGGAAATTTTGGTAAATGACTGATTTCTCAATGGCCAAGAATTCACGTGATTGACGAGCAATGGCTCCTCGTTTGATTTCACAGAACTAGATCCGTACTTAGCCTTTTCATTCATCTTACTGACTGATTTATAGCCTTCCTTTTTGAAAAATGTTTCGGCAAAAATGATAGAATCATCAACAAACACACTGTGCAAGTTATCATCCGAAAGAATGGTTTTTCCTTCTCGGTTTAGGCTTTCCTTGAGCTGGTGCCACGTTTCTTCGATTACCTGACCATAGGTGCATTCTTTGGCTGGTAGTTGATGCATAAGACCCAAATTATCCCAGTCTGAGACATCCACCGATAGCACACCGTTGGCTTTACCATCACCAAATGTTTCTGAAAAATCTAGATCATCCCAAAACTGAGCCTGAGAGATAGCCGTCAACGCCCATGGAGTGCTCAAGAAGATAATGTGCCCCGTATTGATAGTGACATCTTCCTTCAAGAAGAACTGAATACCGTTCATCCATGCCACATGATCTTTTAGTATCAAAGTGTTTTTTAAACTGCCATCCAGGTCAAAAACTCCTTTTGAGGAGACAAACAGCTTAGCCGCTCGCTCTACAGGAAGCGCGCACAAGATATAATCAGCTTCAAATACCGTATTACCTACAGGTGATGATGCTACTACAGACTTTATTCTGTTGTCCTCACAAGACATTGTCACTACCTCATGATCAAACTTATAGTTGACACCTTGCTCTTTCAGATAATTGAGCCAAGGCAACAACCAAGCTTCATTAGTAGGACCATTAAGTATTCGATCCGCTATTTCATGAGGCTTGGTGAAGCTGAAAAGCATTTGCAACAATATCCCACCATTGGTTCTGGTATTAGCGGTGTTCGCCTTGGCGGCTACCAGCGTTCTGGTTAGTCCCTCCACAAACATCATCCGATAATTTGGACTAAAGTCCTTGGCTCTTGTAAACTCCGCCCATCCGATGTTTTCATATTCCTCTTCCCTTCTCCTCTTACAGCTAGTGATCAATTGCCAAATGCACAACAGGATATTGTCAATTTCCTTTTGATTGAGTCCAGTATCTGCATTGAATATGGCATCCAAAAGAAGCTTAACTTCTTTTAAGGATTTCGGAAAACCATTGGGAGATTGAATGGGTGGCTTATCAAACCTGGTCAACATCATGGTAGGTGCCGAAACCAAATTGTCAGCTACACTTTTAGATGCCGTAAATGGCGTCCGCTCCATTGTATCGATTATGTGTTGATAGAAACCGGGGAAAAACCGAAATCCATGTTCCCCAGGCAACGGGCGCCTTCCATTATCCGCAGAGTCAGGCACATCTATTGATCGAGCTTTCCCCCCCGGGTAATCATTCCTTTTCTCCAGCACGGTCACTTCGAAATCTCTCTCAATCAACTCGTGAGCAGCACTCATTCCGGCTATGCCTCCTCCAAGAATCAATACATGTTTTTTCATTGCCTATTTTATTTCTCCCGTTATGAAATTTAGAAATCTACCTGCCTAAACTTCGATTCAAATCCTTTCATCACTTGGCGGCCTCACAATCCAAAAGCTAAACGAGCCTGAATATAATTTATCATAATTGAAAATAGTAATCCGTAAACTACTAACCTGGAAATGATGACCCGCATCAAGATACTTTTATGCTGTAGCCACATCTTATCTCTATAAAAAACTATGAACAATAATTGTCTCTGAGGCTACATGTAGTCCAACAACTCGAGCAATTCCATCAATTAAAAAATCTATCTAAATCAAAAAAGTGGTAAATTTCGATTCCTAAAACTGACTAACTCTTGACAGGATATAAGAAAACTTTCATTGGCTTATTGTTGGTATTTGGCACCAACTGGCTTTATGCTCAAGGATGTAGTGATGCGGGTTTTTGCACTATGGGCGCCATGAAGCCTGACCAAGCATATAGTAAGAAGGTGGACTTCAAACTACGTACTTTCGAATTCAACTACTACAGAGGCACATCCCTTGCTTCGCCAGTGATCACCGTACTTACCGCTGATATGAACATTGGCATAACCGACTATTTCTCCGTGCAGGTAAAAGCACCATATCAGATGGTGTCTGGTAGATTGGGAGACACGCAGGGAGTTGGCGATTTTTCGATAAGCGCATCACGGGCGTTTCCATTGAAAAATGGCGCCTCTATGGGACTAACTCTTGGAGGAAAAATTCCTACTGGAAAGTCTAATATCGAATCAGACCATGAATTCGGCACAGGGCATTTGCCGATGTATTATCAAATCAGTTTAGGTACTTATGACCTTGTGTTTGGTTTGTCCTATATCAATGAAAAATGGCTATTTGCCACTGGTATCCAACATCCATTGGTTCACCAGAATGAAAACGACTTTAGATGGGGTAAGTGGGCGGCACACCCCGATCAAGAATATATCTTGGATTATGACCTTGCCAATAACCTCAAACGCGGTACCGATGTGATGCTCCGAGCGGAGCGCAACTTTCGATTCATCAACTTCAATATTGGCATTGGAGGGTTGGCAATCTATCGAATCAAGGAAGATTGGCGGTATAATTTCAATACAGACATAGAAGAAGGTATTGATCAAACCCTCGGTTTGGCCTTCAATATGCTAGCCAATGTAGGATATCAAATCAATGTCAACAGCGGAGTAAAAGTCATCTATGGATTGAAATTCGTGGATAGAGAATTTAATCCTGACGGGCTATCCAGACATGATGTCACCAGCTTAAGTTACGTTTATAGATTTTGAGAATGCGCCCAATATTATTCCTGAATTTCATACTAATTTCTTGGATTTCACTTGGTCAAGTTGGTCCTGAATCAGATGCTGACAAGTTATTTGATGAAGGGAAATTTGATCGCGCTTTGGAATATTACCAAGAAGCTGCAAAGCTCGCCCAAGCGAAATCACCAGGCCTTTATGCCAAATACAACTTGCAGATCGCGCGTTGTTTTCTGGGCAATGCAGAGATTGAAAGAGCCATTGCGCAAGCAAACCGCACACTCTCCTACATCAGTGATGTCATTCCTTCCGAAACAGACCTGACAGTGGACGGGCTCTTGGTTGTCGGAGAAGCCAATTTGAAATTGGGGAGAAACGATCTCGCATTAGATGCCTTAAACAAAGCGGAAGCAACGCTTCAGGATACTGAGAGTTTGATAGCGGCAGCATGCTACAATGATCTTGGCGTGATTTATTGGAACAATCAAAACAAAGAAACATCGTCAGCTTATCATCAGCAGGCATTGGATATCCGTAAGGCGTCCTTGGACAAAAACGACGTTCTCTTGGCCGATTCATATCTCAACCTGGGACTGATTTACCTCGGAGATAATTTCCTTAAGGCCATAATCAATTTCAACAATGCGTTGAAGATCTACCAAAACGCCTATGGACGAAATCACCCGCAAGTAGCGCTATGCTACAGCAACCTGGCTTTTGCCAATAGTTCGGAAAGCAATTTTACTGAGGCCTTGACTTATCTGGAGAGCACTTTGGCTATTTGGGAGAGCAATTTTGAAGGTGACCACCCCAACAAAGCTTTCACCAAATCCAATATGGGGAGAATTCTAAGCGAACAGGGCAACTATGATCAGGCGCTTGTTTTGCACGAAGATGCTCTTCAGCAGTATATCCGCTTGTACGGCGACAAACATCCTGAAGTGGCCAATACCTACTATCTCATAGGTACGGTTCAAAATGAGAAAAGCAATTACAAAGAAGCGATTTTAAGTTTTCAGCGTTCGATTTATAGCAATCTAATTGAGCAGAATTATTCATCCCAGTATGAATTACCTGAGCTTGATGGTTATTTCAATGGTGACATACTACTATCCTCACTTCAAGCCAAAGCGCAAGCATTGGAAGCCATTCATTTTGAGAAGTCTCTATCACCTATCGATATCAAATCAGCTCTCGACACCTACCTCCTTTGTGACGATTTGATCGCCCAGATTCGTCAGGGAAGACTCACAGAAGGTGACAAGATTAGGATAGGAAAAGTAGCTGCCGAGATCTATGATAGTGGGATACGCACATCGATTTATCTCGCTAATAAGACTTTCAAAAGGAAATATTATGAAGAGATGGCATTCATATTCTGCGAAAGAAGCAAATCTGCTGTGTTGCTGGAAGCGATATCTGACACCAAGGCGAAGAGTTTTGCGGGTATTCCCGAATCAATGCTAATCCTGGAGGACAGCCTCAAAACTCAGATGAGTTTTATCGAACAGCAGCTTGCCAGCAATAAGGATGACGCTAAAATCACCTCTCTTGAGAATCAATTGTTTGAGCTCAGAAAGTCATACCGATCATTTATTGGGAAATTAGAAACCGACTACCCCAATTACTTCAATTTGAAATATCGAAAATCAGATATTTCGTTGAGCGAGCTCCAAGGAAAACTAGACGACTATTCAGCCATTCTATCCTATTTCATTGGCGAGGAGTCTATTTACATTTTCGCCATCACCAATGATCAAATGGAGATCACCGAAGTACCTAAAAGTGATAAATTGCTACAGCTAGTAAAAGGAATGCTCAATGGCATCAAGTATCACGTCACTGATGTATATAAGGAGTCCTCCAAGAAGCTCTACGACCAGCTCATTCCGACTATACCAAAGATGGTTCAGTACCTCGCTATTATTCCCGATGGACTGCTTGGCACCATTCCTTTTGAAGCGTTAGCCAAAGAAGATGAAGATGGGGAGATAAAATATCTTTTAGAAGAATACGCCATATCCTACGACTATGCTGCATCTCTTCTCAATGAAAAACTCAATAAACAACCTGGAACCGGAAAAGGAATACTCTTGTCTGCCCCGGTAACTTTTGACAATAATGACCTGAAGATGGTACCACTACCAGGGTCGCAACAAGAGGTAAAGGAAATCAGGTATCTATTCTTAGGAGATGAAGACAGGCCTGATGTCATCCTAAAGGCGGATGCTTCCGAGAGCAATTTGAAATCTGAAATGATTTCAAAATATAAATACTTGCACTTCGCTACTCATGGAATTGTACACGAATCAAAGCCAGAACTGTCTCGAATCTTCCTAAGTCCTGACGAGCAGAATGATGGTAGTCTATACTCTGGAGAAATCTATAATCTAGACATCAATGCTGACTTGGTGGCGCTTTCTGCATGCGAGACAGGACTCGGCAAAATCGAAAAGGGAGAAGGTATCATTGGGCTCAGTAGGTCCTTGATGTACGCTGGTGCGAAGAATATGATGGTCTCTCTTTGGCAAGTATCTGATGCCTCTACATCACAACTCATGATAGAGTTTTATAGACAGCATCTGCACCACTCCTCCAACATGTCCTTTGCAGATGATTTGCGCAAAGCAAAACTCATGCTTCTCAAGGATGAGACCTATAGCGACCCCTACTATTGGGCACCGTTTATATTGATAGGGTTGTAAAAAGTACGGTTTAGGAAAACCTCGATTCTGACCAATCAAGATAGATACTTAATTATCTTTGCGCCGTGAAGCGCGTGGCATTTTATACTCTCGGTTGTAAACTCAATTTTTCTGAGACCTCCAGCATCTCTCGGATGTTTGAAGATAAGGGCTTTGTAAAAGTTGATTTTACGGATAAGCCAGACATCTTTATTGTGAATACCTGCTCTGTGACGGAGAATGCAGACAAAAAGTGCAAGAAGATCGTCAAAGAGGCCAAGAAGATTTCGCCGGAGAGTTTCGTGACGATCATTGGATGTTATGCCCAACTCAAACCCAAAGAAATTAGTGAAATAAAGGGTGTAGATGCAGTCCTTGGTGCTGCTGAAAAGTTTCGATTATTCGAATACCTTGACGATTTCACCTCCAAAAACAAACCGCAAGTTTTTGCCTCTGAGATCAAAGAGGCCAAGCACTATAATGCGTCTTATTCTTATGGAGACCGTACAAGAACTTTCTTGAAAGTTCAAGATGGTTGCAACTATGGTTGTGCATTTTGTACTATCCCTCTGGCGCGAGGTAAAAGTCGAAGTGCCACCATCGACGAAGTGGTTCAGCAAGCAAATGAAATAGCCCTATCGGACGTGAAAGAAATCGTATTGACAGGTGTCAATATTGGAGATTTCGGGATTCAAGACGGTAAAAGAAAAGAGAAGTTCATTGATCTTATCAAAGCCTTAGATCAGGTAGCAGGTATTGATAGGTTTAGAATCTCATCTATTGAGCCAAATCTCCTTTCCGATGAGGTGATTCGTTTTGTAAGTCAATCAGAAAAATTTGTACCGCATTTTCATGTGCCACTGCAGTCTGGAAGTGACAAGATTTTGAAACTTATGAACAGAAGATATCTACGTGATCTATACCGTTCTAGAGTGGAAACGATCAAGACATTAATGCCCAATTGTGCTATTGGTGTAGATGTGATCACAGGCTTCCCTGGAGAAACCGAAGAGGATTTTTTAGAGACCTACCAATTTCTCAATGAGTTGGACGTTTCTTACCTACATGTATTCACCTATTCGGAGAGAGCTAATACTGATGCTTTGGATATGGAGGGAGTGGTACCCGTAGCTGAGAGACAGAGGAGGTCGAAAATGCTCCGTGGTTTGTCTGAGAAAAAGAAACGCTATTTCTACCAACAACACATCGGAGACCAGGCCACCGTTCTGTTTGAGGATGATATAGAAGAAGGGTATATGCATGGATTCACAGAGAATTACATCCGCGTAAGAGCCAAATATGACCCAATCCTGATCAACGAAATGAAGGACATAGAGCTAACCGGCATAGCACAAAATGGACACATGGATGTGGTGGAATTGGAAATAATGGAAACACACGCATGAAGATCATCTGCATAGGAAGAAACTACGCCGCACACATTGCGGAATTAGGCAATGAAAGGCCAGAGCACCCTGTGATATTTATGAAGCCCGACACGGCCCTATTGCGTCACAATGAACCATTCTACTATCCAGAGTTCAGCTCAGACATTCACTACGAATGTGAATTACTCGTGAAGATTAAAAAAGAAGGCAAGCATATCCAGAAAGAATTTGCCCACAAGTATTATGACCAAATCGGTCTTGGTATTGATTTTACTGCCAGAGACATTCAGGCGAAAGCCAAAGAAAAAGGGCTCCCTTGGGAAACAGCAAAGGCATTTAATGGATCTGCTCCCATATCCGAATTTATTCCCCAGGATGATCTTGATATCACCAAAATGACTTTTACCTTGAAAGTCAACGATGAGATTCGCCAAGAAGGCGACACCTCTTTGATGCTTTGGCCTGTAGATGAATTGATCGCTTATGTGTCTAAGTTCTTCACCTTGAAAACGGGAGATATCATTTTTACGGGCACACCAAAGGGAGTAAGTCCGATCTCAATAGGTGACCGCCTGACAGGATTTATTGGTGACAAGCAAATGTTCGATTTTGAAATTAAGTAGTTCTTGCATCGGTAATATCCAACTAAGCAAGCTCACTGGGCTCACGATCACACTAGCTCTAATCCTCTCTGGACTTCTTCCACACAATACCCTCGCTCAAGACGCTGAGCCATATTATATGTTTCCGATCAACCCTGGCAAACAGAATTATCTGGCTGGCACTATGGGTGAGTTGCGGTCAAGTCATTTTCATGCCGGAATAGATATCAAAACTGGAGGAAAAGAAGGGTTGCCGGTATATGCCGCTGCTGACGGATATATTAGCAGAATTCGCGTAAGCACTGGTGGCTATGGTTATGCCCTCTATATGAACCACCCCAATGGTACCACGTCAGTATATGCCCATCTCAGCAAGTTTGAGTCAAGTATGGCTGACTTTATCTTCGAAGAGCAATACAAGCAGGAGACCTATACTATTCAGATGTTTCCTCAAAGGGATCAGTTTAATTTCAAAAAAGGAGATATCATAGGATACTCTGGCAATACGGGTTCTTCCAGCGGACCTCATTTGCACTTCGAGATTCGGGATGCCAATCAAAGAATCCTCGATCCGTTGAAGTATAATTTCTCTGAAATCATTGACAACATAGCCCCTCAGGTCAAAAAAATAGCATTTGTTTCGCTCGATCAGAATGCTCGAATCAACGGGACTTTTGGACGATTTGAATTTGACATCATTAAGAATGATAAAGGCATCTATCAAACTCGAAATCCCATCAAACTATCGGGCAATATTGGGGTGGAAATCTATGCTTTCGACTATCTCAATGGTGTGTACAACAGAAACGGAATTCCAGAGACCACCCTAGTTATAGATGGTGATACGGTGTTCAGAGAGTTCAAAAACAGGATGGCCTTTTCCAAGCAGCGTAGCATTCTGGTACATATGGATTATGACGCTTATCGCAATACGGGTGTCAAATTCAATAAGCTCTTCATCGATCACGGCAACACAAATGACATCTATGAAGTACCATCAAGAGGTTTCCATTTCAATGATTCTATTCATGATCTGAGCATATATTTTTCGGATAGCTATGGCAACTTGGCCACATTACAAACCACCGTCAATAAAAGAAGAATTGTTAACCTCCCTGATCCAGATTTTGGTCAATTCGAAATATATCGAGGCGTATTACATATCAAAAAGTATCATGAGAAATCTATCGAACCGGTACAGCTATATTTTGGTGATGCGTTGATTCGATTGGAGCCTTACAGAGTAGATAAGAGAGTATCCTATAGCGTGTGGGATCTAACCAATGGCATCCCGGACTCTATATATTATGGTGGTGAAATTTTACAAACTGATATATTCGGGGAGCTGCCTTCACAGACTGAAATGAGCTTTCACAACCATCATTTAGATATAGCGCTCAGCAAAAAATCACTTTTCGATACGCTCTATTTAAGGTTTGAGAAATCCTATGATACACTACGGAATCTAGAGATATTCAATTTTCCTCATTGGGACACGCCATTACGAAGTAGTGTAAAAGTCACCCTGAAGCCAGAGCAGAGTTATACAGACAGCCTCGCAAGCGTCTATTCCGTGTATGGCGACAACCTTGGCTATATAGGAGGTGACTGGAGCGAAGATGGAATCACCATTCGGACATCTGATCTAACGAAGTTCACCATAGCGGAAGACTCTGTTCCTCCAGTGATAGACCCTATCATCATCGATCAAAAAAGGTTGGTATTCAAAATAACAGATGAACTATCAGGTATCAGCGAATACCAGGCGTCACTCAATGGAAAATTCCTATTAATGGGATATGAGCCAAAGAAGCAATTGATCTGGGCTATCCCAAAATCTGAAAACATCCCGATCTCTGGAGAGTTCATATTGGAGGTGGAAGACAACACCGGAAACAAAGCATTTTACAACAGAAAACTGAAATAACCATGTTACAAGCAGGCGACAAAGCCCCAGCATTCGAAAGCATAGATCAAGATGGTAATCCAATAAAACTATCGGACTTTGAAGGTAAGAAAATAGTCATGTACTTCTACCCCAAGGACAATACCCCGGGATGCACAGCAGAATCTTGCAACCTGAGAGACAACTATGACCGACTCCTTGAGCAAGGATATGTAGTATTAGGGGTAAGTGGAGATAGCGCCAAGTCACATAAAAAATTCATAGAAAAACACGACCTGCCTTTTCCACTTATTGCCGATGAGGACAAATCTGTTCATGAGGCCTTTGGTACTTGGGGAGAGAAGAAAATGTATGGGCGTACTTACATGGGAACATTGAGAACCACCTTCATCATCGATGAAAATGGAGTTATAGCGGAAGTCATTGAAAAAGTAAAAACGAAAGATCACACCGCTCAGATCTTGAAGTAATCCAATTTACAGGAATATGTTAGCCTTCTGACCATCATTGGTTAGAAGGTTTTTTTATGATTCAACTGATAAGCATCTGGAGAGCACTTCTGATCTGATTTTGCTGCCGCTAATCCTATTATATTTGTCCTGTGAAGAATTTGTACATCATAGCAGGGCCAAATGGAGCAGGTAAGACCACTCTATCATTCACCATTTTACCTGAAATATTTCCTGGGGGCATTGAATCCATAGCAAATGGATAATGTGATAACGCTTAATTCGAAACAAAAATTAAAGTGGTCACTTCTAAAAAGAGATTACTATGAAAACTAAGCAAGAAAACAGCGAACTTGAAAATAAAGTCAGTCAAGGATTGGCAGAGGCATATCGAAAAATGGCTGAGTTTAAGAAAAGAAACAACAGTCCACTTATTGTATCCAGAAATGGTAAGGTAGTATCTATTCCTGCTGATCAAATACCCCCTACTACATCCCAAATAAATGATCAATAAAAGTCCCATATTGAATAGCACGAATCCTAAACAATCATAGCACAAGACATAGAGATACTCGCCAATTCAAAAATATCACAAGCCCCAATCCATGCTCACTAATAGACAGCTGTTTTTAAATCATCTTGCTCAGACTACAGATTTTCCATTGCTCATTGAGATCGTCAAAGCCAATGGTATCTATATGTATGACCCTGAAGGGAAACCATATATCGATCTGATCTCAGGGATTGGCGTAAGCAATGTGGGCCATAGCCACCCCAAAGTGGTGCAAGCGGCCAAAGATCAATTGGATCAATACATGCATCTGATGGTCTATGGTGAATATGTGCAATCGCCGCAAGTCAAACTTGGCGAGGCTATCGTTAAGACATTACCAGCACCCTTGGATGCGGTATACTTTGTCAATTCAGGAAGCGAGGCAATAGAGGGCGCGATGAAACTTGCTAAACGATATACGGGTAAACCCAACATAATTAGCTGTGAGGATGCCTATCATGGATCTTCCCATGGAGCATTGTCTGCAGGTGGTAATGAGATTTTTAAGCAAAACTACCGCCCACTGCTACCGGGTCATTATCATATTCCCTTCAATGACGTAAAGGAATTAGAGGGAATAGATCATAATACGGCTGCTGTGATTATAGAAACCGTACAGGGCGAGGCGGGTATAAGAGTAGCAGATCAAGAATACTTCACCCAAGTGCGAAAACGCTGCGATGAAGTAGGCGCGTTGATGATCCTAGACGAAATTCAAACTGGCTTTGGCCGAACGGGTAAATTTTGGGCTTTCGAACACTATCAAGTGGTGCCGGATATTTTAGTGAGTGCCAAAGGAATGGGTGGCGGCATGCCTATAGGAGCATTCATCAGTTCGAAGGAAATCATGGATAGCCTAAAAGAAAACCCTATCCTGGGGCATATTACGACATTTGGAGGACATCCGGTGAGTGCTGCTGCTTCTCTTGCTACCATTGAGACTATCCAACAGGAGCGATTGGTAGAGCAAGTAGAATCCAAAGCCGAACTCTTCAAAACCCATCTCCAACATTCAGCAATAAAGGAAATTCGAAATAAAGGTTTGATGATGGCCGTCGAGTTTGAGTCATTTGAAATCCTTAAATCCATTATCGATAGAGCCATAGAATTGGGAGTGATTACGGATTGGTTTCTCTTCTGTGATAACTCTATGCGAATAGCTCCTCCTCTGATCATTACCGAAAAGGAAATAGTTGATTCCTGCAACATCATACTACAAGCCATCGAAGAAAAAACCAAATAAACCAATGACCCCACAAGTAGAAAAGACCGCTTCCTTCCTTCAAGAAAAAGGATTTGATTCACCTCAAATAGGAATTATTCTGGGAACAGGACTTGGTGCCTTGACCAATCATATTAAGGTAATGGTGGAAGTGCCTTATGAAGAGATACCTAACTTCCCTATTGCCACAGTGGAGTTTCACAAAGGAAAACTGATCTACGGTAGATTAGAAGGCAAAACAGTGATAGCCATGAGTGGTAGGTTTCATTACTACGAAGGTTATAGTATGTCTGAAGTGGTTTTTCCGGTTAGGGTGATGAAAGCCTTGGGCATTGAGAAATTGTTGGTCAGCAACGCGGCAGGATGTATGAATTTGGCATGGAAAAAAGGAGATTTGATGCTGATAGATGATCACATCAATTTGCAGCCGGACAATCCACTAAGAGGAAAAGAGGCGGCATCTTTCGGCCAGATATTTACGGACATGAGCCAACCCTATGATACCCAAATGAATCAGCAACTCGAACTAGTCGCAGAGGAAAATAATATACCTCTTCACAAAGGCGTATATGTGGCTGTCTCGGGTCCAAGTCTGGAAACCCGCGCAGAATATCGATTCCTCAGAAATATTGGAGCTGATGTGGTTGGTATGTCTACAGTGCCAGAAATTATCGCCGCGAATCAGTTGGGTTTACCTGTGAGTGCAGTGTCCGTACTCACAGATGATTGTGATCCTGACAATCTCCATCCTGTGGATATCGGGGATATCATAGCCACGGCAGGCAAGGCTGAAAAATATTTGGTAACCCTCTTTAGGGAACTAATCAAAAATCTCTAATCATGGAAACAAAAGAAATCAAAGGATATACTCATGTCCGCTATACAGGGATCCAGTACGAAGAATCAGAGATGATCAAAAGATCAAAAGAATATTATGAGTACATGGACAGAAGGCGGACTGTAAGGGAGATTAGCAACAAGCCAGTCCCCAAAGAAGTCATTGACAATATTATCATGACAGCTTCCTCAGCCCCTTCAGGAGCACATAAGCAGCCCTGGACATTTTGTGCCATTTCGAGTCAAGAGATCAAAACAAAAATCAGAGAAGCCGCCGAGAAGGAGGAGTATGACAGCTATCATGGGCGAATGAGTGATCGTTGGCTAAAAGACCTAGCACCTATAGGTACGGATTGGCATAAACCCTTCCTGGAGGAATCACCGTGGTTGATTGTGGTCTTCAAGAAAGTCTACGAAGAAGTAGAAGGTCAAAAAGCCAACAACTACTATGTCAATGAATCTGTGGGAATAGCGTGCGGTATGTTGATCTCAGCCATCCACCATGCGGGTCTGGTCACACTTACGCACACCCCTTCTCCTATGAATTTTCTGACGAATATTCTGGAACGTCCTTCTAACGAACGTCCTTACCTTCTTCTACCAGTCGGTTATCCAGATGGTGAAGTATTCGTTCCAGACTTATCCCGAAAAACGTTGGAGGAAGTATCTGTGTTTTTTTAAAACAAAACGGAAGGGAATTCAACATGGGAATAAAAACGTCATTCTTTACCCAAAAGGGCCTAAAATGGCAGAATTTTAAAAACTATTGGCAAGAATTTAAAATTCAAAAGTTCCAACTTAGCATCATTAAGAATGAAACAATGACTCACGAAAGTGAGTTTTGTCTATAGCTGGTTGGAACCCTGAGAATAATATTCTCAGGGTTATTTTTTGCCTTTTCTTCGTAACTTCAATCATATGAAAAGTTCGATCCACTTCTTTTTGATTGCCTTCCTGCTAGCCTTACCAGTATTATCACTTGCTCAGACCGTAGGTAATTCGAAAGATGTATTCGAACGAATCAAACCGCGTTTCCCCTTTGAAAAAGGGGTAATAGAATACACCATTACCGGAGAAGCGAAAGGACAGTCCACCTTAACCTTTGACCGAAACGGTTGGCGATCTAAGGAAATCAGAAACATCACATTTGCCAGATATGGCATAGAAAGCACAGAGAAAAGAATGGAACACAAGGACGGTGATCAGTTATACAAAGTAGACCTGGTCAACATGCGAGGTTCCAAGAACAAGGAAAACATCTTGATCAATCTGCTAGCTTATAAAGAAGCCGAAGAGTCCAGAAAGTTGTTCTATGAGTCTAAAGGCGGCACACTCGTAGGCCAAGACACTATCCTTAATTACGTGTGTAACAAATGGGAGTTTAACAGAGGAACCATCAATTTACTTTGGGAATACAAGGGACTTCCGTTAAAAGCTACACATAAACTTCCTGGATTTGCCTTTACCCAAGAAGCCACAATAGTCAAAAAGCAAGTGGAATTGTCAGCAGACTTCTGGAAGCTACCAGAAGGTATTGCGTGGAAGTAGGGCGTCCTTGTTTATTCATTTAATGTCCTTGAACCGGACGGGTTCTTCATTTTTGGCTTAGCCCAAAAACGAAGCAAAAAACCCAAGGCTGTGAATTAAGTTCCTAAAATTCAGCTCGTTATTCCTATTGAAATCCAAACTCGCTACGCTCAAACAGCGGATTTCAATCCAAATTCTCGATGAGCTGAATTTCTTAACGGACTTTATTCAAGGCCGGCAAGAACCTCGAAACTCGTCGATTTCCTTCCTTTATGAGGTTCTAAACTGTAAATTTTTTCATTTCCAACTGCCATCTTCATTGAATGAAGACGTTTATTGATCGAAAAAACAAATATCTAGGATGCCCGGAAGTAATCCCTTAATTAAGTATAAGGTCTTTATAAGATCCGTCCTTGTAAGTCTTGCATACCATAGCATTGCGAAGCACCGCCGGTTTCAACATTGATTTACCAAGCAGCATCCTTCCGCACTCCTGTATTCCCTCGATGATCGAAGGATGTGGATGAATCAATTCGGCAAGTTCTTTAATACCTCTATCCATAGATATCAACAGCGCCACAGCCTGAATGGCACTAGAAGCGTGCTCTCCAACCACGCGCATTCCTAGAATCTTCTGTTTGTCGTCATTGCTTACAAGTATCTTGATAAACCCTTGCGTATTCCGCATGGCAATGGCTCTAGGGATGCATGAATAGTCGATGCTCACAATCTTGTAGTCAAGCTCAGCCTTCTGCGCTTGTATTTCGTTCATCCCTACTCCTGCCACTTCTGGTGACAAAAACATGATCGTTGAGATATTCTCATAGATAAGCGGTCTCTCGGGCTTTCCAAATATTCTCTCAACTGCATATCTACCTTCCAGCTCCCCAACGTTCACCAATGAGATATCTGCGGTGATGTCTCCTACTGCATAGATATTTGGGATACTGGTCTGTGTATTGTCATCAATGATACCACGCCCGTCTACCTTTACGTCCATGCCTTCAGCGAAAAGATCATGATAGTTAGGCACACGCCCTACACTGACCAGCGCCTTCTCTACACGAAAGACTTCCTTAGAACCGTCGGTATACTCCAGGGTATAAACCACTATCCCATTTTCCTTTTTCATGTCCACCAGCCTTGAATTGCGATGAACCAATACATCTTTTGCCTCTAGGTTCTTCTCGATCACCTTGACCACATCTTCATCCTCAAATGGTAGTATTCTATCACCTTTATCAATCAGATGCACCTTGGTATGTCCGAAGTTTGAGAATATAGTCGCGAACTCACAACCTATGACCCCCGCTCCTACAATCACCATGCTTTTGGGGAAATCCTCCATCTTGTCAAGGCCATCACTGGTAAAAATAATCTTCTCATCTATCGGAATCTCAGGAAGCATTCGAGGCTTGCTACCCGTCGCAACTATGATATAATCCCCAGAAATAGTAGTGGTATCTTCGAAGTGTTGCACTTCTACCTCATGCTCATTGAGGACTTTGGCATTACCAGCGATGTAGTCAAAGTTTGATTCCTCTATGGATACATTGATATTGTGCATATGATGCTCCAGCTGATCCATTCTCTCTTGGACAGCCTTGCGTACCTCAGCACGAATCTTATTGTAGTTGAACTTGACGCCTTCTGTATTGAGGGCCTCTCCGTGGGTTCTTAGAGAGTATGCCTCTCGGCTCAATTCCCACCATGTTTTGCTCCAAAGAGCACCATGATGGATACCTGCTCCTCCGAGTTGCTTCTTTTCAATAAGGGCTACATTTTTATGAAAGTCTACTGCGCGCATTGCAGCTGCATAACCGGCAGGACCTGCACCGATAATGATAACATCGTATTTTTTCATGAGATTAGGCTTGATTCACCTTTAATCTATGAAAAAAAACCGTCAATTACGAACTCTGATGCCTTGATTTGAGAACATCGATCACATCCTCCAAGGTGAAATTCTTGTAGGACAACAGGGCCATCAAGTGAAAGAGTAAGTCAGCCGACTCATTCAGGAAAAGATCATCATTGTCGTCTTTGGCCTCTATCACCACTTCTACCGCTTCTTCACCCACCTTTTGAGCTACCTTGTTGATTCCTTCCTTGAAAAGACTAGCAGTATAAGACTTGTCTGCCGAGCTATTCTTTCTGTCCTCAATAATGGCAGTCAGGTGATTCAAGAATGCTATTGGATTGCTGTTTTTCTCATCAAAGCACGTATCACTTCCAGTATGACATACTGGACCAACCGGATCCGCTTTGATGAGCAAAGTATCATGATCACAATCCTCCAAAATTTCCTTGACCTTCAGAAAATTACCAGAAGTCTCCCCTTTGACCCAAAGTCTATTTTTAGATCGGCTAAAGAATGTCACTTTACCCGACTCCTTGGTGGCTGCTAAAGATTCTTCATTCATATATCCAAGCATCAAAACCTTCTGAGTCTGGTTGTCCTGAATTACAGCTGGTAGTAGTCCGTTTCCTTTGTTAAAATCTAGCGCCATCTAATGTCTAATTGGTAAGTTTTGAGCTGAGAGCTCATCCTTAAGTGTCTTTATTTCTACTTCTTTGTAATGAAAAATGCTTGCCGCTAATGCAGCATCAGCCTGCCCTTCTTTAAATATTTCGCTGAAATGTTGTTGATTTCCTCCTCCTCCAGATGCAATCACTGGGATACTCACAGCCTCGCTGACCCTTCTCGTCAAGTCTTTTGCAAAACCAGACTTGGTACCATCATGATCCATCGAAGTTAGTAAGATCTCCCCTGCGCCTCTTCTAGCTACTTCTTTGATCCAGCTAATAGTCTCAAGTTCTGTAGGTCTGGTACCGCCATGAGTATGCACCAAATCCACCCCATTGATATTTCGACTATCGACAGCTACTACTATGCATTGTGAGCCAAATTCATTCGCCAACCTATCTATCAAATCAGGGTCTTTTACAGCCGATGAATTGATGGACACCTTGTCTGCACCTTCGCCCAATAGCGCTTTCACATCTTCAACAGAACTGATCCCACCTCCTACTGTGAAAGGAATATGTATAGCTTCAGCCACTTTTCGGACTAACTCCAGTAGTGTTTTTCTTTTCTCAAGAGTAGCTGAGATATCTAGAAACACCAACTCATCCGCTCCCTCAATTGTATAGCGCTCTGCCAACTCCACAGGGTCACCAGCGTCTCGCAACTCCACAAAATTGACACCTTTGACAGTTCGTCCGTCTTTTATATCCAGGCAAGGTATGATTCTCTTTGTCAGCATGCTATTTCTTTCAATTGCTCCAAAGTTACTCTGCCTTCGTAATATGCCTTGCCTAATATGGTACCGTAAAGACCCTGGGACTTAAGCCTTTCCAAATCTTCGATATTTGAAACGCCACCGCTTGCTATCAGATTAAGGTTCGGAAAGCGGTCTTGAATTTTTTTATACAAATCAAAGGACGGGCCTTGAAGTGCACCATCCTTACTAATATCTGTACATATCACAGATTGAATGCCCTGATCGATGTAGAATGCTAGAAAATCAATCAAGTCCTCGCCAGAGGACTTCTGCCAGCCAGAAACCATGATTTTCTCATGGAGCACATCTGCACCTAGTATGATTTTATCACCACCATACTCCTTAATCCATCCCACCACTTCGTTTCTATCACTTGCAGCTATACTACCAGCTGTTACCTGCTTGGCTCCAGCCTCCAAGACCAAATCGAGATCCTTTCGGGTCTTCACTCCTCCTCCAAAATCAATATGGAGGTTAGTATGCCCTGCTACCTTTCGTAGCGTATCAATATTGATCACATGTTTGGCCTTGGCGCCATCCAGATCAACCATGTGTAAATTGGTTAGCCCTGCCAACTCAAATCTCCTGGCAATCTCCAAAGGATCGTCAGAATATTGCTTCATTTGATCATAATCTCCGTGAGTCAAACGCACACAGTTGCCACCAATGATGTCTATAGCAGGGATGATCTTCATATCTATAGCTTTAAGAAGTTTTCTAAGAGTTTCATTCCTGCTTCGGCACTTTTCTCCGGGTGAGGCTGAATAGCGTAGTAATTATCCTTTTTGATTGCAGCGCTAAATGCTTCGGGGTATTCACATGTAGCAATAGTATAATTGCTCAATGGCACATAATAGCTATGTACGAAATATAGATAGCTCCCGGCTTCTATTCCAGTCATTAGCGAAGACTCCATTGAATGAATATTGTTCCATCCCATATGTGGAACCTTCACAGCTTGGTTATCAAATTTCTTGACTGAGACGGGGATGATACCAAGCCCATTCGTATCGTTTTCTTCGGTATGCTCACACATGAGTTGCATTCCTAGGCACACGCCTAAAAATGGTTGTATGAGATTTTTCAGAATAGAGTCAAGGCCATTTTCACGAAGACTTGCCATGGCGGAACTAGCCTCACCCTGGCCAGGAAAAATCACCTTATCTGCCGACGAAAGCTCCTGCGGATCATTGGTCAGAATTGGCGTGACCCCAAGCCTATTTAGGGCAAAAGTAAGGGACTGTATATTCCCAGCATTATACTTGACTATCGCTACTTTCATTCAACTGGATTGTGACCAAAAAAGAAACGTCATTCCGAAAATTGATGTCAAACTTCAAATATGACTTCAATCGAAATGACGCTTATCATGCCTCATTTTCAAAGTGGGCAAATTTAATGACTAATCGTTAAGCCAAAACCTTTTCCGTTGTTCTTTTCTCCACCATTTCGGCGAGTACTTTCTTCACAGTTGGGATGCTATCAAAAAGTTGTTCGTATGATTGTATGACAAAATATCGATCCTGAAAAACATCCTTCCGGTAGGGTGTGTCAGCCATTTTCTGCACATCAAAATCATGCTTTGGTGGCTCATCAGACAGGCAAAATTTAGTCTCTCCTGCGGAGGATAAAATACCTGCACCATAGATTCTCAAGCCTTCTTCCTCTTGAATCAAACCGAATTCTACTGTAAACCAGTATATCCTGGAAAGTATCTCAATGGCATAGTCGTTACCTACATATTGCAAACCTATTTTGCTTAGTTCTTCTAAAAAATTAACGAACGAAGCATTAGTCAGAAGCGGAACATGTGCGAAAACATCGTGAAACATGTCTGGTTCTTCGAGGTAATCGAGCTCTGCCATTTTCCTAAGCCAAGTAGTGGCAGGAAAGCGTTTGTTTGTCATGAGTTCGAAAAACGTATAGTCAGGAACTATACCTGGCACTACGGCCAATCTCCAACCTGTCAACGACATCAAAACGTCGTTCATCTCATCGAAATTGGGAATGCGATCTCTAACAAAACTCACTTTTGACATACCTTCTAAGTGCTCTTTGGAAGCCGCTGAAGGCAAATTCTGAATTTGGCGATCATAAAGAACTTGCCAAACTTCAAAATCTTCTGGGGTATAATGGCCGTAAATCTGTCTCATATTACTAAAACTCGGGGTGTAAGAACATTGTTCCCTAAAGTTAACGGTAAAAAAAATGGCTTCACTCAAAAGAGGAAGCCATTAACAACAGATTAGGTTAGGAAGTAATCTGTATCTTTATTTGATATAAAACTCTATGGTTTTAGTTGTTTCGTTATTGAGGAAATCCTTGGCTTTTACAATCAGGATGTGTTTTCCCTTCTTCATATTGGTTATCAGCCCTCCATAGTTTCTTAGATCTTCCTTACCCAGCTTATAAGTCACAGAGCTCACACCTGAAGTTTGATCTGTAGCCGAGAGGAATATACCACATGTAACAGGGTAAACTGGCAAACCGCCTTTGCTACCTGTGCTTCCAGTGTTGAATTGAATAAAAATATCCGGTGGAGTGGCGTCCAAATAGAAGCCAGTTTCTGAAACATTACGGTTATTCACATTATCATACCCGAAATAATTCAACTTGTTATATCCCTCATATTCGCTTGTAAGCGTAAATGGCCCATCGTAAATCACTTCACCGACATCCGCGTTTAGAGAATAAGACAATTTCTGTATCCCTGTTTCTACATCTGTACCTTTCAGGGAGAATTTGGTACTAGGTCCTACAAACAAAGTATCACTTCGCACAAAGGAAAAATTGCCAACAGAATGGCTCATCTGAGGACCGTTTAGATCTACGTAAAACTTACTGACATTGTGCTTAAACTCTTCAAAACCACCTTTACTCAGATAGTTACTCTTTTTGCTATCGGCGGTGGAGTTGTTCAAGTTATCCACTGAGTAGTATCGGATTTTATGAACTCCACTCAAGCTTGGCAAGTAAAAAGGCTCAGTATATGGTTTGAATTCCTCATCATCAATGGAGTACATGACTTCTTTCACGCCCACTTTATTGTCCACAGCTGTCAGTTTTAACTTAGTCCGGCCAGAAAAATATATATCGTCTCCTACGATAAATCGATCACCAAGTACATCCGCTACCATTAATGGGGCTGTTTTATCCAAAAAGAATGAAAAAGACTTAGGTTCTTCTTCATTGAGCACTCTATCTACCGCGTAATAGGTCACCACATAATCTCCCTCTTCTAAATCTGTAAATGGAATATCATGACCATTGTATCTCTGATATGCTTTGTCATTGAATTTAAAATAGACATCCTTTACTCCAGATAAAGAATCCGTGGCTATGATATAAATTTTTGATCCGCGAGAAATCACTCCATCTTCCGTAATGCCATTGATAGTCAGATTACTAAATGGAACCATCGGGTCAATAATGAAACTTACGGTTTGCACATCTTCAACATTTCCTACCCTATCTTCAGAGAAATAGCTCAAATCATATTTTCCCGCCTTGCTAAATACTAACTCCTGATTATAAGTTTGCACTACGCCTCCATTGATCTGATAGTTGATTTTCAAGACTCCCGACATCTGATCTTTGCTCGTGAGGTTTACTTTCAAGTCTTTCTGATAGTAACTCACACCGCTATCCTTAAGTCTCAGCGGCTGAGTATATTCTATGGAGGACTGGGGAGCTAAACCATCAGCGTAGATTTCAAATTTCACTTCAGTGTCAGGCAGCATTTTCATAGTCTCGGGATCTACCGCATTTTTAGATCTGATATAATTCACACCTTCGGTATCCAGATAAAATGGATCTGCATATTGTTCAGTTATTTTACTCTTCAGTCTTTCTTGTTGTCCATCTGGACTATCCGAAATAAACATGTAAATCGGAGTGGACTTTCTCCAATACAGGTTGCCAGTGGAGTCTGTATAATGCGTTGCCCGCTCTTGAGCATTGGCGAATTGCAGTACACCGGTTAGAATTAAAGTAAATAGTAATAGATTTTTCATATCTAGATTGCTATTGGGAATTATACTTTTATTGGAAATTTCAAGGAAACCAATGATCCTTTGCCTACTTCGCTGGTTACTTCTATGACAGCATTGATTCGCTCCATTAGTTCTTTGCACAGTATCATACCTAGCCCAGAGCCGGTTTCATCTTTGGTCCCCTTAGAAGTGCGATTGGTTTTGATATCAAACAATGAATTGATCTTCTCTTGATCCATACCGATACCAGAGTCCTGAATATTGATACGCTTCCATTGATCATCCGAGCTAAAGTCAATATCAATAGATCCTCCTTCACGCGTGAATTTTATGGCATTTTGAACCACGTTTCTCACCACGATCATAATAGAGTCCGCATCGCTAGTTATGCTATCTTCCTTGGAGATGCTGCTATTGAGCGATATATTCTTTTTATCTGCCTGCTCACCTAATAACCTAAACGTATCCTCTATCACTTGACTTACGCAAACATCTTTCACCTGTGGTGGAGAATTGTCCAATTGTGTTCTTGACCAAAGCAAGAGATTTTCTAGGAGCGAAGAATTATTGGTCAACTGAGATTGTACTGATTTGAACGCCTCCTTCAGTCGCGTAGATACATCTATATGATCTATATACTTCAAAAAACCTTGCAATGAAGTCATAGGACTTCTTAGGTCATGGGCAAGAATCGAAAATATTCTATCCTTGGTATGGTTTGCCAACTCTAATTCAGCACGTTGCTTTTCGATAGCCTCATTCTTCTGGGCAAGCGCCTTATTGTGCTTCTTGGTTTTGTTGATATTGATAGATATCAACAGTACTATAATGGCACTCGCAATAAAAAAAACCAAGAATCCAATCTTCAAATAAGTACTTTCATTTTGGAGCTTTTCATTTTCTATTTTCCTCGATTTAGCTTCAAGATCAATCAATTCTTTATCTCGTTCTAGTAGTTCCAGTTCCACTTCTTTTCGAGTGAGACTAGAGTAGAGTGTCTGATTGATAGAGTCTATTTCGGCAAGTTTAATCTGCTGCTCTAGTAACTCGAGCTGTCGTTTTAACAGTTCGTTTTCTTGCTTGGCTTTTTCAGCTTCCGCCAATTCTTTTTCTATTCGCTCCTGTTGAAGTTCTTGATTGAGCTCCTTGACCTCACTACGTTGAATCTCCTCATGAAAGGTCTTGTATAGCTCAAAATACTGAAGTGACTTCACGATATCTCCTTGCTTCTCATAGGTCTCCGAAAGCATCCCGTATACGCTCCTCATCTGATGCTTATCGTATAGCTCTCTTGAAATATCTAATGCCTCGAGTAAGTGAACGATGGATTCATCGTAGCGTCCGAGATTATTGAGTACTACCCCAATATTAATGAGAGCGGAGATCACCCCAATCGGTTCTTTTCCCGCTCGCCTAGCAGCGAGTGTTTTATTGAAATTATCTAGTGATTTTTCGTATTCACCGAGATCAGAATAGAGCATCCCAAGATTGTTGTTAATCATGGCCATGCCATTTTCATTGGCCACCTTTTGATTTAGCTCATGCGAAAGTTCATAATATTCTGCTGCTTTGGCGTAATGGTTATTGTTCCAAAACACAAAAGCTGCATTATTCAATGCTTCAGATGCCCCACGATAATTCGACTCTGCTTTTAGTACTTCATACTTCTGCAGGTTGACTATTATGATTCCAGAATCACTTTTAGAGAGTGGATGTTCTTGCCCATAGGTAGACCAAAAACAAGCCAGAATAAAGACAGAAATTAAATAACCACGCATAGGGGTTTAAAAAAATTTTGCGAATTGCTCAAAAGACAAATTCGCTTGTTTCAATTTTTATTGCTGGTGGATGAACTGTCGAATTTAGACCATATTTAAGATCTTTCCATAGTGTAAAAGAATATTATCCGCTGAAAGAGCGCTTTACGTGAGTGATAAAGATGGCTTATTTCTTACGACTATTTCTATAGGCAAAATAAAGAAATCCTAAACCCAAAATGGTTAGTACCACTAAGGCTATTTGGTTAATCAATGGATCAGATCCTCCCTCGGTTAAAGTAGAGTCTGTTGCTCGTGCACTCACTTCGAGTAGCGCCAAGAAGACAAGACTAATTATAGTCAAAGCTCGTGAAAGCATAGAAATATCCAATTTAAACTGCATCTGTCAACACTTTATAGGTAGGGTCTTCCACCACATTTACATCGATTAATTTGTCTGCGTTAGAGAGCAATGCTCTACAGTCTGGACTTAGATGCTTCAGATGAACCTTCTTACCTAGCTTGTCATATTTTTCAGTGAGCTTGTTGAGGGCCTCTATTGCAGACATATCAACTATTCTACTTTCGAAAAAGTCAATAACTACTTCATCGGGATCATTTTGAGGATCAAACTTATCGTTAAATGCACTTACCGAACCAAAAAACAGAGGACCGTAGATATCATAATGCTTAACGCCATTTTCATCAAATCTCTTGCGTGCTCTAATCCTCTTAGCATTGTCCCATGCGAAAACCAAAGCCGAGATAATCACCCCTACAATCACTGCTAGTGCAAGATTGTGCAGGAAGATGGTCACCAATGTCACCATTACCATGACGAAAATATCCGATTTAGGCATCTTATTAAATGTTCGCAAACTAGCCCATTCGAAGGTGCCAATAGCTACCATAATCATCAGGCCCGTAAGGGCTGCGATAGGTAAGCGCTCAATGAGACTCGCGCCAAACATGATAAAAGATAAAAGCATAAGAGAAGCGACAATTCCTGAAAGTCTTGCTCTTGCTCCATTGGAAATATTAATCAAACTCTGCCCTATCATAGCGCAACCACCCATTCCTGAGAATACCCCTGAAAGTATATTGGCAGCCCCTTGCGCCACGGCTTCTTTATTTCCACGACCTCTAGTATCCGTGATCTCATCTACAATATTGAGTGTAAGCAAACTCTCTATCAAGCCCACTCCAGCCACTATGGATGCGTAGGGTAAAATGACCATCAAAGTCTCCAAAGAGAACGGGACGTTAGGAATATGAAAAGGAGGAAATCCACCAGATATAGAAGCTATGTCTCCTACGGTTTTGGTATCAATACCAAAAGCAACCACTATGCCGAAAATGCTAAGAATAGCCACTAATGAAGCCGGAATGGCTTTACTGATCTTAGGTAGGCCCCAAATAATCAACATAGTCAAGGCAACCAAAGCAAGCATGGTATATAGCTGTGAACCTGCAAACCAACTCCCGGTTGCATCTTTAAAGGAATCCAATTGAGACATGAAAATGATGACTGCCAGACCATTGACAAAACCGAAAATGACCGGATGCGGCACCAATCTCATCAACTTACCAAGCCTCAAGAATCCGGCAGTGACCTGCATAATACCTGCCAACACCACGGTAGCGAATACATACTCCACTCCATGAGACTGCACTAAGGTGATGATCACCACAGCTACAGCTCCAGTAGCTCCTGAAATCATCCCAGGCCTTCCCCCAAGAATTGAAGTAACCAGCCCCATCATGAAAGCCGCGTATAGACCAGTAAGCGGTGACAAGCCTGCTATCAACGCAAAGGCTACCGCCTCAGGCACTAGCGCCAACGCTACGGTCAATCCTGACAAGACTTCAGTTTTGTAATCTACCTTTTGTTTGAAATCAAATAAGTTGATGTACTTCTTCATAATACTCTTTGAATGGCTAGAAAGTTAGATGAATAATCATCTGAATCGATTGCAGTAAGGTCTTGTTGGGGTGTGAAAATTAAAGCCTGCTGTAATCAGGCTGCAAAAAGAAGCCTTTTTTTGATCAAAACATACCTTGTCCTTGAATATCGTAGATTATTCGCAAGTCAGGCAGGCCAGGTATTGATCATTCTCATCCGTATGCAAGATCTCTACGGACATTTTCGCTTTAGCTGCCTCCGCTATTAATGTATCTTGATCAGCGTATAACCAATCAAACCACTCACCTTTTTTCTGTTTATACTCGTATTGATATCTTATCTCACCATAATATCCCTCTGGCTTTTCCAAACCGTCTTCATATAGATATGATATATCAGAGGAGTCCACCAAGATTTGCCCGCCAGGATTCAGAAGGTTCTTACACTGATTCAACATAGGAATCAAGCCTGCGTTGGTGCCTGCTAAACCTAAGCCATTCATAAGTAACAATAAGGTATCATAGCGATTAGTATGATTTCTGTAGTCTTCAAAAACAACTCGTTTCACACCTGAATGACGCATGACATAAGCACATCCAGGGGAGTTTTCCAAGGCTGTGACATCCTTGCCTCTGGCTTGGAGTATCAAGGAGTGAACTCCAGTTCCCGCTCCCAAATCCAATATTTTTCCCTTGCATTCT
This sequence comes from Cyclobacteriaceae bacterium, assembly GCA_049115815.1. GTDB lineage: Bacteria > Bacteroidota > Bacteroidia > Cytophagales > Cyclobacteriaceae > Marinoscillum. The sequence goes on along the minus strand of JAGDZO010000015.1, from coordinate 48,290 downwards.
ATCAGCGCAAGATGCTCTAGCGTGGAAAGGTCTTCCTCCTCTCGGAAAAACACCTCAACAGGCATATCCTCCGGTTCTCCGTATGAGTTATGTAATACAAGAGAACCTGCCCCTTGCTTCATATAGTAGTCTTGAATGGCTTGGCCGTGTAGATCTTTCAAAAGTGGTTCGATTGAGGGCCAAATCTAGATGCTTATTCCTTTATAAGCGTAATCGTCAGACCAATAATCTCTCCTTGGGAAAAGTCAATTTGAATACAGCCCCATTTTCATAGGAGTATTCCATGGTGCCCCCAATTTGTCGTGTCAAGGTTTTGATCAATACAAGCCCCACTTGAGTAGACTTATTTACATTCCGATTTGGGTCAATACCAGGACCATTGTCCGATACTGTCAGGTTGATAGAATCATTGGTCTCAGATGCCCGAATATTGATGATGAGCGAATCCAATTTATCAGTTGCATATTTGATACTATTGGTGATTAATTCGTTGATGACTATTCCCACAGGGAAAATCTGCGAAGTGTCTACTTCTATTTTAGGCAAGTCTAATTCCAACTTGATCTGGTCATCTCCGGGATATAAACCAACCACTGTTGTGGCCAGGCTCCATACATAATTTGACAGGACAACTTTTTTGTGAGAGTCCTTTCCGGTAAGCATTTCGTACAAAATTCGCATAGATTTAACTCGACCCAATGTCATGTTGAGCGCCTCGGATATTTCATCACTATCTTGATCTCTCAATTGTAAGAGTAGGAATCCTTCTATGCTCAGTATATTGTTTTTAACGCGATGATGAATTTCTTGCATAAGCATGGTTTTCTCATCCAGAGATTTCTTTATCACATTTTCAGCCTCGCGTTGAGCGGTGATATCTACGAAAGTAATTGTGACTTCTATAAGCTCATTATCCTCCGAAAAAATGGGAAGGCCATTCACCAGCACCCATGTAATTTCTCCTTCCAAATTCTTAACAACACCAAGAACAAGGTCTTTTATGATCTCTCTAGTACTAATAATTCGATTAACTGGATACTTCTCTATCGGCAAAGCATCACCATTAACACACACAAATTTCCAATATGGATCGAAAGCCTTTTTACCTGCCAACTGATCAGAAGAAAGGCCTAATATTTCAGATGCCTTAGTATTGCTAATGATAATGGAAGTGTCTGCCGCATGCAGCACCACACCGGCATGAAGGTTGTCCAACAGCCCGCGATAACGCTTTTCGCTGGCTTTTAGCAAGATCTCCTTTTGTTTGCTCTCTGATACATCACGCTGAATAGAAATCCAATTGACAAACCACCCATTTTCATCGGCTATTGGACTAATTAACATGTTGGTCCAAAATGGCGTACCATCCTTTTTATAATTTCTTAAGGTGACTTCCGTGGATTGCCAATTTCTCAATGAAGCTCCTAGCCTTTGCAGCTCCTCTGTATCAGATTCAGGTCCCTGAAGAAAACGTGGTGACCTTCCTAGCGCCTCCTCAGACGAATAGCCAGTCATTTTGGTAAACGCATCATTAACAAAGACAATTCTAGGGCCTGGCTCATCGAACGGTTCTGCTTCTGTAATCACAATGGCGTCTTTGGCATTCTTAACCACTGACTCCATTAATTCCAACCTGCGATTTTTATGATTTTTCTGCGCTACAAACTTGGCTGACCTTATCACCAATCTCAAGGTGGTATAAAGCAATTTTTCGTCTAAAGAATTGGTCACCAAAATAAAGGGGGAAATCTTTTCAGCATGATCGATGGCAGCAGTATTGGCAGCTTGAACTAAAAATAAAATACGAGAATTCTTATCAGATTTATAGTGATCAAAAACTGAAAAATCAAAAGGAGCAGACCCTATTTCGATGATGAGAATGGAAGTACCGGATTCGTTAAGCAATTGCTCTGCCTCCTTAGCATCTTCGGAGATGATCACTTGACCATCTATCTGTTTAATTTGATTAAGTATAAGGGAATTAGGTACTTGGGAATCTTGAAAAAAAATTATCTGCACAACGCCATTTAGTGAAAATCAAAATATCGGTTCAAACTATGTCATATTATTTCAGCGTGGAATCTCATGGGGAGTATTTCAGTTGAATATGGATTTAACCAGTGTGATAAGGAAAAATCCTTACGGATCAATCAAAGTGATTTCCACGATCACCAGATCATATAATACCTATGGCTTACTGAAGTCAAAATAAACTCACAAAATGATATGTTTATTGTCAAAATGACAAAGGCTAGTTGTGGGTTAAAATATTATATTGCTGAACATCAATCATTTAATTCTTCAGCATGATATCATCTGCAAAATAGAATCGATAAGGACAAAACCAATAACCATGAAAACGAATAAAACAACCATACTTACAATTGCTTTAACCCTTTTTTTAGGACTTGTCTTGGTGGGTTGCTCGAATTCCAACCAAAAATCTAGTGAAGACAAGGTGGCGGAGATCAAATCCAATTTTGAAAAAGAAAAGAAAGATGCACAGTTAAAACTTGAAGAACTTAAGTTGGACTTAGAATCCAAGATTGATGACCTGGACGATAAAATCAGAAAGGCAACTGGCGACTCTAAGACCGAACTGGAAAGGTTGAAAGATGGGCTCAAGGAAACTTCAAAGGATGTAGACCGATCATTGAATAAGGTGAAAAACGCTACTGAACAAAGCTGGAATGACGCCAAGGAAAATGCAGAAAAGGCTTTGAAAGACACCAAGAAAAGTCTTAATAACATTAAAGAGGAGATTAAAGATCTTTTCAGCAAGTAATAAGTCACAACACCAATTCTAAAAGGACCGCCTTTCGGCGGTCCTTTTTTGTTTTTAGAGTTCCAAAGTCTTTATCGCTTCAAAATATTTGTCTTTTACGTAGTTAACTACATTTATATTTATTTACTTTAAGTAGTCAACTACATAAATATTCTATGAAAGATTTCGCGCTAGAGCTAGGATGCCTAGGATTTACCATGAGACTCAAGCGCATCAGCGATGCTATGATGCATGATGGCAGAAAGATGTACAAAGAGCTTGGCGTAGATATCGAGCCCAATTGGTATGTGATCTTCAGGCTCTTAAAGCTAGAGGGTGAGCTTAGTGTGATGGAAATAGCGGAGAGAATTCAACTCGCTCATCCTTCCGTGATCACGCTCACCAATAAAATGATTAAAGCTGGATATATCACCTCTACCCAATGCAGTATTGATAACCGAAAACGCCTGCTTACGCTCACAGCTAAAGCAAACAAACAAATGCCCCAGCTAGAAGAAATATGGAACGCTGGTGAGCGAGCAGTCATCAAGGCCTTGGCAGGAACCAATATTATGGAATCACTGTCCATCATCGAAGTACGATTTGGGGATAAAGGATTCAAAGACAGAACATTAGAAGAACTAAACAGAAAATAATTATGAATGCGCATTCCGATACCATGCTTGTGCAAATAATCGATTTCGAAGATCAATACGCACAAGATTTTGCTCGTCTCAACTACAAGTGGCTTGAAGAATTTTTCACCGTCGAGCCACATGATAGGGAAATGTTAGATGAGCCCAAGTCGTATATTATTGATCAAGGTGGTCACGTATTTTTTGCCCAGCTAGGTGACCAAATAGTTGGTACTGTTGCACTGATTAAGGAAGACCATGAAACTTATGAGGTAGCCAAAATGGCCGTTTCTCCAGAATACCAAGGCCACAAAATCGGTAAACAATTATTGGATTATGTGATAGCATTTGGTCGCAAGTCTGGTACTACACGATTGGTTCTAGAATCCAATACCAAATTACCGCCAGCGCTCAACCTTTATATCAAGACTGGATTCAAAGTAATACCGCTCAATGAAGGATCACCCTACGCACGATGCAATATCAGAATGGAATTGAAGCTATGACCAACTGGATCGGGTATTTGGCATTGGCCCTAAGCATCACTGCCATAGCCAATAAGGATATTTTCAAATTGCGTGCTTTTCACGCTTTTGCATCCGTTGGCTATATCGTTTACGGCTTCCTGTTGGTAGAAATGCCTCTGATGATTGGAGGAGCCATTTTCCTTTGCATCAATTGTTATCATCTAATGGCATTGTTAAGAAACAAGAAAAACCTAACCAATGAGTAGAACAGGTTTTAATCATCGAGTAACAATAGTTTTGTGCTTTTTGGCCATATACATCATATGGGGGACGACCTATTACGTCATTGTGTTGGGTCTAGTAGGCTTCCCTCCTTTTTTGATGGCGGCTATAAGATTCCTCCTTGCCGGAATTCTATTGGCAGGTTATAGCCTTTACAAGCGAGAACCTTTTCCCTCAAAAAGATCATTGATCAAAAATAGTATCATAGGGCTAGTGGTCCTAGCTGGTGGTCAAGGAAGTCTCATATGGGCAGAGCAATACATTGCATCTGGATATGCCTCCGTACTTGTAGCGACCATACCAGTATGGTTTGTAGTCATAGACAGAGCTCATTGGAAGTCTTACTTTTCTAACCCGTACATTATTGCTGGACTGGTCATTGGTTTTATTGGGATTGTGTTGTTATTAAAGGACAAACTCAACCAACCTATGGAAGGTGAATCGTTGTATTTAGCTATTTCAGGATCTGCCGCCGTGATATTTGGAGCTATATGCTGGGTATTGGGTACGCTTTATAATAGAAGCCGCCCTGCCCCAGGCACCATGCATCAAAATCTTGGATGGCAATTAATACTAGGCGCAATTTCGTGCTTTCTGATCAGTCTGATCATGGGCGAATACAATGATCCACGTTGGTTTAATGCGGATTTAAACGCTTGGTATGCTGTAACATATCTTGCTATTGCAGGATCAATAGTCGCATACATGGCGTATACATGGTTACTCAATCACCTGCCTTCCGCGATAGTAGGCACTTATGCCTATATCAATCCAGTGGTAGCAGTATTTCTGAGTTGGATGTTAGCCGCTGAGCAGATAACATCGATGAAACTCATTGGAATGGCTATAGTACTGCTTAGCGCAATACTCATTAATATCAACCGATCAAAAGCTGTGGATTAGTGAACCGCGTACTTCTCTGCTGCAGCTCCCTTGAATGATGCTCTAGGTTTTAGATTGAGGGTTTGGAACATCTCTTTATCCTGATCTACTTCAGGATTAGGTGTTGTCAACAACTCATCTCCAGCGAAAATCGAATTGGCACCAGCTAAAAAGCAAAGCGCCTGTTCTTCTACAGACATACGTACTCTACCTGCGGAAAGTCTGACCATCGCTCTTGGCATGATGATTCTTGCTGTAGCGATCATTCTGACCATATCCCACACCGATACTTTTGGTTGGTCTTCTAGTGGTGTTCCGGGCACAGGCACAAGCGCATTAACTGGTACCGATTCTGGATGTTCCTCCATTGTAGCAAGCGTATACAGCATCCCAATACGATCTTCATTGGTTTCACCCAAGCCAATTATTCCGCCTGAACAAACACTGATGTCTGCTTTGCGTACATTATCTATGGTATCTAATCGATCATCATAAGTTCGCGTGGTGATGATCTCTTCATAATTTTCTTCAGAAGTATCTAGATTGTGATTGTAGGCATACAACCCTGCATCCTTTAGTTTCTGAGCTTGCTCAGGAGTAAGCATGCCTAGAGTGCAGCACACCTCCATACCCAATGAATTGACACCAGAGACCATTTCAATTACCTTATCAAAATCTCGATTGTCTCTTACTTCTCTCCATGCCGCTCCCATGCAGAATCTAGTACTACCACTTTCTTGGGCTTTGATGGCTTTCTGCATCACAAAGTCCACATCCAATAGCTTATGAACCTTCACATCAGTGTGATATCTAGCCGCTTGAGGACAATAAGAACAATCCTCAGGACAGCCTCCCGTCTTGATGGACAATAAGGTACATACCTGAACTTCAGACGGATCATTCTGCTCTCTATGAACAGTAGCGGCTTCATAAATCAGCTCCAATACCGGCTTATCAAAAATCTCCTTAATCTCCTCTTTAGTCCAGTCGTTTCTCATACTTTGATGTGGTTATGATAATTTTTCCGAAAGATAATCAGCCTTGATACATTGCCAAAGGCAACAATCATTTAATGGTCAGATTTCCTGGCAGTCGCGCTTGAATTCCGTCCATCTTCTGGAGTGACTTAATATCATTCATATAAGGTGAAATGACAGTCAACTCATCAGCGAAAATTTGGCTTTTGGCTTCACTTATATCTGTAATGAGTTTTTCCAAAAACGGCTTCTGTTTCGGATAGTAGCTCACTCTGTAGTCATCTGAAATTCCCGCTTTTTCAGCAGCTAGAGCAACAGCATCTTTGAACGAACCAAGCTGATCCACCAGACCTCTTTCCAACGCTTGAGTTCCTGTCCAGACTCTACCTCCAGCATATTTTTTCAGTTCCTCAACTTCCATACCCCTACCCTCTGCTGCCTTGGTTACGAAAGTTTCATACCCAGCCTCAACACCTTTTTGTATGATGTCACGCTCGTACTGATTCAGGGATCTTGTGACCGTCATGATATCAGAGAAATCTCCCGTTGACACAGATTCGTTAGTAATTCCCAGTTTGTTCTCCATGAATTTTCCAAAATTGAACATCATCCCGAAAATTCCGATTGAACCTGTAATGGTGTTTGGCTGAGCCAGAATAGTATCACAAGGCATGGCGATAAAATATCCACCAGATGCGGCCACATCAGACATAGATGCGATGATTGGTTTCTTGCCCTTGGTCAGCATGATCTCTCTCCAGATAATATCTGAAGCCGTGAGGCTCCCGCCTGGAGAATTAATTCTTAGCACAATCGCCTTTACTGATCTGCTTTCGCGTGCTTGTCGAATTTCCTTAGCAAACTGCTCGCTTCCAATAGAGCCTTCAGCTTCGCCCATCACTATGTCACCATTGGCCACTATCACTGCTACTTTGTTAGAAGAATAATTCCCCCCTTTTACGGCTTTGACGTACTTACTGATAGAAATAAAGCTGATATCGCTACCGGAACTTCCCAATTCCTCTCCAATCAAAGTCTTAATTTCATCTTCATAAGCCACCTTGGAGATTAGACCAAACTCCAAAGCATCCTTTGGCAATCGTACGCTCATCTCTTTGGAAATCCTGGCCAGATCCTCCTTAGGTATATTTCTAGACTCAGAGACATTGGTCAAATAAGTATCATAAACCGAGTTAATCAGTTCGCTCATTTGCCTACGATTTTCCTCACTCATAGATGTGCGAATAAATGGCTCAATAAAGCTCTTGTATTCTCCTACTCTGAATATCTCCGGTTCGATATCTAGTTTATCAAACAGTCCTTTAAAAAAGGTAACACCAGCAGAAAGTCCATTGAATTCCAACGAACCTTCAGGATTCAAATAGATGGAATCCGCCACGGAAGCCAAGTAATAATCTCCCTCAGTCAGATATTCTCCGTAGGCATGGACAAACTTGCCTGATGCTTTAAAATCAATAATCGCATCTCTCAATTCTTGAAGGGTGGCGTAACCAGCCATCACAAAAGTCGGCTGGAGGTAAATTCCACGGATGCGGTCATCATATTTAGCCTCTTCAATTGCGCTAAGCATATCCAACAAACTCATGGGCACTTCGCCTCCCAATGCTTCCTGAAAAGGGTCGTCAATTGACTGCTCCGTGACTGCTCCGTACAAATCAAGATGCAATACAGACTCTGGAGCAACATATGGTGCGGAATCAGCAGACCCACCGATAGCTGCCGCTATTCCTCCTAAGAGGATGAAAAAGAGAAAACAAAATATAAAAAGGCCAACAATAGTGGCCAATAGATTACGCAGAAATGCCATGATATGTCTTTAATGCTATTATTTTACAAAAGTAAGGATACAGTACTATAAAGACTGTGATGCGGTAAAATAGTTTGATAGAATTGATGAAGGGAATATTTCTACTTTTAGGCACCAATATAGGTGACCGTCTGGCAAATCTCAATCGGGCGAAAGAGCTACTTGAGGCTAGTACATTAACCATAATAGATTACTCGGCTATCTATGAGTCGGCTCCTTGGGGGGAACCTGACCAAGGTCATTTTCTCAATATAGTTTTGCGGATAGATACCGTTTTGGATCCTGAAAAATTGCTCGAAGTGTGCCTAGCCGCTGAAGAACAGATGGGTAGAAAGCGTTTTAAAAAATGGGGCGAGAGAATCATAGACATTGACATACTATATTATGAAAATGTGGTTTTGGAATCAGAAAACCTGACGATTCCACATCCGGGAATCCCCATGCGGAAATTTACACTCATGCCGCTAGCCGAATGTGGACCTAATGAGGTTCACCCTATTCTCGGTAGTACCCAAACTGAGCTTCTTGATATATGTCCTGATGACCTTGAGTGCACCAGTACTGAATTGGAATTAGACCTATGACATTTGTAGAAGCGCTGATACTGATTGGCGTAGGGTTAGTCACAGGAGTCATCAACACTTTGGCCGGCGGAGGATCCTTGATCACATTGCCACTGCTCATCTTTATGGGGCTCCCTTCGAGTGTAGCCAATGGGACGAATAGGATTGGCATTTTTCTGCAGGCGCTCGTATCTGTAGGTGGTTTTAAAAGTAAAGGAGTTTTTGTGTTTCCTTACGCTGGATATGCAAGCATCACAGCAGTAATTGGATGTGTTATTGGTGCGTATCTAGCTGTAGATATTCGTGGAGAACTATTCAATAGAATACTCGCAGTAGTGATGGTGGTCGTCATGATACTGACAGTCCTCAAGCCATATCTCACCAAAAAGGGAGCTATTGAAATCCTCACTACAAAGAGTAAGGTCTTCTCCATTTCCATGTTTTTCTTGGTTGGACTTTACGGTGGCTTTATCCAGGCCGGAGTAGGCTTTTTGATCATTGCTACCTTAACGGGAATTCATGGTTTTGATATGGCTAAGACTAATGCCATCAAATTATTTGTGGTGGCTTGCTACACTTTAGTCGCCTTAGTCATCTTCTGGTGGGAAGACCAAATACGCTGGGACTATGGACTCACATTGGCGGCAGGCAATGCTGCTGGAGGTTGGCTAGCGAGTCGCTGGTCTGTAGGCAAAGACGACAAGTGGATCAGGATAATCCTCTTGATTACCGTATTTGGAATGGCTATTAAGCTATGGTTTTTTGGTTGAGAAACTTGAAACCTTCATAACTTCACGCTTTATCCGAAATCATGGGAATAGTCATTAGACAAAGTTTTTGGGGGACGTTGATAACCTATGGTGGTGTTGCGATAGGTTTTATTTCCACCCTCCTAGTGATGCCTGCATTTCTGGATGTGGAAGAGATCGGCTTGATCCGCTTGATCCAATCTAATGCGCTGATGATTGTGCCAGTAGCCCTATTAGGGCTTAATGGGTCATTCATCAAATATTACCCCAATTTCAAAAATGATATTAAACTAAGAAACCAAATCATTACCATGAATTTGGTTTTGATAGGTGCATTCTGTTTCCTCGCTACTTTTATTGTCGCATTTAGCAAGGATTGGCTAAGTACCCTTTTTGTGGAAAATTCACCGCGTTATATCCAGTACTTAAACATCACACTATTCATTTTTATTGCCCAAAGTTTTTTCGATTATTTCCATTCATTTCTCTGGACACAAGGCAATGTCATATTTCAAAATTTCATTCAAGAGATTCTCCTGAGAGTTGTAAGCTTAAGTTTAATAGTAGCTTTTGGCCTAAGCGTGATCACATTTGATTGGTTAATAAAATTGCTGGCTCTCAACTATGCCGGCGCACTTTTCCTTTTGCTGGTATATGCGTTTCTAAAGTACAAAATCAAACTGGATTTCAATTTTAAAGCAATCCCGAAGGAGCAATTTCATTTGCTATTGAGATTTGGTATCTACACACTTTCTATGACTGTAGGTGCCTCCATCTTGAATAACGTGAGTTATGCCATGACATCTTCTTTGCTGGGGCTCAATCAAAATGGTATACTAACTATGGCCGCATTTATTGCCACCATTATTGAAATGCCAAAAAGAGTGGTTACTCAAATTATATCACCTATCATTTCTCAGGATTTTAAGGATCAAAACGCTCTATCTATTAAAGCAAATTATCAAAAGGCTTCAATAAACCTTGGAGTAATTGGTGGCCTACTAGCCATCGGGATCATTACCAATTTAGACGACCTATTTTTAATTATTCCGAGGGGAAATGAATTCGCAGCTGGCAAAGTCCTAATTATACTATTCTGCCTCTCAAGAATTTTGAATATGTTTTTTGGGATTGCCTCAGAAGTTATTAGCTATTCTGGATTCTACATAAAAAGTATCTATATAATGCTTTTTGGATCTTTGGTCATGATCTCAATGAATTTGATTTTGATTCCTCATTTGGGAATTGCAGGTGTAGGTGTGGCATTCCTATGTACGACGATAGTGAGTCAAATTTTACGGTTAGGGATTATCTATCGTGAACTCAGAATATTACCATTTGTAAAAAAACATTGGCTCCTAATTATCCTGCTAGGCCTTCTGTTCTTAGGATTCAATTATTTGCCCCTTAATTTTCACCCAATCTGGAATATTGCATTAAGGAGTGTCCTGACTACTTTAGTCTTTGGGTTTTTAGTTTATCTACTTAATGTTTCCTTGGAAGTAAATGCTATAATAGATTTAATTCTGCAGAAGATCAAGAAGGTCTGGACCTAACATAGACATCACCGAAAAGGGTGTTTTTGAACTCTTCTGTGGAGATATGCGACACCATGTCTTCATAACTTACCCACTTATCTTTAGCCCAATTCATTGATTCGCCCACCGAATAATTAAACTCAGGTGAATGGTAAATATCACTTAATCTCCTCAGGCAATCCACCAATCCTTGCATAGCTTCTGGCACTGCATATTCCAAACTGATAACTGGGATTTCACTATTTAAGCCTTTTAATACTTCTAGCTCAAACCCCTCCACGTCCACTTTCATAAAATATGGTTTACCATACTTGGCAATTAACAAATCCAAGGTCGTCATTTCCACTTCTATGGTTTGGCTCCATTGCTTGTCCCCAAAACGAGGACTATCCTTTAGTGTATCAATCCAGTCTGACGAGAAAGTTGAAAGCACATGCGCTTTTGAAAGGTGCATAGTCAAAACACCCTCTTCACTGCCTACGCCTTTACGCTCCAAGTTTATTTTCTTGCCATATTTTAATTTGAGGTAATTGGCACATCTTGGTTGAGGCTCCAGCGCCACCACATTGTTCCCAATAGCTAATAAAGGCCCTACTCTATTTCCCATGTTAGCGCCAATATCAAATACCAATGATCCCTCAGGAATAAATGAGGCATAGAACTCACGGCGTTTCAAATCTTCCTGCTTGTCTCTATTGAATGAACTCAATAAATAATCTGCGTACGGAAACAAGTTGTTCCTTAAATACATCATCATAAAAAAAGCTTTGATTTACTTTTTGGTTAATTCAAAAATGGCACAGCCAAAATTACAGCCAAAATTACCTTCTAGTCCTTGGTTAAAATCTATATCCTTGAAGAGTATTCCTGCATCATCTACATAAGAGAAAGAGTCTATTGAATACGCTTTACTAAAATAGTCAACAAGTGTACGAAGGTTAAATACCCGATGTGCATTGAAGTGAATCTTCTCTGGACCAATGGGAGTAGAAAAATAGAACTTCCCACCCTTTTTCAACAGTTTGAATATATTGTCCAAACCCTTCCAATGTCCATTTAAATCAATAGGATCACCATATCTACCCAGACCAAAATGCTCAATAACATGGAGACAAGAAACCGAATCTGTGTAGTCCTTAAGTCCGCTCTCCGGACTCATAAAATCAGCTTGCACAAATTTTATATTCGAGATTTCGTCCAGCGTCTCTCTGATATCTATAACCTCTATTTCTCTAAATGATGCCACATGTGCTACAAAACCATCAGTCCTCGATCCAATATCAACGTGACGTTTAGGACAATTATCAAATATCTTTTGAGCCACCAATAAATCCTGATGAAAATAATGACCCGATAGTCTTCCACTTGTGTCATTTTTATCCCTTAACATCGGAAAAGGTCTTCCAAAATTTACTTGAGATGAATGAGTCTTCGCTGCTCGCTTAAGTTTTCTGTAATCTTTCAGAAACCAGCCAACTCCTTTCAGATTCTCCACAAACTGTTCGGGATAAATACCAAAATATTGCAAGACGAACATTGCGCCCTTGCGCATCTTATTTAGCATTCGATTTTTATAAGTTTACATCAAATTTAGACAAGCTGATTTATTAATTGATTGTATGTTAACACTTAAACCTACAGGGGGTCTTTGTAATAGAATGCTTGCCATCGATTCAGCTATCCAAATTTGCAGAGAAACAAACTCTCCTCTTCACATACATTGGGTGAAAAATCACTATTTGAATGCATCATTTTTTGAGCTTTTCGAACCCTTTATGGTCAGTGATATCAAAATAACAATACATGAAACGTCGCAAAAAGAAGTTCTATACTCAGACAAAGAACTTCCACACACCAAGCAGAAAATCTATAACTGGTTAATAAAACGTTATCAACTACTCCACTTCGATCAAGTATATCACAGCTATGAAACAACCAGAATGATAGAGCTTGGACATGATTTTTCAACTGAAATCAAAAATAAGAATGTTCTAATAACCTCTTGGACAAGGCTCATTCCTGGTAATTTAGACCAAACACTATTTATCCCCACCTCTCATATTCAAGAGTACATTTCTAAACTAACATCAAAATTCTCCGCAAATAACATTGGTGTTCATATTAGAAGAAGTGATCATTTGGATGCAATTGCAAATAGTCCAACAGAGTTGTTCATCAAAAAAATGAATGAAGAAATAGCGGTAAATGAGGACACATGTTTTTTTGTCGCGTCTGATTCACTACGAGAAAAGCAACAACTTAAGTCTATTTTTAAGGATAGAATTATCACTTCAGATGCGGAAGATGGTGATAGAAATTCATCAACCGGAATGCAAATGGCGATGATAGACCTATATTGTCTAAGCAAAACCAAAAAAATATATGGTTCATTTTCAAGTACTTTTTCTTCAGTGGCAAGTGAATTGAAGAACGCTGATTTTGAAGAGATTACTACCAAAATAGAATAATAAATGCTCTTGTTCCTAAAGCAGCTGATCAAAAAATGGGTGCCACAGTATAGTTTCTTACAAAGATTCTATCTGGGAATATACTACATGGGACTATGGGGCATGAACTATGGGCGTACAGCTGACCTCAATGAAAGTGGTGAGCTTAATGTGCTCAAAAAATTAAAGTTCATTTTACCTGATAATCCTATTTTTTTTGATGTTGGAGCCAATGTTGGAGAATACTCGATATTACTAAACCAACACTTTACCAACGCAACCATTCTTGCTTTTGAGCCTGTAAAGAATACTTATGATCTACTCTCACAAAACACATCGCATACGAAAAGCATTCAAGCGCATCATTTAGGATTTGGCGATCAAAACCATCAAGCCGAGATTTATTCAAGCTCTACCAATTCACATTCATCTATGGTAGGAAGGGCTCATACCACTACGGAAGAAATCCATACTGAAGAGATTGAATTGATGCGTTTAAGCGATTTTGTCCTACAGCATAAAATTGATCGAATTGACTTTCTGAAAATAGATGTGGAGGGCTATGAAATCAACGTACTACGTGGTGCGAAAGAGCTCCTACAATCTAAAAGGATACATTGTATCCAATTCGAATTTGGTGGTACGATGATCGATGCTCATGTCTTTCTCAAAGATTTCTACCACCTTCTTGAGAACAATTATAATCTCTATAGGATCACCAAAGCAGGACTCTATCCGATCGGCAGTTATCAAGCTCACTTTGAGATTTTTCATTATTGCAATTACATGGCGATCCTCAAATAGAAGTCTATGGCCTCTCCCAAAATATCAATCATCACGGTCACCTTTAACGCAGAGCTGTATTTAGAGCCGACTATCCAAAGTGTCATCTCTCAGAACTTTGAAAGTTTAGAGTACATTGTTGTAGATGGTAACTCATCAGATCGCACGATGGATATCATTGATAAATATCATGATAAAATCGACACCTTGATCAGGGAAACAGATCACGGTGTATATGATGCCATGAATAAGGGACTCAAACTAGCAAAAGGAGAATATGTACTCTTCCTGAATGCTGGCGATGAACTGGCTAGCGACAAGACACTTGAAAAGATTTTTAAACAAGTAAGCAATCCTGACTTAATCTATGGGGAAACATTGATCATAGATATAAATAGAAAAACCATAGGAACTCGCACTAATCTCACAAGCCGTAAGCTCCCTGAAGCATTGAGTAAAAGGGACTTTCTTAACGGTCAAGTGGTTAGTCATCAATCATTCATTCCCAAGCGCTCATTGTGCCCTCAATATGATCTTCAGTATCGATGCAGTGCTGACATAGATTGGATGCTTAGAATTATGTCTAAAGTAAATTTCATTCATAAGAGTGAAGAGTCAATCTCTAAATATTTGCAAGGAGGCATTTCTGATAGAAATCTAAAAACCTGCTGGATGGAACGGCTAAATATTATGCTTAAACACTTCAACCCGATCGTGGTGATGATCAAGCATATTGAATTTGGAATTAGATATTTAAGAATAGGAGCATATAAGAATAAACCATGAAATTGGCTCCCATTATACTATTTGCGTACAATAGACCTGAGCATACACGTCTGACTTTGGAGGCTCTCGCTCTCAATCATCTTGCAAAACAAAGCCTTCTTTACATCCATGTTGATGGTTACAAGTCAAAAAATGACAAGGATTTGGTGGAAGAAACTAGACGTGTGGCGAAGAATCCTGATGGGTTTTCGGAAGTCTTTTTGCATTTTAAAGATAGAAATCTGGGTTTAGCTCAATCAATTATTCAGGGAGTTTCAGAGGTGATGTCAAAGCACGGAAGGGCTATAATACTCGAGGATGACATCATTACCTCACGATATTTTCTGTCGTATATGAATGAAGCCCTCAACTTTTACGAAAAAGATGAGAATATATTCACTGTTTCGGGATATCATCCTCCTATAGCCATACCTAAAGATTACCGACAAGATATTTATCTGAGTAGACGAGGATCCTCTTGGGGTTGGGCAACCTGGGAAGATCGATGGCTAAAAGGAATTTGGCAATTGGATTCAATAAATGATTGGCTCAAAGATGAACAAACCCAGAACCACTTAAATGAAAGAGGTGCAGACCTAATACCAATGCTCAAAAGCTATTTGAAAGGGGAAATTGACAGTTGGGCCATTCGTTGGGCATATACACAAGCTCACTATAATGCGTACTCTATTGTTCCTGTAAAGTCATTGGTTCACAATATAGGTACGGATGGATCTGGTACCCACTTCAAATCAAAGACTAGAAAATATAACACTAAACTTCAATCGGGTATAGATAAATTGACTCTGGAAGAAAATTTAGTAATCAATGAAAAAATCAATGCAAGCATAAAAAAGCTTGTTGCTCCTAGCCTAAAGAATAAGTTAAGAGGGATTATAAGGTGGATATTCAATCGTTAAAATATCTTCGCATTATATATGATCATCATCAAGCTTATTCTTCTATTTCCGTACTATCTCTCTAGAGTCAAGCACTATTTCGGGCAAGCAACTAAAGAAGGTTTAGTAGGTAAGCATTTTTTTACCTATGGTCATAGTTTAGCATGGCGACTATTATTAAAAGGTAAACTCTCCTTGAAGTTATTTCTCAACCCAGTCTCTATTGTTAGATATTTTGAATTTGATTTTACCGAAAGGCACCTTGGGCCAAAGCGTGATATAAAAGTATTGGATATATCATCACCATACTTGATGAGCTTTTATGTCATAGATAATTTTCAAAACAAGGTGGATTACATAAATCCAGACAAGAAGGATCTAGCAGATGTAATAGCTAAATCTAAAGCACTCGGCATTGATGCGCATACATTCGATTTTGATGCTGCCAATCTCCCATTTGAAGATCAGTCCTATGATGTGATATACAGCATTAGTGTGATAGAGCATATAAACGACGATAAGGATACGGATGTATTACGAGAATTGTGGCGTGTATTAAAGCCGAATGGCAAGCTTATTTTGACTTTTCCCTCTAGAAAAGAATTCGAAGAAGAATATCGCAATACTGATGCTTATGGATTGCAAGAAGGAAAAAAGGAAAAGTATTTTTTCCAAAGGTTCTATGATGAAGCTAGCGTGGCTAATAGGATCTTAAGCGCTTTGGATCATCATCGTATCGAGTCTTATGAGTTCTTTGGTGAAACCACAGAAAGTTTTTATTCTGACTACCATGAGCGCTGGACAAAGAATGGCTTAGCAGAAACAATCAAAGACCCATTGTATATTGTTTCGAATTTCAAGAAATTCAACAACTCGTCTGATTTTCCAGGAGTGGGCATTATCGGACTTTCAATAATCAAAGAGCAATGAATATTAAATACCCTGTATATCAGCCAAAGATTGGGGAGCTCGAAAAGGCTTATGTCAATGAATGCCTGGACAGTACTTGGATATCTTCCAAAGGAAAATTTATCGACCTTTTTGAATCTGCATTCGCTGAGAAATTTGGTGTGAAACATGCCATAGCCGTGTCCAATGGTACAGTTGCATTACATGCCGCATTTGTAGCTGCCGGCATTGGCCCTGGTGATGAAGTTATTGTACCCACATTTACCTATATAGCATCGGTCAATGCTATCACATACACAGGAGCCAAACCAATATTCGTAGATTCAGAAGAAGCTAGCCTTCTCTTAGACCCGGCAAAATTAGAAACCGCTATTACGAATAAAACGAAGGCTATTCTTGCAGTTCATCTGTATGGCGACATCTGCGATATGGGTGAGATTCTCAGAATAGCCCATAAACATTCGATTTTAGTCATTGAAGATTGTGCAGAATCCTTAGGCTCTAAACTTAAAGGAAGGCATTCTGGGACTTTCGGCAAGATGGCTACTTTTAGTTTTTTCGGGAACAAGACGCTTACTACTGGAGAAGGTGGCATGATCACTACTAATGATGATGAACTGGCCAGTGTCTGCAGAAGAGTAAAAGGTCAAGGACTAGCTACAGGTCGCGAATATTGGCATGACATTATAGGATACAATTACCGAATGACTAATATTTGTGCAGCTATTGGATATGCGCAACTACAATCCTTTGATCAAGTAGTGAGTAGAAAACAGGAGATTGCTGCAAGGTATTTTAAGCAATTACAAGGTACTGATATCATACTTCCAAGAGCAACCAAAGATGTTACTAATTCTTATTGGATGGTGAATGTAATGCTTCAAAAGGCGGAGGAAAGAGAGCCATTGCGTACATATCTGAGAGAATTAGGAATAGAAACCAGGCCTTCCTTTTACCCAGTCCATCAAATGCCAATGTATGATCAAGGGCTAACATTTGTTTGTGCCGAAGATATTAGCGGTCGCGGTATCAATCTCCCGAGTTATCCCGAATTAAGTGACTCTGATATAGACTTCATTTGCGATAGCATAAAATCATACTTCAATCACTAAACATGATTGGTCTAGAAATACGCGCCCTTCAAGCTAATGACAGCCAAATGTTGTCAGATATGCTTCTAGCTTCTCGAAAAGAATATATCCTTCATTTCACACCTTTCGCCTTTGACTTAGATACGATATCAAAATTACTATCTGACTTAAAAAAGGATGTGGTGTATGGACTATTTGTCCATGAGAAATTAGCTGGATTTCATATGCTACGTGGATGGGATGAAGGCTTTACCACTCCAGTATTTGGTGTTTTCATTAGTGAGGAATTCAAACAAAAAGGCCTAGCCAAAATCAGCATGTTTCATGCGATTTCCTTCTGCAAGCTCAACAAAGTAGATAAATTGATGCTTAAAGTGGCGAAAGATAATTTACCGGCCAAGACATTCTATGAGTCTGTCGGGTTTAAAGAAACAGGTATAGATCCCAACAACCAAAACTTGATCTACCACAAAAATCTAGTCTGAATCATATGAAAATCGCTTTTTATATTCATCACAGCGCCTTGAAAGCCGGTGGGATTTTCACATATTCTATAGGCATACTCAAGTTGCTTTTAGCCTCTAATGAGATAGAAAGCGTCTATTTGATTCACTCTGAAAATCAAAAAGCATACTTTGAAGAGAATTTTTCTATCCAAAAACTTAAGCTGGTAGAAATCAAGCGTTATAGTAAAATCAACAAAATAAGATTTGGGCTGGCTTACCTTCTCTATGAATGGGGCACCTTATATGAAGAATACGGTGTTGGTGTCACAAGAGTACTAAAATGGCTTTCCTATGGACTTAACCCATACCGGCAGATAGATAAGTTGGGTGTGGAAGTACTACATGTCCCGATGCAATACTCCCCAATATATGAAGCCAAAACTCCCACTTTAGTTACAATGCACGATGTGCAAGAATTCCATTTTCCAGAAAACTTTAGTAGTGCGGAAAGAATTCATCGAGCCATCAATAGCCAGAAATCTCTCAGAACAGCGAATCGCATCATCGTTTCTTTTGAACATGTCAAACAAGACCTGATAAAATATTACAAACTAGAAGCAGACCAAATTAGTGTCTGCCCTCCACCATTTCATTCCAATTGGTTTGCTAGCAGTGCTGCTACCAAAATGGCGGATCTAATAAAAGAGTACAATTTATCCGAGACTTTCATTCTTTATCCTGCGGCCACATGGCCACACAAAAACCATCGCACTTTGTTGCAAGCATTGAATATTTTAAAGAAAAATGGCAGTACAGTAAAATTGATTTGTACTGGAGGTAAGACTGATCACTTTGAACAATCGCTACTTCCCTTAATTTCAGAGCTCCAATTAAATGATGATGTTAAGTTTTTAGGAATTGTATCTGAAGAAAATCTCAATGGACTCTATAATGCGGCAAAATTGGTGGTAATCCCTACAAGATACGAAGCAGGTAGTGGGCCTCTATATGAAGCAATGCGTGCATCAGTGCCAGTTATATGTGCGCAAACTACTTCTCTCCCAGAAACTATTTCAGATTTGACTTTCACCTTTGACCCTTTAGATGCCAACAACCTAGCAGATCTCATCCAAAAAGGGATTTCTGATAAGGCATTTAGAACTAAAAATATTGATAATTCTAAGAAACGAATCGGAGAATTAAGCCAAGTCAACTACGTATCAAACTTTATCGAAGCTTACGAATCCGTTGTTAAATAGACTTCCTCGATTTTCTAAAAATTAATAGTGGCGCGCCTACCAGTAACAATATTGAACAAAGTATGGCCAATGGATCTCCTAATCCCACAGAGAGTGCTTGATACTTAAACACCACTTCATGATCTCCCGCAGGCACTTCTAGGCCTCTAAGCACATAATTCACCCTAATATGCGGCACTTCATCTCCATCTATATATGCCTTCCAGCCAGGCGCATAGTAGATCTCTGAAAACACCACAAATTGATCACTATCAGAACTAAAGTCATATACCATTTCCTCAGGATGATAGCTTTTCAGTGATACGGAACCCACTGCAGTGTAAGATCTCTCCTGTTGGGAGTTTTCAAATCGCTTATCAAATACAGCTTCTTCCTTCAAGTTTAAGGTGCCTATGCTTTCTAATTCATCATCTGCATTTTCAGCTGAAATCAACGATTTCACCATCCAAGCATTTCCTAATGCACTTGAATTAAGTTGCGCCTGTGGTCCATTTTGACCATTCACTATAAAGTATTTGGCATTCAACATGCCAAGCACATCCTTATTCATATCACGCATATAGCGATCAATAATCTCTTGATAGCGCTGCATTTTAATCGCACTATAGCCGAGTACCGAATAGTGAAAATATGAAGTCACTCCATCACTGAATGGATTTTGAGAAGTGAGGTTCAAAACTCTGTAGTAGCTTTCGTCCTGGAGTATTTGCTGATCAGCAACCGATGGTTGAAACTGAGTCTGGCTGATTTTCCTCTTTGGCTGGAAGTCGTCACTTCCGAGGTATCGCTTATTAACTCCCCAAAGATCTATCAAAATCAGTATGGCCAATGAAGCAATCAAATATTGCACCTTCACCAACTTTTTCAAGTAGAGCCATATCATCCCCGCCGCTAATCCTACAAAAACGATTGATCGAATGATATCATTTACAAAAAGTCTTTTTCTGTCCGATACAATGGCATCCACCAACCATTGAGGAAATCCATAAGCTGCATCATTTTGTCCTTTGAAATCAAAAAAGGACGATTTGAAAACAATCAATACCAGCCCAAGCCCAATTACCACGCCTGCAGATTGTATTACACTTTTAATGACTTTCTGTTGATCAAACTCACCTTTTATCAATCTGTCCAAAATGACTATTCCTAAGATTGGCAGTGTCAACTGAGTAATGGAAAATATCATAGTCACCGACCTGAACTTATTGTAAAGAGGTATATAGTAAAAGAAGATGTCAGTGAACCATTCTAAATTCTTACCCATAGCTAAGAAGAGGGACAATACTGTAAGTCCCAAAGCCCACCATTTTAAAGGCCCTCTGATACTCAACAATCCAAGAATAAATAGAAAACATACAATAGCACCAAAGTAAATCGGCCCACCGGTGAAAGGTTGTGTACCCCAGTATAGCGGTAGGTTGCCTGTTACATTTTGTAAGGTTCTTTGATCAACACCCCTCGACTTTAGGGCTTCATAAGTATCCGAATTTTCGGATAACCGTTCTGAGGAAGCCCCGCCATGGAAATATGGAAAAAGAATGGTCAAAGCTTCCATTTTACCACTACTCCAAGCCAACGCATAATCCTTGTCTAACCCATCGCTGCTGACATTTCCGGCCTCACCTGATGTAAGATCTGAGCCTCCGCGAGTTGAGTAATCTACATATTCGAAAGTACCATATATATTGGCAAAATTGCACCCCAACCCGATGATTGTGGCGAAGGCTAATACACCAGAAATCTTAAAAAACTGAGACCAATCTTTGGACTGTATAGTTTGGTAAATAACTACAACGAGATAGCCAATCACCATAATCAATGAATAATAAGTAATCTGCACGTGACCAAAATAAAGTTGGAATCCGGCAGCCAGTGTCGTCACCAAACCTCCCTTGAGAAGTTCTCCTCTATAAGCCCAAATCACCCCGGCTATCACAGGAGCCATGAATGCCATAGCCAATACTTTATTGTCATGGCCCACTTCTATACTTATGATATTAAATGTGGAAAATGCATACGCAAAAGCACCTATAGTTGCTAACCAACGAGAAACACCCAAAACATGTAGCAACAAATACATTCCAAAAAAAAGATACACCATCATCATGATGGGCTTAGGAATGAGTGTATCGCTTAATAAAATCCTATTGACGATCCCCATGGGGTTGAAGTCTGAACTTCTCTGTACAGGGCCTCCCGAAAACTCTCTATTATTCCAACGAATATCCTCACCTTTCTCCTTGTATTCATTTACTTCTTTATTGACGCCAGTCAACTGGATGTTGTCACTCTGAACCAGCACTTTGCCAGTATAAAGTGGACCGAAAAACACACTCGCTACAACAAAAAATATAGCTAATGGAAGTAGGTGATGAAGTACCTTTTTACCGAGGGTCATAAAATGAATTTTCTTAAATGCTTCAATTGATCACAAATGTAAGCGATTTCTTCTTCCGTCAACTCGGGAAATACCGGCAATGACACTACCTGCTCTGCCAACATTTCTGCGTTCTCAAATCGTGTGGTACCATAGGTTGAGTTAATTGTAAATGGATAGTGGATAAACGTTTCTATTCCTGCATCCAATAATTTATCACGAAAAACACTTCGTTCTCTTACTCTCAAAACGAATTGGTGATAGACCGAGTAATCATGACCATATTCATCACTACCGCTTGCCTCGGCATATCTTTTTGCAATAGCCTTCCTCTTGAGATTCCATTCTGTCAAATACGGCAACTTAGCAACTAAGATTCCAGCCTGAATTTCATCCATTCTACTATTCCGTCCTTGATTGACCAATTTCCCTTTTACCTTACCGTAATTAGTTATTGATCTAATCTTATCTGCCAAAATTCCATCATCAGTTACTATAGCTCCGGCATCACCCAGTGCGCCTAGGTTCTTGGTAGGGTAGAAACTAAAAATCGCTGCATGACCGAATGCCCCACAATGGGTATTTCCCACTTTAGCTCCGTGAGCTTGCGCACAATCTTCTATCAGAGCTAGACGATGATCACTGCAAATAGATTGTATTTCAACAATATCACATGGGATGCCATAAAGATGAATGGGAATCACAGCTTCTGACTTGGCAGTAACCAAGCTCCTTAAACTCTCAGGACACATATTGCCAGTTATTGGGTCTACATCCACTAATACTGGAGTGGCTCCCACTTGCCGTACCGCAAGGTATGGCGATACCCAACCAAAAGAAGGCACCAACACTTCATCACCTTGCCCCAATTCTAGAGCCTGTAGGAGAATTTCTAACGCGTCTGTACCATTCCCACAACCAATACAGTACCCCACTCCGAGATATTCTGAAAATTGTTTCTCAAAAAGGGCAACTTGATCCCCCAGAATAAATTGACCAGACTCTAATACTCGCTGATAAACTTCATCAAGCTCATTTTTGAGGTACAAATTCTGTCGTTTCAGGTCGAAAAAAGGAATATTCATTCTATGCAATCGTTACCGTCCAAATTAAAGATTTTCATCTTTCAATCAGCAACATATTTTTGTTAATATTGAGCGCCCAAAGGAATAATACAGGTTAGCCCAACCGAAAAAAATATATTAAAGAACTGATTATGAAGAGTATTGGTGTTTTTACATCAGGAGGAGACGCACCCGGAATGAATGCATGTATTCGATCTGTGGTTAGGACAGGCCTTTATCTTGGCTTGGATGTCTATGGTATCAAATATGGATACAATGGCATGATAGATGGCGACATCTATAAAATGAAATCATACTCTGTAAGTAACATAGTGCAGAGAGGAGGAACAATCCTCAAATCAGCAAGGTCCAAGGAATTTATGACCAAAGAAGGACGCGCCAAAGCCTACGAGCAACTGAGTAAGCGAGGTATTGAAGGTATTGTGGCGATAGGTGGTGATGGTACATTCACAGGTGCTAATATTTTTTATGAAGAATATGGTATTCCTATCGTGGGGGCACCAGGCACTATTGACAATGATTTATTCGGATCTGATTATACCATAGGTTTTGATACTGCAGTAAATACTGCGCTAGACGCAATTGACAAGATTAGAGATACTGCGAATTCTCACGATAGAGTATTCTTCGTAGAGGTGATGGGGAGAAATTCTGGGTACATAGCCATCCAAAGCGGTATAGGTGGAGGTGCAGAGTTGGTCATGGTACCAGAGACTTCCGTCAATCTGAAAGATGTGATCAACACGCTAAAAGATGGTCGAGACAACCAGAAGACATCATCCATAGTAGTAGTAGCTGAAGGCGGAGAACAAGGTGATGCCATAGAAATAGCTGGCAAAGTGGCGCAGGAGTTACCGGGGCTGGATATCAGAGTCTCCACACTTGGGCACATTCAGCGAGGAGGTAGCCCAACATCTTATGACAGAATTCTTTCTTCACGATTAGGATTGGCAGCCGTTGAAGGATTGATCAACGGAGAGAAAAATGCCATGGTAGGTGTAGTCAATGACAAAATCACTTATACCAGCTTCAAATTAGCCATTTCAAAATCAAAACCAATCAACCAAGAATTGATGAGATTGGTGGAAATACTAAGTATTTAATTGAGATTCAATTAGCCGAATGATTTGATCCAAATCATTTGGCTGATACCATGCTATTTCTTCATCCTTCTGAAACCAAGTAAGTTGACGCTTGGCATACCTCCTGCTATTTCGTTTTAACAATCGAACGGCCTCTTCCCTATCATACTCCCCATCCAAGTATTTGAAAATCTCAGAATAGCCAACAGTCTGCAATGCATTATGAGATTTGCAACCTGTCAAACTTTCTGCCTCCTCGAACAATCCTTTTGAGATCATCTGGTCCATTCTTGAGTTGATTCGTTCAAATAAGTCGGCCCTTTCCATATTCAAGCCGATTTTCAAGTTGATGAATTCTCGGCTTGTTTTCTCTCCTTTTCTCAGTTCAGAAAATGGTTGGCCAGAGGATCTTATCACCTCTAAAGCACGAATTACTCTTTGCGGATTATTCCTATCAACAATATCATAAAATGTAGGATCCTTTTCTTTCAATTCCTTTAACAAACCACCTAAGCCTTCTTTTTCGAATTGATCGTTCAGCTCTTCTCTCATTCCTTCCTTGATTCTAGGCATTTCGTCCAAGCCCTCCCAAATCGCTTTGCAGAATAGTCCTGAGCCCCCCACCATAACAACGACTTTATGCTTCTTAAAAAGCTTGAACAACAATGCCAGTACTTCTCTTTCGAAATCTCCGACAGTGAAGAATTCGGTGATGGACAAATTATTGATAAGGTGATGCTTTGCAGCGATTAACTCGCTTTCATCAGGTTTGGCGGTACCAATCTCAAGCTCTCTATAGAATTGTCTAGAGTCCGCAGAAATGATCTCTGTATTGAAATGTTGGGCAATCTCAATTGCTAATTTGGTCTTCCCAACTGCAGTTGGCCCTACTACTGAAACAAGTATTTTACTTTTAGAATCCATCAATCATCGAAAGTAGCATTTATTGGGTAATTTTAGACTAATGGGACTACTTGAGAGAGATATTGAAGCATTAAAAAATGAGGTCCAAGTCCTTCAAGAAAGGCTTGAATCCTCTCAGCAGAAATATTTTGATCAGATTCATCAGGATAATTTTCATCTCAAGGAGCTCTTTGATTCTTCGAGTGATCTAATTCAGATCTTCTCTCCTGCCGGTGAATTTCAATTCGTCAATGAAGCATGGCGCAATAAGTTGGGGTATAGAGAAAAGGAACTCAGTGACCTCAAATTTGTAGACGTCATTCATCCGGATCATCAGAAATCAACACTCGAAAATCTCCTGCGCACCTCCGCAGGAAGCAGATTAGAACGATTTGAAACTGTATTAAAGACAAAATCCGGCAAAAACATCTATGTCATAGGTAAACTCACCGCGGTTTTTAAGGATGACAGCCCAATAGAATTTAGGTGCGTATTTTTTGACATTACTGAGCGATTTAGGGCTGAAAGAGCTCAGAGTCTCTATTACAAAATCGCCAATATTACCATCTCCAAGTACTCCAATGAGGACTTTTATGAGAAGATTTTTTTAGAGTTGAATGAAATTCTTAAAGTGAAGAATTTCAGCGTTTATCTAAAAAAAGGAATAGAATACGATCCTATCTATAGGATATCAGAGGAAAAGAAAATATCAAAGCAAGCTGTGAGTGCTTTGGAAAAACTATTGGCTAACTACACATTCGAGCGAGGCAAGCCATTGATTATCTACGGTGACGGCATTGAGAAAATCGCCTCACAAAAAAAAGTCAGATTATCCAAAAAACCACCTAGCATTTGGTTGGGAGTGCTTATTTATCTCCAAAAATCTCCAATCGGTGTACTGTCAATAGAGTCCTCGGAAGATCAATCAGCCTACAATCACAAAGATTTGGAATTGCTTGACTTTATCTCTGGGCAGATTGCTATTGCTCTAGAGAGAGAGCAAAACACTAAGAAAATTCAGAACCAAGGTGCTCGGATCAACGCTATTTTTGAAAGCAGTACTCACCAAATCTGGTCCATCAATAGAGACTTTGAGTTTACATCATTTAATAAAAATTATGCCCAGGCTTTTCAGGAATATTATGGCATCCCACCCAAGCATGGGATGAGTCTCATGCAAAATGGGCTTGATTTGATGGAGGATAACTCTCTCGAGTTCTGGAAAGAAAAATACAACAAGGTATTCGAAGGAAAGGCACTACACTTCGAAACATGCCAGAAAAAACCCAATGGTGAAATGGTATGGAGAGATATTTATCTCAACCCTATTGAGTCTGTAGATGGTAAGGTGACCGAAATCTCTTCAATCGCTAATGATATCACCGAAAAGAAAAGGTCAGATACGGCACTGAAAGAGAGTGAAGAAAAATTCAGAAACATCTTTGAATCGTTTCAGGATATATACTTTAGATGTACCGAAAATGGGATTGTCTCAATGGTAAGTCCGTCAGTTGAGAAGGTGCTGGGATATTCTCAAAAAGATGTACTGGGCCGTCCTATTTCAGACTTTTTCATCTCTAAATCCAACCTCAACTATCTACTTAAAAACCTCTACCAAGAAGTACAAATTCAAAATTTTGAGGGGGTACTGACTCGGAAGGATGGCAGAAGAATTCAGGTATTGAGTAATGTGAGGTTGATTAATAAAACTGCAGATGGATTTGAGATAGAAGGAGTAGCCAGAGATTTCACCGCGATCAAGGAAACCAACCAACAACTGAGAGAAGCCAAGGAAGTAGCAGAAAAATCCCTCAAAGTAAGGGAGCGATTTTTGGCAAATATGAGTCACGAGATCAGAACACCTATGAATGGGATCATAGGGATGATTGACCTCATTGGCTCAACCAAATTGAATAAAGAACAGTCTGACTACATACGTACTATCAAGAAGTCGTCTGATAATCTATTGAATATCCTTAATGACATTCTAGACCTTTCAAAAATCGAGGCGGGCAAAATGGAATTGCGAAAGCATCCGGTCAAATTATTTGACACTTTCAAGAAAATCTACGACCTCTACTCCCAGCAGGCGCATTTGAGTGGAAACTCACTTTTCTATCACTTAGATAACGAGGTGCCCGAGTACATCATGGCTGATGAGACTAGGTTGATTCAGGTATTATCCAATCTGACTTCCAATGCCATTAAATTCTCACCCGCTTCTGGCAATATCAATTTGAGCCTAAGAATCGCAAACAAAAGCGAAGATGGATGGGAGTTCAAAGTGTCTATTAAAGACTCGGGTATTGGGATCAATCAAGAAGACATTAACAAGCTATTCAAAAGCTTTAGCCAGATCGATAGTTCAAGCAGCAAGAACTATTCGGGAACCGGCCTTGGACTGGTGATTTCTAAAGAGTTGGTGAAATCAATGGAAGGTGAAATAGGCGTGGCATCCACTCCAGGGCTTGGTAGCACCTTTTGGTTCACCTTTAAAGGAGAGACTTATACCCCTCAGAAACCAGAAAAAGCCAAAAGCGAAAAGGCTTTTGTAAAGCAATTCACAGAAGCTGCTCCGAAAATACTCCTGGTTGACGACAATGATATTAACCGCAAGGTGGCCAAGAGTATCCTGAAAAAGTCAGGGTGTAAAGTGCAAGAAGCTGATAGCGGATTCAATGCCATCAAACAAGTGAAAAAACATCATTTCGACATGGTGTTTATGGATATACAGATGCCGGACATGGATGGTATTGCGGCTACTAAAGAATTGAAAAAACTCAAAAATGGCAAGCAGGTACCTGTAGTGGCTATGACAGCTTATGCCATGGCAGAGGACCAATCCAATTTCCTCAAAGAAGGCATGGATGACTATATCGCCAAACCAATAAAGGCCAACAATCTGATCGATAAAGTAAAGAAATGGCTAACTTTCGAGCCGAAATCTGTGAGTTCGGAGGTCTTTGAAGAAAGTACTGAGCAGCTGGTGATTAATCAGAATACGTTGAATCATCTTCACAAATATGGAGGTGAAGAATTGATCAAAAGTGTTTTGATTGATTTTGAAAATGAGGCAGATGAACAAATCAGAAATATTAACAATTGGATAGCAGATAGTAATATTGATGCTGTCAAAAAAGAACTTCATACCCTCAAGGGCAATGCAGGAACATTGGGAATAGAACGCCTAAGTGCACAGGCACAATTGATAGAAGCTAAATTGAAAAATGGCGATATGAGCAATTTGGCTTCAGAAGTGAAAAAACTGACTAAAAATTTCAAAGAATTTAAAGCCAACCACAAAAACTTTTTTACCACCTAATCACCATGAACCAACCTAAAAAAATACTCGTCGCGGAGGATAGCTCGGTTATCCAAAACTTAACTAAGAAGATCCTCTCCTTGCAAAACTATGATATCACCACGGTCAAAGATGGCACCAAGGTGATGACCAAACTTCAAACCGAAAATTTTGACTTGATCTTATTAGACATTCATATGCCATTGATGGATGGTATGGAATGCGCTAAGCAGATCAGGGCGCTAGATAATGACAATGCCAATGTGCCGATATTGGCCATTACTGGCAATGCCAATAACTATTCTCTCGAGGATTTTCAAGCTGTGGGAATAGATGACTTCATGTCCAAACCGCTGAATTACGACGCATTGGTAGAATCAGTTAATGATATACTTGTAAATGGAGATTAAATACACCAAACATTTTCTCAATAAGCTTGAAGACATTTTTTCTGAAACAGATTTTATGCTGAGGTATGAGAAAGGTAGTTTTCAATCAGGGTATTGTATTCTGAAAGAAACACGAATTGCTATTGTCAATAAATACTATTCTCTAGATGGCAAAATCAATAGCCTATTGGAAATTCTCAAGCAAATTGACGTTGATGAAAAGGTGTTGAGCGAGAAGAATCGCAAGCTTTACCAAGAAATCACACAACAACAACTTCAGTTTTGAAAATCACTTTTCTCGGTACTGGCACTTCGCAAGGTATACCCGTCATCGCTTGTGATTGTGAGGTTTGTCAATCTGTGGATTTTCATGACAACCGCACACGATCTTCCGTGCATATAGAAGCGGACGGACTGAGTTTGGTTATCGATACAGGACCCGATTTCAGAACTCAAATGCTCAGAGAAAGAATCAAGAAACTTGATGCAGTCATTTATACCCATGCCCATAAAGATCATACGGCTGGAATGGATGATGTCAGGAGTTTTAATTTCAAGCAAAAAAAAGACATGCCAATTTACGGAAGTAAGGCCGTCTTGGAGCAGCTAAAGAAAGAGTTCTCCTATGTATTTGCCGAGGATAAATACCCAGGAGTACCGAGGGTAAAGGTCAACGAAATTCAGAATCAGCCATTCGAAATAGAAGGACTCAATATTACACCTATAGAGGTGCTTCACTACAAATTACCTGTATTCGGATTTCGACTAGGAGACTTTACTTACATCACGGATGCCAATTATATCAGCGAAGAGGAGAAGCTAAAAATAAAGGGCTCAAAAGTCCTGGTGCTCAATGCACTGCAAAAAAAGGATCACATCAGTCACTTCACCCTTGACGAGGCGATCGCATTGGCACAAGAACTCGACGTTGAAAAGACATACTTCACACATATGAGTCACCACATGGGCAAGTACAGAGATGTGTCAGAGGAGTTGCCCTATAGAATCGAATTTGCATTCGATGGGTTGAGCATCCAAATCTGATATTGGACGGCTGTGTTTCACAATTACTTTTTTCTCAAAAGACTCGCCAAACACCTGAATCCAAAGCTTCAAGGCAAGCAACTGCTCGAGTGCTTTACCCAAAATAAGGATGAGCTCATTCTCGGTTTTGCCGATGAGACAGAATCCTTTTACATAAGAGCCAACCTCACCCCTTCTATCAGCTTGTTGCATTTTAGCAATGACTTCAAAAGAGCGAAGAAAAACAGTCTTTCGCTTTTTGAAACCTTGATAAATAAACAGGTAAAGAACGTTGAGGCGTTTAAGAATGAGCGCTCTTTTTACATTGACTTTTCTGATGAGAGTAAGTTGGTTTTCAAAATGCATGGCAGCCGATCAAACATCCTGCTTTTTAGCACAGATGGCTCGTTAAGTTTGTTTAGAAATGTTCTTATCAACGACACCAAGCTTGAATTCCATTCGTTCGACAATGATCTTACGATCAGTGAAGAACGACTATCTGCACTGGAGTATGATGTCAGGCAGTTTCTGCCTGCTTTAGGCAAAGAAGTGAACGATTATCTACACCAGTTGGGATATCAGCAACAAACTCAAGAAGGAAAATGGCAAATGTTGAATCAATTATTGATAGATATTGAGCAATCGGACATTACGATTCTACAGCCGGCCAATACTCCCCCTCAATTGTCGCTACTTCCAACTCTCTCTGGCGAACAGCTGCAGTTTAAGAATGCCGTGGAAGCAGCGAATAAGTATTACGAATTGTTCACGAAAGACTTTTATCTTAACAATACCCGCAGAAATGCACGCAAGCCTATCGTGGCTGAAATAAAGAAGACTAACAATTATCTATCAAAGACAAAAACAAAACTTAACGAAATCACCCAAAGAAGAGGATACGATGAGATAGCTAACATCCTCATGGCTAATCTTCATCAGATACCAAAAGGCTCAAATCATATCGTTTTGGACGATTTCTACAACAATGAAAAAATAAGGATCAAGCTAAACCCTGAATTGAGCCCACAGAAAAATGCCGAAAACCTCTATCGAAAGTCCAAAAATCAAAGAATGGAGATAGAAAAATTGGAGGAGAATATTTCTAATCGTGAAACTAAACTTAGAGCTCTGAATGCTCAATTGGAGGCAATAGATACTGCTCAAGACCTAAAGGAATTAAAGAATCTTAGTCCCAAAAAGGCCATTTCTAAAACAACAATAATCCTACCCTATCATGAATACGCATTCAGAGAGTATCAAATTATGGTAGGAAAGAATGCTAAGGCCAATGATGAGCTTACCCTAAAAGTGGCTAAGAGCAATGACCTTTGGCTTCATGCCAAGGATGTAGCAGGCTCACATGTGGTTATTCGCCAGAGAGCTGGCCAAGGATACCCCAGAGATGTGATAGAACATGCGGCCCAACTTGCCGCTTGGTTTTCGAAGAGGAAGACAGACAGCCTTTGTCCTGTGATCCACACGGCCAAAAAAAACGTCAGAAAGCGCAAGGGAGATCCGGTGGGAGCTGTGGTTGTTTCAAGAGAAGAAATCATAATGGTTCGACCACAAAACTTCCAATAAGATCAGGTCACTTATCTTTAGCGTTGTTTTCCTTTCACATGGTCATTAGATTACTTCTATCAATCGTAGGTGCTATTGCGCTCGCTTCTAATGCTGCAGGTCAGACAGCCAAAGAGCACTACATGCACAGGTCTTATATTGAACTGGCCACATCCAGTGAAATCCCTGATCAGCAAGGGTTTGATGTAATAGAGTTATTCCTCGACCTAGAAGCCGACAACCTTTCTACCAAAATCAGTGGTTCTGCTACTTTGAAAATGGTAATTGTTGATGCCAGTTATGATCAAATAACCCTTGAGTTAATCAGCAAACTGCAAGTATCCTCAGTCCAAATTGGTGAAATGCAAGCCACATTTAATCATGCTGATGATCTTATTCAAATTAACTCTATTGGTCTTAGTCAAGGAGACACGATAGATATCAAAATCAACTATTCGGGAACGCCCAACCCAGCTTCCGAAGGGATATTCTCAGGTATAAATAATGAGACTTCCAATGCCTGGGGCAATCAGATTACATATACCCTATCAGAACCATTCAATGCCAGAGTTTGGTGGCCTTCAAAACAGGATTTGACAGATAAAATTGATCGAACCCGAGTCCACATTACCACGTCCAACCATCTCAAGGTTGGTTCCAATGGTTTATTGGTCAATACCACGAATCTCTCCAATGATCGAATAAAATATCAATGGGAAACCAACTACCCTATGGCTTACTATTTAGTTGCTTTCGCTATAGGTGAATACGTAGAATACAACAACTACGCAAAGCCAGCTGCGCTCAATGGCGACTCAATTCTCGTTCAAAATTATATTTATAACAATCCAGAGACGCTTCCTTATTATCTAGAAAATCTAGACCGGATACCGGCTATGATTGAGCTCTTTTCTGAGTTGTATGGATTGTACCCATTCAGTCAAGAGAAGTATGGGCACATGATGGCACCATTCAGCGGTGGTATGGAACATCAGACGATGAGCTCTATGGGTATTTTCACCTTCGGCCTGGATGCACATGAATTGGGTCATCAATGGTTTGGAGATCATGTAACATGTGGTACATGGAATGATATATGGATCAACGAAGGATTTGCGAGGTTTAGTGAATACCTGGCGCTTGAGTTTTTATTGGGGTCTAACCAAGCAGCCGATGTGATAGCTGACGACATCTTCGATGTGACGAGCAATAAAGGCGGATCGGTATATATTCCTTTTGATGAGGAGCTTACGGATTCTAGAATTTTCGGATACCGAATGTCCTATCAGAAAGGTGCACTTCTAGTCCACATGATTAGAAATATCATCAACAATGATGACGTTTTCTTCGGGGTTTTGAAGGAGTTTCTTGCTCAATATGGCAACAGCACAGCCACTGGTGAAGATTTCAGAAAGGTACTAGAGCTGCAAACTAGCATTGACTTTTTCGACTTTTACCAGCAATGGTATTATGGCTCTGGTTATCCTATTTATCAAATCTCCTGGAGGAAGCTATCGGGAGATACACTCGACATTCATGTCATCCAAAGCACATCAGACAAAGTGGCCTTATTTACTACTCCTTTAGAATTCAGATTGACATTCGAGAGTGGTCAAACCAAGCTCATCAGACTGATACCATCAGAAAACGACCAACACTTCTTGGTAGCTGCCCAAGGCAAGGTGGCCAATGTGAAATTTGATCCTGATCAATGGCTTATTAAAAAGGTCAGATCCTTTTACAAGTTAGATGAAAATGGCAACCCTATTCTTTCGACAATTGACAATCACGGAGACTTGGTGTATCCCAATCCTGCGCATGAATTATTGAACTTCACACAACCTGTACGCCGGGTTGTTATTGTGAACCTCATGGGACAAGTAATGCTCAAGCAGTCTTTTGATCTCCCCCAATCACGCTTAGACATAAAAAAACTTCAGCCCGGAACCTATGTGATCCAAACTGAAGTCAATGGCCAAGCTTCCTCGGTCCAATTTTTTAAACGATAATTAGTCTACTTGACTTACGCGCATCATGTTGGTATGGCCCTCCCAGTGCGCTGGCATACCCGAGGTGTTGATGAAAACATCTCCTTTTTCCAACAATCCATCAGCCTTTAACTGCTCCTCTATGTAGTTAAGCGTATCATCAAGATTATCAGTACGCTCGTAGAAGTAAGTTGTCACTCCCCAAACCAGATTCATTTGTCGCTGCAAATGTTTACTACTAGTGAAAATGATGATATGAGCCTGAGGTCTATGCATGGCCAAGCGATACCCCGTGTATCCAGTTTTTGACATTCCAATCAAGGCTTTTGCTTCTACATGATCACTCAATCGACAAGCTGATCTCACCACCAAATCATTCAAACGAGTCGAAGAAAGAACATCCTCTTCATGATACTTAGAATATATCGAAGTGGACTCATCTTCCATGGCCTTGATTGTCTTGGTCATTTGCTGAACCGCTCGTACCGGAAATTTCCCAGAAGCCGATTCTGCACTTAGCATCAAAGCATCAGCTCCGTCAAACACAGCATTTGCTACATCATTTGTTTCTGCTCTGGTTGGTCGTGGATTATCGATCATACTCTCCATCATTTGAGTAGCGATGATCACAGGCTTACCAGCCTTGTTACACATGGTAACCATTCTTTTCTGTAGCAAAGGAACGTTTTCAGACGGTACCTCTACGCCTAGATCACCTCTAGCCACCATCACACCATCCGTTGCCTTTACGATATCTTCGAGATTAGAAATAGCCTCAGGTTTTTCCACTTTAGCAATCACCTTAGTGTCTACACCTGCAGCTTTCAGTCTTTCTTTGATTTCTACTATGTCACTCGCCTTTCTTACAAATGAAAGCGCGACCCATTCCAAATTGAATTGAAATGCAAATTCTAAATCTTCTATATCCTTCTCCGTCATGGAAGGAGCAGACACATTGGAGTTAGGTAGGTTGATTCCTTTTCTAGATTTCAACAACTCTCCATGAACTACCTCTGTCAGTACCTCATCACCTGACACGCTAATGGTTTTTAATTCTATGTTTCCATCATCTACAAGAATAGAATCTCCCGGCTTTACATCATTGACAATCCCTTCGTATACGGTACTTACTTTTTCGCTTGTACCCATCATA
Source organism: Cyclobacteriaceae bacterium (assembly GCA_049115815.1). Taxonomy (GTDB): domain Bacteria; phylum Bacteroidota; class Bacteroidia; order Cytophagales; family Cyclobacteriaceae; genus Marinoscillum. The sequence goes on along the minus strand of JAGDZO010000015.1, from coordinate 14,145 downwards.
TCTTTAGTGGTGATGATCAACTTTTGACCTGGAGTGATAGGCACTCCACCGTCCTGAACCTGACCTACTCTGATCTTCGGTCCTTGCAAATCTTGCAATAGCGCAATATTGGTTCCTAATTCGTCATTGAGCTCCCTGACCATCTGGATGGTCTCCTTGTGATCCTCATGCGAACCGTGCGAAAAATTTAATCTAAATACGTTAGCTCCGGCATGAATGAGTTCTTTTAAAACTTCCTTATTTCTACTTGCTGGCCCTATTGTGGCAACTATTTTGGTTTTCTTAAGTGGCAATTTGTTCATCCTAAAATTAAATATCTGAGTGTGGGTGCGAATATAAGTATTCGTTCTAGAAAAGTCAGAAATCACCGAATTTACCTAATGCCAAAAGGCATTATTAGAAGAATAAATTCTCCTTGGATTTTACTTTAGCTACATCTATAATAAGACTGTATTCCACTACCGGCAGAGTCCTCACCCACTGTATTAGGTATTGAGCCCAGTCACTATGAATCTGATTGGACAACTTCATCAAATAATCAAACTGCTGAAGCTCACTGATTAGGTATTTATTTAGAGCAGAGGTAGAAGAAACCAACTTATTCTGAAGCAGACAAACACTCTGATATTCATCTACCATTTCAAGATTGGAAGCGCGTATGATATGATTATCCGCAAAGTCTATTTTGATGTCCTCACCTTTAACTAAGTGAATATTAGGTAATTGATTCAGATGCCAGCCAAGTTTGTACTCTCTTGCTTGAGACACGATACCTATCAATTCAAAATCTATCGGGTACTCAGCGTCTAATTTATTCTTCTTCATATGGAATGTATACCTGATTCAAAAGTACCGAATCAAGTATTCTGCGGGCATAATTCTAGAGTATAATTTCTTTTGATTTTAATACTTAGAATGTATTTCTTTGCACTGCATTTAAAAACTAAATTTTAAAATAATGTCAGAAATAGCGCAAAAAGTAAAGTCAATAATCATTGACAAATTAGGTGTAGAAGAATCAGAAGTTACTAATGAAGCAAGCTTCACAAATGATTTAGGAGCCGACTCACTTGATACTGTAGAGCTAATCATGGAGTTTGAAAAAGAATTTAACATTTCTATTCCTGACGATCAGGCTGAAAACATTGCCACTGTAGGTAATGCAATCACTTATTTGGAAGAGAACGTAAAATAATTGAGATCCATTTTATGGAATTGAAACGAGTCGTAGTTACAGGAATCGGTGCAGTAACACCATTGGGAAACAATAAGAATGATTATTGGGATTCGCTAGCTAAAGGCGTTAGTGGGGCGGCTCCTATAACTCGGTTCGACTCTGAGAAATTCAGAACCAAATTTGCTTGCGAGGTAAAGGACTTTGATGTCCTAAATTTCCTAGACAGGAAAGAAGCAAGAAAAATGGACCCAAATAGTCACTATGGTATGGTGGCTGGCGATGAAGCCATTCAAGATTCGGGTCTAGATTTGGAAAAAATCAACAAAGATAGAGTTGGGGTGATTTGGGGAAGTGGAATCGGTGGTTTCACAACATTCCAAGAAGAAGTTGTTGGATATGCCAATGGAGATGGTACTCCTAGGTTCAATCCTTTCTTCGTACCTAAAATGATCCTTGATATTACTCCAGGACTCTTATCAATCAAATACGGCTTTAGAGGACCCAACTTTGCCACTGTTTCGGCTTGTGCTTCTTCTAATAACGCCTTATCTGATGCATACAATTATTTAAGACTTGGCAAAGCCAATGTTATATTGACTGGAGGCTCTGAAGCGGCAGTAATAGAAACCGGTATTGGCGGTTTCAACGCGCTGAAAGCACTTTCAGAAAGAAATGACGATCCTGCTACAGCCTCTAGACCATATGATAAGGATAGAGATGGTTTTGTATTAGGTGAAGGAGCTGGTGCATTGATCCTGGAAGAAATGGAGCATGCCAAAGCACGAGGAGCAAAAATTTACGCCGAAGTACTAGGTGTAGGAATGTCTGCCGACGCTTATCATATCACAGCACCTCATCCTGAGGGCGATGGTATTGTTTTAGTGATGGAAGAAGCTCTTAGTGATGCCAACATCCAACCGTCTGAAGTAGACTATATCAATACTCACGGCACATCTACACCACTTGGTGATGCAGGTGAAATAAGAGCTATTCAAAAGGTCTTTGGAGAGCATGCTTACAACCTCAATATCAGTAGTACCAAGTCCATGACTGGTCACTTACTAGGTGCAGCAGGTGCGATTGAAAGTATTGCTTCATTGATGGCTCTTGAGTTAGGAATCATCCCTCCTACCATCAATCACTTTACTGATGATCCAGAAATTGATCCTAAGTTGAACCTTACATTCAACACGGCTCAGAAAAGAGATGTCAATGTGGTGGTGAGTAACACCTTCGGTTTTGGAGGGCACAACGCATCGGTTGTTTTTGGTAAATACAGTGGTTAGTGGCTTCCGCCTTAAGGAAACTTCACGGATTCACACATTACATTCTAGCTCCTAATAAAAGAGCACATTACAAAAATTTTCAGCTCATTACCGGCCGTAGACCGCATAACCTTGCGCTCTATGAACGTGCAACAAGGCACGTAAGTGCTGCGGGGTTCAACCCCAGAGGCATACGAGACTCTTACGAGCGACTAGAATACTTAGGCGATTCCATACTAGGGATGGTCGTAGCAGAGGTTTTGTTCAAAAAATTCCCCTTTAAGGAAGAAGGATTCCTGACAGAATTGCGCTCAAGGATAGTCAATCGTGAATCTTTAAACCTACTTTCTCAAAAAATCGGACTTAAAAACCTAGTTAAGTTCGAAAGAAATAGAGGTGCTTCTATTTCGCACAAATCTGTGTACGGTGATTGCCTGGAAGCACTGGTTGGCGCTATTTATATCGATCAAGGCTTCAATTTCACAAAGCACTTCATCATCAAAAGACTCATAGATCCTCATTTTGATCTAGAAGAACTCGCTCAAACGACTACTAACCACAAGAGCAAAATCATCGAATGGGCTCAGAAGGAAAACAAGAATATTGAATTCAACATCATCAAGACAAATGAAGAGTCGCGCGATAAGCAATTTGTCTCACAAGTGGTGATAGATGCTAAACCCCTCGGGAAAGGTTTTGGGTTCAGCAAGAAAAAAGCGGAGCAAGAAGCGGCTCAGCGATCTTTGGAAATACTCGATATCAAATGAGTGATCGGAAATTGAAAATCGGTGGTGCTTGTTTGAATCAAATTCCAATGGATTGGAATGGGAATTCGCGAAACATCATCCAAGCCATAGAAGAAGCAAAGTCAGAACATATCGACATTCTTTGTTTGCCCGAACTATGTATTACCGGTTATGGCTGTGAAGATATGTTTCTAAGTGAATGGCTTCCAAAAAAGGCTCTAAAAACACTACTGCAGATACTACCAGCCACCCAAGGAATAGCCGTAACCATTGGACTTCCTATGCGCTATCAAGGCGCCAACTACAACACTACTTGCTTCGTAAGTGATGGCGCAATCAAAGGAATCTACGCGAAACAAAAACTAGCCAATGATGGGGTACATTATGAACCAAGATGGTTTGTACCATGGCAAAGTGGTCTGGTAGAAGAAATAGAAATTGATGGGAATAACGTCCCCATAGGGCATATTACTATTCAGCATGCCGGAATTAATGTAGGTTTTGAAATCTGTGAAGATGCCTGGCGAGAGGATAGACCGGCGCTTCACCCTGTCAATAAAGACATCAATCTTATCCTTAATCCTTCCGCTAGTCATTTTGCGTTTGGTAAGGCCGATTTCCGTGAGCACTTGGTCACTAGCAGCTCACATACTTTTGACTGTGTATATGTATACACCAACCTGCTAGGCAATGAATCAGGTAGGATGATCTATGATGGAGACATCCTGATAGCACAAAAGGGCGTTCTTTTAGGTAAAAATAAACGACTCTCCTATGAGAATTATAATCTCCTAAATTGTGAAATTGACTTCCAAGAACCATCCATAAGCCGCAGCAATATCAAAGAAGATATAAGCGAAAAGAATGAAGAATTTGCGGCTGCAGAAGCGTTAGCCTTATTCGATTACTTAAGAAAAAGTAGCAGCAAAGGTTTCGTACTATCTCTTAGTGGAGGAGCTGACTCAAGCAGCATTGCCGTATTGGTAAGTGAAATGGTCAAGCGTGGAATTCAGGAGCTTGGATTTGAAATTTTTAGTGAGAAAATCGGCATTGACCTTAAGCCGTCTCATGATATAAAGGATCTGGTAAACCAACTGTTTTTTACCGCATACCAAGGCACTCAAAATTCCTCGAAGGAAACCCTCAATTCGGCCAAATCTCTCGCTGAGAGTATCGGAGCTGAGTTTTACTATTGGCAAATAGATAATGAAGTTGCGTCTTATTCTCAGTCAATTGAAAAAGTGCTGGAGCGCTCACTGAACTGGGAGACGGATGACATAGCGATGCAAAATATACAAGCTCGTGCGCGATCTCCTATCATCTGGATGCTTGCCAATATCAAAAAGTGTTTGCTTCTTTCTACTTCTAACCGAAGCGAAGGAGATGTAGGGTATGCCACCATGGATGGAGACACCAGCGGTAGCATATCACCTATTGCGGCTGTGGACAAGCACTTCGTGCTTGGGTGGTTACAATACGCCGAGAAGACTCTTGGCTATACTGGATTGAGGCATGTAAACAGTTTGGCTCCTACAGCTGAATTAAGACCGCAAGACCAGCACCAAACCGATGAGACAGATTTGATGCCGTACCCAGTACTGGTAAAAATAGAAGAACTGTCTATTCGAGAACGCAAATCTCCAACAGACGTCTATCACCTATTAAGTGATTCATACCCAGATTCGGAATTGCTCAAGTCATGGATCACCAAGTTTTTTAAACTATGGTCTATCAATCAATGGAAGCGCGAACGGATAGCACCAAGCTTTCACTTAGATGACTTCAATGTAGACCCAAGAACCTGGTGTCGATTCCCAATACTGTCAAGTGGATTTGCTGAAGAGCTTGAAGAGCTAAACAAAGCTGATTAAGGCACCGGATCATAGCCACTGCCTCCCCAAGGGTGACATTTCCCGATACGCTTGGCTGCCAAGATTACCCCTTTCATCACTCCGTGCTTCATAATGGCCTCTTTGGCATAATGCGAACAGGTAGGAGAATACCTGCATGTGCTGGGAAAAAGTGGTGAGATGCTATATTGGTAAAACAGCACAGGTAGAATAAAAAGCTTTCGAATTGCGTTCTTCACATGTCAAAAGTAGATACATATTTGACTCAAACCAGTAAATTCGCACAGTTTGATGCATGTCACTTAAGTTAACCCACTGGGCATGATGTTGATTCCGTGATGAAAGATCGTAAAATCAAGAGTAGTACTTCCTTAATTTCCATTCTCGTGATGATCTGTGCCTTTCTGCCTAATCAGGTAGAAGGACAACAGGTAAGCGATAGCACCCGATTAGTTAGTATCAACAAGATTTACCTTCTCGGAAACGATAAAACCAAGCCCTACATCATACTTAGAGAAATGAACCTCAAAGAGGGCGATCAGGTGATGAAATCAGAATTGGCAGAGAAGGTAGAATGGTCACAGAACAACGTGTATAACACCAATCTATTCTCCACCGTCAAAGTTGAGACTTTAGAACTCGACTCTTCAAGCATTGACCTGCTCGTAAAGGTAGAAGAACGCTGGTATGTGTGGCCTTCGTTTGTCCTAAGACCCATAGACAACAATTTTATAGATTGGTGGACCAACCGAGGAAAGGATTTCAGCCGCATAAGATTTGGACCTAAACTCGACATCTACAATGTGAGAGGCAGGCGCGAAAAGCTCCGCTTGGTAGGGTTGTTTGGGTTTGATCAGACTGTAGCTTTTCAATACTCCTTCCCTTTCATAGACAAACAACAGAAACACGGGCTTTCAGTTGGTGTTGGGACTTCAACTAAGAAAAACATGTTCTATCAGACCGTGGACCATGTAGCCATAGATCTGAGTGACACTACAGAACTTGCCGAACAAGTCAATAGAAGAGGCAAGTCTGCCTATATGATTTATACTTACAGGCCTTCATTCTATGATTATCATTATGTGACTTTCCAAGGCTATCAGATCAATATTTCAGATGATATTCTAGCCCTCAATCCCAATTTCCTTGGTGATGGCCGACAAGAACAGGGTGCTTTGGGAATAGCCTACACTTTCATACAAGACAAAAGAGATAATCGAAACTATCCACTCAGCGGAACTTACACCTTCGCAAGCGTAGAAAAACTCGGACTGGGCGCTTTTAAGGATGTGGATATTTGGAGGCTTAAAGCCGATTTTAGGTGGTTTCAAGAATTGAAAGAATCCAATTATCTAAAACTAAGCCTTGGATTTAGCCTTACTTCACCTGATGTGGCTTATATGAACAATAACCTTATGGGTGAAGAGCAATATGTTATAAGGGGATTTGAGCAGTTCATCATTGAAGGTCCGATTAACGTATTATCAAAAAACGAATACAGAAGACACTTATTCACTACTCATGCTAACCTAGGTAGATTCATGCCACTCAAGAAGTTCAAGAAAATACCTTTTAAGTTTTATGCTAAAAGCTTCGTAGATGCTGGATATGTTAAAAACTACGACAACTACCCGCTGAATACGCTATTGACGGATGAATTACTTTGGAGCACTGGTATTGGTCTAGATCTGGTCTTGCTTTACGACGTGACACTTAGGTTTGAGTACTCTTACAATTCAGAAGGAAACTTCCTTTTCAACCCGAACTTGTTTATTCAGTTTTAGTCAATTAAATAATCACTAAAAGATAGGTAGAATCATCAGTCAGTGGAGTTCGGCGTTGAGTCTAATCGGAGAAATAAGCTATTATAAAAGGAGTGACTACAAAAGCCAAAACAATTAGAAGGATAAATACTCCGATAAATATCTTTAATGCCAATAGCCTCAATGATGGCTGCTTTGTTACGATTCCTTTGACTAAAAAGTAAAGTGAAAAGCAGTAACCTAATGTTCCAAAGACAAAGCGGGACAAACTCAATGCACTTTCCAGACTCATCTCTTATCGATTAAAGTTGTATTCAATTTTTATAGAGTCAATATTAAGATAAAATAAGTTAATACTGACGTTATATAGTAACTAATTTTCATTTGAAAATTGGGAGTAGGTCAACTTCAACTCGAGTCTATTCAATCAGTTTTGGAGTTTAGAATTCACTCTTTAAACACCTTCCACTTTTTCTTTTTGCCCTTTTTGGAATAGAAATACCATTGGCCAATTTCAGAATCATTCTTGTATGAACCCTCATATGTGAGGTTGCCCTCCTCATCAAAAAATCTCCATTCCCGGCTTTTCAATCCATTCTGATAGAATCCTTCCTCTTGCACCCGGCCATTCTCATAATAGCTCAACCATAAGCCTTGCGGTCTCCCTGCCTCATAATTCCCTTCTTGCTTAAGGATTCCGTTATCGAAGTAAAAAGTCCATAGACCCTCATAGAGAGATCCGATGTAAATGCCTTTTCTGGCCAATTGTCCATTAGGATGAAAATAGTACGCTGAATCCTCCATATACCCCAATTCATAATTTTCTTGGGCAATCAAATGACCTTCAAAATCGTAATACAGCTGGCTGCCCTGCATCTGGCCTTTGTCATAGTTGAGGATGGCGTTTCTAGTCCCGTCAGGATAGAAAAATTTCCACATACCAGTCTTGAGTTGACCTGAATGAGAACCAATGCCTTTCACTTCGCCATTGGCATAATAAATCGTGTCCTGGGCTTTGAGCTGAAGGCTGATGAATAAGCAGGCGAGAATTAAGCTAAATATGAATTTCATTTCGTCTGTTAATATACATTCATTGATATAATAAACGGAATCCACTACTTTGCATTGTGCGCATTGCAATAGCCATTCTTTTACTTATCCCAGTCTTATCCATCGCTCAGGACGGCAATTATTCTCTGGGAGGACGGCATTTCGCCATGTCCGGTGCATCGGTCACCTTGAGTGACGAATGGGCAGTCTTCAACAACGTGGGGGCTCTAGGTGCCAGTCAGCGTACTGCGGCGCTTATCTCGTATCGCAATCGCTACGATATTCAAGGTTTTCACATCAGAGGAGCGGCTATTACTCATAGCAATAAGTATTTCAATTCGGGTGTCAAGTTTTACAAGTTTGGAGATGATTTATTCAATCAGCAAATATTAGGATTGGCCATAGCCAACAAAATACAGATGGTAAGCATAGGAGGTGGTATCAACTTTATTCAAACTCACGTGGAGGGATTTGCCGACAAACGAATTACCGCGTTGGAGCTAGGGGGTATCGCAGAACTCACCTCTCAATTTGTATTAGGTGCTCATATATTCAACTTCAAACATGGTCAGCAGCATCCCACCACCATGAAAGCCGGGCTTTCCTTTAGGCCTAGAGATTTCCTGATGATCAATACCGAAATAGAGAAACAACTTAACGCAAGAGAACTTTTCAAAGCTGGATTGGAATATGTGGTAATACCTAATGTCATCTTGAGGACTGGAATCAATATTCAAGGCAATGAGGTGGACAAATCAAACACAGGCGGAACATTTGGATTAGGTCTGTTTTTTGTAGGTTTTGCGTTTGATTATGCTTTTACCAGTGAAGACCTTGGAGATATTCATGAAATATCCCTTTCCTATCGGATTGTTGGAGCACAATGAAGGCAGGAATTTTCATAGCGCTCTTATTTGCATCAGTCCTACTGTCGGCACAAATAAAGCAAGAGATCGATTTGGAAGAATTCGCCGAAAGGCTCTTTCAGGTACAAGATGATGATATCAACTATGAAGATCTCTATGAATCGTTGTTACTCTACTACACCTCACCCATCAATCTCAACAAGACCACAAGATCTGAATTAGCGAGTCTTTATATTCTAAGTCCTATCCAACTCAATTCCTTTTTCGAATATCGAGAAAAGCGCGGAAAGTTCATTTCTGAGCTGGAATTGCAGGCTGTACCCGAATTTGACTTATCCACTATCAGAAATCTTCGCCCCTTCATTACCATTACTGAGACATTGGACGGCAGGCCGTTTTTTCAGCGTGTGTTTAATGAAGAAAATAATTACCTCCTCCTGAGGTATAGTCAGACAATCGAATCAGAAGATGGCTATAAGCGCGAAGATGGTACTGGCTATGCCGGAGATCAAAGCACCCTATACGGTAGGTTTCGGGTAAGTCACCCTAAAGACTTCAGCCTTGGTTTCACTTTCGAAAAAGATGCAGGAGAACAGTTCATTTATGATCCTGACAGAAAGCAATATGGTTTCGACTTCTATTCTGCTCATCTGGTACTTCAAAACAAAGGTCGATTCAAGACCATTGCGATAGGTGACTATCAGATGCAGTACGGACAAGGGGTTGTTTTTGGATCTGGATTTGGAGCGGGCAAAGGAGCAGAAACTGTGAACGCAGTAAAGAGAAATTCCGTAGGTGTTCGCCCTTACTCATCTGTGCTAGAGTCCAACTACTTTCGAGGAGCTGCTGCTACTGTCTCATTGGGTGATCTAGATGTCACAGCATTTGGCTCCACATTGATGCAAGACGCCAATGTGCTCCAATCAGATACCACCTATTCCGATTTTGAAGAGTTCGTCAATAGTATTCAGGCTACAGGTCTGCATAGGACGGCCAGAGAACTAGATGGTAAAAACAATATACGAGAAAACAATGTGGGCATAGTGCTTGACTACAATGTCCAAGGCCTAAACCTTGGTATCACTACCCTGTACTCTGATTACTCCAACCCTTTGCAACGCAAGCCAAACAATTATAATCAATTCGAATTCTCGGGAGAGAATAATTTCATAGGGAGTATTTACTCAAGCTACAACTGGCAAAATTTCATCTTCTTCAGCGAATTGGCCAGATCTTCCTCAGGTGGGACTGGTGCTGTTGGGGGACTTTTGGTTTCCCTTACCTCACAAATAGACTTTAGCTGGGCAGCACGAAACTACCAGAAAGACTTTCATTCGTTCTATGGTAATGCTTTCAGCGAAGGGTCTCGCAATATCAACGAAAAAGGCATGTATTGGGGACTGATGTACCGGCCCAATAGACAATATCAGCTAGCCGCGTATTTTGATAAGTTCTCGTCTCCTTGGTTAAAATTTCGGGTAAATTCTCCATCTGAAGGTTATGAGTACTTGGGTAGATTTACCTATAAGCCAACGCGATCTATCCAGATGTATGCCCAGTTCAGACAAGAAAATAAAGAGATCACAGTTGACTCTGAGGACGGAATCCTGTCAGAACTCACACCAACATCGAAACGCAATTATATAGTCAACGTTGATTACGCCATTGGCCGTACATTTAGTTTCAAGTCAAGAGTTCAAGGGTCGGACTTTAGACAGGACGGTGAACACACAACTGGAATAGCAGTGTTGCAAGATGTCAATATGAATTTCTGGAAAATGAAGCTCTCCACTCGCTATTCCATATTTGATACTCAAGATTTCAACAATCGCCAGTACCTCTACGAGAAAAACGTACTGTATGCTTTTAGCATTCCAGCATATAATGGTGTAGGTGTTCGCAGCTACATTCTCCTCCAATATACCGCCTCGAGATCCTTGACGTTCTGGGCTAGGTATAGCCGATTCACGTATCCTAATCAAGATTCTATTGGGTCAGGGTTGAGTGCTATAGATGGTAATCTGAAGTCGGATATAAGAATCATGCTACGGTACAAATTCAGAAAATAGTTATCGAATCAATACACACTAAGGAATATTTTCATTTTATATGTAACTACATTTAATGTAGTATCGTATATTAATTAATAACCGAACAACTATGAACACAGACAAGCAAGCAACAACTAATCACGAGATACTGGACGTACTAAAAAATCGATGGAGCCCGAGAGCATTCGCCGATAAGGCAGTCGACCAAGAAACCATCAATAAACTACTAGAAGCTGCTAGGTGGTCAGCTTCCAGCATGAACGAGCAGCCTTGGAGGTTTATCTATGCCTACAAAGGTGAAGAAGCATTTGAGAAAATAGCGGATGCCTTGATGCCAGGTAATAAAGATTGGGCTTCAAAGGCTCCCGTACTCATAGCGACCATTGTCAAAAATACCTTTGACCGTAACGGTAAACCTAACCGGTCTGCACAGCACGACCTTGGACTAGCCGTAGGTAACTTAAGCGCTCAGGCTACAGCCGAGGGAATAGCTCTGCATCAAATGGGTGGCGTATTCCTAGATCAGATCAAAACAAGCTTCGGTTTACCAGATGACCATGAAGCTGTATCTGTCATCGCTCTGGGCTATTATGGCACACCAGATGATTTGTCAGAAGAATTAAAAGCTCGTGAAAAGAGTGAGCGAAAAAGAAAAGAAATAACAGATTTTGCCTTTCATGGCCAATTCAAACTATAAACTTTGTTCCAATGAAAACGATCAAGCACTTAGCAGATAGCAGAGGATCAGTCAATTTTGGCTGGTTGGATAGTAAGCATACATTTAGTTTTGGTAGATACTTCAATCCAGAGCGGATGAATTTTGGGCAACTCCGTGTGCTCAACGATGATATTGTGGAGGCCGGAATGGGTTTTGGAGAGCATCCTCATGATAATATGGAGATCGTTAGCATTCCGCTTGACGGCAATCTCGCTCATAAGGATAGCACAGGTAGAGAAGAAGTGATCAAAACTGGAGATGTGCAGATAATGAGCGCTGGCTCGGGTCTCTCCCACTCTGAATACAATCATTCGAAAACGGACAGGGTAAACTTCCTTCAGATTTGGGTCATGCCCAAGGAGAAGAATATCACACCTAGATATCAGCAGATCACATACGATGAAGCAGGTAGAAAGAACCAGCTTCAAACAGTAGTGGCTCCAGACGATGATAGTGCCTTGTGGATCAATCAAGACGCTTGGTTTAGTTTGATAGAACTAGATTCTCAAGAAAGTATAGAATATCAACTCCACAAGGAAGGTAATGGTGTCTACACTTTTGTGATTGAGGGTTCCATTGATATTGGAGGAGACACTCTTGGCAAACGAGATGCCATGGGTATATCGGAGATCAATGAATTCGAGATTAGCGCCAATGCAAACGCCAAAGTGCTTTTCATCGAAGTACCCATGAACTAAATAAATTCATTCTACTCAGTCGATTGGCCATTGAGGTCAATCGGCTGAGTCTGTTTGACTAATATTGCCTTATGGCTGAATCACATGCTAATGATCCACTTCACGGAGTAAAACTTGCCGATATTCTTGAGCACCTGGTGGAAGTATATGGCTGGGAAGAGTTGGGTGATAAAATCAGAATCAGGTGCTTTACCCATGATCCCTCCATTAAATCAAGTTTGACCTTTCTGAGAAAACCCCTTGGGCACGAACCAAGGTGGAACGGCTTTATCTTAAATCTATCATACCATAGCGCAAATAAAAAGTTGAATATTGCCATGCTAAACATGACATCTGTCTTATTGAGATCATAATTTCGGAATTACCATTGTAATCCTCTTCATGGTCATGTCCGAGAACATAAATCCCCGATGCTTTCGCACCGAGGACCTATAGCAAACAGACAGAACTTTATATTTTCAATAAGTTCAAAACTCAGTAATTGTTCCAGACTTTTCTTTTTGATAGTGGAAATCTAGTGCCACCATTTTCACATCTCCTGAATAAGTATCAGCACCACTAGAGCCATTTCTAGTCAATGAGCAAATTAGGACAGAACTTTCTCTCTTGTCTATTCCACCAATAGCTGCAATAGTTTGAGCTTGATGTACATCAGCAGTTCCTGCAGATGTAGTGGCAGTGACTGTTGTTTCTGTAGGAAATGCATCGTTCACATTGGCCCAAGTATAGGTGAATTCCCACTCAACATTTCCGCTTCCTCCTTCATAAATAAGGTGAACATGAAAACGAATCTCACTATCTGGCTTGTATTGGTGAGGGAGCTGTACAGTAAAGTAGATCCCTTCAGTTTTGCCGTTTTCGAAATTAAGAAGTCCTCCACCTCTATAAATTACATCCTGTGGTTCGTCTACTCCTACCCTTTTCTTTACTGAATTTAGGTTTACTTGTAAATCATCCCACGTCACTGTAGATGCTACGGTGGCAGGTGCTACCCATTCAAAATCTCCAGTAGTTGCCTCATAGGTCAATATGTACTCATCAGTTGGAGAGTTAACAGCTTTCAGGTGACTTTCTAGTATTTTATCATTGCCAATTGTTAATGCTGTTGTTCCTGTCACATCTCCGGTATGTGTGGCATTGGTCAACTTGGCAGTATTCGCCGTGATTGCATCAGACTGACTTGTTGTAATACCTACCTTTGCGGTATTGGCGGTTATTGCATCAGCTTGCGCTGTGGTAATTCCCACCTTTGCATAATTGGTAGCTACTGAATCTTTCAAACCGGTAGTGACGCCTACTTTAGTGGTGTTGACGTTGATTTCAGAGGCTTGCTGAGCGGTGATGCCATTTTTGGCAGTGTTAGCAGCAACTATAGCATTTGCAGCAATTACGCTAGTTACTGCGGCATCAGTATAACCAACTTTTGCAGTGTTTACTGTGATTGCGCTAGCTTGACCTGCTGTGATTCCAGTTTTAGCCGTGTTCAATGCAATGGCTGCATCTTGGGTGTCTTGCTCTGTTTCTAGGTCGTCAATTGCACTGGCATTAGTAGCTATGCCCGAGATGTCCTGATCACCCGTGTTGGTTCCGCTTGTTGCAGCAATGATATTTGCTTGAGAAGTGGTGATGCCAGTTTTAGCTGTATTCAATGCGATAGCTGCATCTTGGACGTCTTGTTCTGTTTCTAGGTCGCTGATTACTGAAGCATTGGTGCTTACTCCACTGGTATTGGAAGTTATGGCACCCGCTTGGGCAGTAGTAATGCCAACTTTAGCAGTATTGGCTGTAATTGCGCTTGCTTGACCTGCAGTGATCCCAGTTTTAGCCGTGTTCAATGCAATAGCTGCATCTTGGGTGTCTTGCTCTGTTTCTAGTTCGTCAATTGCACTGACATTAGTAGCTATGCCCGATATGTCCTGATCACCCGTGTTGGTTCCGCTTGTTGCAGCAATGATATTTGC
>JAGDZO010000014.1:0-242031 GCA_049115815.1 Cyclobacteriaceae bacterium | reverse complement strand
CCAAGATTGGAAGTGCCCTCATACGAATGGTGGAACGAAGCGCTTCATGGTGTAGCTCGCAATGGCAAAGCCACGGTTTTTCCTCAAGCCATAGGTCTGGCTGCTTCATTTGATCCAGAATTGGCACAAGAAGTAGCGGACGCTATTTCCACTGAGGCTAGAGCCAAATATGAAATATCTCAATCTGTAGGAAACAGAGGAAGGTATGCGGGACTGACATTCTGGACGCCTAATGTGAATATTTTTAGAGATCCCAGATGGGGTAGAGGTCAGGAAACTTATGGTGAAGACCCTTACCTAATGACCAAAATGGGCGTAGCGTTTGTAAGAGGATTGCAGGGAGATGATCCCAATTATCTGAAGTCCGCAGCATGCGCCAAGCATTTTGCGGTGCATTCCGGTCCAGAGGCTCAACGAATGACTTTCAATGCTGTCCCAAATCAACAAGACCTCTATGAAACATATTTGCCAGCATTTGAAGCATTGGTAACTGAAGCTAAAGTAGAAGGCGTGATGGGGGCTTACAATGCCGTCTATGGCAAACCTGCCTGCGCCAGTCCGTTCTTGTTGCAGGAAATTTTGAGAGAAGAATGGGGATTTGATGGTTATGTGGTTTCAGACTGTGGAGCCATAGGAAGAATAGCTAGTGAGCACGGTTATGCATCATCTCCTGCGGAGGCAGCAGCGAAAGCTCTTGAGGCAGGAGTAGAGCTGAATTGTGGAGGGACGTATAGCAAGCTGAGTAAGGCATTGGAGCAAGGTCTTGTGTCTGAGGAATTGATTCATGAAAGAACTAAGCAGTTGTTCAAAACGCGCTTTAGGTTAGGGATGTTTGATGATGGACAAAACAACCCTTATACCATACTTGGACAAGAAAATATCCACAGCGATAAACATGTGATGTTGGCAAGAAAAGCTGCTCGAAACTCTATTGTGCTTTTGAAAAACAAGGACAACACTTTGCCACTCTCTAAAGAGATAAGAGTACCGTATGTTACTGGGCCATTTGCCAATTCGGCGGACATGCTCATGGGTAATTATTATGGTATAAGTCCCAATCTGGTGACAGTACTGGAAGGAGTTGCAGATGCAATCTCGCTAGGATCATCTTTGAATTATAGGAGTGGGGTACTTCCATTTCAAGAGAATCTGAACTCCCTAAATTACGCACCAGTGGTAGCGGGAATGTCAGATGCTACCATATGCGTTGTTGGTCTGACAGCTGACCGAGAGGGGGAACAAGTAGACGCAATTGCGGCGGAACATCATGGGGATAAAGTTGCTTTGAGTCTACCAGAGAGTCAGGTGAACTATGTAAAAGAAATAATCAAGAAGAAAAAAGGACCTTTGATATTGGTGATAGCTAGCGGCAGTGCTGTTTCGCTAGAGGGCATAGAAGAACACTGTGATGCAATACTTCAAATTTGGTATCCAGGAGAGCAAGGTGGACATGCAGTGGCTGATGTAATTTTTGGCGATTATTCGCCTTCAGGGCATTTACCTGTTACGTTTCCAAAAAGTGTTGATCAGCTGCCTCCTTATGAGGATTACTCTATGAAAGGACGCACATACAAATACATGACCGAAGAACCAATGTTTCCTTTTGGATTCGGTTTGACCTATTCCCAAACGGAATTTAGTGACCTGGTGGTCAACAAAACGAAACTGAAAAAAGGTGAGGGGTTGATGGTGAATCTAGAAGTAAGCAATACAGGATCATATGACATAGAAGAGGTGGTCCAATTATACATCAATCCAGAAAATAACACTGAAGGTCTGCCAATCACCAGTCTCAAAGGCTTTGAACGAGTTGCTTTGAAAGCAGGAGAGGCTAAGGAAGTTTCGTTTCAGATAGCTGCCGAGAGTTTAGAGGTCATCAATGTTTCTGGACAACAAGTGTGGCGCAAAGGCACCTATCGAGTGATCGTAGGTAACTCGTCACCAGGCACATTAAGTACCAAGCTGGGAGCAGCTACACCACAAGAACAATCTATAATCTTAAGATAGTATGAATTCAATCAGATATTATTTTCTGGCAACATTGGTTTGTTTCAGTCTAAGCATACAAGCTGAAGCAAATACATTAAAGGGCACAACAATATCTCAATGGGAGCTTCTAGATATAACATTCAATGAGGTAGTCAAAAGTGATAACCCATTTGTAGTAGATTTTGGAGCCATGTTCATTCATGAGAATGGTGATACGATCAAGGCACCGGGTTTTTACAATGGAGATAATGACTGGGTGGTTAGGTTTTCATCTTCCCAGTTGGGTAGTTGGAGATACACTACTTTCGGGCCCAAACCGCTTTCGGGTAAGAAAGGAAAAATAACAGTGAATGCAAATAGCGACAAGACCAAGCATGGGGCAGTTACCTTGTCTGAAGATGACCCACAGCATTTTTACTACGAAGATGGCACTCCATATTATTTGCTTGCTTTTGAGTGTGACTGGTTGTTCGCTCTAGATTATCACAATGAGAGCAACTTGCCTAAAAGCAAGCATTTATTGAACCTGCTCAAAGAAAATGGCATAAATCAGATTGTCATGAACGTCTTTTCTTATAATGTCTCATGGCCAAAGGATGAAAAGCTCCAAGACCACCCAGAACATGAATTTGGAGGTTCACCGGACATTTTCCCGTTTCTGGGCAACAATGATCAACCAGACTTCACTTCGTTGAATGTGGATTTCTTCAAGAAGCTTGATCGAACCATTGCCTTGATGGCTGAGTACAACATGGATGCTCATTTGATGATCTATGTTTGGAATAAGTTGGTGAGCTGGCCAGATATGTATTCGGATGCGGACAATATGTACTTTGATTATGTAGTCAAACGATATCAGGCTTATCACAACGTGATTTTTGATATTTCTAAAGAGGCATTGTTTTATGGGAGAGCAGATGAAGCCTATATCCTTGAGCGGATTGAGCGAGTTAGAAGCTTGGATCAATTTGGACGATTATTGTCTGTGCATGATTTCGGATTTTGTAAGCGCAATCCAGATAAAGTTGATTTTATTTCAACTCAAAATTGGAGTTGGGATATTTATAATAAAATGTTGGAAGCGGGGCGTGAGTTTAAGAATAAACCAATTTTCAACATAGAGCATGGAGGATACGAAGAGTCACCTTATACGGTATTTCCTGGAGCATATACAGATCCAGAGGTTTGCTTGCGAAGAAATTATGCCTGTGTTTTTGCGGGAGCATATTCTACATACTATTGGCAGGCTGCAGCTTGGAACGTGATTATTTACAATCCTTTTGAGCAGCATGAGAGTTTTGTCAAACCCAAGTTTTCATACTATAAGCATTTGGCGAATTTCTTTAGAGAGCATCCATATGTGAATTATGAACCCTCACCTTGGCGAAACGGAAGTAGCTATTCGATGAAGGACAAAGAGGGAAATTTCATATTCTATGTCCATAAGGATAACTACAAAATGCCCACATACTGGCTGAGTCAACATAAGGATAAAACAGTATCAACGCAATGGTTCAATACATTGACTGGAGAATACACCAAGGCTCAGGTAATAGATAAGAATGCTGAGCAGATTTCACCTTGGAGAGGAGAAGCAGATGCCATCTTATTGATCGATCTTGAATAATAGTATGGGTATGGAAAGCGTCAGGCCTACTTATGGATTCTTGTTTTTCGTTATTCTATCAATCGTAAGAGATTAAAGAGAATGTTCTTTCTGGTAATCTGAAGGGGTTTTACCAAACTCCTTTTTAAAGCAAGATCTGAAGTATTTGGCGTCAATAAAACCTACTTCATACATGACTTCATTGACAGAGTAGCGATCTTTAGCCAGTAGCTGCCCAGCTCTCTTTAATCTTATACTTCTTACAAAGGCATTGGCCGTTTGACCGACTAGCACTTTTAGCTTTTTGTTGAGGTGAAGTTGTGACATTCCGCATTCTTTGGCTAGCATATCTACAGTAAACTCCGTCATACCTATATTCTCCTCTATATATGACATGATCCTGCTCAAGAACTTTTCATCCAAGGATGTGATTTCTATCTCTTTCGGTTCCAAGTTGATATTCTTTCGAATTTTATTAAGAAGTGTTTTTCTATTCGCTAAAAGAGCATCCATCCTCGTTTGAAGTTCGTGCATTTCAAATGGTTTGCCTATGTATGCATCTGCACCTTTTTCATAACCCTTTACTTTCTGCTCAGTAGAATTCCGAGCTGTCAATAATATTATAGGGATGTGATTGATTCTTTCATCTTCCTTGATCTTCTCGCATAGTTCAAACCCATCCATCTCTGGCATCATTACATCGCTCACCACCATGTCTATGTGTTCATCTAGACATTTCTTAAGCGCCTGTTTACCATTTGAGGCTATCTGTACATTGAAAGTCTGTCTGAAGTGATCTTGTAAATAGAAAAGAATATCTTCATTATCATCAACGATAAGAATGGTGCTCTCCATTTTCGGATCAAAAATTCTGGCATGCTCTTCATTACTACTCTCGATCAGCCAGTTGACGTCTTTTTTAAAGTCTTTTATTTCATTAGTTTGATTAGAGACCTCCATTTGATCAAAAGCTGACGCCTCGTATGGCAATTCCAGACTAAACTTCGTACCCACTGATTTTTTGGATACGAAGGAAATTGCCCCGTTATACAATTCCACCAGTGATTTGGTATAGCTCAATCCTATACCTGTACCCGTTTCTGTGGAGTTCTTATTGTGAGCGAATCGTTCAAAGATATGACTCTGTTCCTCTTCTGACATTCCCAAACCAGAATCAGTGATTTCGAGATGAAAATGAGTGTCATCCTTTTTTTCTAGTGTGATGGTGATTTCTCCTTCACTTTCAGTGAATTTAAACGCATTAGAAAGAAGGTTGAAGATAATTCGCTCAATGATGTCTTTATCATAAAGGCCGAAAATAGGCTCTTCACAGATGAATGAATATTCTATCTTCTTTTTGCGAGCAAGTTCATTGAAGTTTTCACACAATAGCCTGATATAATCATCAATACTGCCCTCTGCTACACTTACCGTCATTTTGCCTTGCTCTATTTTTCTAAAGTCGAGTAGCTGGTTGATGAGATTGAGTAATACTTGGGAGTTTCTATAGATTTTGTTGAAATATGTTTCCCGTTCTTCACCAGACAATTGATTATGAGCGCCCTTCAACCTTTCGACCAGCCCTAAGATAAGTGTTAGCGGAGTTCTGAATTCGTGAGAGACATTGGTATAAAAGCGCAATTTTAATTGGCTGAGCTCTTCGATTTTTTCTTTTTCCAAGTGCTCTATGTGGAGTTGATTCTTTCTGGTATTGGTGATGATGGTGTACTTTCTAAAAAACCATAATATCAACCCAAGCACCATGATATATAAAAACATAGCATATGGTGTAGACCAAAGCGGCCTGCTAATGACAATCGTAATGGATTTTGCTTGACTATTCCAGTAGCCATCGGCGTTGCTTGCTTTGACTTTGAGGATATACTTGCCCGGAGGCAGGTTGGTGTATTTTGCCACTCGCTGATTGGCATTTGCGTTGGTCCATTTCTTATCAAAATTCTCAAGTTTGTATTGATACTTGTTGTTTTGTGGAGAGTTAAAATTTAGGCCTGAGAAGGATATAGAAAAACTGTTTTCATCTGGGTTTAACTCAAGTAGTTCAGTCCTATTGATATCTTTTTCCAAAATGACCCTACCATTAATCTCTTCTCCCGTTACTACTTCCGTATTCAAAATACTGAGCCTATTTAAAACAATATTTATTTCCGAATTGTCACTAACTATCTCTTCAGGATAAAAAGTGTTGAAACCATTTACACCACCAAAGATCATTTGCCCATCTTCAAGAGTAATAGATGCTAATTCACCAAATTCAAGATCTTGAATACCGTCTGTCATACCATAGCTGACCACTTGGTGAGTCATCGGATTGAATTTGCACAACCCATTGTTAGTAGCCAACCAGAGATTACCCGAGCTATCTTCTTCAATGGATTTGATTACATTACTAGGTAATCCATCAGCTACGGTGATCCTCTCAAACTGATCTTGGTCAGGGGTGATTCCTGAGATTACCCTATTAAGCCCGCCACCAAGTGTTCCAATCCATAGGGCACCGTTTTCAGATTTGAAAATCGGTAGAATATAATCATAGCTCAAGCTCATTGCGGCCTCTGGGTCATTTTCATAAATCACGATTTTTGACTTTTCACCCTCATCTATTCCTTTGATAATCTTGTTTACTCCATGATCGGTACCCACCCAGATTGTACCAAACTTATCTTCAGTGATACTTCTCACCACATTAGAGCTAAGACCCTGTGCAGTTTTAATCTGAGACACATCTTCGACATCTCCATTAGCTGTCATCGTGTAATAATATAATCCCTGGCCATAGGTACCTATCCAGAGATTACCCTTACTGTCCTGAGTAATGCAAAATACAGGCCCCCCAGGATGTTCTTTGACATCATACGGCGTGAAATTTCCGGTTCTATTGTCTATCACCATGAAGTGTGAAGTGAATCCCGTTCCGATGAATATTCTTTGTCTGCTGCCGAAAGTAGCTTCAGTGATAGCATAGACAAAATTTTGACCATTTGGATTCACATTAATTGATTGAAACCCGGTTCTAAAGTCATACGCTCCTTCAATAGGAGTAACTATATTGATTCCACCTCCTTCAGTTCCAAACCATAGGTTCCCGCGGCTGTCTTTACTGATAGCTCGAATTTTATTGTATGATATACTTCCTTCGTTGGTGCCCTTGTTGAAATGCTCAAAATTCTTCTTTCTTGGATTATATAGATTAAGTCCGTTTCCATTTGTTCCGACCCAAATCTGATTGTTGTTATCTTCCAATACCGCGGTAGTGATATTACCCCTTAAGCTATTCGGATCGGAGGTAGCATTTTTGAAATGATGAGTTTTTATCTGATTTCCCTCTTTGTAGGTCACAAATAGGCCGTTTGGATTGGTATACCACAAATTGCCATTACTATCCGAAATCAATCTTTGGACCTGAGGTTGGGTTTCTAACGAATAGGCAATTGGATCATTATTTTCGAGACTATGGTACGGAAGGACAAAAAGCCCATTGTTATTTGTGACCAATAGAGAACTATCGTTGGATGAAATAAAGCGGGCTTCACGCAATCCTTCAATTTGATAGTTGATAAACTGATGAATGCCAAGAGCATTTTTACCAAAATACCTCATTAATCCTCTTTGGGTGGCAAACCAGATGTTTCCTTTAGGATCTTCATAACCATAAAACACAACATTATTTTGAAAATGATATTTTTCAATATTGACTTCACCTTCGGCACTACGAGTTACTATGT
The DNA here is from genome assembly GCA_049115815.1 of Cyclobacteriaceae bacterium. GTDB lineage: Bacteria > Bacteroidota > Bacteroidia > Cytophagales > Cyclobacteriaceae > Marinoscillum. Next base: position 234,693 of record JAGDZO010000014.1, on the reverse strand, counting down.
TCAGTCCTTGGTTAGTTATTGCCCAGATTCGGTTATGGCTATCACAAAAAAGGTTGGTTATGTGTTTATTGGTAAGAGTAGAGTTGTCTAAGTTTCCAAAATGCTCAAATTGACTAAAGTCTTTCTTGTATAGCATCAGACCCATGTCATCTGTGCCTATCCAAATATCTCCGAGAGTGTCTTCACAGATACTACTAATCAGATTTGAAGAAACATCATAATGGTCACTTTCTTTCCTTACGAACTTTGTGAATGCATATCCATCGAAACGATTGAGACCTCCATGTGTCCCTACCCATAGATATCCATCTGAATCTTGGAAAATTGCTCGTACGTCATTTTGTGTTAAACCATTTTGAGTAGTAAAATGATCAAACCGACCATGTAGCTGAGGTGCTTGAGCAACTAAGGCGGTTATACTTATTATTCCTAAAAAAGATAAGAAGCATCTTTGAAATCTGATTATACTAAAACGCTGGAGCAAGTAATTCATAAACTATAATTTACCGAAGTAAAATTCTATTCTTCAATAATGATCCGCTTTTGTCAAAAAGGCAATTTAACTGCAACAGAATCACATAGTTTTAAAATTACCCCTCTGTTAAAAGAGGATTTTGCCCCCTTGCCAAAAATACGCCCCTTCAATTGGGGCATAAAAGTATAACCTTCTCAATGCGCGGAAAAATACTTTTGTATATCTGGTATTATGATATTCCTGAAGAGGATCGCTTAGTTCGCCAGACCAACTATTTCTAACTAAATAAAATTTTCTATGAAACAACGCTTTACAATTCGAGGACCACTGACCGCAGCTTGGAAAGGCATGCTGATGTGCTTGGTGTTCGTACTTACGATGAACGATGCGTTCTCGCAGGCCACTGTGCAAGGACAAGTGGTAGATGAAGAAACAGGAGAAGGACTACCGGGAGTTACAGTCTTGGTGAAGGGAACTTCTACAGGTACAGTTACTGATATTGATGGTAATTACAGAGTATCAGTCCAAGGAGATGACGGCACATTGACTTTCTCTTTTATTGGCTATGTTCAGCAAGAGGTTAGCACCGCAGGTAAAACTCAAATCAATATCAAACTGGCGCTCGATGTGAAAGCATTGGAAGAAGTGGTTGTGATAGGTTATGGAGAGCAGAAGAAAAAGGAGATAACCGGAGCGGTAGTTCGCTTAGAAGCTAAGGATATCTTGAAGAATGCTACTCCCGACTTGGGAACTGCGCTTCAAGGTCAAATAGCTGGGGTGAACGTATCGGCTTCATCTGGTCAGCCGGGTGCAGAGTCAAATATCCAGATTCGTGGTTTGAGTTCTGTTACAGGAGCTAATGCTCCACTTTTTGTGGTTGATGGTATTCCTTATGCAGGAGACCCTAAGCTTAGTAACAATGAGATTGAGTCGGTAGATGTATTGAAAGATGCTGCTTCTGCTTCTATTTATGGTACCAGGGGATCTGGTGGAGTAATCTTGATTACAACCAAGCGTGGTAGAGAAGGACAGATGAAAATTGGTTTGGATAGCTACGTAGGTTCTCAGGTAATTACATCAGGAGAGCCTTTGATGAATCCAGAAGAAAGTATCTACGCTGATTTTTTGAGATTGAGCAATAATAATAGCAATTCAAACTTTCAGAACTCATGGTCAGTATTTGAAGCTAATCCTTCATTGTTTACTAATAACACTGAGTTAAGAGATATCATTCTGAACGACAATGCCTTGATTCAAAACCATAGTTTGAATGTAAGCGGTGGTTCAAAGGGGTTGACTTATAATGTGGTGGGAACTTTCTTTCAGCAAGAAGGGACAATTATCAACTCAAATTATGAGCGTTATAACGTAAGAGCGAATACTACGCTCAAGCATAGAGATTGGACAGTAGATACGGGGCTCGGTTTCCGCATCGAGGATCGTAGCAGAGAGCCGTGGCAGTTTATTTACACAGCTATCAATTATAAGCCTACACAGAGGCTATTAGATCCAAGTGCAGCGATCGTGCAAGATGCAGGTCAAGGAAATGAATTGATTGCCCTTGGAAATTTGATGGCTAAGATCAAGCAAAGAGATGAAGAGCAAGGTCATCATTTCAATGGTTACATGAGATTATCGAATGACATCACGGAGAACCTTAAAGTGACTAGTAGATTAGGTGCAAGCTTTACAGATAACAATCGTCAGGTAATCAATCCTCGATTTATCGTATACGATAATGATGGTGTGTTGCTTCCTGAGAATGCCAATACACGATCTGGTGTGATGGAAAGTAACGATAGAGAAACAAGCTTGGCTTGGGAGAATTTCGCGACTTATAAAAAGTCATTCGGTGAGCACAATATCAATGTGACTGCTTTATACTCAATGGAGACTTATACCAATGCTTATTTCTTTGCTCAACGAAGAGACTTGGTGAGTAATGACATTACAGTACTTAATGGAGCATTGTCAGATCCGGATGCTGGATCCGGTACTGGGTTTAACCAAGACAGAACCACTAATTTGATTGGTAGCTTGGGAAGAGTTCAATATGACTTTAAAGGAAAATACCTATTCAGCGCGAGTGTGAGAAGAGATGGATCATCGAGATTCTCTCAGAAATATAGATGGGGAACTTTCCCTTCTGTTTCAGCAGGATGGAATGTTTCAGACGAGGCATTTTGGTCTCCTTTGAAAAACGCAGTATCAATTTTCAAAGTAAGAGCTAGTTATGGTACTACTGGTAATCAAAACTTCCAAGATTATAGCAACTCAGCAACTATCCAGCTAAACAGAGACTATGTTTTTGGTTCGGATGATGCTGATGGCCCATTGGTCAATGGAGCTATTCAAGAGGCATACGCCAATGGAGAAGTAAAATGGGAAACCACAAAGCAGTACAACTTCGGAGTTGATTTTGGTTTGTTGGATAATAGATTAACACTTACCGCCGATCTATACCGAACTGACAAAGAAGATATGCTATTTCCCCTTGCTTTACCACAGAGTACTGGGGCAGGAAACAATGGGACTGTTATTCTTAACGTTGGTAACATGACCAATCAGGGAGTAGAAGTAGCAGCTAATTACCGTCAGGTAATTGGTGATCTAAACTTCAGTCTAGGTGGTACTTTCACTAAAAATGTGAATGAGATTACAGAAATGGGTGGTCCTCAAGATGTCATCTACATTGGTGGTTCAAGCTTGAGATCTGGTGGCGACTTGACAGTACTGGCTGCCGGATATCCAGCAGGAGCATTTTTCCTTTGGGAAACTGCAGGTGTAATCAAAACTAACGAAGAACTAGAAGCTTATTCATTGATCAATTCTTCTACCACTCCGAAATTAGGAGACATGATGTACAAGGATCAAAATGGCGATAGTGTAATCAATATTGATGATCGTAAGTTCATGGGCCATGGTGCTCCGGAATTTGAGTTTGGTATCAATACTGATTTCGGCTACAAAGGGTTTGATTTCTCCATGCAATGGTATGGTGCTATTGGCGGAGAAGTGATCAACGGTAGTAGACAATACGCATATGAGAGCAACAGGCATAAAGATTTGTTGCACCAATGGTCTCCTCGAAATGCCGATAGTGACATTCCTACAAGCAGAAGTGGAAGTATCAACTACGTAGGTAACACAGACTATTGGTTAGAGGACGCATCATTTGTAAGATTGAGAAATGTCGTGCTCGGGTACACATTACCTGGTTCATTGACTGAGTCTATCAACATATCAAAAATCCGTTTCTATGTATCGGCACAAAACCCATTGACATTTACAGATTATACAGGATATGATCCTGAAGTAGGAAACAATGGATTAAGTACGAGAGGATTGGATAGAGGTAATTATCCAATCAGTGCTGTTTACAGAGGTGGTATTCAGTTTGAATTTTAAAAATTAAACAAAGACTGAAATGAAAAATATTCAATCAAATATATTGACCCGCATTTTAGCTGTAGCCTTAATTATAGGTGCAGTAGGGTGTCAAGACAAGTTTCTTGAGGAAACGAACCCCAATCAAATATCTACGGATAGTTATTGGAAGACTCTAAGTGATCTTGAGTCAGGTTTAGTAGCAGTTTATGCGTCGTTTTCGACGAATAATATTTTCCAAACTGTTAATGAAAACCATAGAAGTGATATCGATTGGCCAGGCTGGGGTAGACCCAATACTTCCAATCCTTTCTTCTTGCAGACGTTTACGGGTTCGGATGGGGCAGTGACCAACAAATGGTCAGCTCTATATGAGGTAGCTTTTAAAAGCAACCAAGTGATAGAAGCTTACGAAGCATTGGAAGGAACATTCTCATCTGATGAGGCTGAGGAAAGAGCGCTTGAGATCTATGCTGAAGCAAAATTTTTCAGAGGTGTTGCCCATTGGTATTTGTACAACTCTTTCAACAACGGGAAGGTGATCATTTCTGATTTTGTTCCTGTGACTTTGGAGGATTTTTACCAGCCGATTCGTCCAGCTGATGAAGTGATCGCTTTTGTGAGAGAAGATCTTACATTCGCTATCAATAATCTTCCTGAGACTTGGACAAGAGATATCGACATGGGTCGTGTGACTACCTGGACTGCACAAGCAGTGATGGGAAAATCTTTTCTATATGATGTTGGGCCAATTTCGTCAATTGAAAATGCGGCTTATTACGATTCTGCTGCAGCGTATTTCAAAAACATCATTGATAATGGTGGTTTTTCATTGACTCCTGAGATTGGTATGAATTTCCATTCAAGCGATGAGTTTAATTCTGAAAGTATTTTTGAAGTAAGTTTTTCTGTAAACTATAAAAGTGAGGTAAGTATCTGGGACAAAGAGAACACCGCACATAATCTACCTCAGCAGATGGCTCCAGGAGGGTTTTTGGGTGGCTTTAGGTCTACTTATCCTGCATGTTGGTTAGGATTAGAATATAGAAACGAGAAGATGGACTTGAACGATGCTTCTAATTATGTGCCTGCTTATGATTGGTCAGGAAATAGACTTCAGGCAGCTGATGGATCAGATTCTACAAGATTGAGAATTTTCTCTAAAAGAACTGGACAGTCAATTGCTCTGGTAGATGACATGGACAATATGTACTATAATGCCTTTCCTGCTCAGAAAGGACAATTCAATAACTCAGAAACTGCCTACTTCAGAAAATATTCAAATTCTGATATTGCGGATAGTGAAAGAACGTTTTCTGCTGACGGTAGAGGAGGGTCAAATATTCGTCTCATTAGATTGGCAGACGTATATCTGATGTATGCAGAGTGCTTGATCAAAGGAGGTACTGATGCATCGGGTCTTGATATGGCACTGGAATATGTAAATAAAGTAAGAAAAAGATCCTCATTAGAGCAACTAGGACCAAATGGCTCGGGTGAGTTTCCATCTGCTTCGCACGACAATATTACTTATGATGCGGGTTCATTGATGAATCACTTAATGTACAAAGAGCGTCCACTAGAATTGGCTTCTGAGGGACACGCTATACGATATCTTGATCTAAGAAGATGGGGCGTGCTTAAGCAAAGATTTGATGAACTAGCTGTTGGCTTATATGCTAAAGAAAACGTGCCCTTTGTGAATCTTGATGGAACTCCTGGAACTAGATGGGGAGGAAGACTGATAGCAGTAGCTACAGAGGCTGAAGCTGATCCAGCTTTGGTTGATAGATCTATGCCTGCTGCAAACTTCCGCGAAGAATTGCATAGTTACCTACCTATTCCGGTAGATGAAGAAACTGGTAATCCTGAATTGTATTCAATAACCAAGTAAGAAAATGAAAAATTTAAAACATATAGCTTTAGTATCGATGTTGGTACTCGCAATCACGGCTTGTGAGGAAGACTATATCGCGCCCAATTCATTTACGGATGTGGGTTATTATACCAGTTTGTTTCGTACTGATACTACAACTGGAGGAGAGAACAATGTTGCTGTAAACAAGTATCTAAGCTTTTCAGACTTGTCTGTTAATGCTTTAGAGCATTACTGGATAATTGATGAGAATTCATTTTTTGTAAAAGGTCCATTGACCCGACTAGATTCTGTCTGGGATGACAAAAAGATTCATGTTGGAGATACAGCCACTACCGATAAAACGGTTCACGTTGTTTTTGGAAAGCCCGGATGGTCTAAAGTAACTCTGCGCAATTATTTCGCTGATTCTGTAGCCTTCAGAGGTCATGATACGCTACCTGCGGTGCAACAAGAAGACGGAAGATGGCTCTATGAGGCAACATTCAACATTAAGGTTTATGATACCATAAGCATTGATGTCAAAATGTATCAAGACGGAGTGGAAATAGGCCCAGATGTAGATACTGTTTTTGTAGAAAATGGTAATGGGCTGGAGTTTGTAGACTACTCAGAAGGGGAGCCAAATACTTGGAGATATACCATTGGTTCAGCTTCAGGTAATGATTCTGCATCTACAGTAATCCTCAAAAATCTAGGCGTGTTCACTGCTCGCGCTAATGTTAGTAGACAAGGAGAGAACGTTCCTAATAATTGGGCTGGTTATGAGTTTCCAAATATCATTAAGGTGACACCTTCTAGTTTGCCATTTGAGTTAAGCGGTGAGATTATTGAGCTAGAGGATGAAACCATTCAGATACCATTCTCTGGAGGATTTAACGATTTCTTTGTGGGTCAAGATCAATTCTTGCAGGTGAGTGTAAACGGTACTCCATTCGCGATTGCCTCAATGACTCTGAACAGTGATGATGCGTCTATATTAGAAGTTAAATTGTCTGATCCTATTTATAAGAATGATGTTATTACGGTGACATTATTGGATGGTAGCGGCATTACTGCTGCAGATACCCGTGCCCCGATTACTTTTGCAGATGAGCCAGTTACTATGTTCAAGCATTTGTTGACTGATCCAATGTTATATGGATTTGAGGATGGAGGTGCTGGTGCAATGGTGATTCCTCATGCAGAGAATCTACCTACCACGACGATCACGGTTACAGATGAGCTTGCAGCATCAGGTACTTATAGTTTGAAGATGGTTGCTAGTGAAGGTGGTAACTGGTCACATTTTGAAATGAGCCCGGCTCCATTCCATATAGATGCTGGTACTTTCCTTCAGTACTCTTATAAGTTCTACATCCCAACTGGTTCTAGCATCAATATCAACGGACCATGGATTCAGCCGAATAGTCAGCAACAATATTGGATGAATGCTACATCTTCCGCACCTAAGGATGAGTGGTTTTCATGGACTAGTGGTAAGACCAATTGGGCTCCTGCGGCAACAGCCGATGATTTCTATGTATCTATCCGTCACAATAGTGCTGGTACGATTTACTATGATGACATAGAGATTTCAGTTTTTGAAGCGAGACCTTAATAATAAACTTTTTTAAAAAAGCGTTCAGGTGTATCACCTGAACGCTTTTATTTTTAGAATAATCAAATGAAAACAATATCCACAATTTTATTAATCACCATAGTGGGTGTTGTTACTTTTTTCTCCGACCCGATCTTATCAGATCAGCATACCAAGTCACCTCAATATCAGCCTAACTGGGAGTCACTAAAGACTTACGAAACACCAGAATGGTTTAGAGATGCCAAACTCGGCATATTTATTCATTGGGGCCCTTATAGCGTGCCCGCTTTTGGAAGTGAGTGGTATCCACGCTTTATGTATCAAGACTCAATTAATTGGGGATCCTCTGGTGAAATCAAAGGATATGGTCCCTCTTGGGTATATACCCATCATCAAAAAAAATACGGAGATCCTGGCCAATTTGGATACAAAGATTTTATTCCAATGTTCACCGCAGATTCTTTCAATCCAAAAGAATGGGTCAGCCTTTTTAAAGAAGCGGGAGCTAAATATATAGTCCCTGTGGCGGAGCATCATGATGCGTTTGCCATGTACAACTCAAAACATACGAAGTGGAACTCAGTGAATATGGGACCAAAACGAGATGTTTTGGGAGAACTTATCCAGGAAGGACGAGCTCAAGGTCTGAAAGTAGGCGCTTCATCTCATTTCGCATTCAATTGGGACTATTTCAATAAAGACGAAAAGTTCGATACTTCAAATCCTATATATCAAGAGCTTTATGGGAGAGATCACGAACCGTATTCTCCCGCCGACAAAGAGTTTTTGGAACTCTGGTGGGATCGGACAATTGACATAGTAGACAACTATCAGCCTGATATATTGTGGTTTGATTTCAAAATAGACAAAGAAGAGTACCGCCCTTATCATCCCAAATTGGCGGCCTATTATTATAACAAAGGGATAGAATGGAACAAGGAGGTAGTACTCCAAAATAAGAATTTTGACAATTTCGAGTCCTTCCCCAAAGGAACCAATGTACTAGATATCGAAAGAGGTAAGCTATCGGGTATCAATAAGTTTCCTTGGCAAACAGATACATCCATTGGCAAGAATTCGTGGTGTTACACCTCCAATTGGATATCGAAAGAGCCCAATACCATAGTAGATGATCTTATCGATATTGTAAGTAAGAATGGTAATCTGCTGCTTAATGTTGGACCAAAATCTGATGGTACGATTCCTAACGATCAAATAATAGTCTTGCGGGAGCTTGGAACTTGGCTTAAGGTAAATGGGGAAGCCATTTATGATACCAGACCTTGGGTAATCTTCGGAGAAGGCCCTACTCAGGTTAGCACTGGGCACCATACGGAAAATGACAACACAGCACTGACATCAGATGACTTTAGGTTTACATCCAAAGATGATTTTCTATATGCCATTGCCATGGACATTAGTTCCGACGATACTTACAAAATTGTATCATTGGGCAACCCTAACAAACATCTAGAAAGTAATGCCATCCGTTCGATAAGTCAGCTAGGGTCTGATGTGGAAATAGCATGGGAACAAACAGCGGAAGGATTGATTATAAAGGCTGATCAATCAACAGAAGGCAAATATGCGTGTGTCTTTAAGATTAGTTTAGAAACACAAGGGAGTTAATTTCTAACCAGCAAAGCATTATGTTTAGAATACTAAGTTTATGCGGAGTGGCCGCATTTTATATGTTTGTTTGTGGTTGTTCATCACAAAAGGAGGTCAAGAGTAAGCCCAACATCCTATTCATCTTCACTGATGATCAGACATACACGGCTATCAATGCCCTGGGAAATGATGAGATTATCACACCCAATATGGACAGACTGGTCTATGAAGGAACCACTTTCGACAATGCCTTCAATATGGGTGCATGGAACGGTGCGGTATGTACCGCATCAAGATCTATGTTGATATCTGGCAGGTCTGTATGGCGCGCCAATGATTTCAGAAAAAAATGGCAAGATAAAGATCCGGAAGCCATCCGAATGACATGGCCAAAACTTATGGAAAGCGCCGGCTATGATACGTATATGACAGGGAAGTGGCATGTAGATGTACCTGCCACTAGTATTTTTCAGAATGTGAGTAATGTGCGACCAGGGATGCCAGATGACGCCTGGGATCATGCTAAGATGGTAGACATTTTTAAAACGAAGGTAGCTGCTGGAGAAGTAGAAGCGAGTGCAGTAATGCCCATAGGGTATAACAGACCTCTGGGACCAGACGATGATTCTTGGAGTCCAACCGATACCACATTTGGAGGTTTTTGGAAAGGAGGCCAACACTGGAGTGAAGTCTTGAAGGATGACGCTATTGCTTTCCTTGATCGATCCAAGAAAAGTGAAAACCCGTTCTTTATGTATTTAGCATTCAATGCACCTCATGATCCCAGACAAGCTCCACAATCATTTCAGGATATGTATGATACCGCTAATATTACTATTCCCGAAAGCTGGATGCCTGAGTATCCTAATCAGGACTTAATTGGTAATGGCCCTAAGCTTAGAGATGAAGCATTGGCACCTTTTCCACGCACTGAGTTTGCTACCAAAACGCATATCAAAGAATACTATGCCATCATCACGCATCTAGATGAGCAGATAGGCAAAATTTTGGACAAATTAGAGGCAACAGGCCAGCGAGAAAACACTTATATCTTTTTCACGGCAGATCATGGGCTTGCGATGGGACGACACGGGCTTATAGGGAAGCAGAGTTTGTATGATCATAGTGTGAAACCACCTTTTATAGTAGTAGGTCCCGGTGTGCCAGCTAACCAACGAGTAGATGCGGAAGTTTATCTACAAGATGTGATGGCTACTAGTCTAGATCTGGCAGGAGTTGGCAAGCCGGATTATGTAGAGTTCAACAATGTACTGCCAATCGCGAAGGGAGAACGTCAAACAAGTTACTACAATGGTATCTATGGCGCATACATCGACTATCAGCGAAGCATAAGAAAAGATGGTTTCAAGTTGATGGTATTTCCGAAAGCCGATAAGGTGCTATTGTTTGATTTACTCAACGATCCTGAAGAAATGTATGACCTATCAGAGCAGGAGAATTATCTGAAAACCAAAAATGAATTACTCGCCGAGCTAGATCAAATGCAAGATCATTTTAATGACCCTTTAAACTAATAATAATGACTAAAATCTATAAGTTCTTTATTGTATTATGTCTGATAAGTTCATCTTTCGTCAAGGCACAAGAGAATGTGTTAAAAACTAATGCCGGCTTTGAGGACAATGATGTTTTGTGGGGAGATATCGTTGATGATTGGTTGTTCAAAAGGTGGGGTGAGAGTGTGATGAATGTGGCAAGAAATGCCACTGCTGCACGAACAGGGAATTTCGGGATTTCAATAGTTATTACTGAAACAGGAGGGTCAAGTGTGGCAGGTATGGCAGGTATCAGACGAGAAGTAACGGGATTGGTCCCTAATGCAGATTACAAAATAAGCTTTTATATCAAAGCCCTGAACGAAGGGCCTCAAGAAGTCATTGTGTCGATAGCTGATTTTACTTCTTCTAATGTTGTAAATGTAGCTTCGGAAACTCTTCCATATGAAGGAGGCAGTGAATGGAGGGAAGTAGAAATGACCTTCTCTACAGATAATGCCGCTTCGGATTATAATCAAATCCGTTTTGATATAGACTTCAGATCATTTGTAGGCACCTATTATATAGATGACTTTAGCATTGTCACTACAGTGGTTAAAGATGCTCAGACTATCACATTTAATGAGCTGGAAGCAAAAATGGTTGGCGAACCTGCTTTTCAATTGAATGCTACTGCTTCCTCTAATTTGCCAGTGACCTATCAGAGTTCGAATACTGATGTGGCTACAATCGCAGGAGACATGGTTACCATAGTCTCTGATGGCTCCACTGTCATCACTGCTAGCCAAGCTGGGGACGATAACTATGCTCCTGCCGAAAATGTTGCTCAGACCTTGATAGTGACAGATCCCAACAAGTCTAATCAAACCATCACCTTTGCTGCCATTTCAGATAAAACTTTTGGAGATTCCCCATTCGAATTACAGGCATCTAGTGATTCGGGTTTGCCTATTTCATTTAGTTCATTATCAGAATATGTAAGTGTAGAAGATAATATCGTGACTATACTAAAGGCTGGTACTGCCAGTATTAGTGCAGAGCAAGCTGGAGATGATTCCTTTAATTCCGCCGAACCAGTGATACAAAACTTTGAGGTTTTAAAAGCAGAACAGACGGTCACCATAGAGTCTATAGAGGATAAAGGAGCAGTAAACCGACCCTTTCAAGTCATCGGAAGTGCTAGTTCCGGTCTTAGCTTAGCTTACACCGTGGATGGACCAGCTTCAATAGAAGATGATATCATCACTTTGAGCGGATCTACTGGGATGGTGACTGTGACAGGCACTGTCGTGGAATCCGATAATTACAAACCTGCCTCGGCTACTACTTCTTTCAACGTGCTTTCTTGTGATGATGCATCTGTTAGCTGCTTTGACGGCAAATTCTATGTAGCGAAAAATGGAAGCAACAGCAATCCTGGAACTGCTGATGCTCCATTTCTTACCATTCAGAAAGCAGCTACTGTGATGATAGACGGGGAGGAATGCATCATTGGTGGTGGAACTTATTATGAGACGGTGGTGCCGGCAAGTTCGGGAGTGAAATTCACCGCAGCGCCTGGAGAAGAGGTAATAGTTTCGGGTTTCGATCCAATCAGTGGATGGGAGAAGCACGATGGAAACATATACAAGGCTACTTTGAATGTCAGCTTGAGTGATCAGAATCATGTATTATTCGATAATGAGATTATGAATCTTGCGCGCTGGCCGAACAAAACCAATTATAATCCTTTCGATATAGAAGCGCTAAAAGTAACTGGTACCGTCACTAAAATAGATGATGCTAGCATCCCGGATCAAAATTTTGAATCTGGCGGCACCTTATGGTTTTTGGGTAAGAGTAGATGGACATCTTGGAGAACACCAATCACCTCCAACACAGCTGGGTCTGTAGGATACAATACACTTTCCTCTGATTGGCATTTCGCTGGAAGTCACAGCCCTGCTGATGGAGGAGAGATGATACTTTACAATTCACTGGGGGCGCTAGATGCTGAAGGGGAGTGGTATATCAATGGTCAAACACGAACCATATATTTTCATGCTCCGGGATCAATTGATCTTACCAATAAAGAAGTGCTTGTCAGGCAGAGGGTAGTGGCTTTTGGCCTTGACGGCAAGGAAAGAATTGAAATTGATGGGATCAAGATCATGGGTGCTATGGTTTCAATGAAAAACACAGTCGACTCGCGTATTGAGAATTGTGAAATACTTCATGGTAATCATTCATTGGGAGCTGCAGGATCTGGACAAAAACTAAGTTTTAGACCAGGGACAGCTTCTATCGAACTTAACAATGGATCTGCTAGAAACACCATTACCAACAACAACATTCAATGGGGTTCGGGATCAGGCATACTCGTGAATGGTAACGACAATGTAATAAGCAATAACTACATCGGAAATTTCAATTACTTAGGGAGCTATGAGGCAGCTATTCGCCTTGGCGGAAAGAATAAAATTTTGGGTAATGAAATTTTCAATTCTGGAAGAGATCTAATCAATGGTGGTGGTAAGGGAGCTGAGATAGCGTTCAATGACATGTATGCTTCCAATCTCATCAATGATGATTGTGGTGCGATTTATATGTGCTGTGGTGATTATGGCAATACACGTATTCATCATAACTGGATACATGATATATCTTCTCGCAATGAGAATTTCGATAGTTATAAAGGCTGTGGTGTTTACTTAGATAACTCTACGGCAAATGTAATCACGGATCACAACGTGATTTGGAATATGGAATGGACTGGAATCCAAATCAATTGGGCAGGAACCAATCTTGAGATTTATAACAACACCATCTGGAGTAACGATGGGCCGAATAGTAGCACTATGGGAAGATGGGTCAATGGCTATGAATTTACAAATGTGCCAGTTTATAACACGCTAGCGAATAACTCGGAGCTTCACCATACAGATGAGAGTAATTCTGTAATACTTGAGTTATCGGCCGATCCGTTTGAAGACTTTGACAATCGAAACTTCATGCCCAAGGCAGGAGAATCAGCTGTAGATGGAGGTAAGGTAGTATCAGGATACACGGATGGATTTGTGGGTGAGTTTCCAGATGTAGGGGCATACGAACGAGGACAAGATTATTGGGTTCCTGGACCAGATTGGCAATTGGATGGTTCAAGTGCACCTGATTGTAATGGTGACAATGGGGGTACTGCGAGCATAGACAAGTGCGGTGTTTGCTCAGGTGGAAATACTGGAGTGACGCCTAACGAGGGTGACTGTCCTGTTGAAGATTGTCATGGAGACCTTGGCGGTTCAGCGTTTGTAGATAAGTGTGGCTTGTGTGTTGGGGGCAATACTGGCAAGATGGAGGAGACTGGAGCATGTCAGACACTTTCATTGAATCAGGATAAAGTTTCATTCTATCCCAATCCAGTAGTGGATCATGTCGTGGTTGAAGGATTAAGCTCTGAGGCTAATTATGTCGTGGTTGATATTTCCGGAAGATCTCTATTATCAGGTACCATCAATGGTACTAATGGCAGTATTGATCTGTCTGCATTATGTAGTGGAGTTTATATGATGAAAGTTTCATCAACAGGAAGCATGGTGTGTTTCAAATTTGTTGTCAAATAAGAGTAAATACAAGATTAATGGGATTAAGAATAATATTGAATTTCTCACTTTGCATGAGCATGGCCTTAGGCCTGATGGCACAAACTGTGAATGTTGATGTCCAGTTAAATTTTAACCATACCGTAGGTGACGTGAAAGAACTCAAACGAGAGCGCTTTTTCACGATCCATGCTGGAGTGGATGACAGAGATTGGTATGAGTCTGAGAATTTCACAGATAATTTGATCCATGAATTTCTAGTAGAAAATGATGTTTATATAGGGAGAAATACTGGCTCTATCCAGTGGATTATGAACTCTGTAGTGGAAGAGGATCCGAATAGACCAGGTTTTGCGAATGTGAGTCAGATAGAAGCAGAGGGTGCGAAGCGTAGAAATACTTACGCCAACAATACTTCTTGGCACGCTTACGAGTCCAGACACAATCAGATATTGTGCACTCAATTACATCCATTTTACCCTGACGGTAAGCTGACCAATAAAGGGTGGGCATTTTCACAAACTGATACAGAAGCAGAACCTTTTGGTACCGCGAGCGGTGAGTTCTATGGTCATTTTATTAAGAATTTTTTCGGAGAAGGAGGTGCGACAGGACAGCCAGCTCCTGCGTTTGTAGAAGTTACAAACGAACCACTTTGGGATTTATACAACGAAATAGACGATGCATTTAGATTTCACAATGCTGTAGCGAGAGAGGTGAAAAAGATAAATCCAGACGTATTGATCGCTGGGTATTGTACAGCTTTTCCAAACTTAGAGGAGGACAACTTTCAGCGATGGGAAAATAGATGGAAGAAATTTATGGATATGTCTGGCGAATACATGGATTGCTGGTCGATTCATCTCTACGATTTTCCATCCATTAGTAATGGAAAGAAAAAGCTTCGCAGGGGGAGTAATATGGAGGCCACTTTTGATATGCTAGAGCAATACAGCGTCATGAAATTTGGCTATGTCAAACCATTCGTTATATCTGAATATGGTGCTTCATCGCATGATTATCAGGGTGCTTGGACAGCATACAGAGATTATTTACACAACACAGCGGCCAATGCTCAGGTGATGCAATTTATGGAGCGTCCAAACCTGATTGGTTCAGCTATGAACTATACCATGCTCAAGGCCAAGTGGGGAACGCCAAGTGCCAACAGCACCTGGCAGGCTAGGCTACTCAGATATGAAAATGAACCTGAAAGCCTTACGGGTAAGTCTATCTATACCGATCGTGTTCATTTTTATCAGCTGTGGTCAGATATCAAAGGAACTCGGGTAGATTCGAAAGCCACGCATCTGGATATACAAACGGACGCATACGTGGACGGCAATAAAGCCTACGTGGTACTCAACAATCTTGCTTGGGAAAACAAAGAAGTAGCAATAAACCTTACTGATATCAATGAACTTGCTATAGAAGGATTGTCTGTAAAGAGTTATTGGCTAGATGATACCAACCCTGTTTTTGATGATAATGCAGGGATTTTAGCTACTACTACCTATGGGTCATCAGATATTCCAGCAACCTTTGAAATTAAGGCCGAGGGAACTATGATTTTTGAATACACTTTATCTGGTTCAATAGAGGTCTCTCGTACATCTGAAGAGGTGAAGTATTATGCCACGGATTATTATAAACCGATTTCATCTAATTCTCCACTAGTTTTTGAGATAAAAGATGTGGTTACCACAATGCATGGCGAGGCTGTATTGCGTTTGGGAATGGGACGCCCACACAATAAGTCGCTGATGCCTTCAGTCAAGGTAAATGGAACAGAGGTTCCCGTGCCAGCGGATTATCGAGGAGATCCACAAAGAGATAGAGATACATTTTTTGGTGTGATAGAGATAGATGTACCATATGAACTACTGCAAATCAACAATGAAATAGAAGTAACCTTCCCAGATCAGGGTGGCCATATTAGCTCTGTTGCCATGCAGGTATTCGGATTTTCTGATGAGTTGATTCGATCTGAGGCTCCCGTAATCGATCCACTGCTGGGCATAGACAATAGCCAGGTATTGATATATCCCAATCCTGCTGATGATTTTCTGATTGTTAGGTTAGAATCATCTGAGGATTTCGCCATCAAACTATACAATGCCGCGGGTCAAGAGGTGCTATCTCAACAAATTAATAGTCATGATCGAGTCGATGTGAGTGGGCTAAGGAGTGGGTTGTATTTCTATACCCTTTCATCAGATGGGTCTGGAAAAAGTGGATCTTTAATTATTAAATAGGACTACATAATTTTCTAAACCTAATAGATTCCTATATGGAGCTCAAATATTGGGAATTTGGCTTTTCATCATTGAATTGAAATTCACTTTATGAAAAACATTGCGCTCAGTATTCTCTTAATAATCATGGGTCTGGAAGTTGGCTTATGCCAAGGCAAGGAGAATACACCACAAAATGAACATAACCCTTCCATATCGAAGTTAGGATGGAGAGATTTGGAAGAAAGCGAGGACTATGTTGCACGGCACGAATGCTCATTTGTTCAGGCGGGAGATAAGTTTATCATGTTTGGTGGAAGGGAGTCTGCCAGACGTTTAGATATCTACGATTACAAAACCGATTCATGGAGTCAGGGAGCGGAAGCCCCCAAAGAGTTTAATCATTTTCAGGCTACGTCATATCAGGGTTTGGTCTGGGTGATTGGCTCATTCAAAACCAATAATTTTCCGAAAGAAGAGCCAGAAGAAAACATTTGGATCTATCACCCACCCATCGATAGGTGGATAAAAGGACCTGAAATCCCAAAGGAGCGCCGAAGAGGTGGAGCGGGATTGGTTGTTTATGATAATAGATTCTATGTGATCGGTGGCAATACCATAGGACATGATGGAGGTTATGTTTCTTGGTTTGATAGTTATGATCCATCTACGGGAAAATGGAGCATCCTGAAAGACGCTTCGGTAGCTCGTGACCATTTCAGTGCTGCGGTTATTGATGGACTATTATACGCTGTGGCAGGAAGGAAATCTGGAGGTGAGGGTGGTGTGTTTGCTCCATTGCCTTCTGAAGTAGAAATCTATGATTTTGAAAGCAACACTTGGTCAGTTTTGGATCAAGGTATCCCTACACCACGAGCAGCGCCAGGCGTGGCTGTATTAGATGACTTGCTGTATGTCATTGGAGGTGAAGGATCCAAACATGGACCTGCTTACCGAAAAACAGAAATATATGATCCTAAAACTGAGGAGTGGAAATCGGGCGGCATGATGGTTCATCCTCGACATGGCACACAAGCCATTGTTTCTGGAGATGGTATATTCATCGCCGGAGGTTCGCCAGTACGCGGGGGAGGGCGCCAACACAATATGGAGGTATATGGAAAGAATGAACCTCAAGGTGACCTACTTATCGCCGGTGTATTGGACGTAGATAATAAAGTGAAAATAGTCAAAGAGGAAGGTGTTGTTGTGCTCTATAATACACAAGGCAATACAGGACTATTTATCAATGAGGTGTCTCTTTCGTCCAATGATATTTTTCAATTAAAGCGAGATTATAACAATCGGCTGATAGCAACTGGAGATAGTCTGTCTTTGAAAGTAAATCGAATAGACCATTCAAATGAGTCTTGTTTCCTGACTATTAGATATAATGAAAATGAGTATGTAGAAGTACAACTCTATTGACTAGCGTTTTACGATTTAATTTTTCGGTGTGCGCTTATTCGATAATTAACCAATTGACATTCGCCACTTTAGTACTACCAGGTTCTCCTTTGAAAACAAGCACTAGGTTTTGAACTCCAGATAAGGGATTTGTAACACTGATCGTTTTGGTCTCCCATGTATTCCAACCACCAGTAAAGCTGACAGGAACTTCAGCAATCAAATCTCCTTTTGGATGATTTGATCGAAATTCTATAGATCCTATACGCTGACCAGATGCCATTCGGACTTGCAGATTTTTAGCTTCTCCTTTACCAAAATCCACCCGATCAAAGCGCACCCAGCTGTAACTTCTCGTTTCCGCTATCATCCAGCCCTTTGGTTCATTTCCTCCTACGAATGCTGTCTGAGCACCATGTATTTCACTATATCTATCTACTTGCAACGTATCCCCTAAGATAGCTGTACCTATTCCTCTTTTTGTTGGCTTTACTTTTCTGATAGATCCATCTTTTTCTATGAATTCCATGTAGTCAGCGCACATGGATCTTAACTTATTAAATCCACTGACCTCCCAAAAGTGATAGAAGAGAATCCATCGATCTTGATATTTGACGATAGAATGGTGATTAGTGCCATTGTCTATATTATCCATGATTTTGCCTCTATATTCAAAAGGTCCGAAGGGATTATCACCAGTGGCATACCCTATGGTGTAGCCTTCTTGAGGGAAGACATGAGCAAAAGTGAAATAGTATTTCCCGTCTTTTTTGAATGTAAATGAACCTTCCTTGTAGCCAGCTGGTAGACCTTCTATCTTAGTGGGAGCCGCAGCTATTTCCTTCATATTGTCTTTTAGCGGAGTTACAAATAGCTCCTGACCACCACCATAATATAGATAAGCCGTACCATCATCATCTAAGAACAATCCTGGATCTATGCCACTTACACCTTCAATGAAATTCTTTTCCCACTTAAAGGGACCCGAAGGGCTTTTTGAAGTACCCACACCTATTCTTCTGAACGCATTGTCATTGGCAGCTTTGTCTGGGAAGTAGTAGTAATAAGTGTCACCTTTCTTGATGCAATCAGGTGCCCACATAGCGTAGGCGTCTTTTACACCCCAAGGCACCTCATTGTGGTCCAATATGTTTCCATGATCTTTCCACGTAAGTCCACCTTCAAGCGTAAAGACATTATATCCCGGCATACAGAAACGTGGAGCTTCTATTCCTTCAGGGGGAATTACATCCGAAGAAGGATATACATATAGCTTACCATCAAAGACTCGTGCTGTTGGGTCAGCAGTATACATATGGGTGATAAGCGGATTTTGTGCTGAGAGTCTTAGCATGAACAACAAGAGCAATGGTGTGAGTAAGAATCCTAGCTTCATGAAGGTAAAGTTTGAATAGTAGGTGAGGCGATAAGAAGTTTAGATGAAAATAATCATTAATCAGATAGTGCTTAAAGACAATCCATTGCGCTTATTCATCGGTTTAACCGAAGTTTAAATCAGCTAAATTTAAGAGAATGGCTTGGTTGTAACCCAACGCTATCTTGATCAATTCTATCAATGATGAACTACGTCTTAATACTCCTATTTTCTGTTTTGGCGATAATGAATCTTGGAAATACCCAACAAGAAAAGGAAGATTGGCAGCAATTATTCAATAGTCGTGATTTGACCGGCTGGGATGTCAAGATTGCTGGATTGGAATTGAATGAGAACTTTAGTAATACCTTTAGAGTAGAGGATGGCATGCTCAGAATCAGCTATGAGGACTATCAACAGTTCAATGATAGATATGGCCATATCTATTACGAAACTCCATTCTCGTATTATAAACTTCGTTTTGATTACCGATTTGTTGGCGATCAGCTCGAAGGGGGTGCTAAATGGAATGTAAGAAATAGTGGAGTAATGTTACATGCTCAATCTGCTCAGAGTAACGAATTAGATCAGAATTTTCCAGTTTCGGTGGAGCTGCAACTACTCGGAGGCCTTGGTACAGGCGATCGCCCAACAGCTAACGTATGCACTCCGGGAACATTCGTTGAATTAGGTGATACGGTCAATTATGACCATTGTGTCCAATCCCATTCTTTGACCTATGATGGAGATAGGTGGGTGCATGTAGAAGCTTTAGTGATGGGAGGGGAGTATATGGTTTTTATGGTTGAAGGAGATACGGTTCTGCGTTTTCAAAAACCAAAAATCGGAAGCGGTTTTACCAATAATAAACAGAAAGAGAGAGCCTGGAAAAACTTGGGAATTATAGACCGGATAGATTTTTGGGAAGCTAAATCTGGAACTACTTTAGATGCAGGATATATTGCGCTGCAAGCAGAAAGTCACCCTATAGATTTCAAAAATATTGAATTATTGAATCTTTGTGGATGTATGGATGCTAGTGCGAAAAACTACAAATCCTACTATATCAAAGAAGATCCAACAAGTTGTAAGTATTGAAGCATAGCTTAAAGAGAACACCTATGACAATTGATAGTCGGAAAATTATTGGCAGAGTCTGCGCAATATTGATGCTGAGCTTGATTTGCTCCGTGGAAATGGTGGCACAGGGATTTAGCTATGCGAACGGCAGAATAGCTGTGAGTTTTGATGGGAATAGTGAGCCGGATAATGAGTACAAATGGCCTACTGGTGATCCAGATGATTGGGGAGCATTGGCGGCATCTTGTGCTATCGTAGCGAAGCTTGGTCTTCAAGACAAACTCGTGCATTGTTCGTATAACAACTTTATAGATGCTCCCTCAGGTCCTGATGAAGAAAATCAATTAAAGATAAGTGCCGATGGATCTATCAAGAGGTGGGGCTTTGATCAGAGCAGATTTTTTGATGTGACATCACAATTGGAAGAGTCCAAAAAACACCTGGCGGAAGAGATGGGAAAATCTACCGCTAATGATCCGCTTTACTTTCTGCATGCCGGTCTATCTGAGTTTGTATATCAGGCTGTAGAAGAGGTCATTAATCAGGGCAATATTGAGTCTCTCAATTATGTCTATCTATTATCGCATAGTAAGTTCAACGAGAACGAGATTCGGCGCGAATATCATCGTACATGGTCTGATATAAAGGCGTTATCTGGTGAGCGCATAAAGTACAAAAAGATCGTAGACCAGAATGATAAGAACAACCCAATCAATCTTTGGAATTCAGGAAAGGATTTTTCAGTTTGGTATTGGATGAGAGATCATCCAGATCCAGATGTTAGGTGGATGTACTCGAGAATGGAAGCTCATAGTGGAAAGGTTGCTGATATCTCAGATTGCGGACTTTTTTTCTTTCTGTTGCAAGGTGATGAATTCGGTAATCCTCAAAAGTTTAAAGATTTCGTTGGAGAGGGCATAGTCACTAAATAGCTGAGTTACTTTCCCTGCTCCATAGAAATGCAATGTGTTTTTGTGATTAAATGAAGTTCAATTTCTGGAATCCATGCACAGAAGAAATTTGAAAATGAAAGACTATAAAATGATATTAAGAAATAGTTCACTGGTTTTATGCTTTACCCTGATCTATATAAGTGCTTGTCAAAAATCTGAAAAGAAAGCAGACCAAGCGCATCAGAGACCTAACATAGTATTAATCATTGCTGATGATGTTGGCTGGGATGATTTGGCAGTATATGGTCATCCAGGGATTACCACCCCCAATTTGGATAAGCTTGCCGAAGATGGGATGCTGTTTAACCAAGCATTTCTGACTACCAGTTCGTGCAGCCCGAGTCGTACAAGTATTATATCGGGGTTGTATCCGCACAATACTGATGCGGAGCAACTTTCATGGCCATTGCCAGAAGGCAAGCGTACATTTGTTCAAGAGTTGAAAGATGCAGGATACTGGACTGGACTTGCCGGGAAATATCACATGGGTGACCCTGTTAGGGATGATTTTGATGTTCTTCTTGAAATGCTGTGGTTGGATGCGCCAATAGGTTTAGATCGAAGATTGGTAGGGGATGGAAGTGGTAGTGATGAATGGATTTCTCTCCTTGATCAACGCCCAAGGGATAAGCCGTTTTTTGCGTGGTTGGCGTCATTTGATGCACATAGACCATTCTACGAGGGTATTAGTGATGATCCCTACGATCCGCAAGAGGTGCGTATACCGCCCTACATGCCAGACACAGATAGTGTGCGAAAGGATTTTGCACTTTATTATGATGAGATCATGAGACTAGATGATTATGTAGGAAAGGTAGTGGCCGAGCTCGAGGCGCAAGGAGTTTCGGAGAATACAATGATTGTCTTCATATCTGATAATGGACGTGCATTTCCTAGGGATAAAACCACACTTTATGATGGAGGAATCAAAACGCCCTGGATAGTCAAGTGGCCAGCAAAAGTGAAGGCCGGTAGCATCAATAACCAATTGATCAGCTCCGTGGACTTGGCACCTACTTTCATGAGTTTGGCTGGGTTGGAACCTCTGAAGGAATTTGATGGAGTTGATTTTTCAGCTACACTCGGAGAGGAAATGACTTCCTTTAGAGAGGATATTTATGCTGAAGATCACTTCCATGATTTCGAAGATTACACTCGAGCAGTTCGCACCAAACAGTTCAAGTACATTAAAAATTTCTATGAAGATCTTCCCAACACGCCTTCTGCAGATGTACTTAGAGATCTGACATGGAAAAGTATGAAAGAAGAAAAAGCAAAAGGGAATCTGAATGCTGATCAGATGAATTGTTTTGTGATACCTAGACCAGTCGAGGAGCTATATGACGTAGTAGCAGATCCGTATGAACTCAACAATCTTGCAATGAGTCAGGAATATAGCAATCAGATGGAAGACATGAGAAGGCGGCTTCAGACTATTCGGACTAAAACGAAGGACTACCTTCCGACCGAGAGAACACCAGACGATTTTGTGAGAGAAACTGGATTTCCGACTAAATATCGAATTAGACCAAGACCTTCCAAAGCTGCATATATGAAAGCACGCAAAGAAGGAAAGGTCTTGATGAATCTCGACTGGGAGGAATGAGAATTCTAATTAATGATCAATCTTGGCCCCAAAAATCTAATACTAATAGATTTTTCATGAGTGGCTTGTTTTTTTCAACCAACACAAGGTGAGCAGGATGAGGGATGTATTCGTCACGCGCTTTCTCATCAACGAAGGTTATTATGAAGCAATGAGTAAACCCTTTGGTGAGCCCCTCTATGCTAACGTCTTTGCCACCTTCGAAAGAGATGATTCCAGGAACCTGGTTTTTTAGATCAACGAAATCCTTTACTGCCTGCTCTTGTCTCTCATCAGTGATTTCGTCCTTGAATGTGAATGCTACCACGTGGCGTAGCACGTCTCTCGGCTCGGACACAGCTACTTTTTCGGAAGAGGCTTGAGAGGAATCAGAGGTTGGAGAGCAGGATATTCCCGCTAGCACAACGGCCATTGTTATGAGCGTGTAGAAATTGAAAATGATGTGTTTCATGGTTTTTATGGTATGATTGGAATTAGTTACTTAGATTTTAACCGATAGGAGATTAATTCTTTTCCTTCTACAGATCCCGCGAATAAAAAGATGTCTTCTCCAATTTTCTTACCTGTCAATCCGTAGTACACGGGGATGTTGATTTTAAGATTACCCGCATGGGTAAGTCTGCCTGTTTGGTTAATCGTACAAAGTTGTATGCTTTGGTCATCGCGTGTAGCAGCGGTTATTAGATCATAATTTTCATTATACTCGAAACCATGTAAGCGAGTCTGTCCTTGAAGTAATGTCTGAGTATTATCAATAAAAGCTGATCGGGGTGTTAGCTCACCTTTCCCATTGACCCAGAAGACACTGATGGCATCACCGTGATAGTAGTAAGAAAATCTATCTTTTACCCAGCTAGTAGGTTTGTAGTAACTATGATGGCGGTGCCCCACGATTACATGATTCCATCCTTTCACAGTAGAAGAGATAACAGGATAGGTACCGTTAAGAAAAAGATTGTAGTCATCGCCTATGTTGGAGAGATTTTCGAAAGTTCCGTTTTCGTTTACCACCCAGCTACTCAATCCATTATCTTGAAAACCTCCTGTGAAAAGGTATGTCTTATCTTCAATCCTGTGGAGGGACATACCTATGATCCCATCAGTATAGATATTCTCATTGTCGGCCATAGACATGATATGCTCAAGGCTACCATCCGGCAAAATTTTAAATGCGCTCATTCCAGGTTTTGTCTCGAGTCCTCCAGCATACAGATAACTGGCGTTTGTCATGTGGATTACCTGAAGGGTGATGACGCGCTGTAGATAGGTGGAGTCCGTATCATTCAAGAGAAAAACTTTTTTCAGTTTTCCACTATTTTTAATCTCATATACTTCTATTGCTGCTTCTCCTTTAAGTCCTACAAACAGGAAGTTTTTTCCGTGAACCACATCCGAGACTAGTCCACGCAAACCAGTGGCATTACCCGTTCGCGTTGTTTTGTAGCTTTCAATAGGGATTAGACTGCCGTCCAGGTTTATTTCAAAAGCATCCAAAACATCGCTATCACCTCCAGAATACAAAAAGTACCTAGAGTCTTGCTCATGCGTGGTACAGGTTACAGTATTCTTGAATGTCTCTACTTGATCGACTTTTTCAATGTCGAACATTGGTTGAGAAAGGAGGATGTGGTTCGCAAGAAGCGATAAAGCAATAGTTAGAAGTTTATAATTCATGATGCAGGTTTATTGATAAAGGCTTACCAGAAATAGTTTGATTAAACATATCAGTATTTGATATTTCGAAAACAGGAATTTTATTATTAACTCTTCTATCGTCTGGTAAGCCAATGCACACTGGAATGAGAGCTATACTATTGTTTGATGATTGAAAATCGTAGGTATACATATTACTTTATTTCAAGCTACTTTTAGCAAAAAAGACTTCTCTTCCGTTTTTCAAAAGCAGGTCTTCACCATTGAGTTTGGTCTCGCCCTGCAGACGGATATCAGTACTAGACGCTCCTATCTTGAAAGTATAAGTGCCACTTTCAATGAGCCATCTGTCATTTTTGAATTGGGCCAATTGCTGAGGAGAAACCTGAAATGTAACTTGTTTTTCTTCGCCAGATTTAAGTTCAACTCTTTCAAATCCTTTTAATTGGATAGGCTTCATTGTTGATGAGAGATCACTAGGGGATAAGTAGAGCTGCACGATTTCAGTACCATCCATTCTACCTGAATTTTTTACATTAAAGGAGATATAGAAATGGTCGTCTAAAGGACTTGCTTCAGGAGATATAACTAAATCGCTATAGTCATATTGGCTATATGATAAACCATAACCGAAAGGATACTGTGGCGGATTTTCAGCTAAATAGCCGTTTTTATAATTGATTTCCTCACGAGATTCAGTTTTTGGATAGGTTACACAGAGTTTAGCTGATGGATTGACGTTACCTACGATTATATCAGCAATTGCATTACCACCTTCTTCTCCTGGAAACCAAGCTTGAACAATAGCCGCACATTTGTCCTCAAATTTACTCACAAGCTGCTGTCTTCCGCCAAATAGGACTAATATCACAGGTTTACCGGTGGCTATAAGTTGCTCTACAAATTGCTCTTGTTCTCCAGGCAATCGTATTCCTTTTCTAAGTCTTCCTTCTCCGCATAGGTATATATTTTCGCCTACTGCGGCTATGATGACATCACTTTCAGATGATATTTTCAGGGCATTTTTTAAATCTGGCTGGGGTAAACCTTTGATTGTCATCATTCGGAGTTTGCTCAAGCGGTCATCTCCCAAACCATCTGCATTGATCTGTGCCTCCAATGGGCTACTCCAATCACAGCCTCTCTCATGTGAGAGTATTACTTGTTGACTTAGCCTGTTTTCAAGACCCTCTTTGAGCGTAATTAGTTTCGGGTTATTAGGATCAAACTCAGCACTTTTCCAAAAAGCCCTCATGGCCTGATAAGTGTAGTCTCCGAGTAAGCAATGAACAGTCGCTGCATTTGGGCCAACCAAAGCAATGTTTTTTACATTCTTTTTTAAGGGAAGGACTCCATTATTCTTTAATAGGACAATTGATTGTACGGCTGTTTCATATGCTAATTGACGATTTTCTGCAGGATCGAAATTGAGGTCTCCATCTTTACCGATAACTGGATTTTCACTAAGTAAACCCAGTTTCGCTTTCATTATAAGTGATCTGCGAACCGCATCATCGATAAGCTCTTCTGTGACCAATCCTTTTTTGAGTGCATCAGGCAATAGCGGAAAGGCAATTGGCGAAGACAATTCTATGTCCACGCCTGCATTGAGAGCCATAGCTCCTGCTACCATTGCTGAAGGTGCTTGCTTATACCCTTTATGAATTGTGTTAATTGAAAAGTAGTCACTCACTACCAATCCATCAAACCCTATCTCTTTTCTAAGCATCTGTTGTAGCATGGTTGGATTCGCTACTACTGGTAGGGATTTATACAAGCCGTAAGATGGCATGACACTTTTGGCTCCTCCAATTTTGATACATGCCTCATGAGGCATGAGATACTCTTCATAGAGTTCCTTAGTATCGTTGTTGGAAGTGCCATATCCTGCAAAATGCTTAACTGTCGCAGCTACTCCAGTGCTAAAATCATCACCTTGAAGTCCTTTGACAAAAGCTACACCCAAACGCGATGTGAGATATGAATCTTCTCCATAGCTTTCTTCTAATCGATTCCAATGTGCGGTTCTGCTAAGATCAAGCATTGGAGAAAGAGCAAATGTAGCTCCTGCGGCACGCATACTTTTGCGAGTAGAAGCAGCGTTTTTTTCAACTTGTTCTGGATTCCAGGAACAACCTACTCCTATCTGTTGGGGGAATGTGGTGGCGCCTTGAGTAGCAAAACCAGTAATCGCTTCCTCATGAAAAATGGCCGGGATTTTCATCCTTGTTTCCGTCATTAAATAGTTTTGAACATCTCTTACTAAATCTCTGAGATCATTTGGTTCAAGAGCTTGCCCGGTTGAAAATTGACAAAAATGTCCAATTCCATGGGGAATATGTTCTCTACATTTTTCTAGAGACAATTTGCCGTCTACCATGATTTCCTTTAGACGTGTGCCCTCTAGTTGAGCCAACTTTTCTTCCAAAGTCATTTGCTCCAACAATGCGTCTACTTGTCTATTCACCTTAGAAGTAGCATAAGGGATCATTTGCTGAATCTCTTTGGTGTCTTCAGCGCTAGAGGAGCCACAACCCATCAGGGACATTGCCAAAGCACAGCTGGACAGTTGGATTATTCTAAGTATCATCGACTTTAATTGATCAGTGTAACCTCAGTATAGTATGCCGGAAAAAAGCTCCCTTCTACTGTATCAAACCATGTTTCCAATTGATAGCTTCCTTCCTCTAATGTGAGTGTAAGACCAGTAGCGGTCTTCTGATTGTCAACTTCTTCTTTAATTGACTGATTCCCAATTTTCACATGTGCTGTGCCCATCGATATGCTTTTTCCAAAACTCAATCCTTCCATTTCTTTGGTATGGGCTATAGCAGCAACAGAATCTGAAAAGGTTAGCGAACTTTCCTTCGGCCACCGCGAAAGATTAAACTGGTATGTTCCTGATTTCGTCACATTGATTTTGTAGTATCCTTTGGTGTTGATTTCGCCTTGCCTGATATAATCTTGATTCCAGGGAATAGCACCTTTATCGATTGGGTGCATGTCGTGAATGGTGATCATTACGGGATTCTCTTTCGCACCAATAAAAGTAGGAGAGTGCTTCCATTCTGGAATGATGCCATCCCACCAGCTTTCGTAGAAGTCTTGCATGGCATTAACTCTTTCTGGGAACTGTGCTGCAAGATCGTTTTTCTGCGCTGGATCAGCTTCAGTGTCATAAAGCTCCTTATGGTTGACCAAGCGCCAGGAACCTTGCATCACACATGGGTTTTTATATTTTTCTGGCCACTGTCCTCTTTGTGTATCTGTGATGAGCATTCTGTTTGGGAAATCCATATTGCCGCTAAGGGCATAAGACAAATCACTACCATCCATAGGTTTCTTAGGCGTAAAACTGACATTTGCGAAAGCAGATAATGTGGGTAATAGGTCTACATGAGCTGCGAGGTTGTTGAATTTTCTTCCTCCTGAAATCCCACCTTCAGGCCAACTCATAAGAAAAGGAACTTTATGACCTCCATCATAGTGGCTTCCTTTTGTGCCTCTCAAGGGGTTGTATCCATAGCCTTTGTTTTCTTGTTTGTCCCAGCTAATCCCTCCAGCTGTACCATTATCTGTGGTGTAAATCAAGATGGTATTGTCAAAAAGATCAATGGCTTTGAGATAATCCTCCAACCTGCCGAAGTTATCATCAAGGTTGGTGAGCATGCCATAGAAGTTGATCTGATGTTCTTTTAAATCGGCACTCTCATATTGCTCTCGATAATTGATGGGAACATTGAAAGGGCTATGAGCCGTGTTGGATGCGAGATAAGCAAAGAATGGCTCATCTTCTGATTGGTCTATGAAGTCTATCAACTCATCAAACCAAACATCCGTGCAATAACCTTTTGTCTTTTCAGGAATCCCATTACGCATATAGGTGTCATCAAAATAGTCATTGTTCCAATAATCCGGGGTTTGCTGCACACCACCCCCACCTAAGTAGATGGCTTCATCGAAACCACGATCGTGTGGTCTATAAGGATAAGAATCTCCCAGGTGCCATTTTCCCATCATCCCGGTACGATAGCCCGCTTGCTGAAATATCTCAGGCATTGTTTGTTCATCGGCATTGAGAATACTTGCTCCGGCAATGGTATGCCAGGCTCCATTTCGGTTAGCATTTCTGCCGGTCATTATTCCGGCGCGAGTTGGTGCACATGTAGTTCCTACATGGAAATTAGTAAGTTCTACTGCTTGCTTAGAAAAGGCATCCAGCCTAGGCGTTTTCACAATCGTGTTGCCATGGAAACCTACATCTCCCCAGCCTTGATCATCGGTCACTATGATGATGATGTTTGGTTGCTTCTTAGCTTGGCAAGAAGCAAAGAATAGGCCCGAGATAAGGATAGTTACTAACAGAAATTGCTGACGCATAGATGTATTAATTTGAGTTAGGAATTTACAGGCTTTAAGATGGATCGAAATGCGCAATCGGTTTCAGTTTTACTGAGACAAAGAAATCATATTTTACTATCTAATTATGACTACATGGAGAGCTATCGAGATATGAAATTGGTCAATCATCAAGGTTCGTTGATGACGAATTTGAAGAATGACAGGTCGCTGGTTATAAAAGAACTTGTGCACGATGGAAACTCGATTAAATTGACTGCCTTATTGCTGTTTCTCTGTTTTTTCGCTTGCCTTGTAGGAAAGGCACACTCTCAGGACAGGCCTAATATTATATTCGTTCTCACTGATGATCAATCTTATGGGATGATGGGCTGCACAGGGAACGAGGTGGTTCAAACTCCTCATTTGGACCAATTGGCTCAAGAAGGAGTTTTGTTTACCAATGCCCATATAACCAGCGCCATTTGTACGCCAAGTCGTGCCAGTATCTTGTTGAGTGAGTATGAGCGAAAACATGGAATCAATTTTAATTCAGGCACCAGCATGGATTTAGACGCCTGGGATGACAGCTATCCAATGGTCTTGAGGAAGAATGGATACTATACAGGTTGGGTAGGTAAAAATCATGTGCCTGTTGGAGATGGAGGATATACTAGCGGTGTAATGGAAAAGAGTTTTGACTATTGGTATGCAGGTCATGGCCATTTAAGATTTTATCCCAAGGAAGTACATGACATCTTTCTTGGTGCTGAGGAGGATACTCAGGTAGAGGTGGTAAGTGAAGGAGTTCAAGATTTTTTGTCGAATGAACAGCGGTTGGAAGGCGCGGTTAAATTTTTAGAACAGCGTCCTCAGGACAAGCCTTTTATGTTATCTGTTTGTTTCAATTTGCCGCATGGCGCAGGTACCAGCACCATGCAGCAGAGGACTAACGATGATAATATATATAAGTCCTTATACCGTGATAAGGAAATCCCAATGCCCAAATATTATATGGCCAAACAGGACATAACAGAACCAAAACTTCCTAAAGAAATACATAGAGCTGATGATCGCCAACAAGGATATGATTATGTAGATACTCCAGAAACTAACAAGGAGCGCATGATCAGACAATATCAGGCCATGACGGGAATTGATCGAATGATAGGTCAGTTACGGGAAAGGTTGGAGTCAGAAGGGCTGGCCAAAAATACGATTATCATATTCACTTCAGATCATGGTCTATTTATGGGTCAATTTGGATTAGGAGGTAAGGCGTTTTGCTATGAGCAGACCACCCATGTTCCCTTGATTGTATACAATCCTTACATACGCAAAAAGCTTCGAGGAAGAAAATCGGATGCACTAGTTCAGAGCATAGATATTGCTCCTACCATGTTGGAAATGGCCAAAGTGAATATTCCGAAGGGATATCAAGGTAAGAGTCTCATGAACCTTTTGAATGGTGAAGAACAAGATATTCGTCAATACTTATTTACCGAAAATCTCTGGTCAACTCAATTTGGAAATCCAAAATGTGAAGCGGTGCAAGACAAGGAATGGAAGTATATCAGATATTATAAGAACGAAACATTATCAGCGCAACGGAAAATAGAAACGGCTAAAATGATAGGCATGCCCGTGAACGAAATGCTTTACAGAGTACACGACTCAGACATTGCCAATTACCGTATGTTGTCAGAATCTTCGTTGATCGATCATGTGCCTGCGTTCGAAGAATTATACAATCTCGCAAATGATCCTGAAGAGGGAGTTAATCTTGCATTGGATCCAAAATTTACTAGCAAGTTGGAAGAATTGAGAGAGGTGTGGTATATGCAACTCATCAATGCTAGAGGAATAGGTAATCCGCGAGTATTGAGATATACTTCGGACAATGGAGCAGTTAGCAAATGATCAAGACAATGGATATAAAAGGGATTCATTTGAAGGCATGTTTTTTACTGGCTATGATGTTCACGGTCGCGAATTTGATAGCTCAGACACGACCGAATATAATTTTTATTGAGTCAGACGATCAGAGCAATCAGGCGGTAGGGGCATTTGGAAATCCTGACATGGTCACGCCGAACATTGACTTGTTGGCAAAAAAAGGGGTTTCGTTTACCAGTGCTTACAACATGGGGTGTTGGTCACCGGCAGTATGTGTGCCAAGCAGGACGATGCTTTTCTACGGAAAGTACCTCTGGGACTCACAGAAAATCACAACACAGAATGCTCCAAAATCTATGGTGGAATTGTTGAAAGAGGCTGGATATACTACTTATATGACTGGCAAATGGCATGCTTGGGGAAAGAAGCCAGGTGAGCTTTTTGATGAGCTGGGGAGCATCCAGCCAGGACAGCTAAAGACTTACCGTCATGAACAGGGGCATGTGACGGATATTACTGGACAGGAAGCTGTGACTTTTATTGAGAGCCATAAGTCAGAAGACCCATTTTTCCTCTATGTGGCCTTCAATGCTCCGCATGTTCCCCGCGAAACTTCTCAATATTACTATGACCTATATCCTACAGAAGGGATGCCATTGCCTCCAAGTGTAATCGAAGGGCCATTGAATCCAAACATTGAGTATAATTATACATCTGATCCGCTTCAAGCTGCAACCATGAGATCTAGGAGACAGCAAAACAATGCAATGGTTACACATATGGATGATCGTATAGGAGATATTATCAAAGCACTTAAGGAAAAGGATATTTATGATGAATCCATAATCGTCTTTATGTCTGATCATGGCATCAGCTTTGGTGAAAATGGAGTTGCCGGAAAAGTTTGCCTTTATGAGCCTAGCGTCACAGCACCGCTGATTATTAAATCACCCAACTTGCCAACAGGCGTTCAGTTTGATGAACGAGTCTATTTGCAAGATATATATCCGACTTTGCTGGAAATGGTTGGTTTACAAAAACCGGATTTTATGCAATTTGAAAGCCTGATTCCTATAGTCAAAGAATCAGCAAGTGGCAGAGCGTCGATATACCTTGCGATGTTTGATAGCCAACGTGGAATTGTGAAGGGTTCGGATAAACTTATTTATTATCCTATTAGTGGTGATTATGAACTTTATGATCTTTCTATCGATCCTTGGGAAACCAACAACTTAGCATCTAGTGAGAGTAATATGATTGCGCCATTATTAAAAGAACTCAGGGAATGGCAGACTATTGTCAACGATCCCTTAGATCTCAGTGATACTTATAGTGCTTACTTCGATTGATATGAAAACTACTAGAATCTTACTATTCACACTATTGTTGACATTGAGCTGTTTTGTAGTATTAGCTCAGCAAGAGTCAAACTCATCCAGACCCAATGTATTGATTATCCTTTCAGACGATCAAGGCTGGGGAGATGTAGGATTTAACGGTTGTACTGATATCCCAACCCCTAATCTCGATGCACTTGCTGCCGAAGGAGTGGTGATGACCCAAGGATACGCCTCACATCCGTATTGTAGTCCAAGTAGGGCGGGTCTATTAACTGGACGCTATCAGCAGAGATTCGGTCATGAAAACAATATACCATATCAAATAGCTACCAAGGATGATGGATTACCTGTGGAAGAATTACTGATTTCTGAAGCTCTGCAGAAGGTTGGTTATCGGACATGCGCTATTGGAAAATGGCATTTAGGGGATTCCTCTCAGTATTGGCCTAATAATCAGGGTTTTGATGATTGGTATGGCTTTATTGGTGGGGGATTAAGCTACTGGGGAAACACAGGAAAGAAAGGCGCAGTGCACGGAATATTGCACAATGGACAAATAGTACCTATAGAAGAAATAAGCTACCTGACAGATGATTTTTCGCGAGAGGCCGTCTCCTATATAGATCAATATAGTAAAGATGATGATCCGTTTTTCATGTATTTGGCATACAATGCACCCCATAGTCCTCTGCAGTCACCGAATGAATATCTCAAAGTCATGGATCATCAGGAAGATGGTCAAAGAGCAGTTTATGGAGCGATGGTCTATGCTATGGACAAAGGCATAGGTCAAGTAATTGAAAAATTAAAAGAGACAGGAGAGTATGAGAATACGTTGATATTCTTTTATAGTGATAATGGTGCGGCACTTAATGGTGCAAGCAGTCATCCATTCAGAGGTCATAAAGGGATGCTGTTTGAAGGAGGCATTAGGGTGCCATTTTTGGTTTCATGGCCAGCTCAGTTAGATAATGGAAACGTATATGACCAACCAATATCTGCTTTGGACATATACCCGACGATTCTAAAGGCAGCTGATGTTGAGTATACTGAAGCTCAAACGTTGGATGGAGTAGATATGCTCCCATTTCTGAAGGGCCAGGATCATAAAAGACCTCATGAAGACCTTTATTGGAGATATTCTGATGGAGCAGGACGTGCTGTTAGAAAAGGTGATTATAAACTGATTTGGTCTGGATACAAGCAGAAATATTTACTATTCGATTTGGCAATCGACCCTTACGAGCAAAACAACCTAGCTGCCGAAATGCCAGATAAAGTAAATGAGCTAGCTCAAGCCTTTGACAATTGGAATGAAGGAACAATTCCAGCCAAATGGCAAGACCCCCATGCTGAAAACGTGCTAAAGGAAGAATCGAAACGCCAAGGTTGGATTGATGCTGCCGCGAAAGGGAGTAATGGTGCAAGAAACTGATAGAAAGATGACCGTAAAAAGAATTTTAGAAAAAGAAGGACTCAGAATGGTTGTTATATTATCACTTACACTATTGATTTTTGGTTGTAAGGAAAGCTCACCCTTGTCTCCACCCAATATCGTTTGGATCGTTTCGGAGGACAACTCCAAACACTACCTGAAGCTGTTTGATGAGCATGGTACTGAGACTCCTAATATAGAGGCTTTAGCCAAAAAAGGTGTCACCTATACCAGAGCCTTTTCCAATGGTGCTGTTTGTAGTGTAGCTCGTTCAGCTATTATCTCAGGATGCTATGGCCCAAGAACCGGAACCCAGTTTCATAGGAAAGATCAACCTGTTCCATTGCCCGATTCATTGCAGATGTTCCCGTCATATCTTAGAGAGGCAGGGTATTATACGGTCAATAATGCCAAAGAGGATTATAATTTTATTCAGAACGATGGTGTCTGGGATGAGTCGTCCTCTAAGGCGAGCTGGAGAAATAGGAAAGAAGGCCAGCCTTTTTTTTACGTTCACAATATTGGAGTTACTCATGAATCAAGATTACATTTTCCTGAAGAAGATTTAGTATCCAAGCCTACCGACCATTCTGTAGAAGAGTCTTTCGTACTACCCAATCACCCCAATACAGAGATATTTAGGTATACCAACGCGCGCTACAGGGATCTCATGGAGAGGATGGATTCATTGGTCGGTGAGGTGGTAAGTAAGCTGGAAGCAGACGGATTGTTAGAAAACACACTTATATTTTATTACGGAGATCATGGAGGAGTTTTACCCGGTAGCAAAGGATATCTGTACGAAACAGGGCTTCATGTACCTATGGTCATGTATGTTCCTGAGCAATATCAATATCTGGTCAATCAGCAAATAGGTAGTTCTTCAGATCAGTTTGTGAGCTTTGTAGATTTAGCTCCTACAGTCTTAGACTTGGCCGGTATCAAAATACCCAAGCAAATGGATGGAACATCCATTTTGAAGACGCCAAAAAATGTTGCCTTTGGTTATGCTGATCGTTTTGATGAGAAGTATGACATGGCAAGATCCGTCCGTAGCGGTGATCTCAAATACATTAGAAATTTTGTGCCTTATCTCCCAGATGGTCTGATGAACAATTACAGGTATAAACAACTGGCTTACCAGGATTGGGTAACGGCATACAAAGAGGGATCACTGAGCAAAGTACAATCTACTTTTTTTGAAAGTAAGCCAGCAGAGTTGCTTTTTGATTTGCGTGTTGATCCATACGAAACCAACAATCTCGCAAACCATCCTGAATACAAAGGTGAGCTTTTAAGAATGCGCAGCTTGCTCTTTGATTGGATAAAAGAAATGCCTGATCTTTCGTTTTTCCCAGAGCATATTTTGCTAGAGGAGGCGATTACCAACCCTGTAAGTTTTGGCCAATCGCATAAGAGAGAAATTTCAAAATATCTTTCTATAGCCAATATACAGTTAGCTCAACCAGAGGAACGTCTGGGTAAGATCAAAGAAGCACTGGATGCTTCGGATCCTATAGAAAAGTATTGGGCGTTGATAGGATCTTGTTCAATGTTGGGATTTTCTGATGAAGAGATGGTTTCTAAAATAAAAGAAATTGCTTCAGGTCAAGATGATTCTTATGTGAGGGCTCAAGCTACACTCTTTCTAGTGATCTCTGAGAACTTAAAACCAAATGCAATAAGTCAGCTGCTTTACGAAGCTGAGAGCCCAATGGAAGCCTTGCTCATATTGAATATGATGACCTACTTGAAGGACTTTAAACAAGTGAATGTAAGCATAGACTTATCTAAAATGAATACTAAATGCCGCGAAAACAATCAGGTAAAGAGGCGCTTAGAGTATTTAGGTTAGTCAGAATTTAACTTCTATTGGTTTTACTGAATTGGTGGTATCAATTTAATACCCCTTCAATATCGATGTAAATACCCCTTATAAAATGGGATTTATCTGCACGTAAGTGAAATGTCCCCTAACTACGTCCCAAATTGCATCATCCCTTAAGAATCCTAAAAAATATATTTGTTTATAGAAAATAGACCAATAAATTCTTAAGGCTGACATCAATGACCAAACAAATCCTAAGCATAATCTTTGCACTCATTTTTTTCAGTGCTTTAACATATCGTTGTAGCACTGCCAATACCGCCCCAATAGAAAAAGAAGAAATATACTCTGCGGATTGGGAAAGTTTGGCCAATCATAACGCTACTCCAGAATGGTTTAGCGACTCGAAGTTGGGAATATATTTTCATTGGGGTGTTTATAGTGTGCCAGCCTATGGTACAGAATGGTATCCGTACTTTTTGTATCGTAACGACAAGCCTGATTTCGCAGCTTATCATGAGGCCAAATATGGTAAATTGGAGGAGTTTGGCTACCACGATTTTATCCCAATGTTTACGGCGGAGAATTTTGATGCTGAAGAATGGGCTGATTTGTTTGATCAGGCTGGCGTAAAATTCGCAGGTCCGGTAGCACAGCATCATGACGGTTTTGCCATGTGGGATAGCGAAGTGAATCCATGGAATGCTGCGGATATGGGACCCAAAAAAGATATTACTGGGGAGATGTTTGCCGCATTGAAGAAACGTAATATCAAGACAATGGCATCATTTCACCACGCCCGACTCAGACAAAGACACGATGGAGATTCTTCCAAATGGGCAACATACAATAGTCATTATGCTTACCATCCTGATTATCCCACATCATCGGAAGATCCTGATTTAAGAAAATTCTATGGTAATATGGGACAGGAAGAATTTGATCAATATTGGTTAGACCAAGTCAATGAAGTGGTTGATAAGTATTCTCCAGATCTGATATGGTATGACGTTTGGCTCAACCATGTATCAGAGAATAAGATCAAAGAAATGTCGGCTTATTATTTAAATAATGCTCGAAAGACAGGTCAAGAAGCTGTGATTGTGGCGAAGCACGATGATCTTCCTAAGACAATGAGCGTATTGGATATAGAGCAGGGAGGTAAAAAAGATGTCTCAGAAAATGTGTGGATGACTGATGTGACCATTAGCGATAAAGGGAGCTGGTGCTATACAGAAGGGCAGGTCTACAAGACTCCAGAAGTAGTACTCCGCAATATGATCGATGTTTGGAGCAAGAATGGTGTGGTGTTATTTAATATTTCGCCTATGGCTGACGGAACCATCAATCAAGGACAAAGAGATGTACTTTTATCAGTTGGGAGTTGGTTGAAGGAGTATGGAGAAGCTGTTTATGGCACAGTACCTTTTCATACTTACGGTTTTGGAAAAGCCAACGCGGCTGAAGGAGCACATGGAGGTCAATCTGCTAAGGTTGAATATTCTGCCAGTGATATAAGATATACCTGCTCAAAAGACAAAAAGTCAATGTACGTGTTTGTACTTGGCAAACCAGAAGTAGGAGAGGTGATAAAACTAGAGAAGTTTAGCAATATTGGTTACGGGCCTGCTACACCTGTAAAAAGAATTATTGAACTGAAATCTGGTAAGGAAGTGGAGTGGGTAAAAGAGGAGAAGCATCACGAGTTTACTGTGCCGGATGTTGCATTGAGTGGGTTGGCCAATGTTTTCAAATTAGAACTGCAGTAGACATATTTATTAATCAATGCGTAAAGTCCATATTTTATTATTCCTATTGTTAATTAATGGTTTTGTTAATGCGCAAGACTGGAAGGACATCCCAGTACCTGCCGAGTTAGAACCAGGGATGAAGTGGGAGCTTCAAGAGTCTGTGTCAGATGACTTCAATTATACATCACCACGCGCTCCAAAATCAGAGGAATTTCTTCAAAAATGGGATGATTGGTATCACAACGATTGGTCAGGGCCAGGACTTACCATTTGGAGAAGGCAGAATTCATTGGTTGAGGATGGTGAGTTGAAATTGACCTCCAATAGAGCAGGTACCAACCAAGTAAATCTCGGAATTATTCATTCCAATGAGACGATAGTATATCCTGTATATATCGAAGGACGTGCCAAAATCA
The DNA here is from genome assembly GCA_049115815.1 of Cyclobacteriaceae bacterium. GTDB lineage: Bacteria > Bacteroidota > Bacteroidia > Cytophagales > Cyclobacteriaceae > Marinoscillum. The sequence continues at coordinate 197,355 of JAGDZO010000014.1, read as the reverse complement.
TGAACTCAGTATTGGCTAATGCCTTGTGGTTACTCAGTCCGGATGATACTCAAGAGATTGACTTTATGGAGGGATATGGCTCACCGTATTCGGCTAATTCACAGAAAGATCTCACATGGTTTGCCCAGCGAATGCATATGAGCCATCACGTATTTATTCGTCAGCCATTTACAGATTGGCAGCCTAAAGACGATACTTCTCCTGGCAATCCCACATGGGTAACTGTTAAAGAAAGTGGAAAGAACATACTTTGGAAAGACGATTATCATACCTATGGAGTCTATTGGAAAGATCCGTGGCACCTCTACTATTATATAGATGGCAAATTAGTGACTAAGAAAGAAGGAAAGGATGAAATTGATCCGGTCTATCACACCAATTCAGTAAATCCAGGAGATACTAATAATGATACGAGAACAGGTTTGAACAAACCTATGGATATCATCATAGACGCAGAAGATCAGGATTGGAGATCGAATCAGGGTGTCACGCCTACCAATCAGGAACTTGCAGACACTGAAGGTCACACTTTGAAAGTGGATTGGATTAGAACATACAAGCCTGTTGTTGATCCTGACTATGTAGCAGAAGTACTGAAGATAGATACAGAAGATTTCCGTATCTCTCCCAACCCTTGTTTAAGTGAAGTCTCAATTCAATCTTCATTGGGTATTCAAGAGATTATCATCTATCACTTGAATGGACAAGAAGCAATCCGGTTTGCATCTCCAATAAGTAAAAAGCTAAATGTGAGTGCTTTAAATCATGGAACATACCTACTGAATATTCAATTTGCAGATGGTAGCAAAAGAAGTCAAAAATTAATAAAGCAGTAGTCACGTTTGCTAGCCACTAAAGTCTAGAACCGTTTTATTGAATGCTGAATTGATGAAAAGAACATTTCTATTCTTAGTATTTGCTATGTCTATTTTCTCGGTTTTTGCCCAGCCGACATTTGCTCAGGGAAACGATCCCAAACCAGCTAATTTCAAATGGCTGCCTGTAGAAAAACTATCAGATGAATTTTCTGATGATCAAATAGATCTGGAGAAATGGCAAATAGATCCAAAAGCAAATGGCTGGTCATGGATCGGCAGACCGCCAGGATTGTTTAAACCAGAAAATGTAAGCATACGGGAGGGTAAACTAAGCGTTACCGTAAGCGTATTAGATAAGCCAGCCAAAATCAAAGGGCAGAAGTTTCTCTATCAAGGAGGCATTGTTCGTTCATTGAATCCCGGTAAGTCAGGTTACTATTACGAATGTAAGATGAAGGCCAATGCCACTGAAATGTCCTCTACCTTTTGGTTGATGTCAAGATATGATTGCGAAAAGAAACAAGAGTTAGATATTCAGGAATGTGTAGGTATCACTTCTGATCTAACTTCAGATTGGGCCACTAATTGGGATCAAATCTATCATTCCAACACTATCCACAGACCTACAGATTGTGTAGAGAGAACTCAAATCCAGAAGTCGATTGTACCAGAGACAAAGAATCATGAGCGCTTTTATGTATACGGCTGCTGGTGGAAGTCTCCAACTGAGATCCAGTTCTTTCTGGACGGAAAATTCGTATATTCTATCACACCCAATATAGAATGGGATCAACCAGCTTGGCTACACATGGCCATAGAAACTTATGATTGGAATCCCGTACCAGATGGAGGAGGGATGATAGCTCAAGGAAATTGGAATCAAAGAACTACCCAATACGAATGGGTGAGGGTTTGGGAGTTGGATAATTAATCTCAAGCCACTTATTTCACAAACACTTTACTTTCCATTCCATCAGTCTTCAAGACATAAAGTCCTTTTGGTAGTTTAGGCAATTGGATCAGATTGTCTGATAAAGGGGCTAAAATTATCACCTTGCCGGAGAGGTCAATTAATAATACCTGGCCTTTGATCACTTTCGTGAAATGGATCATACCTCCCGAGTTTACGGGATTTGGATACACTATATTTGATTCGGAAGGCAACTTGGATTGTAGAGGAGTTGGTTTGAAATACTGCTTACCAAATTCAAAAGCTTGCTGACCTATCTTCTCTCCAATGATTCTTCCTGGTATATCATCTGCGGGCGGATGAATGCCGCCCCAAATTCTTGATAGACTACACTGATCGGAAGCATCTCTATAAGTGGCCCATTGGAGTACTACGTCTTGACTAGGGCCTTCTTCAAATACTAGAAACTCGTTCTTCTCCGCGACGAATTCACCAAGTCCTCCCGGAAAATATGGACTTCCTGTAATCATGGTCAATACTTCTGCTGCTGCTCTTGAGAAGGTAGAATGTCCTGATACGTACCCTGCAAAAGGAGGAGTGACAAAAGATGGTCGTTGATAAGGCCACCAATCTTCAGCAAGAATCCAGCCTACACCTGCTACATCGGTTTCAAAGTCATACACTTCATGATGTCCTCTCCAAGCATAGAGTTTTACTTTGCCAAGATGCTCATTATTACCCCCAGATAATTCATCGTTTTCGGTCACCAATTCTATTAAACCATCTACCAGAGGGATACCACCTATGTCATAGTTGGGCAAATTAGGATCAGTGCTCTGTCCACGATCAGCCATGTATCTAATGGCTGATATGGGTCGAATATAATCATACCATCCCTTGATGCTCCAAGCAGCAATGGCAGCATCATGCATGGCACCTCCCAATAGGAAATAGGCCTTTACATCCCATTCCAAATCATTGAGGAGTTCTCCTTGGCCTTCAAATCGTTTTTCGAAAAGTGGGTGATCACTCACATAATTGAGGAGCGTGAACCAATGACCAGGAGGAGTTTCAGAATCAGGACCATCTGCCCAAAATTCCGCAAGCACTCTGGTATAGTCTCCTCGAGGAACTCGCTGCTCCTTATAGGGCATTCCTGTGACAGGATTAATGGAATGTCCCTCGCTGAGATCACCACCATCATTGTCATAAAAGGTAGGATGATTTATTAATAGAGATGGTAGTTTATTGATATCTATATTTCCTAGACTCTTCGGGGAAATATCCCAGATCACCCCATCATTTGGATCTAGGTGAGAACTCCAAATGGATACCAGTGAGAAATTCCACTTGTACAGTTCAGAATCATCCGTATTATTAATCGTATCAAGCATTGGGGGAGGACCAGGGTCAAAATGAACTTGATAGTTATTTTCATCCCGGACATACGTTTTGACATTGTTATTGCTAAGGGCAAATCCATCGACAGATCCCCATTCCGGACTTAGAAATTCGGGAGTATTGGTATTGATGGGATTACCAGCCTGATCTATAAACTGTGACAAGCTGAGTGGTTGCCACCTGTTAGGATCTGAAATAGTCGCATTTCCTGAAAAATCAGGTTGTAAGGGCTTATTTGTAGGGGAATAGTAGGCATTGTCGTATCCCCTTTCCTCTCGTGATCCATCTTGCAGTCCGTATTGAATGATGGCGTTGGCTATATAATTCCCTAATGCAATTGGGTCACCGCTCTTCAAATTGACACTGGTGATATTTGGGTCATACCCCAACATGTCCATGATCTGGTTTATTATGGATTCAGTTTCGTCATATTTTGGAGAGTTTCTGTAGCGATAGGCTATCAGCCTATACATAGCGTAGCTGATGGTCTTTTCCAAGGCTATATCTATTTCCTCATTGGTTTCAAAACCATCAAAATTATTGGTAAACCCGTGAAGCGTTTGATTAAGAAGATACGGTTGGGCTTGCTCTGAATGATAGACAGCCCATGCGTCATACATGGCAATGCTGGCATGGTATAGATTTCTGGCATGTATGGTGGGTCGAGCATAATCATTGCGAATGGCCTCTAAAAGCACTTCATTCCATATTCGGGCAACGGAGTGTTCTGAGTCTGATTCGTTGGTGCTCAGTTGGACTTTTAATTCCATAGTTTGAGAGTAGCAGTTTCCATCAGTGATGCTAAGCTTTACAGTGCCCGAGGCTTCCAGTCCCCACCTAATTTCTACCGTGCCAGAACTGTGCCCCGAAACAATGTGTCCGCCTTCAACTGACCACTCATATGTATAGTTTTCAGGAGCTTGATAAGTGTAAGCATTCAATTTTAAGTTGGCAGATTTTGTATCTCCACTTATAGTTCCTGTGGCTAGATATTGGCAAGTGCCATCATCTACTGTAGCATCTGGGTTATAGTTGCAAGACAATGGATCTACACAGCCCGCGATTTTCACTGCTTTAAGATTCTCTAGTTTTTCTAACGCTCCCTTTTCAGTGATTTTAATGATTTGATTCGGCTCGATGTTTTCATAGATGTCTTCATGGCCCAACGGCCACTTAACCTTTATTGAGAGAATTTCCTGTGCAGTGGAAATTCCAAAATGTACAGGTGCACTATGCTGAGCCATAAAGGAAGCACCGGAATGATGACGTATCAAGTTGCCATTGGTGGTCAAGAGCTCCACTGTTGCTCCGATAGCACTTTTATTAGAGACTGTTCCTACAAGCCAGATTTCTAGCCAATTTTTGGTAGGAGGAGTAGTGGCCGTGATCAGTTCATTTTCATAAAAATGCATAGGATCGTCACTATTAGCCGTGAGTACATCCAAATCTCCGTCATTGTCATAATCGAATACAGCCATACCATTGGCATCCGTGTTTTGGAAGAAGCCAAACGTGCTCGATTGATCCACAAAGATTTGATTTCCCTGGCTCAATCTATTTTCATAATAGAAATCAGTACTCTTACTCCCATAACCATTGACGATTAGAAGGTCTTCGTCTAAATCATGATCCATATCTGCGAACTGGGTTGCCCATGCCCAACCTGAGGGCGCTACTTGCCACGCATTAGAACTATTTGAAAATTTGTCATTGGTCGTTTTAAGAAACAACGAACTGGTGGCAATATTGGTAACATAGAAGTCAAACGCACCATCACCATTGGGATCTCCTATAGTGATTCCCATAGCATTTCTACCAAGGTCATCTATGCCGTATGCTACGGCCTCTTCCTTGAAACCCGATTGACCTTGATTGATATAAAGACGATTTTCAACACCAAAATCACTACTAACCAATAGATCTTGTAGCCCATCATCATTGACATCTATTGGGACGCTCATCCAAGAAGCATCGAATTCCCCTGACTGATAGTTCAATGAATCTTGAAGTCCTAAAGCTGTTGTAACCTCTTCGAATCGACCGTTTCCGGAATTGTGAAAAAGCATATTGGATGGACAACCACCCCACTTGGTAATGTATATGTCTAGAAACCCATCATTGTCATAGTCCCACCACGTGGCACCCGTATTCAAGCAGGTATTCTCTGCTGGTAAGTTAGCAGAGGTTGTTATGTTGGTGAATCGAGTACCATCCACATTTTGGTAGAGCTCGATATGATGAACACTCGTGAGAATTAGGTCTGGATAACCATCATTATTGAAATCTCCCCAGGATGCGCCCATTTTCATTCCCAAGTTGGCATCAATGTAGGTATCTGAGTAGTCAAAGGAACTGACAATGCCAGCATCGGTAGTAATGTCTGTATAGGTACCGTCATTGTTATTTCTGAATAATCGACTCTTCTGACCAGCGTCATTTGATTGGTTTTTTTGACGTATTACAGCCAAGATATCAAGATCATAGTCTCCATCGATATCTGCCACAGCCACTCCGTTGATATCTGCAATTTCTGATATACCCGATTGCTTCTCAATTCGACGAAAATTTTGAGCGGATACCATGATATGGCTTGTCACGAGAAAACAAATTAAGAAGTGCTTCATCACTACAAAGGAAAAAGGTCTTACCAATTCAAATTTCAGATATTGATCCCGTGTCGAGGGAGTGCTTTTGTATTCAATTTAAGGGGTATTTAATATAAGACTGAATTAATGAGTTCAATACACTTCAATGAACATAAGAGGCATTATTTTCATAGTATCAAAGACTGAAAATTGAAGTCTGTTGGTGCAATAATCTTTTATAGAATGAGGGCAAACCTTTGTATAAAGCATCCGCAAGCACCAATCTATTTTCGCAATGACTTTTATCTAAATACTATGAATACAATAAAACGATTTTTTCTAACATTTTTCTCACTGTTCATTTTCTGTCAAGTATTTGGCCAATATGAGCCAAACGAAAATTTTGACAAAAATTGGCGATTTTTCAATGCCAAGGCAGAGGGAGCAGAAAGTCCAACTTATGATGACTCCAAATGGAGGAGTCTGGATTTACCACATGACTGGGCTATTGAAGGCCCTTTTAGTGACGAATACAATGCCCGCTATGGCGGACTGCCTATTCACGGGACAGGATGGTACAGAAAAACTTTCGCTATGCCCTCAAGTGCTAAAGGCAAGGTAGTGCGAATAGAATTTGAGGGAGCCATGTACAATGCTCATGTTTATGTGAATGGACAGTTAGTTGGAAATAGGCCTTTCGGATATATCGGGTTCGAATTTGATATCAGTCAATATCTCAAGTATGATGGCAAAGAAAACGTAATAGCTGTACGTCTTACTCCTGAGGATTTGTCATCAAGATGGTACCCTGGTGCAGGGATATATCGATCTGTATGGCTCAAAATCGATGAGCCCGTCTACGTAGATCTGTGGGGAACCTATATCACTACCCCAACCGCCACAGCTGCTAAAGGTGTGGTTCAGAATGAAACCTCGGTAGTCAATAAAGGAGACAAGAAAATGGATGTAACGGTCACACATGAATATTTGGATCCAAACGGAAATAAGGTAGCATCTGCAGAAGAAACCATAGAAGTAAAAGCAGGAGGAACTGAAAAATCTGCATTGTATACGGACATAGAGTCACCAGCCATTTGGGATTTGGACGACCCGAACCAATATACCGCAATAACTACACTGACAGTGAATGGAGAAGTGTCAGATACTTATAAAAGTAAATTTGGAATAAGATCAATAAGATATACTAAAGATGCCTTTTACCTCAATGAGAAGCAAGTAAGGTTCAACGGTGTATGCTTACATCATGATAATGGAGCGTTGGGTGCAGCCGTTTACAGGAGAGCAGATGAACGCAAGCTTCAGATCATGAAGGATATGGGTGTCAATGCGATACGTACCAGCCACAATCCACCTTCACGCGAACTGCTGGAGCTATGCGATGAGATGGGATTGATGGTACAAGACGAAGCTTTCGACGTATGGAAAAAGGAAAAAGTACCCAATGGGTACAATGTTTTCTTTGAAGAATGGGCCGAGCGTGATCTCAGCGATATGATCATTAGAGATAGGAATCATCCGTCCGTCATTATGTGGAGTATAGGTAATGAAATCATGGAGCAATGGGTGCCAGATACTGGATGGAAATTGGCCAAAATGCTCAATGAAGTTTGTAAGGCAACTGATCCAACACGTCCGTCTAGTGCCGGTTTCAATTCTTATCCTAATGCTTATGACAACAATATGGCACAACAAATTGACATCCCTGGAATGAACTATAAACCAACAAAATATAGCTGGTTGAGAGAGAATTATCCGAATCTACCTGTGGTTGGGTCTGAGACCTCTAGCTGTACGAGTAGTCGTGGAGTATATCATCTGCCTATAGAAAAATATGAGAAGCACGAATCACTACAGGTAACCAGCTATGATATAATTGGTCCCGTATGGGCATATCCTCCAGATATAGAATTTCACTTCCAAAAGGAAAATCCGTTTGTGATGGGCGAGTTTATATGGACAGGGTTTGACTATTTGGGTGAGCCCACGCCATACGGTGGAAGGGACAACTCAACCAATGGATATTGGAATGATGACTGGCCTTCTAGAAGTTCGTATTTCGGGGCAGTTGATTTGTGTGGTTTCCCGAAGGATAGATTCTATTTATACCAAAGCCAATGGACGGAGGAGCCTATGATTCATCTACTGCCTCATTGGAACTGGAAGGGAATGGAAGGTGAGATCATCCCAGTGTATTCTTATACCAATTGTGAAGAGGCAGAGCTCTTTTTGAATGGAAAATCTTTGGGAAAGAAAGTAAAAGGGGTAGATAAGACTACCATCAGAGTGGATTTTAAAAGATATGAGCCAAAGACTTTTGACTCACCTTACCGATTGAGTTGGGATGTGCCATATGAAGCCGGCGAGTTAAAAGTAGTGGGATATATTGGGGGTAAAGCAGTACAAGAAAAAATTATCAAAACTGCTGGCCAACCTGCAAAAGTGAGCTTATCGGTAGATCGAAATGTAATAGATGCTGACGGACGTGACCTAGCATACGTTACAGTGCGGATTGAGGATAAGGATGGTAATCTTTGCCCTAATGCTGACAACCAGGTCAACTTCTCTACGACTGGTGCCGGAAAATTATTAGCAGTTGACAATGGGAATGCTGCATCATTAGAGTCTTTTCAAGCGCCTAAAAGAAAGGCATTTAGTGGGATGGCGCTTGCCATTTTGAATTCCAATAATAAGGAAGGCAAGATTACTTTGAAGGCATCCTCCAAAGGACTTAAAGGATCATCTATTTCTGTAGAGACGAAATAAGGACTGCTTAGGGAACCTGTTTTACCCAGTATTTTGACAAGAAGCAATTAGAAAGAGCTCTTCCAACTGATAATTCAATGACAAAAATCTTAGCATTATTCTTTCTAACCATACTCTCTGCTCAACTCCATTCACAATCAGTAGATTCTTGGGAAGAGCTTAAGAATCATACAGCAGCCCCGGAGTGGTTTGCTGATGCTAAGCTGGGAGTCTATTTCCATTGGGGAATTTATTCTGTGCCCGCTTGGGGCAGTGAGTGGTATCCGAGGTGGCGCTATACCCCCGATAGAGTAGGTTGGGGTCAAGATATCTATGATTACCACCTAAGCACCTATGGCGATTCAACCCATTATCACGATTTTATACCGATGTGGAGCGCACCTAACTTTGATGCTAAACTTTGGGTGGACATGTTTGAAAACATGGGAGCCAAATTTATTGGATCAATTGCTGAGCACCACGATGGTTTTTCACTTTGGGATAGTGAAGTCAATGAATGGAATTCCTATGACATGGGTCCAAGGCTGGATGTGGTATCTGCAATTGGAGAAGAGGTGAAGAGACGCGGGTTGAAATACATGACCACTTTTCACCATGGCTTTCATATGATGTTTTATCCAAAACCAGAGAATTCTTATTTACGTCCCGTCAGCCGGTTGAATCTTGTATATGAGCAGAGGGATTTACTTGTACCTCAAGAAACTAAATACCGAAAACTCTACGGTAATATGGATTATGATGAATCCAACGATCTTTGGTTAGCGAAGCTTGATGAAGTAATTGAGGCACATTGCCCTGACTATATCTGGATGGACTTTGGTCAGAGGTTTGTCAAAGAATCACATCGTCAACTTTTTCTAAAACATTACTTTGAAAAAGCGAAACAGCAAGGCAAAGATGTAGTGGTCAATACCAAGGGCGATTTTTTTCCAAAAGAATTAGCAGTGGTTAACGTAGAGCGGTCTACCATGCCTGATATACAAGAAGAGGTTTGGATTACAGATTTCATACTGGGAAGCTCATGGTGCTACAATCAGAGTAAGAGGACTGCTATTGATCCCAAACAAGCTATTCGGATGCTGGCGGAAGTAGTAAGTAAAAACGGGGTGATGTTGCTATCAGCGGGTCCTATGGCAGATGGGACCATGCCAAAAGAACAAATAGAGGCTATGGAAGCAATTGGTGCTTGGATGAAGCGATATGGCGAGGCGATCTACGAAACAAGACCTTTTAAGACCTATGGAGAAGGGCCTACTCAAATCAGAAAAAGACCCAATGATCCTTGGAATGAGTTTGGTGCGCTCAAAGGTGGACTAGATGAGCTCAACTCCCAGGACATACGATACACTCAAAAAGGTAAGATTATTTATGCCATTCAATTGGGATGGGATGTGGAAAATAAATTTCGTTCACTCAGTGCGCTAGCTAAACATGGTGCTTCGATTAAGGTAAGGAGTGTATCCGTACTAGGAAGCGAGGAGCGAATAAGCTGGAAGCAAACCAAAAAAGGCTTGACCCTGAAGCAACCAAGCATAATGCCCTTGGAAGCTGATGCGGCCATGGTTTACAAGATTGAATTAAGGTAGGAATTTGAGGAGTACAGACATCATCTTGTAAGTTGGTATCGCTGTACTATCTATGATTATTGGTATCATTAATCCATATACTAGATCGTAAGATTCACTTAGGCAATTTTTTGTATCCTATTAAAGTGCTTCTTGTGGCAAGACATTTAGCAATCATTCAGTGTAAACGTTTGTTCAGAAACTGATCCATAGGATTGCGCATTTTTGACCAAATTCACAAACTAACGAGACTCATCATGCCATATAGAATCCCTCAATTTCTTACTTTGGTTTTATTACTTACCTCACTTAATGGTTTGATAGCTCAAACTAGTTGGCATCAAAAAGATGATTGGCAAAATGAATTGATCAATGGCATTAACCGGATGGAGTCAAGAGCTACATCCTATTCATTCAAATCTGTGGAAGCTGCCAAATCTGGAGACAGGAATAAATCAGATTTTTTGAGCCTTAATGGTAAATGGAGGTTTCATTTTACTGAAGATTCCAACAATAAGCCCTCTGTCTTTTACCAAAAAGATTTTGATGTATCTCAATGGGATTGGATTAACGTGCCTTCCAATTGGGAAAGAGAAGGATACGGTCAGGCCATTTATACCAATTCCGTTTATCCATTTAGTCCAAATCCTCCATTTATTGATCGTACGAATCCTGTTGGTTCTTACGTTACCGAATTTACAGTTCCATCCAATTTTGATGGTCAGCGAATCATATTACACTTCGGGGGTGTGAGTTCTGCCTATTATGTCTGGTTGAATGGAGTTCAAGTTGGTTTTGCTGAGGATAGTTGTTTGCCGTCAGAGTTTGATATTACAGACCTTATTGAGGAGGGCAAAAACACCTTGGCGGTACAAGTGTATAGATGGAGTGATGGGAGCTATCTGCAAGATCAAGATCATTGGAGGCTCAGTGGTATACAACGTGAAGTGTACTTGATGGCACAACCAAAGGTTGCCATCAATGATTTCTTTGTTAGAACAGCCTTCGATCAAACTAAGACTAACGCAAAACTTCAAATAAGACCAAGAATATTAAAAGGGGATGACGATAAAGTTGAAGGATGGATTGTTTCAGCACAATTGATTGATGCCGAAGGTATCAATATTATTGAAGAGCCACTCCATATGGATGTAAAATCAATTTCGAATGAATACTATCCTCAAAGAGACAATGTTCCCTTTGCTTTACTGGAGTATGAGGTGACAAGGCCATTGAAATGGTCAGCAGAACGTCCCAATCTTTATACGCTGCTTCTTGAATTGAGAAATGACGATGGTGGAATTGTAGAAGTCAGAACGACAAAAGTAGGATTTCGAGATATTGCCATTGGACAAGATAATTCACTGTTGGTCAACGGGGAATCCGTTTTACTCTATGGAGTAAATCGACATGATCACGATCATATCAAAGGGAAGGCACTTACTAGAGAAGATATTAGACGTGATGTGGAATTACTGAAACAATACAATTTCAATGCCGTGAGGACTTCTCACTATCCAAACGATCCATATTTTTATGACTTGTGCGATGAGTATGGCATCTATGTTATGGATGAGGCCAATTTGGAGACTCACGGAGTACGAGGATTATTATCCAATTACCCATCATGGGGATCTGCTTTTTATGAGCGGATATATCGAATGGTTGAGAGAGATAAGAATCACCCATCCATAATTATGTGGTCGTTGGGTAATGAATCTGGTTACGGTCCCAATCATGCTGCAGCAGGCATGTGGGTCAAGGACTATGACCCAACCAGATTATTGCATTATGAGGGTGCGCAAGGAGATCCATCGAAAGCAAGCTATTTGCCAGTAGGCTCAGAGGAAGAAAAGTTAAAATATCAAACCTTAGGAGCTAACCCAACAGACCGACCGATAGTAGATATGATATCCAGAATGTATCCGACTTTGGAGGTACTGGACAAAATGGCTAGGAGCCCTGAAATCAATAGACCTGTGATTATGTGCGAATATGCTCATGCAATGGGAAATTCATTAGGCAACATGAAAGAGTATTGGGATTTAATCCGTCGGGAGAATAGATTGATTGGTGGGTTCATTTGGGACTGGATTGACCAGGGATTAGAAGAGGAATTGAATGGTGAAAAATACTTCGTCTATGGAGGAGATTACGGTGATCAGCCCAATAGCGGAAATTTTTGTATCAATGGGATCATAGCTTCAGACAGGACTCCCAAGCCACAAATAGAAGAATGTAAGTATGTTTATCAGCCGGTTGTTTTTGAAGCTTTGGATTTATCCAAAGGAAAGGTGAAGATTTCAAATAGGCACTTTTTTGAGAGTTTATCAATTTACAATTTCAGATACATTATTGAAGAAAATGGTCGGCAAATAGCTGCGGGTTCTTTGTCTGTAAATCCACTTCAGCCAGGGGAGAGTCAAACGGTTACGATTCCAATATCCGTTAAAATGCAAGATGCCTCAGAGTATTGGCTCAGAGTTTCAGCCCATCTTAATGACAAGAAAGAATGGGCTGCTAGCGGATTTGAGGTTGCAAAACAGCAATTCTTGTTGCCCAACAATACCGAAACACAAATCAAAGCTGTCAAGCAATTGACTCTAAGCGAAAGCAAATTATCTGAGACAGAGATTCAATTGGCTAATAAGAATATTAAGGTTGTTTTTGATAAAGAAAAGGGATCAATGACCTCATTGACTTTTAAGGACAAAGAAGTGATTTCCGGACCTGCCTCACATTATTTCTGGAGACCAATTACCGATAATGATAGACTTGGATGGAAAATTCAGAATAAAATGTCCTTTTGGAAAGATATGCCAGCAAGACTTGAATTAGAAGAAATGAATATTGTACAAATCAGTGATGGCGAATATCATGTACTAACCACGAAGATTTCTCCAGAAGGGGTGAAACTCAAAGTTAAATATCTGGTAATGGGAGCTGGTGCCATCAAGGTAGAGTATTCCATAGACCTTCCCGAAGAAATAGCGGATGTGATACGAATTGGTATGCAATTCCAAGTTCCTAATGCATATCAGGATATGAAGTTCTTTGGAAAAGGACCTTATGAGAACTATTCAGACAGGTCTTATGCAGCTGAAGTGGATTTATACGAAGGCAAAGTGGATGATTTTTATTACCACTATGTGTATCCACAGGAATCTTCCTATCATACGGAAGTGAGATGGCTTCAATTAGGAAGTAAGTCAGGTGGTGTCAGGTTTACGGGTGATCAACCGCTCAGCACTTCTGTTTGGCCCTATACTCCAAACAATATTGAAGAAGCTACTCATACCCCAGAATTACAAAAAGCTGATAATCTAACGGTTAACATTGATTTGTTGCAAGCAGGAGTGGGGGGATGTAATTCATGGAGCATAAAGGCAAGGCCTATTGAGAAATATAGGCTTTTGAACACGCATTATGAATATGCCTTTGAAATCACTTCAACGAAGTAAGTGCCCTGCTTCTGTGTTTTCATAATAGGTTAGCTTCTTTTAGAATTAGTTATGATCAAGCCAAAATAAAAATGACCATGGTCAAACAAGGATATGAGTATACCAATTAGGTCAATTTATTCATTAGGAATTTGCTTTCTATTGACTATTTCAATGGGATGTAAGAAGCAGACCGTTTGGAATGTGTCTACCTATGGAGCAATAGGTGATAGCCTCACTGTCAATACTTTGGCTATACAAAATGCTATTGATGATTGTTCTAATTCAGGTGGTGGTGAGGTAATGTTAGAAAATGGTGTCTATGTATCAGGGACTATTATATTAAAAAACGATGTTACACTTCGAGTTGCGGCAAACGCCAAATTACTAAGTAGTGTCAACCCTAATCATTTCTATTCCATTGATCCTTTCATAGATGCCACAGGACAATACCGAGGACAATGTCTTATTGGTGCTATGGATGCCAAAAACATTGGGATAACCGGAGGTGGCGTGATTGATGGCCGAGGTGAGATGTTCAAAATTGGAGCTATTAATAAGACCATGAAGTTGCTTGGTGAAGATCTGATCGTTCCTGATATGCCAGAAGTAGATACAGCAAAACAGAACTATGTTAACAAAAAACTTAAGCCGTCATATAGGCCATTTTTAATTCGACTTGTAAGGTCCGAAGGTGTGAATATCAATAATATTAACCTACGTCAACCTGCAGCTTGGACATTGCATTTTTATCAATGTAAAGACTTCAAGGTAGATGGAGTCAGCATCTATAGTCATGCCAATCAAAACAATGACGGTATAGATATAGACTCTTCTTCTGATGGCGAAATACTGAATTCCACAGTTGATACGGGAGATGACGCCATTTGCTTCAAGACCACAAGTCCTATTCCTACCCGAAATATTAAGGTCAACGATTGCAAGCTGAGCAGTCACTGGGGTGCTATTAAATTTGGTACAGAGTCTATGGGCGATTTTGAAGACATCACCATTAGCAATTGCATGATCCATGACACTAAAGGTGGAGGGATTAAAATCCTCAGCGTGGATGGAGCAAATATAAGTGGCATCACGATTGACCAAATAAAAATGCAAAATGTGGAGATGCCCATCTTCATCAGGTTGGGTGAAAGGAGATTGGTCTACAGAGATGCCGCACGTCAGCCTGTTGGATCAATTGATCAAGTAAGCATTTCTAATATTGAAGCGTCCTTAAGAAATCAATCAGAATCGCGCCTCAAGGCACCGACAGGAATTTTCATCACAGGTACCCCAAATCATGCTATTGGGAAAGTGGTATTAGAAAACATCCACATAGAAATAGAAGGAGGAGGCAATCAATTGCTTGCGGATACTGAAGTGCCAGAAAATGAGACCAGATATCCGGAGTTTACTTTCTTCGGAGACTATTTACCAGCATATGGCTTATATGCTCGGCATATTGAATTTTTGGAGAGCAGTCAAGTAACATTTTCTTTAAGTGGTAAAGACTCCCGTCCAGAATCCATAAGACCTTAATCTGATGTATAGACTATTATTCTTAAGCACACTTTTAGTTTGCAGTTTGGCCACTTGCTGGGCACAAAAATCAACAAAAAAGAAGCCGAATGTCTTGGTGATCTACACTGACGATCATCGGTATACGGGTATACACGCACTGGGAGGCCAGGCTGTTAAGACACCCAATATGGATCAGCTGGCCAATGAGGGCCTAATATTTACCAAAACCTATCTTCAAGGAGCATTTAGTGGAGCTACCTGTATACCAAGTAGAGCTATGTTGTTGACAGGACGAAGTGTTTTTGATTTGCAAGGTGTAGGACATACAATACCGGCAGAGCATACCATGATCGGAGAGACATTTAGTGCAGCAGGATACCATAGTCACATAGAAGGTAAGTGGCATCAAGACACCCAATCCCTTGCACGTGGATTTGATACAGGAGGATTGATCATGGGAAAGCCCGTTTATCTTGTTGACCATTTTAGAATGCCTTTTTCAGAATGGAATAGTCAAGGGAGCTATCCCAAAAAGAATGCATTTTTGTTGAAATGGGATGAAAATGGAGATGTTGTTAGAAAATCAATCGGTCCTGATGATAAGCGCGGACCTTTTGGAACCGAAGAAAATGGACCACATACTTCAGAGGTAATAGCTGATGGAGCTATTTCTTTTTTAGAAGCGTTTAAAAAAGACAACCCATTCTTTATGTATGTTGCATTTCATGCACCGCACGATCCAAGACAGGCTCCCAAAGCATACAAAGCAATGTATCCAGAGAAAGAAGTAGAACTTCCACCTTCTTATCTGCCACAGCATCCATTCGAAAAGGCTGACTTACTTGTGAGAGATGAGGCATTGGCTGTTTGGCCAAGAACTCCAGAAGTGAGTAAGAAAGAACTCTCAGATTATTATGCCATTATCACACATCTAGATGATCAGATAGGGCGTGTCATCAAAGCACTCAAGGAAAAGGGAATGTATGAAAATACTATCATTGTGCTGGCCGGAGATAGTGGACTGGCAGTGGGTAATCATGGTCTCATGGGTAAACAAAACATCTACGATGAGGATGGGATTCATGTTCCTTTCATCATCAGTGGTGGCCTCATCAAAGACAAAGGAAGACGATTAGATCCGCTTAGTTATACCCATGATATTTACCCGACTATTTGTGATTTGGCAGGGGTGGAGGTTCCTGCCTCTGTCAAAGGAAAGAGTTTATTGCCTGTCATTGATGGAGAAAAATCTCAAGTACGTGATTATACATACCATGCCTATAAGCAGTACGAACGAGCTATCCGTGTAGGAAATTATAAGCTAATAGAATATGTGAGGGCTAAGGAGGAGAATAGAACTGGAGAAGTATCTGAGGTAGGTTCTAGAGTGACTCAACTTTTCAATTTAGCGAATGACCCATGGGAAATACATGACCTATCATGGTATGAAGAGTACGATGAGACGGTAAAGGAGTTGAGAAGAGAACTCCGAGTGAGAGCCAGTGAAGAAGGAGATGATGCAGATGGAATACTCGGACAGAAATTTGACTTTTGGGACTTCTATTAGCTTATGCGGAGCCTTTTATTTGTATATATATTGTTGGTTGGTTTTACTTCATCAGCCCAGTTCATACTACTCGGTGAGAATGCTCCATTTGAAGATGTGTTAGATGGTGATTTTGATGACGTCTGGGGATACTGGCGTGCTAATCAACAGTCTCCACATTGGAAGACTCGGATTATAGGGAGCAAAGAACCCATGGGGTTACATCATGGTTCGATGTTTTGTATGAGTGAAATAGGAATTGCTGAGTCTCCTGTATTGGACGCCAATCCTGAGTACCAATCAATGTCAGTCGGGGATATTTGGAATTGGAGTTTTGGTGCGGATCTTGAATACATCAGTGATGGAACGATTAGCCTTAGTTTGATATTTGGCAAGCGTGAGGTCATACTTGCTGAGAAGGTGACTTTAAAGGGCTCAGATAAAATCATCGAGCATTTTTCGGGAAATTACGTAATCACTAAAGAAGATGTCAATTCTGGTTTGCCTTTTGTACGAGCTACATTCAAAACAAGTGAAGGTGTCAAAGTCTACCTGCATTATGTAAATATTCAAGTTGTTGATCCAAAGAGAAAAATATCCCATCTCATGGCTGATAATTTGGATGGGGTCATCTCACTAAATTGGGATGCAAATAACGGAGAAATATCAGGAGAATACTTTGTGTACAGATCCGCCGATTCCCGAAAGGGCTTTAAAAAAATTGGTCGAACTTACCAGACTTCTTTTCAGGACAAGAATGCTATCAGTGGCATACGTTATGACTATGTCATCACTCTGTTGAGCGACGAAGGTAAGGAGCAGGTTGTTTCCAGAAATCGGTCAGTAATATTCAAAGATAAGTTAGCCCCTTCTCCTCCTGCAGTTCTTGTTGCTAGAGGTAGAGATACCGAGATAGATATTACTTGGGAAACTAGCCAGAATAAAGATGTGTCACATTATGCAGTATATCGGCGTGCTGAAGATGCTGGAGTATATGAAGCACTAGCCTACAAAGTCAAGAGTCAATCATATACCGATTTTACACCTCATAAAGGGATAGAGAACAGCTATATCGTTTATACTTTTGACCATAGCGGTAATAGGAGTAAGGCTTCAAAATCAACACAAGCGAAGGTGAAGGCAATTGCAGGAGCTTCATTTAGTGATTGGATTGAACCGATACCGATTCACAGGCAATTGTCAAGTGATCTGTGGGGGGCAACTGGGGTTATTCCTCGTGATTCGGAAAATGGCATAGAAGATTCAGAGTGGTCATATTGGGGAGGCAGACCTGTACAGGATAAAGATGGGAAATTTCATATGTGTGTGACAAGATGGCCAGCCAACGCTACCAAAGGTCATTGGGAGTGGCCTCAATCTACTGTAGCTCACGTGGTATCTGATAAGCCAGCTGGGCCTTATCTTGTCAAGGACGATCTTGCTTATGAATATGCGGATGGACTAGGTCACAACCCGGACGTTATTTTGCTCAATGATGGTAGTTACCTTTTGTACTCCCTGATCAATTGGGAAGCGACTCTTTTTAAATCATCATCTATGAATGGGCCTTGGAAGCGATTAGGTATCATGGAAGTTGACACTACTAATACAGGTGAGCCGATGAGATTGCATTATAGATTTTATCGAAATCTATCAGGAGTACAATTAGCCAATGGTCAGTTCCTGTTCGTAACGAAAGCGGGAGCTATCATGAAAAGTATAGGTGCCGATCCGTTAGGTCCCTATCGTGTACTTACCAGTCCAATCCAAGGCAATAAGATAATCCCTAAAAAGTACCGAAATTCAAATTATGAGGATCCTGTGATCTGGAAAGATGAAGTACAATATCACATGATCATCAATGCCTTTCTGGACCATAGGGCTATCTATCTTCGATCTCCTGATGGGATCAACTGGGTCTTCAATCCTGGGACGGCCTACACGCCAATGAGTACGGTATATAAAGATGGCACCCAAGCCCGATGGTACAAACTGGAGCGTCCTCATGTATTACAAGACGAATTTGGTAGAGCTACACATCTATCTGTAGCGGCTATAGACGTACCCAAGGCAGATGATCTTGCCCGAGATAATCATAGTTCGAAGAATATTATCATTCCACTCAACAGACACAAAAGAGTCGAAATTCTAAGCCAACAGCCACTCACTACAAGGTCTAAAAAGATTGAATTGCTGGTGCATTCGGAAGAAGGGTTCAATGCCCAAACCGATTTAGATTGGGGATCTCTAAAATTTGGAGCGCCTTCTGTGGTGGACTTTGGGGGTGGAGCCAAACTTGTCAAAATCAGCAAAAAGGCTAAGGATGTAATTCTATTTTTTGAAGGAGATAAGCACGGAATTACTGATGACGATTTCGTAGGTAAGATTCTAGGCAAATCAATAAATGGAGAATTAGTAGTAGGGTACGCCAAACTGAAACCATGAAGATCATGACCTGTAAAATAGTAACGTTAATTTTAATAATGACCGCTCAGTTGACTTCAGCGAGGGACTTCAATGTGTCTTCTTTTGGAGCTGTGAATGATGGAAAAACCGTCAATACCAAAGCTATTCAAAAGGCAATAGATTCATGCAGCGCTTCAGGAGGTGGAAGAGTGATGGTAGACGGAGGTGGATTTTTTGTGATTGGTACTATCTATTTGAAGAGTCAAGTTACCTTGTTTATTGATAATGGAACAACGCTTCTGGGAAGTCCGAAAATTGAAGATTACACTACTGATACACATGGGATCATGTATAGGCGGGAACGACATATGGATAGATGCTTAATCTATGCCGAAAATGTGGAATCTATCGCAATAGACGGTTATGGTACCATTGATGGAAATGGAGCACCGAGTAATTTCGATAGAGAGAGACCGATGTTATTGCGCTTTAAAGACTCTAACAAAATTCACATTAACAACATCAAATTGATTAATCCCGCTGCTTGGACTTCAGCCTTTCTTTACTGCAATGATATAAGTGTGACTGGCGTCACCATCATTAGCCGTGTTAACCACAATGGAGATGGGCTCGACTTTGACGGATGTCAAAATGTACGCGTCACCAATTGCAACTTTGACAACAGCGATGACTGTATTTGCCTCCAAGCATCACTGCCGGATAAGCCTTGTAAGAACGTGGTTGTCTCCAACTGTATCTTTAAAACACAGTGGGGAGGCATGCGGATAGGTTTGCTATCCAGAGGGAACATTGAAAACGTCACGGTGACGAATTGTACTTTTCAGGACATCAAAGATTCTGGATTGAAGATCCAGCAATGTGAAGGTGGCGAAATGCGAAACATGACATTTTCCAATCTGGTGATGGAAAACGTGCCACGACCCATTTTCATGACTTTTGTATCACAACGCGCCGCTCGAAATTACCCCGAAGGGAGCTATGAACCTCTTTCTCGCATGCACAATATGATGTTCTCCAATATCATAGTGGATAATTCGCAGCTAGATAAGAACTCAGCCTTTTTCCTAACGGGAATGCCAGATCACAAAATCGAAAACATCAGTATCAAGGATGTACAGTTCATTGTTAGTGGGGGTGGTACAAAAGCGGATGCCGATAGGCAACCAATCAGTGAATATACATTGGAAGTAATGAAAGGGCATTGGCCCGAGTTTTCTGGGGTAGGTACATTACCAGCTCATGGGCTATATGCTCGCCATATTGATGGATTGACTATCGAAAATTTCTCGGTGGAAACTGTGGTATCGGATGTTAGACCTCCCATGGTGTTGGAAGATGTGACAGATTTTCAGGTGAAAAGCATTAGAGCCAATGGAAAACTTTTGTCAGAAAATGAAGTGATCAATAAGTAACCAACAAGAATTAGGTAGAAGTTTACTCATCTACCAACTTCCATGTTCTTACCCAATCGTATTTGGTGGTTCTTTCCTCTACTGTACCCGTCTTTAGAATATTGGCATCATCAATTGGATTCCAATCATAGGTCTCTATAGCCATGGTGATGTGACCTTCAATGTCAAAATCTGCTGGTGGGTTTCTTATGGCATGTACAAATTCTCCATCAAGATAGAAAAGCATTTCGGTAGGTGACTTCCACCAGCATCCATAAACAAAGAATCGTGAGTGATTCTTTTCGCTCATGACCGTTTTTCCTGGAGCTTGTTTCGAACCATCTGCAGTGCCAGGGTCACAACTTCGCTGATGTCTCCACGTATTTGAGGCGAAAATATTATCGAATTTTTCTGCCCAGGTTGGTGTTCCGTCATGCACTCTTCCTACACATTCGAGTATGTCTAATTCAAGTTTTCTTGTAGGCCCTGTATTACAATTCTGCTGAAAGGCAATCCAAAAAGTAGTTGACATTACTGTCTTATTGGCTTGAATTCTAGCTTCATAAAATTGCCCTGGTCCTGCCTTGGTCTTAGATCTAAGTATGGCTCCACCATGTGTCCAATTTTTCCCATTGGCAAATTTTGGGGTCTCATATTCTAGCACATTAACATTGAGGTTGCCGTCTGCTACGGTTACATTTTCTGGATCAAATAGAGCTGGAGGTCTTCCATACCAGCCGAACGGATCTGATGACGGATCATTGTGCCATTTTGTGTCATCAAGAGCGTTTCCTTCAAACTCATCTGATAATGCTTCTACTTTTTCCCATTTTTTACCCTCTGGCGCTATTCCGCCAAAGACATAAGGAGCATCGAGAGCAGTAGGCTCTTCTCTGGTTACGGTTACTTCAAAACTACAGCTACTCTTGTTGCCGGCTTGATCCGTAACTTCATAGGTGATAATCGTGGTTCCAATTGGGAAAACAGATCCTGATTCTAGTCCTTCTATTAATCGTGTGACTGCTTCATTGTTGTCTGTGCCTACTGGAGTTTGATATTCTATTGTTGGTTCCAAATCAAGAGGCCCAATTGACAAACTTATATCGTCAGGACAATTAATCACAGGAGCTTCTTCATCTATTTCTTCCACTTCTATTTGCTTACTGTCATCGCCACAGGCAGAGAATAACAAGAGTGAAAACAAAATTCCAAACTGATATGATTTCCTTAATATGTTCCTTTTCATAGCTTTTTTGAACCTTACTAGTTGAGTGTATTAATATCTCACAAAACTAGCTTGAGATTCAAATGTAATGAGGGGGCAAAAGTGTATTATTTGGGGGCATGTTTAATTTCTTAACTATAGCTTAGGCCAAAGGAAATTACTGAAGTGTTTCGCTCTGATTGGTCTCTAAAAATTTGAATTGCATAATGCCCTTACTTTTCAGCGAAATATGCTCTACAGATCCACTACCGTGAAAGACAATGGAAGTACCGATGAGTGTTCCAAGGCTACTTTTATAATTTTTAGAAAATCGAGGCTCGTCATTTACGCTTAGTGTTAAATTCTGACCATTATTGTTGATTTCGATTGAGCTCCATTCATTCGGGTTGATTACCAATGACGTAGGTTCGATAGCCAAATGTTCATCTTTCAATATCGCTTGACTAAAACCGCTACAACCTTCGCCTACTAGTTTGAATTCTACTTTTCCAGCCGTTCCTTCTATCGTGATGATAGAAGAGTAACACCTGACTCCAGGCCAGAAAACATCATTCTTTATTCGTGTTTTGTATTCAAAAGCATCCGCTGAAGTAGTCGTCTTTTTATAATTCGCTAACCTTACCACCACTATAGCTGTTGTGTCTAAACCTAAGCTCTTAAGGCGTTTTGGCGTAATATGGAATAGTTCGCTTTCATTGGTAGGACTAAAAGGAATAGGATAGAAGCGCTTGTCTGCGTTATCATAATAATTAGCAAATGCTTGCCAATCATTTGTTTCAATAAGTACTTCCAGAGGCTTACTTATTATATGAGCTTTATGCTTAACCGAAGGTCTGAAATAGCCAGGAAAATCATAGAAATGTTCGATTTTATTCATTTTAGATGATATACCAATTGGAGTTGATTGATCTCCAAAGTCTATGATGGTTTCATCAGTGCTTCCAGTTATCCCCACTTCAAAATATGCCGTTGATGGACATTTGCCTTCTATCTTTTCTAAGGAAATGATTGCTTCTTGGGGTGCCTTGCGTTTGTTTGGACTAATGCCAAACCATAAAACCATAGCTACAATGAAGAACCCAGTCAAAGTCCCAATTCCCCACTTGGTGAGTTTCTTTTTATTGGCTCGGTGGAGTTTGTAATGTTCTTCAAAATGGGCGTATTCTTCTAAAGCTTCAATGGTACTATTCTGCGGTTTGTAATCTGAGCTGACATTGACCTTTCCGAAAAATCGCTTTAAAGTAGCAACACTTAACCGAATTTTTGTAGCGTGCCTAATTTGGAATGCCAATTCCTCAAAATCACGATTCTGCCAAGACCGACAAGACCCTTTGTCAAAGCGGTTTTCAATGAGTTTAATTAAGAAATTACGTTTCTGATTGCTCATCATTAAATTCAAACCAAATTTAAGAGGTTGAAATTCAGCAGGTTATGTTGTTCATTCTTTTGGATCAACATTGAACACAAATTAAACAAAGTTTGCTTCTTCACTTCTGTAGTTTTATCAAACTCTTTCAAATATCGAAAATATGAAAAGACGAAAATTTATAGAAGATTCAGGTCGAGCAGCACTTTTACTTCTTGCCACGCCGAGTTTTAGTTTTACAGATCGCAACAAGTTTACTGGTGATTTTGCCTTTATTGAAGCAGAGCAATTTGCCAATCATGGAGGATGGGATCTCGATCAACAATCAATGGATCTGATGGGGTCTCCATACTTATTAGCTCACGGTTTAGGGATACCTGTAGAAGATGCCACAACTGCAGTGTCATTCCCAAAAGCAGGAAAGTATAGAGTTTGGGTCAGAACCAGAGATTGGGTAGCACCTTGGAAAGTGGAAGGTGCCCCTGGTAAATTTCAGTTGCATATCGATGGGGAACCCCTGGATGAAACATTCGGTACTAAAAATGCAGAATGGCATTGGCATGATGGAGGCACAGTTAAGGTAGGAAAGAAGGCAAATTTGGCTCTTCATGACCTGACAGGTTTTGAGGGTAGATGTGAGGCCATATTGTTTTGTAGAGACTTGGATTTTGAACCTACCAACGATATTGAGGCCTTGACGAAGTTTAGGAGGAAGCTCTTAGGATTGCCTGATCAACCAGATGATGGAGGTAGTTTTGATTTAGCTGTGGTAGGAGGAGGTTTTGCTGGCACATGTGCAGCTTTGGCAGCAGCAAGGCTGGGCTTGACGGTGGCTTTGATTCAGGATAGACCCGTGCTTGGGGGTAATGGCAGCTCGGAAGTAAGAGTTTGGCCTGAAGGGCATACCAAACAAGAACCTTTTCCGCGGATAGGAGAAATAGTAGAGGAGATAGCTCCAGATCTAATAGAGCGAAGCAAATACAAAACTCGAAACGCTCAGAGTGGTTCATCTTACAACGATGACCGAAAGTTGGAAGTGGTCAGAAAGGAGCCAAGGATTACTTTATTACTTGAAGAGCGAGCTTTCAAAGTAGAAACTGAAAATGACACAATCCAATCTATAATTATTCAAAATACACGATCCGCGAGACATACCAGAATCAAGGCTAAGTATTTTTCTGATTGCACTGGAGATGCAGTAGTTGGATTTGGAGCAGGGGCAGATTTTGAGATTTCTAGTTCAAAAATCATGGGAATGTCCAATCTATGGAACGTCCTAGATGCTACTAGCGAAGAAGAAGTTTTGAAATGTGAGTGTAAAGACAAAAATGCGTTGACCATGTCATGCGAAATCGGGGATTTCGAACAACCGTTTCCAAGATGTCCGTGGGCAGTAGACCTGAGTGATAAACCTTTTCCGGGACGACAAAGCTATAAGGCACAGTGGGCTACAAGAGATCCGCTTTCTAATCTGGGAGGATGGTTTTGGGAGAGTGGATTCGACAAAAATCCAATCACAGATGTAGAGATGATTCGCGATCTCAATTTCAGGGCCATGTATGGCGCTTGGGATGCATTGAAAAACGTAGATGGATTATATCCATATCATCGATTGGGCTGGTCTGCCTTTATTGCAGGAAAGCGAGAATCTCGACGTTTGATGGGAGATGTGGTACTTTCCTCTAAGGAATTCCGTGAAGGGAAAGAGTTCCCAGATCCTGCATTTCCATGCTCTTGGGGGATTGATATTCATAGTCCGCATGATGATTTTGATGATGGTATGGAAGGACAGGAGTTTATTTCATATGCTACTACCGGAAAAGAACATAGCTACAATGGCCCATACTGGGCACCATATAGAGTTCTTTATAGTAGAAACATTAACAACCTATTCATGGCTGGTCGTGACATCAGTGTGACCAATGATGGACT
This sequence comes from Cyclobacteriaceae bacterium, assembly GCA_049115815.1. GTDB lineage: Bacteria > Bacteroidota > Bacteroidia > Cytophagales > Cyclobacteriaceae > Marinoscillum. Next base: position 172,444 of record JAGDZO010000014.1, on the reverse strand, counting down.
TGGGCCTGTGCGGGTGATGCGCACCTGTGGTATGATGGGCGAGGCAGTGGGCAAAGCGGCTTCACTTTGTGTGAAACACGATGCTACTCCGCGAGGCATTTTCGAAAATCACCTCGAAGAATTGCAAGAAACCATGCGCAAGCCAGGATCATTTAGAGTCTAAGTACTATGAGTAAACTACTTTTTTCAACCTTATTGATTTGTGTGATTGCATGCCAAGCACCTCAAAAGCAACTCTCTCCAGACTTTCAAATAGAATTTGGAAAGGTGTCCCCACAATCAGTATTCGTAAGCGACACGGCTAGTATTTGGGGAGGTTCGTTGGTAGTGGGAGAAGATGGTAAATACCATATGTATTACTCATTTTGGCCGATGAATATAGGTTGGGAATGGGTCAACTATTCGCAGGTAGGGCATGCTGTAGCTGATTCACCTTTTGGTCCTTTTGAGCACAGGGATATTGCATTACCGGATCGCGGTAAACAGTATTGGGACGGAGCTACTACCCACAACCCAACGATCCACAAGTTTGATGGAAAATACTATCTCTATTATATGGGCAATACCGGAGATAAAGAGATAGTCAGTGTCCCAGGCAAAGCCCGAATCAACTGGAAGCATCGCAACAATCAGCGGATAGGGGTAGCTGTGGCGGATAGTCCTGAAGGTCCTTGGAAGAGGTTTGATCAACCTGTCCTAGATATCAGTAGTGACTCTACTGCTCGTGATGCACTCATGACCTCCAATCCATCGGTTTGCCAGATGGCCGATGGTAAGATATTGATGGTCTATAAGGCTGTAGCCAAGAGAGACAAATTACCTGGTGGTGGGCCCGTTGTTCATTTAGTGGCAATAGCCGATTCACCAACTGGGCCTTTTAAGAAGTATCCGGATCCGGTATTCACATTTGAGGGAGAGCGGTTTCCGGCAGAAGATCCCTATATCTGGTATCAAGATGGAAGATATCGAGCTATTGTGAAACGTATGAAATACATAGATAAGAAGCGGGTGTTTTCACTAGTTCACTATGATTCAGAGGACGGTATCCATTGGAATCAAGCCAAGCATTTTGAGATATCTGACAGGACTGTGACTTGGGAAGATGGCACCAATAATAAATTCGACCACCTGGAGCGACCGCAAGTGTTTATTGAAAATGGTGAACCTGTCGCATTACTATGTGCGGCAGATAGCATCGATCAACACAATGTGCGGCATTCTTTCAACATTCAGATTCCATTAAAGATCACCAAGCATGTGCCGTAGTTGGATTGTCATCATATTGATTACTTCTTTCGCTTGCCAGTCAGCTGTTGAACGGCCGAATATTATTTGGATCATAGCCGATGATCTCAGTCCTGACTTAGGTTGCTATGGGAATCAAGATGTTCGCACGCCCAATCTGGATAATCTTGCTTCGGAGGGTGTGCGCTTCACCAACGCTTACGCCAATGCACCTGTTTGTTCATCCAGTCGTTCGTCGTTTATTACTGGGATGTATCCTACCGCGATTAATAGTCTATCTCACCGGACCATGATTAAAAAACCATTGCCAAATGGAATAGAAACTATCGTGTCTAGATTGCAACGAACTGGATATTTCTGCACCAACGCTAGTGGTTTTGGTTTTGATAAACTGGGAAAAACTGATTACAATTTTTCTGATGCAATTAACTATGACGGTACAGATTGGCGCCAAGCCGGAGAAGCACCTTTCTTTGCCCAGATACAGATTAAGTATCCACATCGACCATTCTCAAAGGATAAAACAAATCCAATAGATCCTGAGCAAATCTCCATGCAATCTTGCTATCCCGATCACCCTTTACTTTGTGCGGATTGGGCCAATTACCTCGACGATGTACAGCTCATGGATAGCTTGGTAGGTGAAATCCTCAACAGGTTAGAAGAAGATGGAATGGTGGAAAATACAGTAATCATGTTTTTCGGTGACCATGGGCGTCCTCACCTTCGCGACAAGCAATTTCTATATGAAGGAGGATTGAAAGTTCCTTTGATCGTGCGATATCCAAATCAATTGGAGCCGTCTATAGAAGATCAATTAGTGAGTCTGGTGGATGTGGCAGCCACCACGCTCAAACTTGCTGGGCTTGGAATCCCAGAGGATTTTCATGGCAACCCCTTTTTAGTAGATGAAAAGAAAAGAGAATATGTGTTTGGGTTCAGAGGACGCTCGGGTGATGCGGTTGATGACATACGGAGCATTACAAATGGCCAGTTCAAATTGATCTGGAATAGAATGCCAGAAAAGCCATATATGCAGCTATCAAGCTATAAAAAGGCTATGTATCCGGCCTTTACCCTCTATTGCTATTTGGATTCCCTACAAGAACTTGAAGCACCATTCAATCAGTTTATGGTGAAAATGCGACCCGAATTTGAATTGTATAATCTAAAGGAAGACCCGTGTGAGTATTCAAACTTAATAGGAATTGAATCATTCAGTATTGAGGAAAATCGCCTAAAGCGGAAGTTGGTGGAGTCTTTGAAGAAATATGAAAAAAATGGTACAATAGATTCTGAAGAAGTGATGGAAGTTGTAAGGAAAAACTCATTAGAATATTTGAAGAATAAAATGAACGGAAAGGGAATTGACGTCAACTCCTCTTTGGAGAGGTGGATGGTGTATTGGCATGATCAATACAATATTCAAAATGGACAGGAATTTGAAACTTCACTAAACGGTCACTAGCAGCATGAAAAATTTAATATTTATACAAATGGCTCTACAGGCGTTCGTTTTGCTGTCCTGCCAACCTCAGTACAATTCTAGAGAGCTAGAAACAGCGCCTCAGGTCTTCCCGCACAAAATGCCAACTGAGAAGCCAGACTTTCCATTGAGTACAGCTACTGAGCGCATGTTTAGTTATCCCGCTCCGCGTGCTCACGACAATGAATTATTTACTCAGTTTAAGTATACGCGGCTGGAGGGATTTGATAACAATGGTGGTGATGGAACCATCACGCGACGTGATCCATCAAGACCCATTTTGGTAGATGGTATCTATTACACTTGGTACTCTAAGAGGATTACCAAAGTACCTCCTTTGGGTGCTAGAAGAGCAGCAGAAGCTACCGACGAAATTCCATCGACAGATTGGGACTTGTGCGATATATGGTATGCCACAAGTGAAGATGGATTTAAATGGGAGGAAAAGGGAATCGCTGTTGCAAGACCTAACAAACCAAACTCCGGTTGGCGCTCTGTGGCCACACCAGATATCTTGGTTTGGAAAGGTAAGTATTACCTCTATTATCAAGCGTTTGATGAGGCCAGTGGTCTGAGAGGAGATTGGTGTCCGGTATCTGTATCATATGCTGATTCGCCAGATGGTCCATGGACTCATGGTGCGGACAAAGTGATACCCTTTGGCAAAAAGGGAGAATGGGATCAGGATGCCACGCATGATCCTCACCCAATTGTGTACAATGACAAAATCTATTTGTATTACAAAGCAGCGTACAACAAATGGCCAGACATAAGAGATAAGTATGCGGTAGCTCATGGACTGGTCACAGCAGACAATCCGCTGGGGCCTTTCACAAAACATCCGCTCAATCCTGTCTTAAATTCAGGACATGAGACCACTTATTTTCCATTTAAAGGGGGAGTAGCAGCTCTTGCTATCAAGGATGGAAATGAACGCGAAACCATGCAATGGTCACCTGATGGAGTAAATTTTGAGATTGCTTCTGTAGTTTCATTGCCGCCGATAGCAGCAGCTCCATTTACGCCAGATGCTTTTACCAATACCAAGGATGGTCGAGGAATAATATGGGGGCTTTGTCACTTTGTGAATGCCGGAACCTATGGAGTAAACCAACATTCCATCATTGCCAGATTTGATTGTGATCTGAGCTTGGATTATGACGAGCCCTTTTTTAAGAGAACTGGTGTTTGGCATAAGCCTGAGGTGTATTTCGATAAAGGGTTAAGCGATGGCCTGAAAGTAAAAAGAATAGAACGAGCTCAATCGGTACAGAGGACAGATTGATTCGCTTTTTTGGTTATAAAGGTGCTTTCTAATTTCATGAGTACATATGGTAGCATACAGATTTAATGAAATACACCCTTTATTATCATTGATCTGACTCCCTACTTTTGATTTTGGCAAGATAGTTTTGGTGTTTCCTGAGATGATGAATCATTTCAGTAATACTAGACGCTACAACTTATGAATATCAATGTTTCATTCAATCTTATTGCATTGTGCTTTTCATTTTTGATTATGCCTTTTGTTTCCTTGGCTCAGGATAAGAAGTTTTTACCTACCCGAGAATCCCTTAATGGATATAATGTTCCAGAGTGGTTCAAGGACGCCAAATTCGGTATATACACACATTGGGGGCCTACATCTGTAGCTTTCGAAGGGACAGACCCTAATACCTGGTATGCTGGATGGCATGGAATGAGAATGTATGACAATGGAAAGTTGGACCCTTCTAAAAAGGGCAAACCTTCAACAAACTACATCCATCACAAGCAGAAATTCGGAGATCCAGCTGAGTTTGGTTTTAAGTATATCATAGAGCAGTTTGATCCATCAGCATTCAATGCCGCTGAATGGGCTGAATTATTTAGGCTCTCAGGAGCTCGGTTTGCGGGACCGGTAGCCATGCATCATGATAATTTTGCCATGTGGGATAGCAGAGTGACCCGGTGGAATTCTATGAATTATGGAGGTATTGACCCATCAGCTGAACTAAAAAAGGAGATAGAATCACGAGGTATGAGGTTTATGGCATCATTTCACCATGCCTTTACATGGAAATATTTTGCTCCTGCTCATGCATACGGAGGGATTAGTCCTGAAGACTATGATCTCTACACTGATCCACATGGATTGGATGATGACATACCTTCAGACCGCTTTTATAAGGAATGGTGGGCCAAGCTCAAAGAATACATTGATGTATATCAGCCAGACTTGCTTTGGTTTGACTGGTGGTTGGAAAATATGGATGAAGAGACTCGCTATGAGTTTTTAGCCTATTACTACAACAAAGGTGAGGAATGGGGCAAGGAAGTAGGCGTTTGCTATAAAGAAAGCACATTTTCAGAGTCTATGGCTATTAAAGATTATGAGCGAGGCAGACCTAATCAACCAAAAGAGAACGTTTGGTTGACCGATACCTCGCCAGGAGCTTGGTTTTACAGACCGGGCGCCAAGTTCAAGACATCTAATGAGTTGATAGATATATTGGTGGATATAGTGGCTAAAAACGGCCTAATGCTTCTCAATGTACCACCCAATCCTGATGGATCAATACCACAGGAGATGGTAGACTTGTTGACTGAGATGGGCGAATGGTTGCAAGTGAATGGAGATGCCATATATGGTACCCGTCCATGGACTGTCTTCGGAGAAGGGCCGACAAGGTTATCTGAGGGTGGACACAAGGTGGAGAAACATAAAATAGAATATACAGCAAGAGATATTAGATATATCAAGAAGTCCGATAAGGAGTTTTACGCAATAGTGATGGATAACCCAAAAGATGAAGTTGTTCTAAAAACCCTAAGTACAGATATAGGTGCGTTAAACTCTGAAATTTTGAATATAGTTTTGCTCGGATCAGATGAGAAGATTAACTGGCAAAGAGATCATCGCGGCGTGGTGATTGAGGTTCCTGAGAATCTAACTTCCTCTCAAGCGCATGCTTTCAAAATTACCCTGGTTGGATATACCGAGAATAATATAGGTGGAGATGTAGAGGCACATGTAGATTGACGGTCAGGAGAATTGGTTCTATTGAACCATTCTAGAAATGAGGTTTGATCCACCTTCGATTGTTCTTTATTACTCCACGACGATTTTGGCTTCATAAGTGGATACAATGCTTGTTAGTTTAACAAAGTAAAGTCCAGATTTCCATTGGCTAGAGTTCAAGTGGGCAATGCTTCCGCTGAAACTATGCTTCATGATTTCTTGTCCGGCTAAGTCGGAAATAGTCAGAAGGTAGTCGCCTTCTTGGTCCATGTTGATGGTGAAAGTATTATTGATTACTGGATTAGGAAAGATGGAAAATTTGCTTTCAGAACTGACGGATAGTTCTTCTTTTATATCTTCTTCATCAAGCAATTCTCCCTCGACTACATCTAGTTCGGCGATCGCTGTAAAGGGCTTTGCAGCAATGTTTTGAGTTTCACTCAGCGCCACCAGTCGGAGATATCTACCTTGTATGACTTGATCTAATGTGATCATGTGACTCAGCTTATAATTAGTAGCTAGGTCTGATGGCCATTCCAATTCACCTTTGGCTGCTGGTTCGCCCCAATTCTTCGAATCATTACTTACATAAATCTCATATTCGCCTATAGCTCCGTTTGGACCCCATTGATCTTGCCTGTGCATATAGTGTACTTCGGCTACATTTAGTGTGTTGTGGAAGTCAATTTGTATTTCATGAGGAAATCCTGGCTGTGCATCTTTCCATTCAGTATGCCAAAAGGTGGCTGGGTCTCCATCTATAGCTTCGTGTCTGTCACCCGCTATTTCTTCACTATCTACGTAGATCACTTCCCACCCAGATTTCGCCACATGCTTCAGGGTAGGAGGGCCAAGTGTAAGAGTTCCAAATTTACGAGTATCCACAGCAGCTGTGTTAGATTTCGTATCATTGGCCCAACTTAAACTATTTTGTAATTCCCCATCATCATTATCATCTACTTGTATCTCAAAACCCATTTTCAGCCCCTCAGTCAGGGAAGCGCTGGCTCCAAGTATCTGACTCCATGGGATTTTTGCCTCTAGGAGGTATCCCGTTGAAGTTTGTTTGCTAACAAAGGAAAAACCATCTCCACCATTCCAACTCTCTGAGCCAGTGATAGGACTATCAGATACACCGTAGTTCATCCTGATGTGGATTGCATCATTGCCATAGCCACCCGATTCATTGTGTTGTAGATCAGGATTGAAAAAAAGTGATACATTGTCTGACTTGGCATATTCTGATTCATCCGTAGGTGAGTAGAGTGATTGATCCTGGACGTCTGCCAGAATAAAAAGATAGTCATCGTCATAGGCCATTTGATAGGAGAAGGAGAGGTCTTCAGAGTTAGGAAGATCCTTCCCGCTGCTTTCATACTCGCCTGGTTCGGAATTAAAAAAAGACCAATGATTATCTAACTCACCGTCAATCTCAAATACTTCATCAGATTTATTGATGCCATAGCCTTTATCTGTAGCGCGCACCTTAGCTTCCGTAGTAGGGCAACCAGAGGCTGATTCAGAGGTGGATGTGTTCATGGCTATGCTACCCTTGCCGGGTAGATAAAGAGCAAATCGATCAATAGGGTGACCATGCGACCTGCCCGCTATACTTATCTGATAGGTACCAGCCTTATCAAAAGTAGCGAATACATTCATGCCATTAACCCCACTGTGCTCCCCAAAGCAGTTCCAAGACCATTTGTTCAAATCTTGAATCCACACTTTGATGAAGTCATCCTTAGCAAAGGTATGTTCAACACCATTTTTTACTCCATAAAATCTAGTTGATTCGATCTTTAGCCAACTGTCGTTTTCTTGATCGAAGGCTTCAGCGCCAGAACCATTTCTCGAACGCCATTTGAATTGGTAAGTGCCCGGCGTATTAATCTTTATGCTATACTCTGTGATAGATTGGGTAGGTACTGAGCCATAACTATTTGATCCAGTATATTCAATATGCCCTTCTCCCAGTGCTACTTCGCTGAACGAATTTTTCAATTCAAACCCAGTTCCTAGTTGCAAAGCACTTTCTGCTTCCACCACCACATAACCGTCAGATTCTTCAAATACTCCCGCCTCTCCACATGTAGCCGGCAAAATTTCCAATTTAAGCCATCGAGCACGGCTCCATTCTTTGCCATCTGCGGAAGCTGTACTTCCCTCTACTTTGATGGTTGCATTTTGGGCTATTTCCAGATTTTCTATTTCAAGATTGTACTTGCTTCCTATTTCCCAATTTTGAGTGCTTAGAGGTATGTTGTAAGCGCCTACTTCTAGGTCATCTATATATATCTTGAATGCGGCCTCTCCGTCACTTTCTCCTACACCGTGGAATATCAGGTTGTAGTTGCAGCTTTCACCTGTGAAAGTGGCAGATGCTGTTGCAGTGACAGGAGCACCGGTGGTCTCATTGGGCTGTATAGCCAAAAGATTTGTGCCGGTATAATTGTCTATATAGAAACCTCCTTTGTCAAAGTCCACGGAGCTTATGGTTAGAGGACTACCACATGACCCTGCAGATGCTACTTTAATGGTTTTGGTATGGCGATCAAAGCCTCCTTTGTCATCAAGTATGAGCAACTGAACCTCAAAAGACCCTCTACTTTCAAATGTATGCGTGATCTCTTTACCTGCACCCGTGATACCATCTCCAAAATCCCAAGCGTAACTCTCTATTGTCCCATCTGGATCAGTACTCTCCGATGCGTTGAAATTGACCTTCAAGGGGGCGGTTCCTTCCAATACGTCCGCAGTGAAAGTAGCCTCAGGATCTTGATTGTCTCCTGCATTTTGGCGAGTGATCAGGGCAGCCCAATCGGAGTTTGGTTCTGATGGAGGCGTGCCAATACTTTGCTTCCCAGATTCCGTCAGTTGGAGCACACTGCCATCTAATAGTGCACCACCGCTTCTTGGATTGAACCATTTCACTTCATAGTTACCAGCTACGGCTATGTCTAGAGTGACATTCCCACCTGATGGGAGGTAAACAAGATAGGTTCTACCTTCATCCGCCAAAGCCCATCCAGAGCTTACCAGATTGGCATTTGGTTGCATGTTTTGTACCGGTAAAGCACTGAAGAAACCGATGGCAATTTTTACGTAATCCCAACTTCTGTCTCGACTTCTATAGTCCTGACATGAAAGATCTGAATTAGGAAGCTGGTAGCCGAAATAGTATTCTACTCCAGCACCTCCAGCCATTAGGTTTCCCCATAGCGTTTGTTGTCTTATCTGATCAAGAGTAGGAGAACCAGCATAGTCGTCGTGTGGCACTCCAGTATTGGCGCTACCTTGTTCGTCATTGGCCACCACCCATTTTTTACTTGATTCGCGAGAGCGCTCTACCCAAGTCAGCGTGGATTGATATACTTTGTTCCATCCAGTCTGTACGGAGGCACCAGTGATTTCAGATTGATCACCCAACAATCCTGCATAGACCTTCTCTTGCTGATCAGGGTATGAGTGAATCACTATATGATTTTGATAAGGATCGTGCTCTCTGAAGTATTTGGCCATTTCCTTTCGCTGCTGCACGGTCTGTGTATTTTCTTCTCCCAGATTCCAATTAAGGGCTAAATGATGAGCATATCTAGCGATCAATTCTCTGTAGTAAAGCTTTCTATTTCTGCCCAAGTCTCCTCCGTCTAGTAGCTGATCATTTTCAGTTTCCTGAGTCTTGAAATGAAGGTATAATCCCAATTTCTGGCCATGAGTGAATACGATTTCCCATTGATCCAGCTTGGAACAATCAAAATGCTTGAAGTCAGAATTGGTCACATACGGGTAGACGTTTTTGTCATCACCGCCTATGTTCATAGTGAGGAATGAAAACGCATTCAATCCTTCACTATTAAGATAATTTAGCGCACCGATGATTTCAGTTCCTTTGCCGTCTTGCCAGCTAGGGTCTCCTGTTTTCCAGTCATTAGCATGTGGAGCCCATGATTTTCTTCGGTTGCCTTCGTTAGGCGTATTATCAAAGTCCTCATATGCCAAGAAGTTTTCTGGAGCATCCGGTCCACCTTTCACAAAGTACTCACCTGTCTCAGCAAATTTGAGGAAGTGCTCACCAACATACTCCAGGCGACCTTTTGAGCGAAAGTCAGGAGTATTCTTGTCAGATTCCAATATGGTTATTGCTCCTGCTTTTCCGTCTATAGAGCCGATCGGGTCACCCTCTGTACTGTTATCTGAAATAGCGATATTTCTACCTATTCTGAAAGAAGCAGTATAGGACCATTCTCCTGTCGTAGGGGGAGTAAAATGCACGCGCCATTTGTTTCCTGAGGTGGCACTAGATTCTCCGGCATTTCCATCTACGGCAAAATACCCAGGTACTAGGTAGGAGAGATCTCCTTGGGTGAAGGTGACATTTAGTCTTAAATCTAGAAATGGATTAGGATCATTGTCTGTTTCAGCATATGATGGCCCATCAAAAGTGAGAGTTACATTGTGCCATTTCTTTGTTTCTCCTGAGATGATTACTTCACCAGTTCCCAATTCTGTCGGAAAGACAATGTCATTTTGAGTTCCTTCCACGGTGAAATTTATTTCTATGGAGGATAATTCACTTCCAGCACCGCCACCTTCCGAATAAGCTATGGCTTTGACGGTATGATTACCAAGTGGTGGGGTCCAAACCCAATAATCACCGTCAGTATCTCCAGCAAAAGCATAGGGTGCTGTGCTCTCGGTCCTTACGGCAGTACCATCCAGAAAAAATTTCACACTTCCGATGGTTCCAGTGGTGTTGGCACGAATATTCAACTCTGACCCAATTTCAGTGAGGTTGATCACATAGTCTTGTGTAAGATCCCCAATTGGTTGGTTCGTATTAGCGTTGATTAATGAGAGGCTTGTTATACTCTGTGCGGACAAATGGAAAACAGAAAATACCGCAATGAAAAATGGGAGAAAGGATAGCCTTAGTTTCATATTCTTATGTTAGCTAGTTTTAGATTATTCATTCAAGTTAAACTCTAGGCCTTGTTCTAAAATGCGCAAACCATTTCGTATACTCGGCTTGGATAGGATTAGTCCTTCAATAAATCATCCTTCACGAAAGTTTAATAGGTGAAATTCCTATTTACCCCTTCAAATAGAAAGTGTTTGACACATAGCTTGTGGGTGACGTGTATTTAATTTTGACCTTGTAACCATTAGCTATTTCATGAACAAAATTTGTATCATCATCGCGCTGTTTTGTAGCCTGTCAGCTTTAGCTACAGACTACTATGTAGCCAAAGACGGAAGTGATAGTAATATAGGAACGGAGCAAAATCCATTTTTGACTATCGGTAAAGCAGCCTCTATTATGGTAGCAGGAGATATCTGCTATATCAAGGAGGGAACTTATAGAGAAACACTTTCTCCGGCCAATTCAGGAAGCGCAGGTGCGTATATTGCTTTTAAGGCTTACGCTCAGGATGAGGTAGTCATATCTGCTACAGAGACCATCGATTCATGGACCAATTATTCGGGGGCTATTTACAAAGCAAGCGTGACCATGCCCTTAGGAGTAGAGCGTAATATGCTTTTTGCCAAAGGCCATGCGATGGATATAGCCAGATGGCCCAACAATGCAGACAATGACCCTTTCACCATAGATGCAGAGCCGGTGGATAGTGGCACGGGATCATCTATCAGCAGAACGAGTATTCCAAATGTAGACTGGTCAGGAGGGTACGTTTGGTACCTCGGTGCACATTCGGGTGCTAGCTGGACCAGACTGATCACTTCATCCACGGCAGGGACAGTGAATTATCAGGCAGTCGATATTACCAAATGGCCATTTAATCCTCACAATCCGACTGTGTTTCGAAACAATAACTATGGTCGATTTTACCTTTTTGGGACCCTTGGTGCGCTAGATTATCCAGGGGAATGGTACTACGATGATGCCAATGATGAAGTCTACTTCAATGCACCTAATGATGCCAACCCTGAATCATTCGTGACGGAGTATACTGCTCGTATCCAAGCTATCAACATTACCAAAAACTATATAGAAATTGATGGAATTGAGATTTTTGGGGGTAATGTCATTATTGCTGGAAGCAACAACGTACTAAAAAACTGTACCATAAGATACGGTACGCAGCGTCTGGATGAGCTAGATAATACAGATGCACAAGTGAACGAAGCATCAGTCATTGTTAGAGGTAGCAATAATCTGGTTGATCACAACCTGATAGAGTTTAGCTCTATCAACGGGCTGTCTCTGACCGATGCTTGGAATGGGCACAGCAACAATACCGTGAGCAACAATGTGATCAGATACAGCAATACCGTGGGCAATCACTCCAATGGCATCCGGTCAAGTCATCCATATACAACTATAGAAAACAATACAGTTTACGCTTGCGGAAGAGATGGCTTCTACATCAATGGCAACAATTCTGAGATTAGCTACAACGATGTATATGACTGTATGCGGATCAATAATGACGGTGGCGTGTTCTATGTGGTAGGTAATGCGAATGACAAAAACTCAGTGATTCATCATAACTGGTTTCACGATTCGGAAGGCCCGGATTATGCAGATGGACGTGCCGCTGGTATCTATCTGGACAATCATAGCAAAGGCTACACAGTCCATCATAACGTGGTATGGAACATCACCTGGTCGGGCATTCAGATCAATTGGGACAATTGGAACATAGATATATACAACAATTCCATCTATGAAGTAGAAGAAGCGATGGGACGCTGGGCCGGACCAAATGGCACCAATTATACCATAGACGATATAGTCATAGAAAATAATTATGCGAGTATCACTCCATGGATTGGTACGGATGTATCTGAGACCACCAATATCATATCTTCAGCCTCACCTTTCGAATCTGTGGCGAACAAGCAGTTTACGCCCGTATCAGGATCAGCCCTCATAGATGCTGGAGTTCATATTTCGGGGATTACGGATGGATTTTCGGGGAGTAATCCAGATGTAGGAGCTTATGAGGTAGGAGGCACCTATTGGGTACCAGGTATTGATTGGGAAGCACCGGCTGTTGAGTTATTGGAAGATGCCTTTGCTACTAAAGAGATTACCATTCAATATGACATGAGTCCTGTAGCTAGCAGCATTACTGGGGCTGTCAGTTTAGGCGGTCCTTTGGTGAATAACGTTACTACTGAGATGACTGATAAAGGAAATAATATCTATGAAGTGGTTCTAGATATTACAGAAGAAGCGGTACAGGAGTTTGGGGTGAGCTACGTTTCTGCCAATGGAGTGGTTCAAGAAACGGTACCCTCAGATTGCGAAGTAGGTGCCAGCAGTGCAACTCGTCTTCCCACTGTTGCTTTTGAAGATTCGAAAAACTACGCCTTCCGATTTGGTAATTGTCAGATCAGCACATTCGAAAGCAATAATTGGGACGTCATTCCTAAAGATCATTTCCTTATCCGGGTGAAAGACGATGTTTCGCTCACGGCAAATCTCAAGGTCTCCGAAGCTTACATAGGGCCAGATGCTACAGTGACAGTAGCTAACAATAGCACTTTTGAAATAGATGGACCTACCACAGGAGAAGAGGTGTCTGCTCATTTTTTGGAGTATGACTTTGAATCAATGACCACACAAGCGCTCACAAACTTGGTATCTAGCGATGGTGGCGTCACTGCCTATGAAGTCACAAGCGAAGCAGCTTATAAGGGCACCAAGTCGCTCAAGCTTACAAGCAATGGCAGTACCAATAACTTTGTCTTTAGCTTATTGGAAATTGATAACGACGACTTAGGCGAATATACTTTCTCCTTCTATGCAAAATCTACAGCTGGAGGGTCTGGCCTACAGCGTTGGAGATATGTGAATTGGGCAGGGAATCAACTTCAAATATCGAGTAGTTTCACGTCAGAGTGGCAAAAGTTTACATTGACCGCTGATATTACTCAGACGGGGACATGGCTGCTCCAACTCCAACCTGCTACTACGGGAGACACTTACTACGATGAAATCCAAGTGACCAAGACAGGAGCACTATCAGAAACGATGATTGGTGATATTATGGTAGCATCTGGAAGCTCGCTGATCACCTATGCCGCCAACAACAATGCCGCGGAAGCTAAGGTTTATAGAAACAAACGCTTTGCAGATGGACGATACAGCTTTGTGGGTTCGCCAGTAGCTAATCCTACTCAGCAGGGTTCTGACTTAGGTCAATATGTATATGGCTATAATGAGACAATTGCCTATGGCTCCAATGACGGTGCAGACCGATGGATTGACGCAAAGAACGAATCTCTAGCCGTAGGTCGAGGCTATGCCGCAGCTGGAGGTACTCAGCAGATCAGCTTCACGGGGTTGCCCAACGATGGAGACATAGTGGTAGAAAATCTAACCATCACAGACGGCCCTGAGGCCGGCTGGCAGCTCCTTTGCAATCCTTATCCTGCTGCTCTGCATGTGGAGTCGGTAGTAGCTGGTCTTGGTAGCTCGGTTTACCTATGGGATGATGGAGGCTCCAATACCCAGCGAGGAACCAACGCAGATTACATGATAGTGAGCCAACTTGGTCACGTGGGCAATGGACCAAATGGAGGATCTTTCAACGGCTACATAGGCTCTATGCAAGGATTTTTCATCAAGCTGACTGGTACACCGACTACTTCTGCGAATATTACTTTTAGTGAAAGTATGAGAGTCACTGGCCAAAATGCGGATACGAATTTCTTTCGAAAATCTGGTACCAAGGATGGCAATCTGCGAATATCGGTACAATCTTCCGATGGCCAAAGAAATGAGTTGCTCATTGGGGTGCGAGAGGACGCCACTATTGGCTTTGATCCGAAGTATGATGCCGTGAAACTAACGGGCAACCAAGACCTGTCCTTTTACAGTCTAATAGGAGAGCAAAAGATGGCCATTCAAGGGTTAGCGCATGATCAGGAGTCTGAGGTAGCATTGGGTATCATGACAAAGACACCACAGCAATTGGCATTGACCGTTAAGGAACTTGGGGATCTTCCTTTTGGCTATCGCTATTTGCTGTTTGATCAGCATACTCAGGAGATTTATGACCTTAGAGAAGGGGAGGTGATCACCATTTATCAGGAGGCTGGTAAAAATGAAGATCGTTTGAGGCTCTACTATACCCGTACCATGGATGCACTTTCTACTCACTTGATGAGTAAGCCTATTTACCGAATGTTAGCACATTCATTGAGGGTAGATTTTCCGAGAGCGTTGGATGTAGCGTCATATACTGTGATGGATATATCTGGCAAGGTCCTCCTAGAGAACAGCGCACTCCAAACTCAGATTTCCAGCATGGAGGTACCAATAAGAGCCAAAGGCATGATCATATTGAAGATGGTTACATCCGAAGGGACATATACGAGGAAACTGATGAAGGACTAAGATTCGTCTTAGGTACAAGCGTTTCTATTATAAGATTTCAAATTTTCATTTGGCACTTATTGGTTTGGAAACAATCAAAACCCATTAGATTTACTATATACCAATAGTAGATAAAGTGAATAGTTCACTTTATTCGGTTGTTAGTTGCAAATTTACTGCATGAAAACACTTCTTTTCCTCCTTCTATTTTGTCAACTCGTAACAGTCCGCACTGCATGCCTTGGTCAGAAGGATCTCCCTTTGAATTTCAATGATTCTTATATTCAGCCTCAAACGACATTTAGGACAATTAAAACAATCAGAACCTACAGCCAAGGGGATTATAAATCAGTACAAACTCACCTTTTTAATGCCAAGGGACTTAACTACAGAACTTTCAGCCATTACATGGACAAACAACAAAGTTTTACTCATCTAAGCTATGACAGTCTGGATAGATTGATCAAAATTGAGGAACATGGTCAATGGGTAAGTAACGACAGAAACCGATTTTGGGATAGCACTAAAGTGAGTTGGACCAACAAATACCTGTATGACTCACAAGGCAGAATTTCAAAGTGCACTAACCTTTGGTTTAATGACAATCAGGACGGGATAAGTTTCTTGGAAATGAGCTATCAATACGATGACTTAAATAGGGTTATCGTGGAAACTGAAACTTGGAAAGACTTGGTTTCTTCTTCTATGAGCATAAGATTTGAACCAAATAGTGACATCATCTCTGAAGATCAGAACTTCCCTATTCAAACAATATACAAGAGAACATTTGAGTATGGCGACAAGGAGGATTTTATTAAAAATTTCAGAAACGATGAAATAAAATCGGTTCAAAAAATTCAGAAAACGAACGATCAACTTCATTTGGAATATTTGATAAACACAAATCAAGATACGTTAAGGGTTACGAAAATATCCTTTGATGAAAAGGGAAGAAAAATTGCAGAAATTGACTCGGGGGATTCGGATATATCACTTTTTGGAACCTATGCAGATGGGGGCAACTGGTCAAATAGAACAATTCAATATAACCAGAATGGGCTAGTAGAAAGAAAAACATTCTCAAGTGGAGACGAAGGGCTTTCACTGTTTATTGACTATCAATATCTGGAAAAGAAAGCAACTAACAGACGCTGATCAGGCATATGTCTAAGTGGTTTTTGGCTAGTTTCGGTACAACTCGACCGTGAATCTGCCGCTGAGAAACCGCAGTGCTTCCTACCAACTTCTGCTCGCAGGATTTTGAGACTTTCGGAATGCAGTGCCATTTGGAACCGTTGTGAGCTTCGGCAGATTTCACTACATTGCTGCTATTCACTAGCTGCGGACATACGCCCGATAGCTGGTCGTTAGCGGCAATCGCTGAACGCACAATCTTAAAAAATAAAGTAATGGGTAAAACTTTGATTTCACTTGAGTATCCAACTGCGGAGGAATGGAAAAAACTGGTGCAGCAGTTCACTCCAGACGCTATTGCTCATAAATTATTATTATCTACCGTTCCTTTTGTGTTCAAAGACGAACCCTTAAAGTTTGCCCTATTCAAAAGAACAATTGCAGATGCATTCGGGGTGGCTCCTACTGATGTGTTTATTGTGGGAAGTGCAATGTCAGGAAGAAGTCTCAAAGGAAGAGATATTGAAAAAGCATACTCATCTGAAAGTGATATTGACACTTTGATTATTTCCGAACACTTATTTGCAAAGTACGTCATGAAATCATTTGAATGGGTAAATGACATTACAGCTCCGATTTATGAAGCTGATAAAAGGAAAGTAGCGAAACTAGATGATGAACAGATCATTAAACTTTCTCAACTTTCTCAAAATGCATGCAAGGGAATTTGGAGACCTGATAGTCTACCTCATGGAGCAGATGCAAGAGATGAATTTTTCACGAAGTTTAATGAGGTATCATTAAAAGTTCTGGGACTACAATTATCTGAGGATACAGTTTCCAATGTAAACGGTCGAATTGCACGCTCATTTAATGATGCAGTAACCGACCTTTCTGAAAGTATTTATAGATTAAAAAGAGAATTTGAAGGTTTAGAAGAAAAGTCATCTCAGGCATCATCAAATGGCCAGAGTAAGAATGAAAAGACTACTGCTGAAGAAAAAACTAAATGATGCTATACTCTGGTTTCAATGGATTATTTCGAGAAACAAAACATTGAATTTTTTAAATTCTTAGATGAGACTTTTGGAATAAGTAAGGCCAAGTCATGGAAAGAAATATCACAAGGTATTACCCGATTTAAGGTTAAGCGAACCTATCGGGTCTTTGCTCAACTCTTTCCAAGAAAATATGATTACATATCTGATTTAAGAAACTCTCCAAAATCATTTAGAACCATTCATTACGGAAAGCTAAAAGGTAATCTTATCATTGATGAAATCGTAAGGTATTCACTATACTGTGATGAGATAATTGTTTTCCATCCATTACAAAACCCAGTCGTCATCAATCAGCAAATAAGTCCAGCCAAAAATCCAGATTATTGGTTTCCAGATTTTATTGAAGCGCTTTATTTCTATATCGTAATTCAAAAATGGGTTAAAGCCGGAATTGTTAAACTCATCATCAATCCAACGGAATATGATTTAGACCTAAGAGATGAAATCGATAAAAAAATTGATATTAGAATGAAATCAGGTGGAATACCTAATAAGGAGAAGTATTTTGACACCATAATGGATCATACTGCGGAACAATTTGCACAGGTATATCAAAAAAGAGATTTCAATTTTATAAAACAGAGCTTACTTGAAATGGCAACTCCAAGATTTTCGGAATCCGAGGCTGAAAATTTTGCGCTTAAAATTCAGCAAGCTATATCTAGGATAAATCCGCTTTATAAAAACCTAAACATTCCACTTGGGCGATCATCAATAAACCCTTTAAAAGGAGGAGGACCAGTCGAATCCATTCTATTAATCTCGGAATTGACAAACAGCAATATTTACACTCCAGATTTAATAACCTGGGATCAATTAAAGGAACTGAACAAGGTCGATATTTGGGAGAAGATCAACTTTTCATTCTCAAAAGTTCCATTGCAATTTCTGAATAGTGTTGACACGGCATTTGCTTTGGAGATAAGAAAACAAGAGAGATTAGTCGGGGTTCGAAATGAACTTAAACGTGTGTTTGGAGAACTTAAAGCCACCAATCCAGACGATATTTCCGAAGCGAAACTCAAAGATCTTTTTGATAGTTTCAACGAAGAGATAAGAAAATCGGAAGCTGAATGGTTATCAATTAAAAAAGAGGCAGCAACTGCTAGAGCATATTGGACGGCTACCTCTATTGGCATTCCGGCAGTAACAAATGAGCTAAGCCTATTTCCAATCTTAGCAGCTTCGACTGGCCTGTATTGGTGGAAAAGGCTAAAGGACGAAGCGAATAAAACAGACCATTACAGAATAAAAAATCCTGTTTCTGTTTTCGTAGACTTAAAGAATCAGAAGCAAGGATTTTTTAGCGAATTAAAGAACTGCATTCTATAAATGGAAAGCCGCTAACAAACGATATAGCATATGCCTCTACAGAGTTGCTTGAAACTAAGACGCAAAACTGATACTTTAGTAGATATTTAAAAAGTCCAGAGGCACATGCCATATCTGGTCGTTAGCACCAATAGACTGCAATGAGATTACTTCTTCTTACCTTTATTCTCTTCTCCACGGTTGAACTCTTTGGACAATCACAAACTGTCGAACCTTACAAATTTCCACAGAGTTTGAAGAACATAAATGCCGACATAGATTTCCTAACAACAGGCGACAAATTCTATAAGGTTACAGGCACTAGCGAACAATTCGAACAATGGAAAAAGGACTCTGAATATGACGGTTCCTATCGATATCGAGTTTCATTTGTTTTAAGTGAAATCTATTACAGCATACTTATTGAGAAAACCCAACTTCCTTGGAAAGAAGGTGATGCGAGGAAGGTAATCGAACAAAATTTTTATACTGGATTCGACATTGCAGAGAACATCCTCGAATATGGACGTTTAACCAACCTTGATTTTAAGGAATGGAAGGACTTTCGAACTTTTGAACTAGCTGAAAGTGATGATGAAATAATAGAGATTCAGATTCTTACTAACGGAAAAATTAAGGTAACTAAGAAGTAACTGGTGCTAACAAACGATATTGCGCATGGCCTTACTTAGTCATCTGCAAAGAGTCTGCTAAACATCCCGCTTATCTACCGCCAAGCAACTTATGTGCTCTCTACCACCATCTACTCGTGGGAGATTTTTATCTTTCATGGCGCAGTGCGTATCTGATACTTTGAATGCACCGGCAGATAAGCTACTTTTATCGCTATTAAAAAAGCTCGGAGGCCACAGCGCTATATCTGGGCATTATGCCTCATATTGCCATGAAAATCATACCCTACATACTTTTTTCGATTTTAACTTTTGGGGCCATTGCTCAAAAGATTGAATTCAAAAAAGAACTGATCAACCTTAAAACTTTGAAAATTGTAAAGGGGATTTCAAAGGTCAATGAAATTCATAGCGCGGGAATTGGCTTTGCTGGGGAGCGATCAGATCAATATGATCGGTTCGAAGAACTGGGCAAAACCGCAACTAAAGATGAACTTCGGATTTTAACAACACACCCAAGCTCCGCAGTGCGTGGTTATGCATTTTGGCTATTAACCATTAAGAAGGATAAAGAAACCTTTGAAATTTTAAAATCAACCCTTGAAGATACTGCTACCGTAACAACTTTTTTCGGTTGTATTATTGACGAGGAACTTCTCGTAGATTTTTATATAGACCTTCTAACGCCAGAATTCATTGACAACAAAGGCATCAAACTCACTTTAACTCAAAAGCAAGAACTCGACAGCCTTTTACTTTATAGTAACATCAACAGCTATTGGAAGTCAAGAATAATATCTGAATTGGAACCTTTACCAAAATATTATGAGCGCATTAAGGAGATAATTAATGAAGAAGGAACACCGGCAGCATATGTCGCTTTGGCCAAATACAAAAAGGAACAAGACTTAGAATTATTAAGGCCCCTAATTTTTGATCGTAAACTGGATTATTATGGTATGCAAGCCATTAGAGAATTTCCAAGTCAAACACTATTGATCGACCTAAAGGCAGTGCACGACAAAGAAATAAAAAAGCCTGGAGGATTTGACTACCCAATGATCGCAACGATGTATGAGGCAATCGCTCAATTTGACGGAGAGACTGCCAGAGAACTCTTTCAAAAAACTATAAACGAAGGACATCCAACAGCATTAAAATATCATCTTCCGGATATTGTAATAACAATTGGAAAATATCCAAATCCAGCTTATAACGATATCAGGAGTCAAATAAAGCTCAGCAACTATCAACAGAACGAGGTTAACTCTGCATTGGAGAAAAACTAACGAGGCATAACATTGTGTATGGACGCATGTGCGAACTGAGCATTTAGCCAGATTCAGTGGAACTCGACCGTGAATCTGCCGCTGAGGATACTTCTCTGATTTCTACAAAGCCCTGTTCGCAGGAGTTTTTATCTTCTGAACGCACTGCCTCTTGGATACTTTGGAAGCACCGACAGATTCACTATTTTAGTACTATTAGCCAGTGGGGCGCACACAGCGCCATACACGGGCGTTACAGGCCATACTTGCAAATCGTGAAGGTACTTTCTAGAATCATCGGACTAACAATTCTTCTTGGATGCAAAACATCTGGTTACATCTACTTCCCTCCAGTTGAAAGTAAATTCTCCATCAACGAATGTGGTTATTTCGGCAACACAAAACTAACATACGAGACATTTGATAAGGGAAAAGAATTCAGTTTCATTGGCTATTACGCTGTGAACAACTACGGAGAAAAAAGCTTATTAAAAGTTAATGAGTGCAGCGAATTTTACCCTAACGGCAAGCTGAAATCAAGAGGGAACTATCAAATTGGAAGCTACACTCAGTGTTGCTCTTCTGGCCCATGTGAACAGTTCTATAATTATAAAATTGGCGCCTGGAACTACTACTATTCGAACGAACAACTTCGAGCAACCTGCTCTTACGAAACGGACATTTTCCATATAGGAACAAGCTGTGAAGGTAGCGATTCTCTCATTTTTTCTGTCGCAAGATCAGTTGAGGCATTTGATGAACTGGGAAACAAGATAGAATCGACTTCTGAACTTCTTAACGAACTAAATTCTGTTTCAAACAACTATGTCTTGTTCACCGCAGATCCAGTGAACAAACGGATTAAACAAGAAGTCAAGCGATAAATAACGGCCTGTAACAGACGCTGATCGGGCATATGTCTTAGTGCATTTTGGCTGATTTGGTGCAACTCGACCGTGATATCTGCCGCTGAGAAACGGCAGTGCTTTCTAGCACCTTTTGCTCGCAGGATTTTTTGATTTTCAGAACGCAGTGCCATTTGGAACCGTTGTGAGCTTCGGCAGATTTCACTACATTGCTGCTATTCACTAGCTGGGGACATACGCCCGATAGCTGGTTAGGAATCATTCGCTCCAATCGAACATGAGAAATAGCCTCTTTACAATTTGCATCTTAGTCCTTTTCGGCTGCTCAAATAACTCCGCGGTTGTCGAACAGATTGAAGAAACCAATAAACTTCTGTCCGAAGATATTGAACAGATGGGAACGCAAATCGCAAGAACAGTTGATGAATACGGAATTGATGAAGAACCTACTATAATGAGTAAGGCCATAGTTAGCGAATATAGTAGGCTGGATAAGTTAATAGCGACCTCAACATCAAAATCTAAATTGAATGAATTGATTCTAAATTGGAGGATACGAATAGATTCAATTTTCTCGTCTGATGTAACTCTAAATGTAAATAACAGTCTCGGACTTGAACTTGCTAAGACATTCGCAAAGCATGAGCTAAGATTTAAGACCATAAGGGTGCTAAATGAACTCTTGGAATCCATAATTCCGCCAGATCCGAAATTCAATCAAATAACACTCGTGTTTGTTCCAGAAATTCAGGAACTCAAATTGGGTGAAACTTACAGAGGTAAAGTATTCTTTGGGGCATTACTGAACAAGCCAGAGACTGTTGTAGACTTTTATATGAACAACAAACTACTTGAATTGGAAGATGGAGGTGCACTCGTGGTATTCAGACCTAATTCAAGGGGCCAACATACCATCAAAGTAGAAGCTAGAGGAAAATCTAACTCGCAGATAACGAGAGATTTAAAATTTGAAAACTCTTTTAGCTTCAACGTAAAATAACAGGTTTCTAACAGTCGCTAGCACGAATGCGCCAAACTACCTCTTTGCCAGCCTCAGCGCGAACATCACCATGAATCAGCCGCTGGGAAAGGTCGGTGCTTTCTACTGACTTCAACTCGCAGGAATTTCATCTTTCTGGAAGCAGTGCCATTCTGATACTTTGGAAGCACCAGCAGATTCATTAGTTTTATTGGAACTTGCTAGTTTCGGGGCGCACTCCTGCTAGCTGAGCGTTGCATACAATTACACTCTTGAATTATTCCATTTTTCGGAAACTCTAA
The DNA here is from genome assembly GCA_049115815.1 of Cyclobacteriaceae bacterium. Classification (GTDB taxonomy): domain Bacteria; phylum Bacteroidota; class Bacteroidia; order Cytophagales; family Cyclobacteriaceae; genus Marinoscillum. The sequence goes on along the minus strand of JAGDZO010000014.1, from coordinate 149,813 downwards.
TTTAATTAATTCCATTTTACGGAAACTTTTTTAGTATCTTTGTTGTATGGTTGTTATAAGTTCTGCTTATGGAAAAGAGTACAAGGTAGAGATAGAAGCAGTTCAGACTAATGATTATAAATCTATTACGAAAAGTCGATACTTTTTTGACTGGAAAGAAGAACAACCACAAGAGATTTATAAGTTAAATATTGTTGGGTCAAGTGACATTCTAGGACTTGTTTCTGTTGAACGAATTCCTGAGGAATGGCGAATTCATATAAGGCTAATTACTGTATCTAAGGAGAACAAAGGAAGTAATAAAGAATATGAAAATATTGCCGGTAACCTTATCACATTCATTTCAAAAATTGCCGTAAGAGAGTACGGGGATCTGGCTTGCGTTTCATTAAAACCAAAGGGTACAATAGCGCAACATTATATTGATAAATACGGAATGAATATTACTGGAATGACTTTAAGCGTTGAAATAGATGAAATACTAGAATTAATTAACATTTATGACCATGATTAAGGAAAAAAATAAATTCAAAGAAATTGAAGGTGCTGAATTCGGGGTAGATTCTCGCTATACTTCAAAAAAAGAGCAACTTGATGATGGCAAAGCACTTATGGAGGCTAGACTTCATAGAATGAAGAATCTGTCTTCTGATAAGATTATAAAGGCCAAATTATTACAGCTAAAATTTAAAATGGAGGAGTTTGTAAAAGAGCCCGTCTATCAAGAGGAAAATCACTTTACAAAATTCTTGACTTCATACATTGATACGATTTATAGCAAAAGAATTGACTTTGCAAAGGATATTGATATTGATGCTAATCTTTTAAGTAAAATAGTAAATAACCATCGTAAGCCAAAGGAGGATTTTCTATTAAGGCTGATGATTCATTCAGAAAAGACTTACAACAATATTTGTCATTTTCATAAAAGAACATGGTACCAAGTATACTTACAAGAAAAACTCTCTGCGCTTATGGCGAATCAAGATCAATGGAGACCAGAGGTGGAGAGACACGTTAAAATCCAAAATTTAGCTAACCTAAATGATTAAACTGTAGGTAACAAACACTAAAATTAATATGCGAACTGAGCTATTTGATATGTCATTGCGGAAAAGATACTTCGGTGCTTCTAGACACTGGGGCGCATACTCATTTAAGTTGGACGTTGGTGGCATTGCTTTCGACACATAAGTGATAAATCAAGAACCATGAATTATAGAATTCTCCAAAATGCATTTTATGTAGTCTTTATCATCACAACACTTTCATGTTCAAAGAAGGAGGCTGTACCTGCCTTGGAAATAGTTAACCCAGATGAACTTGATAATATTCTGAATTCATTCGTAGAAGAAGGGTTTTACCCATTCATCTATGCAAGATTGGAAGACATTGATGGTAACCTACTTTATGAATATAGTGCCGTCCAAGACAGATTATTGCCAAATACGGTTGTTGGTGGAGATACCTGGATTCGGATTTGGTCAATGAGTAAGATTGTGACAATATCTGTGGTATTGGATCTAATTGAAGATGAAATCTTGAAATTGGATGATCCTGTGTCAAATTACATACCTGAGTTCGAAAACCTAAATGTGGCCGTTTCGAATGAGGGAAAAAGTTTGACAGAGTATGACTGGGGCAATAGGACTCAGGCTTGCCCTATTCAGTTGGTGCCAAATGATTCAATAATGACCATCCTGCACCTTATTAACCATGAGGCAGGTTTTTATTATGCTACTACCGGTTTTCCTTGTATCGATTCACTCATAGCAGAGCAAAATTTACCGACTGCAAAGGACTCAGACGATTTAATTGTTCGTATGTCGAAGTTACCGTTGATTCAACACTCAGGAACCAAATATTTTTATGGAACTAACACAACAGTACTTGGTCTCGTGGCAGAAAGAGCCACAGGTAAAAGTCTGGAGGAATTAGTTATAGAAAGGGTCACTGATCCACTTGGCATAAACGGATTAGCATATAGGTTGCCAGACAATGAAAAACTATTGCCAAAGTTTACTGGTAGAGATTCAGTATTAAGAGAAGCCGTTCGAGGCGAGTTGGATATCTTCGGTCCTGATGTTCCTGATTACGAATTGGATCACCCGCTATACCTTGGAGGAGAAGGAATGGTCGCTACCGCGAATGGTTATGCAGATTTTGTAAGGATGTTGCTATTAAGAGGGGAGTTGAACGGGTATCGATTCTTGGAGAAAGAAACTGTAGAAGATATCTATGCTCCTCACACTCAACTTGATAATCCATATGGGCATAACGGATATAATCTTTGGGTAAGTGGGGATACTATGAAGCTAATGGAACAAGGAGAAGCAGGACTTTGGATAGGAGGTGGCTATGAGTGTACCTATTTTTGGGCAGACCCTAAACGTAATTTTGTTGGCATCATAATGTCCCAGAATAACGAGGTATTCCCTCCGGGATATGAATTGAACGACAAGTTTAGAGGCGCTCTTTACAAGCAACTTTGGGAAAATGAGAACCAATAACATACTCTTTCGGTCTCTTTTGTGTTGCTTCTATTTAGTCTATGAGGACACGGTTCGAAGCGGTTGTATAAATAGACATTCATAAATTTTTTTTCAGGTAAGAAACAAAAAGGCCATCGGACAATTCTGTCCAATGGCCTTTTACCTGGTGTAGAATGCAAATCATCTAACTCTCAGAATACCTCTCATGATCTGTCCATGTCCCGGATAGGTACACACAAAAGAATAGTCACCTGGAGTGGCAGGTGCTTTGAAGTAAATAGATTCATTGGTCTCTGGCTGCAAAATGGCAGTATGATAGAGCACGTTAGGCGAGTTGGGGACGTAATTCATACTCTGTCCATTGAGACCCAAAGCAAGCGCCTCGTTAACTACTTCATCTACTTTACCAGGCATAGTCACCACAAAGTTGTGAAGCATGTCATCCGGATTTACGAAGTGTACTTTCACTTTATCGTTCGCTTTAACTTCAATTAAATTCTTGTCAAATTTCAATCCTGGGACGGTACTCATTTCTATGTTTACAATCTCTTCTAGCTTCCAATCGGCAGGCTTTTGAGTGATTCGTTTAGTACTGACAGTATTAACAGCTTGAACTGAAGGCATATTGGCATGATTCATTCCTTCAAATACCTGCTTGCTTCCCTCTGGTATTTCATTGAGGGTATAGAACCCTTTGGGGTGCAATAGCTTGATTCCACTTTTATTGGTGATATCTGGTAGTTCAAAGGAATAAATATACCCTTTGCGCAGTTTGTCCAGATATACCCTGACGCTATGTCCATCTGCGGATAGTTCTGTCTGATGAATCATGCGGTGTTGCAAATCATGGACAGGACTACCATATGTTTGATGATATAGGTATGTAAAATCTTGTACCTTGAAATTTTCCATTTTGGCAGCCATTGCAGCGCTTATTGGCTGGGTGAACTCCAACTCAAAACCGTCAGGTTGTGCTCGAATGGCTTTGATTTCAAAAGGGGTGCGCCCAGTCCAGACAAGTCTCTGAAGGCCATAAGGATCTGGTCCTGTAGAGTTCCAGCCACGGCTGGTCATACCTACATAGAGTTCTCTGCTATTTCCCCATTCTAGTCTCAGTACTCCAGATGAAAATCCTTTAACAAAAGGAAAGCAAGCACCCTGGTAGACACCATTTACCTTCTCTTGAAACATTCGCATGATCGTGCTATGGCCTTGATCACCAACTAGCATCTGTCCAGTAAAGGGTCCGAAATCATCAGGGATAAGTGATATATCTGATGTGGATACACCCATAATGGTGTGCGGAAACCATACGCTTGGCGGTTTGATTGCTTCGATATATTTCGAGTATTCATAGAGAGAATAGCCAAAAGAATCGTTGATGTCTTCCTTTTTCAAACGCAGGGGAGATTCGGGCTCTTGACTCCAGTTGAGACCTTGAGGATGACCTGCAAAATCTCCAGACTCCAAATGGGTAACTCTTCCTGAGCCTACCCAGTCTCCTTGATTTTCGGCATAGAATATATCTCCCTCTTCATTGACACCAAATCCGGCCGGGGAACGCAACCCGGTGGCTATGGGAATTAATTCACCATCCTGAGTGATCTTCACGAGCCATCCACGCCATTTTTTGAAACTTTTACCTCCACCGTGCCATGCAAGATTGAGCGTCACTAGCATGTCACCGTTGGGCAATACTACAGGGCCGAATGAATACTCGTGATAGTTTCCACTCAGTTCCCAGCTGGCGATGGTTTCAAATTTATCCGCGAAGTTGTCTCCATTCGAATCAGTGATCTTGGTAAGTTCTGATCGCTGCGCAGTGAAATAGTTGCCTTTGTAATATGCGAGTCCCAAGTTTTCATGCATGCCGCGAGCGAAAAGATTATACTTAGGATTTGCGCTTGAAGGATTGGCAATGGTCCAGATTTCTCCACGCCTGGTGGATACACCCAGCTCTCCTTTGGGATTGAAGGCCAAGCCACCAACTTCCAGTATGACTTCTTTAGGAATGGGAACAGTCTTAATTTGATAGTAGTCAGATTCCGATTGGCTATATACTCCGATGGAAAACGTGAGCAGGATTGAAGATATTAAGGTTTTCATGTGATTACCAGATTATAGAATAAGAAACTGAATCGATTACAGGAATGAGCAGCTCAGATGCACCATTGGACTGACGAAGGTGAGGCCTGATCTTGGGATCCAACTTAATGTAATGCAAGTTTTGAATGGAGTATAGCCCATTACCCAGATCATTGATAAAGTCTGCTTTTGCTATTCGCGCATAGATATTGCGGTCGTTGCCTTGTAGGGTCAAAGTTCTTGTAAAACCACTATTAGATGGATCTGGTACGATTCGATCTACCAATATAGAATTCTTGTAAGCATACTTAAATATTGGACGATCTTGATCAGCGAGCTTATAGCTCAGGTGTTTGAAAGTAGCCTCTTTTGGATTCCATGGTGTATCCAATCCGTAAAGTTGATTGATCAGTAGCCCTTCACATCCGTCTATTGTGGTTCCTACAGGTAATAGTTGCTGAGTCTCACCGCGGGAGTGCCACATTCCTGTCATATCGGCAAAGTCACCTCTCCATGATTTTAACATGCTGCCTGTTTCAAGATCCACAGTGTAATGTAGTTTATCAGGATCCCCAACAGCCACAGCCAAGGTAACTGATCTTCCTTTGTAGTCTATGAAACAGCGCTGGAGGATAGCCTTAGATTCTGGCTTCAAGAATATATGTTCGGATTCAGGCAATGCAGGTCTTGGTGGAGTAGAAGGGAGGTATTGGTATCGTATGCCTGGACCTTCATAACCAATGGTGATTGCTGATACATGTTTATACTCAAAAGCAGCCACCCGGATTGTGTGTTCTCCCTCATTGAGTTGTATGTTGCCCGTTCTCTTACTCATCCAATGTCTACCATCATGAGCAGCTACCAATTTATTATCAATGAAAAGCTTAGTGCCATCACCAGTAATTAGATCAAATGTATAAATGCCAGTATTCGGCACTTTCAGCGTTCCTTCAAATTGAATGGCAAATCCATTGGAGCGAGATGCATAGTCCAGGTGGTGAAAACTCTCCGCTTTACCTTCTGCTAAGACATCTAGGGTATCGAAGTTAGGCACCTTAAAGAACTCACCTTCTGCGTATTTGAAGGTTAGATCCTGTATGTCCAGCTGGATATCTTGATAGGCTTTGTACTTGATGTTTCTTAAGGCTACCGGACCATGGTCTCCTTGGATCATCAATGAACCCATCGCCGCTTCATTGCCAAAGGCCGCACCTCTGGTCGGTCCGGATAATTCCTTGTTCTCGTGTAGCACCACTCCATTAAGCACTACTTTTCGAAACATGGCATTGCTGATTTTCTCACCTCGATCATTGAAACGAGGGGCCACAAACGAAATGGAGAGGTGCTGCCATACGCCGGGTGCTTTGGCTGCATTGACAGGTGGAGCTATTCCTTCGTATCCTTTTTCACCATCCGGAAGATCATTATTCCATCGTTGATATATACCTCCAATATCCGAATGCTTAGGAGTCTTTTTTCCCCAGCTGTCAAGCAACTGGATCTCGTACCTGCTTTGAAAATAAATTCCCGAATTGGAGCCTTTAGGCATCATGACTTCCAGTTCTAAATCAATGTCAGCATGTTCCATTTTTGAGAAGAGATGCTTGTTGGTTTCTTGATTGTTAAGGTTGAGAAACGTACTTGCGCCTTCAGTATACTTTATTTCATCCGGCTTCTCCATTCCAAATATTGGTTCTCCTACCATGATCCAATTGTCACCAGATGGTTTGAAGTCGTCAAGAGACGATAATGACGGCCGTACAGGTCTTTGTTTTTGATTCGTGCGCTGGTTTTCTTTTGTGTCACAGCCCAACAAAGAAACTAAAATTAGACAGTAAGAAAAGATGTTTAGCCTTTTGAAATGTTTCATGTGTATCTATGGTAATTAGCTATTAGGTGTGTTAATAGGATGATTCTCAGAGCTGGTTCTCCTGTTAGGAGTTTATTACTTTTTTTGATTTATGCTAACTGAAAATTTATTCTTTGCAGCTAGGGTCGCGTTTGTCGTCCATTCGCTTCAGCGCGTTGACTTCATACTCACGTCGGAGCATAAATAGAGGTCGTTCGAGCTGTCCCTCCCATGTCCAAAGCACTTTAAACAATTCACGCACTTTGTCTGGTTGTTCATAAGCCAGATTATTTGATTCAGTCTCGTCTAAAGCAATATTGTAGAGTTCCGCAGGTCTATCAGGAAAACGTAAAAGTTTCCAATCACCTTGACGAACGATTCCTCGGTTTTCCTTTTTCCAAAACAGGGTTTCATGAGGATTGGATTCATTTTTTCCTGTGATATAGGGGATCAGGTCCACACCATCCAGTCCCTCGATTTGCTCAGCAACACCTCCTGCTACATTCACGAAAGTGGGTAGCATATCTAGAAGACTAATCGGCTCTTCATAAACGGATCCTGCATTGATTACAGTTGGTAATTTCATGATTGTGGGCACTCGAATACCGCCTTCAAGGTTGTTGGACTTGCAGCCGCTGAGGGGATAGTTGCAAGTCATAGTGCCTTCAGGGCCGCCATTGTCATTTGAGAAGACTATGAGGGTGTTTTCTTCCAAACCTGAAGCTTTAATTTCGTCCAGGATCATTCCACAGGCTCTGTCCATAGCTAGCGTCATAGCAGCAAGAGTTCGACGCTTGCCAGTTAAGTCTGGGAATTGGGCCAAATCTTCATCTGTAGCCTGAAGCGGAGAATGCACTGCATTGAATGAGACATAAAGGAAAAATGGATTATCCTTGTTCCTCTTTATAAAATCAACGGCTTCCTCTCCAATAGCATCCGTCAAGTAAATGTCCGTCTCCTGAAAATTTTCAAACCCGTGTTCCATTCGGTTTTCAGGTCTTGAGTTTGCTTCTTCCTCAGTCAAAGGCCAGAAACTTCGTGCTCCACCCCTAAATCCGTAGAACTCATCAAAACCACGCTTAAGCGGATGGTATTTGTCATCATTGCCCATATGCCACTTACCCAGAATCATTGATCGATAGCCGAGAGGCTTCAAGTGATCAGCCATGGTTTTTAGATGTAAGGGTAGCCCCATTTCATCGCCCATTTGCTTAGATGAAGTACTCATATATCCAGGGACGTTGTTCTCCTCAAATCCAAATCTCTGCTGATACATCCCGGTGAGCATACCCGCTCGTGAGGGGCCGCATACAGCTGCTGTCGTATATGCCTGGCTGAAAACCACTCCTTCTCTTGCTAGCCTATCAAGATTTGGCGTTTTGAATTCCTTGCTTCCTTGAAATCCAAAATCATGATAACCCGCATCATCAGCGAATAGGAAAATGATGTTGGTTTTCTGACTCATGCCAAAATGCGCTAAGCATGTCACGATAAGGCAAACCAAAATTCTCTTGCCTATATACAATTTGATAGATTGATCTAGTCTAGTCATTCCAATATTCACTTATAACTTTTTGAATTTCAGGATAGCGCGAATCATCTTCCTTTACTTCATCCCTCAATTTGATAAGGCGCGCTTTTAAATCACTGATAGCATCAGCGTATTCTGGGTCACCGTATCTGTTGTCCATTTCCTGAGGATCGTTCCTTAGATCATAGAATTCCCATGCAACAGGAGTGAGAAAATCTGACATAGATTCGGGATTATGAGCCCATTCTTGAGCTTCTGCATTTCTCTGTTGATAATCTCTGCCGTAATAGAATATCAACTTAGAGTCCTTGGTGCGAATACCGAAGTGAGCAGGATTGTTGTGCTTATGAGCCATGTGCATCCAGTATCTGTAGTAGGTTTCTTGTTTCCAGCCTTTTGGCTCCTTCTGGGTTTCTAAGATTTCCCTAAAGCTCGACCCTTGCATGTATCCTGGCACTTCCCCGCCTGCTAATGACAGGATAGTAGGAGCAAAGTCCACATTGTTAATCATGGCATCAGATTTAGCTCCAGCTTGGATGCTTTTAGGATACCTTACTAGGAAAGGCATTCGCTGAGATTCTTCATACATCCAGCGCTTGTCTATATAGTCATGCTCTCCAAGCATAAACCCTTGATCTCCAGTGTATATAATAATCGTATTGTCTAAAATTCCTTCTTCTTCCAAATAGTCAAGGATTCGCTTCACATTGTCGTCTACACCTTTGACACATCTCAGGTATCGTTTCAAGTATTCTTGATAGGCAAGGCGCTTATATTCTGGATCAGGGATACTTGGGTCAATTTCCATGTGCATCCCCATATTTCTGATAACATTTCTGTGACCTATAGATGAGCCAATGGTGTCCATTAATTGATCATCTATGCCTCTTGTGGCTATTGACCCATTGTTTTTGTTGTCCCATAGACTCTCCGGTTCGGGAATAAACGTATTCTCCAGATAATTTTGATAGCGCGGAGCGAACTCAAAGAAATCATGCGGAGCTTTGAAATGGTGCATGAGGAAGAAGGGCTTGGAAGGGTCTCTTTTCGTTTTAAGCCATTTCAATGATATATCGGTGATCACATCTGAAGAATGACCTTCATACTGAGTAGCATTTACTTCTCTCACCAAGTCTTCTTCAAATCTTATTTCTCTTTTTTCAGTCCCCTCTCTGCTATACAATATTGGATCAAAATAATCACCCTGACCCGGCAGCACATTGTAGTAATCAAAAGACTCTGGTGCATGCTTCAAATGCCACTTTCCAATCATAGCTGTTTGGTATCCATTCTTTTTCATTTCCAGCGCCAGGTATTGATTCTCTGGTGCCAGCTTCCCGCTCAAGTCTACCACACCATTTACTTGACCATACTGGCCAGTCATGATGGATGCTCTTGATGGGGTACAAATGGAGTTGGTACAGAATACGTTTTGCATCAATATTCCTTCATTTGCTATTCTATCTATATTGGGAGTAGGGTTCAACACCGCCAATCGACTGCCGTATGCCCCGATGGCCTGTGTAGTATGATCATCAGACATGATATAGAAAATATTGGGAGATTTATTCTCTGGTTCTGACCCGCAGGATATCATAATGATACCCAATAGGAGTAGGAAAGGTAGATTGGTCAATTTCATGATTGGGTACCTTATTAGAGACAACTTTTTGCGCTCCGCAATATTTTTGGATAGATATTTCATTCGGTTCGAAAGCATAATTCGTTAAAACTCGAAGGTCAAATTAATGGAAATGGGATCATCAGAATTCCCAAAATAGTTTTCAGTATGACCGTGTGGGCCCATGCTGCTAGGCTCTTGAAATTTGGTTCCTATGGCGGATATATTTTTCAGGAATGAAATATCTCCTTCAGGAAAAACTGGAGTAACACGCTCTCTCGGATCTTCCTTGGGAGATACTGGTGTAAGCAGTCTCAAAAACAAATCAGGCGTTTTGCTGTATACCGTGAATCCTCTGTTGTTTTTTCCTTTGATCTGTGCCCAGTATATATCTGCGAAATAGCCCTTAAACTCTGGATAGATAGGATTAGGTTCACCTGTGATGGTATTGTTGTATTCATTTTCCCAAACTTGAAATTTCGTTCCTTTCATTCTATTTCGCCAGACTCGGTAAGGGCCATTACCCAGCCACTTCATACTGTTTACTTCCGATTCTGGAAAGGAGAAGCTGATACCCTTAAACTCAGAGATGATTCTTTTGCCCTTTATTTCCACATCTAGATCCAACAAACCATCAGGATGTATTGTCCACTTGATTATATCTGAGCTATATTCTTTGTGACTTGCCCAATGTGGTGACTTGTTAGTCTTCTCGTATACAATCACAATTTCCACATTGTTCTCATTTTGGACGACATTGATTTTTTCAATTTTATCCTGATGACCCAATATGATCGGTCCATTATTGAATGGCGTAAGTTCACCATTAGCGATCACCTCTTCCAAAGTGCCATTTTTTTCATTGAAAGCATATTGATGATTTTTTGTCTTGATCTTAATTTGTCCGTTGCCTATGGCGCTCGTTATTTCTCCATCTGTAGTGTGTTGAATATGTTCTTCAATCAGTTCACAAGGGGTTCTGATAGGGTAGGACCATGTGAATATCTCTTTGCCAGATAGGTCGGTTGCTTTTAGCAATAATGCATCCATTGTTTCCCAATTGTCAGCTAGCGGTACTTTGAAAGAACCAGACTGTGAAGGAGCCAAATCTGGAAGCGCTATATCGCTCTGAGAAATAATAGAAGCTTTCTCTGTGTCGTAAGGTCCGTTAAAACGTAACCAAGTTGCCTTAATTTGACATTGGTTTAGATTGGTGAAATGATATCGATTCTCCACTCTAAATAGCCCGTTAAAATCATTTCTTATATACCTCTCTTCGATATGAATAGGTGACCAAACCTCCTTGATGGTATAGTAGCTCCCTTCTTTCTCTCCATACGGCCCAACTATACCGTCTGCAGCGTGGTTTCCGTCCGTATCCAAGGCACCTTCTTTGTCTGTGCGCACTACCGCCTCGTCAGCAAAATCCCAAAGAAAACCACCAGCAGATAGGGGCATCTCCCACATGAGTTTCCAATAGTCTTCCAATCCCGCTCCATGTCCACCATCATATAATCCATGAAGGAATTCTGTAGGGAAAAATACCTTATCTTTCGATGGTCCATCATTTGCCAATCCACGATAAGAGAAATAATGAAGGGTGTTGGTTTTCCTGAAGATATTCCAAGGATGGATTACTTCACGATTCTGGATATCCAATTGGCTATAGTCATCATCCAGCTCGGTGTTCCATCCAGTTTCATTGCCATTGGCCCAAAGCAAAATGGATGGATGGTTGACGTCTCTCACTACAGTTTCCATGACGATTTTTCTTCCCACTTGTGTATCTAAATGTGGACTGTGCCATGTGCAGACTTCATCTATCACAAACAACCCCAGTGAATCACATACATCTAAAAAATGCACATCAGGAGGATAATGAGACATTCGCACAGCGTTCATGTTCATGTCTTTCATCATCTTAACGTGATAGATGCTAAGATCTTTGGAGGTGGTGCGTCCAGAGGTAGGGTAGAAGGAATGCCGATTTACTCCTTTGAATTTGATTCGTTGCCCATTGATGTAGATGCCATCACTTGCCAATACCTGCACTGTTCTGAAGCCAATTCTCTGTGAAATTTGATGAACCGGATGGCCTCTTTTATCCTTGAGTAGAACTTGTAACTGATATAGGTTAGGCAATTCAGGATTCCAAGTTTTGATGTTTAAGGCTTTTGAACTCAATGTCCAAATATTCTCAGTTTTTGAAAGATCGGTAACCTCCAATTTTTGAACTAGATCGCCCGCCAGATCCAATAAGGAAAGCTCAATAGAAGTACCTTTTTGATTGATTAAGTGAATTTCAGCTAGAATATCGCCATCAGCTTGAGCATCTATAGCTATCCTTTCAATATGACTTTCGGGAAAAGCTTGTAAATAAACTGGACGAAATATGCCTCCAAAGACCCAGAAATCAGCCTTTCGTTCAGCATGGTTTATGGATTCATTGGATGATGCTTTATTGACCTTAACTTCAAGTAGATTCGGCTCATTGAAGTTTATAAGATCTGTGATGGTGTACTTAAACTCATAAAATGCCCCTTGATGAATTTCTCCTGCCAGCTCTCCATTTATTTTCACCTCAGCATCTGTCATCACTCCCTCAAATACGATTTTGATTGATTTGTTTTTCCAGTTATCTGGGACAGAAAACTTATATCGGTACAGACCAAATTCATTCACTCTATCTTCTAAGGGATCATGTCCGTAATTGTAATGCCCGAAACCTTGAAGTTCCCAACAAGACGGCACACCAATAGTCGTCCATTCACCGCTATTCATACCGGAGGAGCATTTGAAATCCCAATTGACCATGTCATCCTTGCCCGTCCCAGACAAGTATTGAACCTCAGTAGTAGGCGCAGTTTGGGCATTAGCATTATACCCGAAACAACAGAGTATCGTTAGACAGAGAAACACTTTTTCCAATGAGCTAATCATGATAGGATAGCAATCTCTAATTTCAATTGAAATCAATTAATGCTTAATAATTTTAAAGGTTCTCGACGCTATTTGATTGCTAACTAAGATCACAAAAACGCCTATGTTTAATTCACTCAAGTCAATTTTCCCGTCAATACTTGCAGTTTCTAGACACAGCGTACCAGTCATATCAAAAACCTTCACCGACATATCATGCCAATCCTCAGTGGTTTTGACATATAACACGTCATGTATTGGGTTAGGGTAGACTTCTAAATTATATCCTGAAGGAACCTGGAGCAAATTAGGGTCAATGACTTGAACAAATACTGAGTCGGAATAACCCCCGTCTACGGAAGTGGCCTTGATATAGGCTGATCCTGCATCGATTCCGCTAATTGTACCCTCCTGAGTTACGGTCACGATATTAGAATCACCAGAAGCCCAGGCCATATTGATGTTCAGGGCATTTAGGGGTAAAACTTCTGCCAATATTTCAGTAGACTGTCCAATATCAATAGAGACACTATCCTCTTCAATGTTCAATGATGTGACGGTAATTTGAAGCCTCGTCATTTCCAAAAAATCTGGTATATCCAACTTTGCTCCAGCATTGAGCACTCGATCACTTCCTTCGAGCGCACCAACATCTGGATTAGACGAACTTGTTATTCCAGGTAGTTCGATTCCTGCGCCTATAGCCACGGATGAGTTGACCAGCGAAAAGTCTTTAGCATCTACATTGGTGAAATATTCAGCTGCCATATCTGGCTCTACCATGAAGTTGTACTCTGGGTTAAAATGGTACCCCCAATTAGCACAATGTGCAACATATTCATCAAAGTCATCAGTACTTATACTCGAACCCGCAGGACTATCTGCCCAGTCTACTTTGGCCCCTTTACTCGTGAGCACTTGGCTACTATAATTCAATTTAAACCCCGGCCCTTGCATGAAGATATTATTGGCGAAATGTCCGTCTTTCATCAAACCTGTAGTGTCCGGAGGCTGTATCCCTAGTTCTTGCCAATTAGCTATTCGTATATTCCAAATACCTATGTTTTCGTCTACATTCCAAATGGTGTTGTTATAATAGTTTACTGGCTTGTGCATGGCATTGTACCTGGGGCCTAGGTACAAGAATTCTCCGACACGCTCTATTTCATGTGGGCCATCATAATCCGTGTGTTGCATGTTGTACACTAAGTTGTGATGTGCCGTGTAGTTTTCTGTGTCCTCCATGTAAAAAGCCGTGGCTTTCACTCGCTTATAGTTACCATCAGAAACCGGCACCCCCTGCACGTCATGTACTTTATTGTAGGCTATTTCGCTCCCTTTCATATCAATTGTACCTATTCGTCCTGTACTGGTAGCCTCTATAGGCCCTGCATCTTCCCCCATTTTCATAGAGCCGTAAAAATCACAGTCTAGGATATTCACTTTAGCATCCCCACCATCAATACGGATTTGGAACCTGCCTGCATCTCCGAATGTGCATTGGTTGATGTTGGTATTATCACTTTTATTAATATGAATGCCAGACGTAAAAACACCTATCCAACCAAAATCCTCAATTACACAATTTTGAAAATTATTGTCTTGTCCACCTTTCAGCGCGATCATATTTGACCAGCTATGTCCTATATAGACGTTTTTGAAGCTGTTGTTTGAAGAATTGACCAAATAGATACCTCTAGAGTCTGTTTCGCCCTGCCCGTATCCAGTTGGAGTCCAAAATGGATATAGGTATCTCATACTACAATTTTCCAATGTAGCATCATGGGTATTTTGCATGTCTATGGTGCCCGCTGCAAAATGAACTCCTGTAACTGTTACACCAGAGGTATTGCTCAGCACCATTACCTTTTCTCTAACCTGAATCTCTATTCTTGTATTGAGGATGTTTTCATCTTCGTAAGGATAGTAATAAAGTTGTGTCCCATCAGCAAACCATTCGCCGGGATAGTCAATAAGATTTTTGTGCAAGACGTAACCCCAGCTCCACTTGTGATAAGTATTACTAATGGCAGCAGCATTTTTCCATACTCCGTTACTAATAGCTTTGAAGTCTACAGTGTTGCCCGAAGACCCTACTATGGTGCCATATACGTAGTTGCGCATTTTTCCTGTCAACCCTCTGAAAATCCCTCCTGTTAGGTCTACATTAGGTAATTGCTGACCTTGAAACGTAGCATGTCCAGTGCCGTTGGCCCCTTCATCCTTGGAAACACTGATCAGCGAGGCGTACCCACTAGCATCGCCCATTGGCTCCATCATTCTTCCCGTTTCATTATTAGGATGGCGGGCCATGATTTGGCGGTTGCCATTGGCGAAAAGCTGAGTGTAATCTGTTTCAATGTTGAAAGAAGAAATATCTGCATTGACAACACCAGAGATCATATCAGGAGCCTCTGACCAGCCTGATACTACTTCATTGCCAGTCACGAGTACATATTCTCCGTTTTCACTTTTGATGGTGAGGTCGTTCTTATTGACCACAACTCTTTCTCGATAAACGCCTTTATGCAATATGATGATATCACCAGCACTGACCATGGATATTGCTTCGTTGATAGAATAAATTTTCTCCTCTTCTTCGGTTAATTGATCACTTTCCCATGGGATATCTATGGAATATACGTGAATCGTTTTTTGGGCATTCAGATGAGAAGAACAGGCTAGATAGAGAATCGATAGATACAAAACGGACCGTTCAATTTTCATAATGTGCTTTAACTATAGGTGCTCTGAGATTTTATATTGATTCAGTGTAAAAAAAATCAAAAGCCAAAGAAGCAATAGGGTTAGAAGCAGCTTGATAACAGGGTAATATTATTAATTGGCCATATGGTCAATTGAAAGTATGATGACTAGCTATGGCACTGAAGGCCTAGAAAGATCCGCTTTTTATTTAGAGAGGAATCTTCGTTGGATAATACATAAAACCATCTGTTCCCATTTAAAAAGAAGAAACCTAATTGGGGAAGTTTAATAGAGCAGTCAATTTTCGAAATTGATACCAAACGACTAGGGTTTCAACTTTCAGACAATGTATTATTCCAAAATACCTAAGCACGCTTCAAACTCTACCTCACAATCAACTTATCAGTAAACATTTTGATACCATTATTCAACTTGATTAGATATATCCCAGGGGTAAACCCTTTTAATGAAATCTCATTATCCAGAGCGGTGATTGTCTGTGCGTATATCAACTTACCAGCGGTGTTATACAATTCGAGATATGCTCCAATGATGTCTTTATCGAAATCAAGATGAAAAGATTCTAGTGCGGGATTGGGCCATATGGTGAATCCTTTTTTTTCTGATAGCAGGAGCGGGCTTGGCTGCTCAATACTGATAGTGACATTGGCTTCAGCTGTTTTACCGCCATCCGTTGTAGTTGCCGTGATTTTAGCGTTTCCTTCTGCCACAGCAGTAATCAAACCATTATCATCTACTTCCACAATAGCCGCATTGGATGTACTCCATGTGACCTCCTGGTTGGTGGCATTTTCTGGCATTACAGTAGAAAGAAGTTGGTGTGTATCACCTATGTTTTTCAAAGTAACCTCCGTTTGATTTAAAGATATGCTTGCTACTGCTATATTTCTTTCAACAATGTTGATTGGCTGAAGGCCAATATCAGCGGTTTCACCACTAGAATACCAACATTTCACAAAAAGATAATAGAAATCACCTTCAGGGAGACTAGCAGTGGGAGTGACTCCTTCTAAGGATATAGACGCTGTTACCGATTCGGTTACAGACCCAACGTATGAGGATAGTTCCATGACTTTATCATTAGCTATTGTCCACGCACCATTATCTATATGGATGTGTCTAAGAAATACTTTGATTGGATTTTGAAGCGTATTGCCTGTTCCCGCATGAAATTCAAAAGAGACGTCTAGTTTACCACCCACTTCATATTCTGTGGTGAGGTACTTGGTGTCATCATCAAACTTCAAAAATGGAGCGATATATTCACCAACACTGACTTTGGTCTCACCAGATATGCTGGTATTTGTATTGGATGTTGCCTTAATTGTTGTTTCTCCTAATGACACAGCAGTGACTACTCCGTTTTGATCCACCGTGGCAATGTCGGGATGGCTGCTACTCCATGTTACGGATTTATCATCAGCATTTTCTGGCATTATCTGGGCTTGGAGTGTGGTACTGATAGCTTCAGGGATGAATATATCTTGAGGTGAAATGCTAATAGAAGTAACCTCAATGGCAACAAATTCAACGATAGTCACTTCTATGGAAGCAGTTAATTCATTGATTGTGCTCTTAGCTGTAATAGTAGCCGTCTGACCGACGTTGCCTTTGGCGGTCAACATACCTGTTTCATCTACTGTCATAATTGCCTCATCAGATGAAGACCATGCTACATCCTTTTGAGCATTTTCTGGTTCCCAAACGATAGATAATTGAGCAGTAGAACCTTCGCGAACGGTAGGTTGCTCAGGTGCTAGCGAAATACCAGTAGGAGCTACTAGAGGAGAGTTGGGATGGTAGTCAGCAGAAAATTTGGTAGCTATATCATCATGAATGTTTACCGGATTACGCGGAACATCATTATACAATAAGATATAATCTATGCTTGTGCCACCAGATCTTCCTGACATCACAAACGTATATTCTTCACCCTCTATGAGACCATATCGCAAATCAAAATGTGCTCCGCCTACTTCTAATTTATGGCAAGAACCCCATTTTCTAACTCCTCTTCCCCAGAACTTGTGCTTCTTCTCTAATTCACTTTTTGGTTGATTGGTAGCACTTGTGAAATTTCCCGCAAGTTTTACGAAAACGTCATTTTTCTTATCGCCAGCTTCTGTTTCATTCAATGGCTGATACATACGCATGACCAATCTATACTCACTTGTCTTAGGGCAAGTAAACTTGTAAGTCAACTCAGTATCAGCTCCACCAAGCCATGGTCCTGTATATTCGAGATAGGTTTGATTAATGGCTTCCTGACCTTCTCCTTTATAATATTTTGCATCACCTGGTTTTCGGAGCGTCCATTTGCTCATATCAGATGGTGTGTCCTCTGCTTCTATGACAATGTAGTCAGGACCATATTTAATGTATTCTTGTGCGCCTACCGTTTGCACGATAATTAATGCGAGAGCGAAAAGTAAGGTGTGTTTCATTGATTAAGAATATTTAGCTAGAAGGATTGGTTTGTTCTGGTTGTACTACATTTTTCAAAGTAACAGCCAAAATGGAATGGGGAGGAGGTGTAAATTATCGTGGATTTGGGGGTCTTGTTTGAATTGAAGAATCTAAATACGTTTGAGTCTAAGCTTTTGGGTTCGATTCCCTTAGAGAAAAACAAAGAAATCTCCTTGCTTGGAAAGGATGAACTCAAACTCTTATCTACCTCAAGCACAAAAAAACTAGCTATCTAAGCTCCCATACTCTTACCCAATCGTAGTATGTAGTACGGTCTTCTGTGCTACCGGTCATTCCTCCATCTGGTGGTGTGGGATTCCAATCGTAAGTTTCAGAGACAATTCTTATGTACATAGGTAGATTAAAGTCAGCAACCGGCTCAACAGTGTTAACTAACTGACCATCAAGGAAAAACAATATTTCATTTGGACTTTTCCACCAAGCTCCAAAGACATGAAAGTCATCATAGGCCATACCTGACAAGTCTCCCTTACTGCCCAAAATTCCAACAGAATCTTCACACGTGACATGCCTGCTATGTGTATTGGAGTTCATTTGCCTGTTGAATTGTTGTGCCCATTGCGCATCAGTAGTGATCTGACCAACACTCTCCTGAATATCCAATTCGGTAACCCGTCTATCACAACCCTCCATTTCCTTCATTTCATTAATGAGCCAAAAGGTAGATGACATAAAGGTCTTGCTAGACTTCATCTTACATTCAAAATATTGTCCTACTTCGGCTGATTTCCTTGACACTAAATGACCTCCAGCATGAGTATAAGTTTCTTCATTCAAAACTACCGACTTATCCAGCTGATAATTGGTGATTTTAAGATGGCCTTCATTTAGAGAAACGGTGTTTTCCACAAACAATCCTGGAGCTCTTCCTCTCCATCCTCTGGGATCTGCGTTGTTCCACTTTGATTCGTTCAGAGTTGCCCCGTCAAATTCATCAGACAATTTATCTACCATAACCCATTTCTTCTCATTAGGCCCAGGGTTATGACCTTCGGCAAATGTTGGCACAATGTTGTTAGAGGATGTTTTGCCACAACAAGTCAGCAAAATCAATGGAATGATGTGATAGAATTTCATAGCAAGCTTAAGTACATATATGAGGAAACCGAAGTAAGCTGATTCATAAGCCAACTTTTAATAAACCCTTTGCTCAAGATTCAATAAGAATCATGTCTTACTTAGTAAGGTTTTTAGAGTTGGTGCGAAAATGACCACTATTAAAATGCTCTTTTAGGACTCATATGCTTGTTAATGGCACGCTAAACTTGCTATAGTGATATGAAGACGTTTTTCAACTTTCATTTAATCAGTGTAGTTCTGTTCGTTTTGAGTAGCTGTAATAATCCTACAAAACCACCAAATGTGGTCATCGTGATTATAGATGATCAAGGCTATGGGGATATGAGCTGTAATGGAAATCCATATCTTCAAACTAAAGCGATTGATGAGTTGTACAGTTCAAGTGTGGTTTTTGAAAACTTCCATGTAGACCCTGTATGTGCTCCCACAAGAGCGGCATTATTGACCGGACAATATTCCGCAAGTGTAGGAGTATATATGACCTATATGGGAAGACATCATCTCCGAATGGAAGATGTCACCTTAGCTGATGTGTTTACCGAAAATGGATATAAGACAGCAATTTTTGGTAAATGGCATCTTGGTGACAACTACCCATTCAGACCTTCCGATCGCGGTTTTCAGGAGTCTCTCGTACATGGAGGTGGCGCAATAGGTGAGACGCCAGATTATTGGGGCAATGACTATTACGATGATGTTTATTTAAGAAATGACACCTTGGAACAGCAAACAGGCTATTGCACTGATGTTTGGTTTAGTGAGGCGAAGGAATTTGTCAAAAAGAATAAGGACAATCCTTTCTTTCTTTATTTGTCTACCAACTCACCGCACGGTCCCTTGAGAGTCCCTGAGCAGTATATTAAGCCTTTTCTTGGACAACCTGATATAAGCGAAGAGCGCGCATGGTTCTATGGGATGATCGCGAATGTGGATGAAAACTTAGGAGCGTTTAGAGACTTTTTATCCCTAGAGGGGTTATCGGAAAATACCATTTTTATTTTCATGACTGATAATGGTACTCGCCATGGCTTTTCGCCAAAGGACAAGAGCGGGTTTAATGCTGGCATGCGAGCTACCAAAGGTTCTCCTTACGATGGAGGTCACAGAGTCCCTTTGTTGATTCATTGGCCGGCAGGTGGTCTGGATAAGCACCAAAAAATCAATGAGCTGACAGCTCACTTTGACCTGTTCCCAACACTTATTGATCTCCTAGGTTTTGACAGCAATGAAGATATGACACTAGATGGTATGAGTTTATCTCCATTGATAATGCAAGAGAAAAGTAAATGGCCAGAGCGGAAATTGATTGTGCAAAACCAAGTGTCTTTTGGGCAAAAACTAAAGGATGATCTCCCTGTCAAATATAAGAAATACGCTGTGATGACTGATCAATGGAGACTCGTCGGAGATGAACTTTACGATATCAAAAACGATCCTGGTCAGAAGCATGATATTGCAGAAGAACATTTCAAAGTGGCCAAAGAACTGAAATCGCATTATGAATCTTGGTGGTCTGAGCTAGAATCCACTTTCGAAATGTATAACAGCACCATAATAGGAGACCCTGCACAAAAGGAGGTGACGTTAAGTAGTCAGTTTTGGCATGGTGATTATGTACCCTATAATCAATACCATATTCGAAATGGAATGAAAGCCAATGGGTATTGGGACATAGAAATAGCCCAATCAGGGAACTATGAAATAGTCCTTAGAAGATGGCCAGAAGTACTCTCAATGGCCATGAATGATTCGCCAATGGATGCTTCCATAGATACTACTCGATTTTACAAAGGAGATAAATTCAATTCACCGATAAATCGATCAATAGAGGTCATTGCAGCTAGGCTTAAGGTTGGTGATTTTGACAGAACTGAATCAATTCGAGATGGTCAGAAAATGGCCACTTTTACAGTGCCGCTTACGCGTGGCAAGCATTATTTGAAAACTTGGTTGATCGACTCATCAGCTGATTCTGTTGGTGCCTATTATGTTAGTCTTAAACTCATTGAACAATAGTTATGAAATTCAAATTACTATTATCCTGTTGTTTGGTCCTTGCAGTCTTTAGTGAATTAGAAGCGCAAGGGGTCATTACAATTGACCATAAAACCAAACGCTACCTTGGCGAGGTTTCCACACTTGATCGCAGCAAATATGTCAATGGGCATTTTCTATTTAATGCGACAGATGCTGAATTTGAGGCGTTCAAAACGCAGTACAACATCGAGCAAGATTTTATAGGTGGGAGACAGTTTTGGAATCCTTTTGGGAAAGTGAAAAATGGGGTCATTCCTAACATCAATAAAAAGTACTCTGGAGTGCGTGAAGTTTCACCATCACTTGTAGCGACAGGCACCGCGTCCCATTTAATGTACGATGACAACCTAGACTATTCTGTAGAGGATGTTACTGCATTCAGTCTTGCGGCTGCTGAATATGTGGCGCATAGTTATAGAGATGATTGGACGCTCGTTCCAAAGTACATTGAGCCCTTCAATGAACCGATGGTGCATGCCATTGATTACTATCCTGAGGGTAGAAATGGTCAATATATTACCAGTAAGCTGGATGAAGTCATTACTAAAATATGTGTATACCACAGAGATCTTGGTCAGGCAATACACGCGGTACCAGAATTGGAGAATATGAGAGTGTTGGGATTTGCATCGGCCTATCCAGAACTCGAAAATAACAATTTTGATCTATGGAACACACGATGGAAAAAATTCATAGACATAGCTGGAGAAGATTTGGATGGATTTTCAGTACATCTATATGATGGTAGTGGTATTAACAACAGTGGTGGACGTAGATCTGGCTCCAATTCTGAAGCAATATTAGACATGATTGAGACTTATAGTTTTATCAAACTGGGAGAGGTCAAACCAATCGCCGTAACAGAATATGGAAGACTTGTTCCTAACCAACCAGGTTGGCAAGCGGGCAATGGTACTTCAAATTATGAACCAGTGGAAAACTCTCAGGCAGTACGTTCGCAGCTCCATTTTAGTATGAATTTTATGGAGCGAGGGGATAATTTGGATCTTTCCATTCCATTCAATGTAAATACTAGGAATTCTAATTCGCAATATACTAAATCGAGCATCTGGGTAAACAATACACAAGGAAAGGCCGAATTGACCAATCGTAGGTTTTTCTATGAGATGTGGAAAGATCTCAAGGGTGAGAGAGTGAGAATCAATTCTACCAATATTGACATTCAGACACAGGCATTTGTGGATGACACAAAACTTTATATTATGCTCAACAACCTCAATGATGAATTGCAAACTGTTGATCTGAACTTGTTTGATGAAGAAGGGCTGACGGGGGTTGATATAAAAAGCCTAAAGATATTCTTAGACAAAGAACCCGAACTAACCAAAACCACCCTAACCGAAGCACCGAAAGAGATTCAATTGGAATACGGTGAAACAGCCATATTGACTTATTCATTCGATGCCCCAATTGAATTTGAAAACACCATCCGAAGAACGAAATATTACAGCACTAGTTACTTGCAACCAATATCTAAGGACGTTGGAAGTACTTTTTCATTCGATGGAGTGGTAGTAGGCTCAGGCGAAGCAACATTACGCTTGAGTGTAGGCAGGTCACACGGGATGTCTTTGTCTCCGTCAGTTTCAGTCAATGGTATGGCGATTAATTTGGAAGGAGATGTCATTCGTGGTTATAATCAAGAAAACAGAAAGCAATTCTTCGGAACCTTAGAAATACCCTTTGATATAGATTTATTGAAAGATGGGGTCAACGAAGTGACAATATCTTTTCCGGATAATGGAGGTTATGTGAGTTCCGTAATACTGTCAGTTGAGTTGTCAGAAAAACCACTAAATAAGCTACCCGATGTTATTCTGAAAGAAGAAAGTAGTAAAAGTCTTATGATCTATCCTAATCCTATCCGATCAGGAGAAAGGCTTAATTTGAATATCCAAGGTGCCGATCTAAACTTCAAGATCTTCGCAATAGACGGAAGTTTGATTCTAAATGGGCAAGGCAACTCGGTCAAAACCTCGGAGATGAATCCCGGAGTGTATTTGATTCAAGTTGTTAAGAATGGCGTCATCCGCACTACCAAACTTATTGTTGAATAGTTTATTAACGAACGCAATGATCAAACTAAAGAGGATTAAGATAATTGTTCTACTAGCTCTAACGGCTTGCACTCATATCACTTCAGCACAAAAGCCGAATGTGTTACTCATCATGGCAGATGATATCGGGTTAGGAGATATTGGGTATTACCATAAGGTAAGAACAGGGCAAGCGCCGATCATAGCTACACCTAATATTGATGCGCTGATAGCTGAGGGTATGCGATTCTCAGATGCACATTCGCCGGCTTCACTTTGTGCACCGACACGCTTCTCTATGCTCACTGGCAATTTTTCATACCGTAATACAGGCCATGTGTGGGGAGTGTGGAATCCAGAGACAGAGACAGGAATAGACCCTTCATTTACTACCATTGCTAGGATAGCAAAATCAGGTGGATATCAAACTGCCTTTTTTGGCAAATGGGGATTAGGTGGTGTTTGGAATGGACGATCAAGTGATCCTTCTCAGTATGAAAAGATGGATGGTGGTGCTCAATCCTTCGGTTTTGACTATGCACTGGAGTTGCCTCAAGGTATTCAGAATGCACCTTTTGCATTCTATGAAAATGGTGAATGGATGAAGCTGAAGGAGACTTCAGAGTTGGTCCAACTCACTTTTGAGCAAACCCAGTATGATGAATCAGAAAGATACAAGAAGCGAGAGGGCTTGGGCGATCAGTACTGGGATCCTTCCTTGGCAGGCCCAATATTAACAGAAAAGGTGGTGAATTATATTAAGAATCAATCGGGCGAGAAACCCTTTTTTCTATACTACTGCAGCCAGGCAGTACACGTACCTCACACTCCTGCATTCAATCTCAATGGCGTGGCTGTGTCTAATACAACTCCTAACAAACATGGTGATATGATTAAGGAATTGGATGTGCAAGTAGGAATGATGGTACAAGCCCTTAAAGCTCAAGGATTGTATGAAAACACGCTTGTTGTATTCACTTCTGATAATGGTGGATTATCACATTACAATGCAAAAGGGCATGAGTCTAGTAATGGGTATACCGGCAGCAAAGGTTCCATCTACGAAGGTGGACACAGGGTGCCTTTCATCGCAGTATGGCCGGGTAAGATCAAGCCAAACTCATCTTCTGATGTAACCGTGGTAGGCCAGGATATGGTGGCTACCATGGCAGCACTTACCGAAAGTCAAAATCTTGGAGGTCAAATACTAGATGCCGCCAATTTGCTCCCATTGTTCAATTCTCAATCAAAGCAACATGTACGCACTCATCTACTTCATCAGTCTCAGTCCAAAGGAGGTCCATATTATGCCTTACGCCAAGGAGAATGGAAACTGGTGATGAGAACTGAAAAGAGAGAGGACTTTGACAACTTGGAAGTGATTGGGTTGTATAACCTTAATGAAAATCAAGAAGAAACCAATGCAACTAACCTGATGGACATGGCCGAAAACAAGGGTAGAGTTGAGCAGATGCTTAAGAAGTACAAAGAATTGAGGGTGGGCGGAGAAGCTACGGTTAAATAATTTGAATCCATAATTACCAACATTAATGAAGTCAGATCATCAAATAACCGGCCTGGTAAATAGTTTAAGTGTTCTGTTTTTTGGTCTACTACTAATAGCATGTACAGAGTCTTCCAAAAGTGAATTCAATAGAGAGAAGGATTTCAATTTTGGATGGAAGTTTCAGTTGATGAATGATACTCTGCCGCCTGACAATGTGCCGATGATTGATGAGAACTGGCGAGATATTCGACTACCTCATGATTGGAGTATAGAAGCATCATTTGATTCAACACTTGAAGGGTGTACAGGTTATCTGCCAGGTGGTATCGGTATTTACCAGAAGCATTTTCCTTCGCCAGAGCAATCAAAAGATAAAAATACCTATATCCTTTTTGATGGTGTTTACAACAACGCCACATTCTGGTTGAATGGTATTCGCTTAGGTGAAAATCCCTATGGCTATTCTCCAGTGTATTTTGATCTTACGGAAACACTCAAAACGGATGGTTCAGAAAATGTGCTCACCGTCCATGTTGATCGTACGCGATATGCCGATAGCCGTTGGTATACAGGAAGTGGGATATATAGAAATGTTAAGTTGGTTACTGTTGATAAACTGCACATTCCCATATGGGGAACTTTTGTGACTACCCCCGAAATCTCCAATGAAAGCGCTAAAGTAACAATAGAGATAAAGGTGGAAAACCTCGATAGAGAAGCGGCGGACTTTCAACTCACCACCAGAATTGAAGATGCACAAGGCAATCTTGTTTCGGAGACATCCGATGATCTGGGTTTAGCTAGCCAATCCAACAAATCATATTATCAATCGCTATCTGTAATCAACCCTCAGCTATGGGATACTGACAATCCCTATCTCTATAGAGCCATAACTAGCGTGAATGTTGAAGGGGTTTTGGTTGATGAATACATCACCGTTTTTGGGATTAGAAGTTTAAGATTTGATGAGGATCAAGGCTTCTTTTTGAATGGAAAGTCAACTTATGCCAAAGGGGTTTGCCTGCATCATGATGCGGGATTGGTAGGTGCGGCCGTTCCAAAAGGTGTATGGAAACGCAGGCTACAAAAATTGAAAGATGCTGGAGTGAATGCCATACGTACTTCACACAACCCTTTTTCTGAAGAATTTCTGGATTTATGTGATGAGATGGGTTTTTTGGTTCAAAACGAAATTTTTGATGAAATGGATAATCCAAAAGACAAACGCTTCAATCTGAACGAAAGAGAAGTCTTATATCATACCCGAGGCTATACGGAGCATTTTCAGAAATGGGGGAAGAGTGATTTGAGAAGAACGATACTGAGAGACAGAAATCATCCATCGGTATTTCAATGGAGCATTGGTAATGAGATAGAATGGACATATCCAGACTATAAACATGTTAGTGGATTGTGGGATGATAACAAGGGCTATTGGAACAAAATACCTACTCTCACTCCAGCCGAGATGAAATCTCGGTATGATGCGTTACCTGATAGGAAGTACAAACTTGCTGAAACAGCCAAACGTTTGTCAGGATGGGTGAAAGAATTGGATTCTACGAGACCTGTGACCGCCAACCTTATTATACCTGTAGCCAGTCTTGCTACAGGGTACGCTGATGCGCTTGATGTAGTAGGTTTTAGTTATCAGATAGCCCAATATGATTGGAGCAAAAAGCACTATCCGCAAATGCTTTTCACGGGAAATGAAAACTCAGGCTTGCTCAGTGAGTGGAACTCCATTCTGGAAAAGCCATACGTTTTCAGCATGTTTATGTGGACAGGTATTGATTATATGGGTGAGTCAAACCTTTCTTGGCCTAAGAAGGGTTGGAGTGGAGATATGCTGGATTTTGCTGGTTTCGAGAAACCGGGATGGTACAATTTCAAAGCAATTTGGAAAAATTCACCGCACATTTCCATTGGCACACGAGCTATTGCCGGCTCCAAATTCCAAGTGAATAAATGGAATGGTAAGCCCGAGCCCATGTCTAAAAAGGCATTGAACTGGGAGAATGATGCCTCGAATACTCACTGGAACTATACTCAAGATGAACTTATCCTTGTCGAGGTGAGATCAAATCTTCCGGTAGTAGAATTATTTTTAGATGGTACCTCCCTAGGCAGTCGAAGTATGTCCGAATGCCCAGATCGAATATTCAGATGGGCAGTGCCTTTTCACGCGGGAACACTTACAGCCAAAGGGGGATTTGATGGAAATGAGATTTCTGATGAATTGAGTACCACTTCGGATGTTGTTTCTCTAGATGTTACTTCAGATAAAGAACTACTCATTGCGGATGGTTATGATGTTGCGCATATTGTAGTACAATTAGTGGACAAGGAAGGACTACCAGTTAAGACGTCTGATCAGAAAATTGAATTTGAGATAAAAGGAAATATTAAGCTTCTTGGAGTGGATAACGGATCCGAAACCAATGTTCAGAACTATCAAAGCAATAATTTACTAACCGAAGAGGGAAGATGTTTGGCCATAGTTCAGTCAATAAGACAAAGTGGCGAGGCTACTGTAACCGTAAAGTCCGTTGGCCTAGAGCCACAAATTGTTTCACTGAAAATTCAATAAATAAATTTAAGATTTCATGATATACCAAACCTTCAAATCCTTTTATCTGGTTTTAACCCTTCTGTTTGCATTAAATACAAATTGTTTCGCTCAAGCGAAAATTGAAACTCTCAAAAATGCCGGAGCATGGTGCTGGTTTTCAGACCCTAGAGCTATTTACCTACATGGAGACAAGGCAGGAGTATTGACTGGATGGGTAAAGGAAGATGGCTCTATTGAGAGCGCATTGATTGACCTTGAGTCAAATCAAGTGAAAACGGAAATACTCTTTCCAAATCTAGAGAAGGATGATCATGACAACCCGGCATTTCTGGAGCTCCTATCTAAGGATTACATGGCATTTTATGCAAAGCACGTCAATAAGTTTTTGTATTACCATCATTCCAATGCTAAGACAGACAGCTTGTTTGAAAAGGCAGTTGCCTTTGATCCCATCAGCGAGGATGAGTTTGTGAAATACCCAAAGAAAGGGGTGACATATGCCAATCCTGTTGTGCTGTCTAGTGAAGGTAATCGGATTTATTGCTTTGGCCGGTGGACGGGTTACAAACCCAATGTCATGTGGTCTGATGATAACGGAGTTTCATTTACCCAATCTCAAGTATTTATCGCCGAAGAAGGATTTAGGAGCGGAAATCGTCCCTATGTCAAGTATTATTCTGACGGGATTTCGAAAATCCATTTCATTTTCACAGATGGACATCCTCGAAATGAAGCGACTAATTCGGTATATTATGGCTATTATGAAAATGGTGCGTTTTGGAGAGCAGATGGCAATAAAATTTGTGATTTTACGCAAATGCCCTTTGAACCTACTGGCGCCTCAGTGGTCTACCAAGCTACAAAAGAAACCGGCCGTGCATGGGTGCATGATATAGTGGCTGATGAAACGGGCAACCCAACCATCCTCTACACCAGACATCCATCGGAGGAAGAACATCTGTATTACTACACCCATTTTGACGGAAAGAAATGGAACGATCAATTGCTTTGCAACTCAGGGAAATGGTTTCCACAGACTAGGGCAGGAGCAGTGGAAAAAGAGCCGCATTACTCAGGAGGGATGGTGATACATCCAATTAATCAAGGCGTAGTTTATCTCTCTAGAGAAGTGAACGGCGTTTTCGAAATAGAAAAATGGAGCAAGAAAGGAACAAAGGGCAAATGGAAGACTCAGGCCCTCACACAAAACTCAACATTCGACAATGTGCGCCCATATGTTCCACGCAATATGAAAAAAGGGGACAAAACAGTAGTACTATGGATGGAAAACGAAAAGTACATTCACTATACAGATTATAAAACTAATATTAAATACATAGTAGAATGAGGACAGTAAATTCAATCAGGTTATTCGTGCTAATCGTAACACTCACCTTAAGTACGCACGTTTCCAATGCCCAAAAAATCAAACCTAAGAATGTGCTTAAAGACATGGAGCGAGTGGCGGATTGGCAAATCGAGCATTTCAGAGATACTTTCAGTATAGAATATTCTAAGGCGCATCATATAGCAGATTGGACCAACGGTGCGCTCTATGTAGGTATGGTGAAGTGGGCTGAGCTTGCCAAATCAGATAAATATTACGATTGGCTTAAATCAGTCGGGGAGGAACAAAATTGGAATCTCCACTGGAGACCATACCATGCAGACGATCATACAATTGGTCAGATGTACATCGAGTTGTTTAGAAAATATGGTGATTCTACCATGATAGCTAAGACCATCACCGGCATGGACTATATCATTGACAACCCTAGCGAGCAACCCATCACATTGGATAAATACAAACACCTGGAGCGATGGACATGGTGTGATGCTTTATTCATGGCGCCACCAGTTTTGGCCAAGCTTTCCATTATTACTGGGGATGATAAATACACACGTTTTATGATGAAGGAATATCAAGCATCCACTGAGCATCTTTTTGATATAGAAGAAAACCTCTATTATCGTGACAACTCCTACATTGGTAAGTTAGATCAGGGCAATAAGATTTTTTGGTCACGAGGGAATGGTTGGGTGTTTGGGGGACTCACCATCATAATGGAAGAATATGATGAAGGTTCTAAAGAATACAATTACTTCCTCGAAATCTATAAGAAAATGGCTGCAAAGCTCATTGACATCCAAACACCAAAAGGACACTGGGCCATGAGCCTGCTCGCACAGGACCTTTACCCAACTCCTGAGACAAGTGGTACGGCTTTTTTCACTTTTGGACTAGCATGGGGTATCAACAAAGGCATACTCAACAAAGCCACTTATGAACCCTCAGTACGTAAAGGATGGAACGCATTGACGAGCTATATCAGCGAAGATGGCATGTTGGGCTATGTTCAGCCAATAGGTGCAGCACCAGGTAGTGCTTGGGCTGATAGGACGGAAGTCTATGGTACTGGCGCTTTCCTAGCAGCCGGGAGCGAAGTATACGTTCTATATGGTGGAAAATAAACGAAAGCATAATAGCACCGTGAAAAAAAGTTTATTCATAGGCCTTATAATATTATGCCTATCGAATGCAAGGGGACAATCTCTAAAATTTGAGGATGGTGACAAAGTAGTGATGATTGGTAATAGTATCACTCATGGTGGCTCATTTCATATATTTCTACAATCTTTCTACGCCACCAGATACCCCGAGACGAGAGTAGACTTTATCAACTGTGGCGTTTCGGGAGATGTAGCAGAGGGCATGATTTATCGTTTCGAAGATGATATTATGATTCATCAGCCAGATTATGCATTTATCATGACAGGTATGAATGATGTAATTCGTGATCTATATGCACTAAACAATCCTGATTCGGCAATTCTTACTCAAAGAGAACTGGCATTAATGGAATACTATAAAAGTACAGATAGTCTAGCTTCCATGTTGAAAGAAAATGGAGTCAAGCCCATATTTATGACTCCTACCATCTATGATCAGACTGCCCAGCTCGGGACTATAAATGAAATTGGTGTCAATGACGCGTTGGCGAATTGTGCCGATCATATCAGACAGTTAGCCAAACGCCATGGTGCTCCGCTGGTCGACCTCTATGATCTCTTGATGCAGGTAAATATTCAAATGCAGCAAGCAGATCCTACAGCTACCATCATAGGGAAAGATAGGGTGCATCCTGGTCAAGAAGGTCACCTACTGATGGCTATAGAAATCATCAAGACCATAGCACCCCCTTCTCAGGTTTGCACCGTGGAGATTGACGCGAAAAAACGCACCATTTCATCGGATAGTCTTACCAAAACCGACTGGATCAGATCTGAAGGTCCTTTAACTTTTGAATTGCTTGAACGTTCTCTACCAATGACTATTCCTTTGACCTTAGAAGAAACCGCCAAAATGCTATCTTTCGGGAGAGATTGGAATACCGAATTATTGAAAATAAAGAAATTGAAAAAAGGTAATTATGAGCTTAAGATAGATGGAATATACATGTCCAACTTCACTTCAAAACAATTTAAAAAGGGCATTGATCTCGCTCAGATACGGAATACGCCACAGTCGATTCAATCACAAGACGTCTGGGAAACTGCCCTTAAAATTCAGCAACTACAGGGTAAGCTCAGAGTAATCAAGTTAGTCGAATACAGACACCTTCGAGATTATAAAGGAGAAAATACTGACGCTGCGAAAAGGAGCTACCTAAACGCCAAAAATGAAACGCAAAAGCACAGAAGTTGGTACCCTTATCTTGTAAGAACGGTAGATCAATATTTCGAACTCCTGCCACAGGAAGATTCCATCCTAGAAGAGTTGGCCAAAGCGAGAAATGCTTTATATACAATCAATGAACCGGTAGTGCATTCATACTCGATAAAATCAATTGACCTTTGATATGGTGCGTTAATCTTACATTGTTTCGCACGCTTGTGTTGAACTCGAGGGATATTGAATTCACAATATGAAGTTGGTAATACTTCTCTATATGATACAAATGATGGGGCTCTTACACGAGGTAAAGAGTAGTCAATTAGAGAGTATTAACTTCCCAAATAATCATTGTGATCAAAATATAAAACTTCAATTAATTCTGGATTCTGATCATAATTTTGATCCGACAAAAGACACCCTTGATCTCACAGATGATCTGGTGCGAACGGTGAATCTTACGATTTCTGGTGCTGTGCCCAATGAAGTTTTAATCTTGCGAATACTGCCAGTGGATTTCGATGGAGATATTCAATATTACGGTACAGTGGATATGACGGTGGGCGAAGATGGCAGCTCTAGTTTTCCATATCAGATAGAATCTTGCATATCAAATAGATACTTTGCCATAGATTTTGTTTTAGAAGATAAATCCTGCGCAATACCTCAGTTAGATACGCTCCGATTGACTGTGGTGGACAATAGCGCAGCTAATCAATCCCCAATTATTGGTACATCTAGTGATAGTCTAATTCTGAAAAGCGGTACATCAAACAACCTCCATTTCAATATTGAAGATAATGACGGTGATGAAATAGAAATATGGTTGGCTCCAGAGGATGCTAATTCTCTTGCGGATAAAGGTTTTTCTTTAGTGATTTCAGAAACAGCACCTGGAATGGTGAGCGGTTCAATTGTGTGGAATGACAGCTGTAGAATAGTCTTTTCACCCAGAATAGAAAATCTAAGGATAGCACTGGTGGCCAACGACCTTGATGCCTGTGATGATGCACAGCCTACTTTTCATTGGATAGATACCGAAATTGAATGGAAAATCAATCAGCCGCCAGTTATCATCTTAGAGAGAACCCAATTTGAAGTACCTGTGGGAATCCCCTTCAGCACAAGTTTTGATGTGGTTGATCTGGATGGCGATAGCATTGATATTGTGATAGAAGGACCGAGCGGAGTGGAGCCCAACGTATTACCCACATTTGAAATTGTTGGCCATAGTAACTCCAAGAGCGTTGAAATTCTTTTCACTCCATCATGTGAGGGTTATTCATTCAGGAAAGACCTTACTTATGTGATACGAGCCGCAGATAACCACTGTGGACGATCGGAGGCCAATTCTACTTCTTTAACATTCAATTTATTTGAGGATAGATCTACATTTAGAGAATTTCAACCGGCCAACGTATTTACACCCAATGGAGATGGAGTTAATGAGCAGTTTTCTATGTCGGGTCATTCTGACCAAAGCAGAAATCTACCTGCTGATACTTGTTTTGACAAATTCAAATCCATCAACATTTACACATCACATGGCCTAAAGGTATTTAGCAGTAATGACAGGGAGTTTAGCTGGGAAGCAAAGGGATATAGCTCCGGCACCTACTTCTATCACATCAGCTATAGCCAATCCAAGTATAAAGGATTCGTCACCGTATTGAAATAAATTCTGAACAACCTTTTGCCTAATGGTTAATCACATTAATTTCATTAATTCGATATTATTATTCCAATTGGTATCAGCATGAATAAAATCCATCAACTCTTTATCTCTCTTTTGGTCGTCCTTTCTGCCGCTTCTTGCACTCCAGAGGTATCTGATAGAGAGGTCATTGATTTTAATTTTGATTGGAAATTTGTCTTAGATGACCCTAAGGATCCCAATAGCGAAAGTATTATGTGGGAGAACGTTCGATTACCTCATGATTGGAGCATTAGAGAAGGTTATCGGCAGGAAAATACTTCCGCCAGTACAGGATTTGTTCCCGGCGGCATAGGTTGGTACAAGAAAGAATTCGAACTGAATTCCGAAGACCTCAAACGTGAAATCTGGATCGAGTTTGATGGTGTTTACTGCAACTCCGAAGTATGGATCAATGGAGAACTACTGGGGTTTCGCCCCAATGGATATAGTAGCTTCAAGTATGATTTGACACCATATTTAGTTGATGACACCCCGAATGTGCTGCTTGTTAAAGTAGATCACTCCGCATACGCCGATACCCGTTGGTATACGGGATCAGGCATCTATAGAAATGTAAGGCTGGTTAAAGTGCATCCCACTCACATAGCACATTGGGGTGTAAGAGTTGCGACTCCTGAGGTGTCTGAATCAGAAGCGACCATTCAAGTATCCGTAGCAATGGAAGGCGTGCAAGAGAACACTTCTGTAGAGCTTCAATTAATCAACAACAAGGACCAAGTAGTCGCCTCAGAGTTAATGGAGGCCAACCAACTCGGATTTATGAAGAATTTAAAGCTGCCAGACCCCCAGCTATGGGATATCGACTCGCCCAATCTGTATCAAGCAAGAACCCTCGTCAGAAATGGAAAGGATATCGTTGACTCTAAGTCAACAACTTTTGGGATAAGGTCTATACGCTTCGATGCTAATCAAGGATTTTTTCTAAATGATCAAAGTGTCAAAATCAAAGGAGTAAATCTGCATCATGATGCGGGAGCACTTGGCGCGGCTGTAACTAAGCCTACATGGATTCGCAGAGTGAAGAAATTGAAATCCATAGGTGTCAATGCTATTAGAATGTCCCACAATCCACATTCCGTTGAGTTGATGGACGTCTGTGACGAACTAGGCATGCTGGTCATGGATGAGTTTTTTGACGAATGGCATAAACCAAAAGGGAAGAATTTGAAGCTCATAGGTGACAATAAAGCACAGGGTGAGATAGCCAAGGGATACAGTGAGCATTTCTTAACGTGGGCGGAACGTGATTTAAAAGATCTGATCAGAAGAGATTTTAATCATCCATCTGTGATCATGTGGAGCATAGGTAATGAAATCGAATGGACTTTTCCAGAATACTCCAGAGCCCACAGCATCCTCAATGCTGGAAAAGACGAAGATGAGGCTCCTATTTATGATCCAGAGAAGGTGATTCCGGTTTATAAGTCAGTATTTGATGGCCCGGATTCATTAGCTATAGTAGCAGATCTATTGGTGAAGTGGGTGAAGGAAGAAGACACGACTCGACCTACTGTATGTGGAAGTGTAAGACCTCCCATTTCATTGGCAAGCGGATATGGCAAGTCAGTAGACGTTCTTGGATTCAACTACAGACAAGGATCTTATGATAAGGCTCACGAGACCTATCCTGATCTAAAGATTATTGGTTCGGAAAACTGGGGAGCCTATTCGGAATGGAAAGCTGTCAAAGATCGTGATTTTGTAGCTGGCATGTTTGCTTGGACAGGATACGCCTATCTGGGTGAAGCTGGTCCCTGGCCAAGAAAGGGACTTGAAATAGCATTTTTCGATTACGCAGGATTCAAAACACCAAGAGGTCATTTCTTCGAATGTCTTTGGAAAGATGACCCAAAAGTTTATGCAGTGAGTGCCAAAGCTTCTGAATCAGAGTTTTCATATTCGAAACAAGTAGGTTGGAAATTTGATATTCAATGGACCAAACCTCCTGTGATGTGGGAGAGATTGAGAATGTGGGAATGGTATCCGAATATCAATGAGCATTGGAACTATGAAGAGGGAGAGGAAGTCATTGTTCAGGTCTATACTAACTGCGATGAGGTTGAACTTTTGGTTAACAATGAAAGCCAAGGCAGGAAGAAATTGAGCGATTTTTCCGAAGACAATATCGTGAAATGGGCCATTAACTATCAAGAGGGGAACGCAATAATCAAAGGATACAACAACGGCAAGCACTTAGCTGGATATGCCTTGTTTACCAATACTGATCCATTTGCAGTCATACTAACCTCAGACAAGGATACCCTTCTGGCCGATCACTATGACCTAGCTCATATCAGTCTGGAAGTACTCGATACCAAAGGACACAAAATAAAGGATGCCGAAGTACCTGTCCAGTTCACCATAGAAGGACCGGGTGAGATCGTCGCGGTGGATAATGGTTCAGAAAATAATGTACAAAGTCATTATGCCAATGAGCTTGTGACAAGTAAGGGCAACGCCTATGTGATCATAAGAAATACAGGCGAAATGGGTACTATTAAAGTGTTTGGTTGGTACAACAACGAGCCGTATGGTATGCAGGAAATAGCAGTGGTGAACGAATAAAATAGTATTCAATAAGGCTAAAAAACAATTCCTGAAATATCCTTGAATGACTCATTTTTTTGCACTTTATGTGACATAATTAATTAGCCCCCTCATTTGAATTTGTTTTGGCTCCCCTTGTCCGTCACACCGAGCCTAATTTTGTCTCATTATTCAAGCGGAAAATCAACTGGCAAAATGGGTTTACTCAAATCGGTTCATTCTAGAAATCTACTAGTACTAGCACTATTGTCAGCTGCATCTCATACCGTAGCTCAAGATATCGTAGATATCAATGTTCATGTAAAACATTCGGTAAACGGGTTCTTTGAATTTGATAGGTCAAGACATATCATCTTTCACGAAGATATCAGTGGAAACGAGTGGGATAGCGATCAGCAGAAAATCGATTTATTCGAGGGATACGATGTGTATTTTGGTAGAAACAATGGTGCAATAGTTTGGGAATATAACAATACGCGAGAAGACCCAAATAAACCAGGTTGGCCAGATCTGGATTATATGCAGACCAGAGGGACTAGTTTCATCAATAGTCATAAGAGTGATGTAGGGGTTCACCAATTAGAGAGCAGATACGGCAGTATGATGATAGGTGGACAAGAGCGGATGTACCCCAACGATGAACATGTCACTTCTAGGGGAGGTCTCAAATATGCCAGTCATGAAGCATTGGCAGAGTTTTATGCCAACTATATCTCAAAATTCTTCGGATCAGGAGGCACTACGGGTCGTCCACAGCCTACTTACTTAGAAGTAATGAATGAGCCTTTTGTGAAAGCCAATTCGCTAGGAACAACAAGGGAAAGCATTGCTGATCTACACAAGATTGTAGCCAATCGAGTACGGGAACTAAATCCTGATATCAAAGTAGGTGGTTACTCTGCGGCGCACCCGCAATATGAAGGAGGAGACTTTAATCACTGGCGAAACAACTGGAAGATGTTCATAGATCGAGCAGGTGCTGATATGGACTTTTTCTCATTTCACCTCTATGACAATGCTCCAGATGGTACCGATATGTTGGAAAACATGACCTACCGGAGTGGTAGCAATATTCAGGCGATCATGGATATGCTCAATCATTATTCCGTTATAAAACTTGGAGAAACCAAACCATGGTCTATCTCAGAATATGGATTCCTATGTAGTGGATGTGAAGACAATAGCCCGTATGACCCTCGTGAGGATTGGTACAACCTAAGGTCATTCAATTCCATGCTATTGCAATTTTTGGAACGCCAGGATCAGATTATTCACTCAATCCCGTTTTTTCTACTCAAAGCCAATTGGGCAAAACCAGCTGACGCAGAATATAATGGCTATCAAGCCCGGCTAATGCGCGAACTAGGCGAGTTGCCAGGTGAGCCTGCTCACGGTGGTTATATATTTACTCATCTTCTGAAATTCTTTCAGTTTTGGGCAGAGCTAGATGGTACTCGAGTAGATACCTGGACAAAAGATCCAGACATTCAAGTAGACGCTTATGCGGACGAAAACAGATTATTTGTAGTGATCAACAGTTTAGAATTTGATGACCGAGAATTGTTGCTCAATCTTAATGGATTGGAAGGTAAGACATTGAATAAACTTACCATCACCCGTCTTTACGGTGATGAAAATGATCTACCCATTCTTGACACCTTGAATCATACGACTTATCAAAACAGCATTACCATAAAAAAGGAGGCCACGACCATTTTGAAATATGAGTTTGCCGATAATATTGAGATCAATGAAGAAAATAGCGAGTCAACTTATTTTGCAGATACTTACTTTAAGCCAATCAAAGCCGGTGAAGTTCAAAATTACGCGTTCAAAGGATTGGCTGTTGGCGAGCAAGGAGAAGCCATACTCAGATTAGGTCTTGGCAGAGATCATGGTAAGTCACTTAAACCAAGCCTAAAAATCAATGGTACATCAGTAGAGGTTCCCGATGATTGGAGAGGGTTTGATCAGAAAACAAGAGATAGCTTTTTTGGAGTTATCGAAGTTCCAGTGCCACATAATATCCTCGAAACAGATAATACTGTTGAAATCACATTTGCCGATACGGGTGGCTATGTCAGCTCTTTGGGAATGCAAGTGTTTAATTTTTCTACCCTTATAGAGCGGTCCGAAGGAACTGAAAGCACATTGCTTTCTTCTGAAACTAGCGCAACTTCTCTCAGTGTCTATCCAAATCCAGTAGAAGATCTGCTTTACTTAGATCTAACTCATCAAAATAGTCAGGGAGTATACAACATTCTGGATCTATCTGGTAGGTCGGTTCTTGAAGGAAATATTGTCGAACAAATTAATTCAATAAACATGTCTCATCTTCAAGCTGGAATCTATACCGTCATGATCACAATAGGTGACCAGAATGAGATTAGAAAAGTGATTAAGAAATAGTATATGAGAAACATTAACAGATTACTGGCTTTAGGGTTGACAGCAGGTGTGTTATCCTGTGCTGGACCTTCAGATTCGAATCAAGAGCAAGGCGGTTTTCCTTTCAAATTACCTGAAGAGAGGCCCGACCGTCAATTGAGCGCAGCAATGGAGCGGAATTACTCCAACTACATGGCTCCAAAGCCTGAGGATAATGAGCTCTACTCATTGTTCAAATACACAGAGCTCAAAGGCTTTGATTACAATAACCATGATGGTACCATATCTAGAAGAGATCCTTCAAAAGTGATTGCTGTAAATGGAAAGTATTATGTCTGGTACACTTATCGCAATACATCTACTCCACCCAAAGGAGCAGCATTGAGTAATGATACCATCCCATCAGCTGATTGGGATTTATCTGAAATTTGGTATGCTACCAGCACTGATGGATTTACTTGGGAAGAACAGGGAGTTGCTGTGCCGCGTCCTCCAAAACCACAAGTCGGATGGCGCTCAGTCACTACCACAGATATTCTTGTCTGGGAGGGTAAATATTATTTATACTATCAAGGATTTATGGAAACGAGCGGTAAACGAGGCGATGATTGCCCTGTGGCGGTTTCTTATTCAGACTCTCCTGATGGCCCCTGGACGCCCTATAATGAAATAGTGATTCCAAATGGTGCCGAAGGTGAGTGGGATCAATATTCCATTCATGACCCATATCCTATAGTACGAGATGGCAAAATTTGGATCTATTATAAATCTGATGCCAATGGCAGGCCAGATCTTGTTCGCATGCAAGGACTCGCCACAGCAGATAATCCTTTGGGTCCATTTACGAAACATCCACTCAACCCTGTCATTAATTCAGGTCATGAAACTACATTGTTTCCATTTCAAGAAGGGATAGCCGCATTGGTCATTAAGGATGGAAATGAACATTTTACCATTCAATATGCCAAAGACGGTGTGAATTTTGAAATAGCAGCCATCACACATTTGATGCCTACTGCTGCTGGGCCTTATGTGGCAGATGCGTTTACTAATACAGAATATGGAAGAGGAATTACTTGGGGAATTTCTCACTTAACTAATGTGACTACATGGAGCGAGAATCATGCCGTCCTCTTGCGGTTTGATTGTGACCTGAGTTTGGATGTCGATGACAAAGACATGAAAAAACATAACACTTACCCTAAACCAGAATTTTACTACAAGCACGGCCTTAATAAAGGTCAGAAAGAACGAATCGAATCTCAAAACCAAAGCGCGTTGAACAAATGATCATGTCTATTAAGAAACTTTCAGTTGTTGTAGTTGCCATACTATCCATAAGTACAGCTATGGCTACAGACTATTATGTCTCAAAAGAAGGGGCAGATACCAATGCTGGTACCGAAGAGGCCCCTTTTCTAACCATTGCCAAGGCTTCTGCGGTAATGGTAGCTGGTGATGTCTGTATCATAAAAGAAGGAGTATATAGAGAGACCTTAACCACTACCAAAAGTGGTACAGCAGCCAGTCCTCTTACGTATCGAGCGTTCGAAGGAGATTCTGTGGTAGTCACCGCCACCGAACCGCTTACTAATTGGGAAGTACACAATGGGCCGATATATAAGACGGCAGCCACTATGAGTACTGGTGTCAGGCATAGAGCCATTTACGTGGGTGGAAGAGCCATGGAAATTGCCAGATGGCCCAATGATGTTGATCACAATAGATACACCATTGATACTGAATTGGTCACTGGTGGTACACGTGCTCACATAGAAGCAGCCAATATCCTGAATGTAGATTGGACAGGTGGTTATGTTTGGTATTTGGGCGGGCATTCAGGTGCGAGTTGGACAAGACCAGTAACCTCAGTCTCTACTACGCGAATAGATTTCAATGAGGTGCCTGATAAATGGCCTTTTGATCCTCATAATCCAGGTATTGTCCGCAACAACAACAGAGGAAGGTTCTTCTTATTTGGTGTGTTGGGAGCATTGGATTTTGAAGAAGAATGGTATTATGACGCCAGTGCCAATATGGTCTATCTATATGCTCCGGATGGTAAAGATCCTAATGAACTATCAGTAGAAGCATCCAGTAGAATAGAATCCATGCATCTGCGAGGCAACTATATAGAAGTTGATGGAATCACTTTTTTTGGCGGTACGGCTATTGTTGAAGGGAGTAATTGTGTAGTTCGAAACTCAACCATTACTTATGGACATCAAGTCCTGGATGAATTGAATAATACCAATGCTCAGATAGGAGAGGGCTCCGTTCAAGTGAAGGGTAGTGATAATCTTATTGAGCGAAATCTCATTGAGTTTAG
Source organism: Cyclobacteriaceae bacterium (assembly GCA_049115815.1). Classification (GTDB taxonomy): domain Bacteria; phylum Bacteroidota; class Bacteroidia; order Cytophagales; family Cyclobacteriaceae; genus Marinoscillum. Next base: position 110,195 of record JAGDZO010000014.1, on the reverse strand, counting down.
TGCAGGAAATGGAGTGATGCTTGGAGAAGCATGGAAGAATTACAAGGGTAATACCATCAATAATAACATTATAAGATATAGCAACACCATTGGTAACCACTCAAGTCCAATCAGATCATCTCAAGCTGAGGCGAAAATCACCAACAACACCATATATGATACGGGTAGAGATGGTATTTATATCAATGGTAATAATTCGGAGACCGCCTATAATGATATCTCACGTTGTGTTTTGATCAACAATGATGCAGGTGTATTCTACGTAGTTGGAAATGCTAACGATAAAAATTCGATAATTCATCATAACTGGTTTCATGACTCAAATGGTCCTGCATACGCCGATGGACGTGCAGCAGGAATTTATCTGGACAACCACAGCAAAGGCTATGTGGTACATCATAATGTCGTATGGGATATCACTTGGACAGGCATTCAAATCAATTGGGACAATTGGAACATTGATATCTATAACAACTCCATCTATGAAGCCGAAGCAGCTATGGGAAGATGGGCCGGGCCGAATGGCACTAGTTACACCATAGACGATATTGTGATTAAGAATAACTATGCGAATAAAGTGAGTGAAGATGATCCGGACTTGAGAAATGGCTGGATTGGGACTGATGTTTCAACTACCAACAACGTCATTTCGGAGACCTCCCCATTTGTCTCATTGGAGGATAGAAATTTCAGTCCTGTGGAAAATTCCGAATTGATAGACAAGGGAATAATCATCGAAGGAATCACAGACGGATTTGTAGGGAACTTACCTGACGTGGGAGCCTATGAGTATGGGGCTGATCCATGGATCGCTGGTGCCGATTGGGAGGCCTATGTCATCGCGGATGTACCAGCAGAAGAAGAAGAGGAGGAAGAAGAAAAAGAAGTTTTAGGATTGAAGCGATTGGAGACTTTGTTCTATCCTAACCCGGTGGTGAGCGAAATTAACTTTAGTATAGCCATTAAGGGATATCAGATTATTGACGGTTTTGGAAGAGTGGTAGCAGAGCATGTGCCCAACCAAAAAATCATTAGCATCCCCTCAATTGACCTATCTGGACTGGTCAAGGGTATGTATTTTATGAATGTCCTCACTGAGAATGATGAAATAAAATCTCAAATATTGATTAAGCGATAAGATGAAGAGAATAGGAATAAATAGTGCTTTGATGATGGCATTCTTGCTAAGCAGTTATGCCAGTGTTGCACAGCTAAGTGAAATAAAGGGCCAAGTCACTACTTTCAAAGCTTACGCCGTAAAAGGTGCGATGATAAAAGCTAAAAAGTCTAAAGAAGAAGTATTGACAGACTCACTCGGTTACTTTACTATCAATGTGAAGAAAGGTGATATGCTTCGTATTAAGGCCAAAGGTTTTGAGGCCTTATCTCTTCCCGCGAAAGATGAAGATATTTCAGCTAATCTCATCTATATGGATAACGAGTGGGGTTATGGTCAGGTGATAGAGAATGGTTATTTGACCAAATCCGATCTAGATTACGCTTTGGCAAACATGAAGGATGAGAACAACAACTTCGATCAGTTTCAAGATATTTGGGCGGTGATTCAATCGGTATACCCTCCGGCTAAAGTGGATGCTTCAAATGGTCGACAAACGGTATTTTTGAATTCGAGAGGTGGCGCTTCGGTAGGAGCAGACAGTGGTGCATTGCTAGTAGTAGACGGCATAGTCACAGCAGACATATCTGGCTTGCATCCATCGAAAGTAGCTCAGGTAAAAGTGCTCATAGGCACAGATACCTCACTCTATGGTTCTCGCGGAGCAAATGGAGTGGTGGAGATAACATTGAAAAACTAGCACATCATGAATCAAAAGCACTTATTGCTCACTGTTTGGTTAGTGTTCATAGGTTATTTTGTTATGGCTCAACCTACGGTAGTGAATGGTAAGGTGCTATGCTTCAAGGCCTACGGCCTTAATAAGGTGCACATAAAAGCAAAGAAAAGCGGGGCTGAGACCTTCACGGATTCCTTAGGGCAATTCAGTATAGAGGTTGACATGCCAGATGTGCTCACGCTAAGAGCAAAAGGCTTTGAGAAAGGTGTGATCTACACGCAAGGGGAGAAAGAATACGGCTTCAATATGATTTACTTCAGTTCAGATTGGTCCTACGAGCAAGTGCTGAAGAATAATTATTTGTCTAAAGAGAAACTGGATTATGCCATCAAGAACTTGTCCGGAAACAACAACAACTACGATCGTCTTTCTGATATTTTCGCCGTAATCCAATCAGAATATCCACCAGCCAAGGTCGATTTGCATAATGGAAGAAAGACTATATTCCTAAATGCTCGAGGAGCAACATCTGTATTCGCTGCGCAGAACGCGCTTCTAGTGGTAGACGGAATCATAGTGCAGGACATATCAGGCATAAGCCCGGCTCAGGTAGAAAAAGTCAAAGTGCTCATGGGCGTTGAAACTTCCTTTTACGGAACACGCGGAGCTAATGGAGTAGTAGAACTCACCCTTAAAAAAGACTAGGACGCCTTAGCCGTTCACACAACTTTCTGAAGTCCTATCTTTCTCATTTTCTATCTTAGGATTCATTTGTATAGGTTACGTCCAATGACAAGAGTTCTAATCGCACCAGATAAGTTTAAAGGTAGTCTCACCGCTACTGAGGCTAGTGAAGCTATTCGAAAAGGCATATCCACTTATGATCCCAGAGTAGAAATATTTTGTCATCCACTAGCTGATGGGGGAGATGGATCTTTGGATATTATCGCTTCATATAAAACCTTAACTGATGTTCGTTGCATTGCAAGTGACCCATTAGGCCGAGTTATGATGAGTGGGTACAAGTTGACCGGGGAAACTGCATTTATAGAATTAGCTCGTACCTCCGGTTTGAATTTGATCAATGCGCGAGATTATGATCCTGAAGAAACTACTACTTTGGGTACTGGCCAAGTGATCGTAGATGCCATATCAAAAGGCGCTAAAGAGATTGTCCTATTGCTGGGAGGAAGTGCGACAAACGATGTAGCCATGGGAATTGCTCATGCTTTGGGATTTCGTTTTTTTGGTGCAAATGGAGTTGAATTGTATCCAAAAGGTGGAAACCTGATAAAAGTAGTCCAAATCAAACCTCCAGAGGTGCCGATTTACGAGGGAGTGAAGTTTACACTTTGGACGGACGTCAGAAATCCTCTCTTGGGTGAGCAAGGAGCAGCGCATGTATTTGCTAAACAAAAAGGTGCCAACAACAAAGCAATCCAACGTCTGGAGTTAGGCGCAAAAAACTTCACAGCAATCATTCACAGTGATATGAGAAAAGAGGTTTCTTCCGTTAAAGGAGGAGGAGCAGCGGGAGGAGTGGCAGCTGGTTTGAAGGCTTTTGTAGAGGCCAATATCACTTCTGGATTGGAGGCAATCATGGATATTACTTCATTTGACGCACAGCTAGAGAAGTGTGATCTAGTGATCACTGGGGAAGGGAAATTGGACGAGCAGTCCTTCTCGGGAAAAGTTATCGATGGAGTTTTAAGAAAGGCGAAAAGGTTTAACAAGCTGTTAGTGATAATGACTGGTGAAGCAGATATAAACCTTGACAATCAAAAAGAACTATCAGCTATTCTCATTGCCCGAATCATGGAAGTAGCCAAAGACAAGGAAGATGCTATGATAAATGCAGCACACTATTTGGAGAAGTTGGCGTATGACTTGGCCAAAGAACTAATTCACGAATAGCCATATATTGACCTTTATCATTTCTATTAGAGACAATAATATTTGACTTCTGTGAAAAGTAAAAAAAGAAGGCTATCTGCTCAGATAACCTTCTAAACTTAAACAACTAACAATGAAGTCTTAAATGCTACTCTTCTAATATTATTACTAAACTGAAACCTGTATAGTGTATCTGACTTTCCTAGAAGATAAATTTCCGCGTGAATGTCCCCTTGGATGTTATCATTTTCAGTACCATAAATCCCTTAACGGGTATAGAGATTTCTAATTGGGAAATCTCCTTTTCAGAAGATCTTTGATTACCGACCAGTCTACCTGTGAGATCATATAAGAAGTACTCAGATACCGCTAGATCATCTTCGAAATCTATGGTTAGAGTTCCATTTGAGTATTGATAAACTGGTTGCAACGTCGAGTTAAGAATATTCAAAGTTGCTGCGGAAACATAGTGTAAAGTGAACCTCTTTGAATGAGCACCGGCCACCGATGTAAACTCAATTTCTTTGATTTGATCTAGATCATAAGACTTACCCGTGTATGGATCCTTCAGAATAAGTGAAATACCTTCTTCTAATTCACCCATTTCAACCACATTGAGTTTCAGCGACTCTTTTTGGTCTACTTCAATACCTATATTTACTGCAAGTCCATCAAGAGGCGGCAATCCCTGAATGGCCATGCGTTCATCCCTGATCAAGCTAAACAGGCTCATTTTGGATTTTTGTGATGGCATTGCCGCATCATAGCCTTTATCGATATCTAAAGTAGCGTCAGCTCTGAATCCAATCAATATCTCACTTACGTCAGAGTTGTCCTGAGTGACAAGTGCCAACTTGAGATTGCCACTTGGAGTTTCTTGTTGGGTTCGGAAAAAATTGATATCTCCATTATTGCCATCTGACCTCATAGATTCTGTAAAAGTGATAGAAGCATTGGTGGTGGCAGCTCCTGTGAGTTTAACAAAGAAACCCTGCATAGAACCAATATATCCACTAAAGGAGCCACCATTAGGCCCTGTGCCAATATCTCCTAAGGAATTGACTATCATATAGTCCGAATTATCTCCTCTTCTCACGTTTGATCCATGATCATCCCATAAGTAGATGGCTTGGGTAGTGTTACTCAATCCAGCCATAAGTTTATCTACATCAAGCGCCGCAGGATATGGATTACTTAGCAAAGTCCACCCAGACTCTGCTCCATCAGTAATAGTCAATCCATCTACCACTACATCTCCATCATTAGGAATCCCGATAAAGCTTATCGTCTCTTGAAAGGCCTGGGCATATCCCGCACCAGGGGTTAATTCAGTTTCAAGAGCATCAACCCATCTGCTGATGCCTGAAGATCCGTATGCAATAGCTTCATTATATGCCCACGCAGTAGAGCCTAGATTAGATCCTTTGATTGAGGAAGAAAATTTTACCGGTGAACCTACGATGCTGTATCTCCCATCACCAAATCTAGTATTGCGTTTGAGAGTTACATCTTGACTGTTTCCATCAATATTGTAGGTCAGGAGAGAAGCTCCAGATTCAATAATCAGTTGCCCTTTTTCGCCAGGAATGCTCAAATCTCTTACAGCAATATCATCCACATAAAATAGCTCTGCATTTGATCCATCCCCAGCTACACTCTTGTTTTGATGAAAACCCATCCACACATAATGAGTCTTGGTTTCAGTAGGAGTGATGCTCAAGGTGAATTCTTGCCAAGTCTCAGTCAATGATTTTACCTGACTCCCTGGAGTAGAGGAGAAGTTGTTTGCCACTATTCTGAAATCAATAGTTTTGCCGGAATTGGTCGCAGTTCTAGCCCAATAACGAATTTCATATGTTTTTCCTCCAACAAGATCAAATCGATAATTGTTAGCAGTACTAAATGTCCATTGGCTCGATCCATCATCAGGAAAATCAACCTCCAGCCCTTGAGAACCTGTATGAGCCGCCTGGCTAGTGAATTCTCTCGGAGCATTCATACTTCCAGTCCACGATCCCCACTCGACACCAGCTACCACGGCACTTTCCATATTTCCAACACTGTATAAGTTATTGTCCGTCACGGGAAAACTTAAAGTGCCTTTCAAGTCTAAGGTACTTCCAGACTGTACTGATAATTCCACCCCCGCGGCTATTTCAATACTACAAGCAATCAGGTCTTGATTGAGACTTGTTGACTCTTTGACTATAAGATTTTGATTATTTGCTAGCGTGCTGGACCATCCACCATTTTCGTAGATATTATCATCGCAGGTATTAGACACAATGCTCAAATCACAATTTGATGTACATTTATTGACCACCAATATTACCGAACTTACCCTACCATCACTATCCGGAAAAGTAATATTTACATCATTGCTAGTGGACAAATAACTCATAGGAAAAGGGATCTCTATCATACCAAAAAAGTCATCACGATTGGCTTGATCATACCCCTTCCAATTATCCGGAACATCCACTGCATTTCCATTCACAGTGATGATTGGCGCTTTAGACTTATCATGCTTCCGGCCAATACTCATACGCAGTACGGCATCTCCAATTCCCGTTGTTACATTATCATACTTATATAGTATGGGAGTATTTGCTACTATTTGAGTCAAGATATTATCTGAATAATAATACTGTGAGGCAATACTATTGTTATATGTTGGAGATTGGTTGAAAGTATAACTAACGATAGCAGTCTCGCCAGGAATAAGTGAAATAGAGGTAGGCGCAGAAGTTTGTGTGATATCTTCATAGACTGGATCATCATTGTCATAGATTTTCAAACTTCTTATCCTTACAGAGGATAATCCATTCAATCCATTGAGCATATTGAGATCAATGCCTCTGGTGTTGTCATCAAGGTTATTCAATGCTACATGCAATCGATCACCATCTAAAAACGCCTGCGCTTGTATGTCGGGATTATTGCTCTTAATAAATACTCGATCTCCTGCCACCTCATCCCAGAGTTGGAAAAATTTTATCCTGGCAGTGTATTGCCAGCCATTGATGGTTGGGTTGTTTGGATCAGAGGTCGGGGTAACTGAAGTTGGTCTCCAAAGTACCGCGCCATATGGCTCATAATTATTTGCTTCAGTAATATGCCATTCTGCTTTGCCCGTAATGAAGGGAATCGAGATCAACATTCTATCTTCTCTATTGAGCAAGTTAAATAAGAGGTGATTGATCGATTTGATACTCTGGATGCTCTTCACATCACTGTATCCATCTGGATAACCCGATTCTATACCTCCATATTCTGAAATAGCATGAGGCTTGATACTTCCCCATTTGATGTAGCTGTAAGTTTCTATCAAATCAAGAATTGCCTCAGAGTTGCTGCCGGATCTTTTGGTATCCTGTCCTGTCACATTGATCCCGTCGTACAGGTGGGTAGAAAAAGCGTCCATATGCTCTCCTGCCTCATCCATAAACATTTTCATACGTGTATCCCAATGTCCAAAATCCCATAATTCTACTGAAGGCCAGGCGCTCGAGTAGCCAATAACTTTCATATTGGCTAATTCTGGGGTAGTATGAAATTTCTCGCCAATAGCTCCAAAAATCTGAGCCATTTTCACACGCATGAGTTGATCATCGGGCTGTAGGGCACTGAATTCCGAATCTCCAGCATGTACAAAGGGTTCGTTCATAGGCTCAAAGTATTCACCACGGCCACTTTGGTCTACAAAGTCCATGTAATACTCAGCAGCCCAATCTGCCATTTCGATTACATCCAAATCATACCGTGCCACATTGCGAGGATGCTCCGTAGCTATAAATCCATTTCTAACTTGCCTAACATCATTATTTCCAGTTTTTGGGGCAGGATAGCTACCCACACTACCTGTTTGCGATTTCGCATAGGAGTAAGGCCCCCAGAAACCTCTACCCACGGTGACGCCATAGTCTGCATTGAGTTGATTGAATTCTGCGTCTTCTGTGCCATTATGCATCTTGAAGAACTTGGATCTATCGAGGGTACTCACACCACCAATACTTTGTTGAATGCTATAGTCTACATTGACCTGTACATGCTGCGCATAGGCACAAACCGAAGTAAAACATACTAGGAGAAGGTAGTATAAAATCTTTCTAAAAATCATACGATGAAGTTACTATCCACACGCTAATGTTCTGAAGCAATCCTTTGCGTGGAACATTAAAAAACCCGAATCCAGAAGATTCGGGTTTTGAAATGAAGAAAATTGTTTTTTAATGATTAGTACAATTACTTTCCTTTCGTGCTATCGCGTAGCTTCTTCAAGCCGTACGCACCGCCTGCTGCTAGGAGTAGACTAAGTCCACCGTCAATAGGAGTAGCTGGAGGAGCACCTTGTGCAAACACCGGTACTACAGCCATTAAAAGGAGTAAGGATAAAATTATATTTATGCTTTTCATATCGATTGTATTAATAAGATTAGTAAATGAACTTCTGAGTTAACACACTTTCGTTGGTCAGTACTCTCACGATATACACGTTATTATGCTTCAATTGAACCTCTTTAGCCCAAGTATTATTGAAAAATTGCTGACTGTTAAATTTGATCATAGTTCTACCAGAAATATCAAGAATCTGAATATCTCCCTGATCTACTCCATTTGGCATAACGATGTTCAATGTGCCATCTTGATTATATACTTTAAAATCAAGGGCTGAGGTTGTATTCAAAACACTCGCTGCAGTCAAAGTCAGCTGGATATGGCCTTGACCAGCAGTTAACTCAAGATTAGCTACACCATCAGTGAGGTTGTAATCAGCACCATTATGATTAGCTACTACTATATACTCAGTATTGAAACCTTCCATTTCGTTAATTGATAACTCATACATACCATCTTCCTTGATGTCATATCCGAGTGATATAATGCTTTCATTATTCAATACTGGAAGCCCTTGGATAGCATATTTCTTGTTATCAATGAATGAATAAAACGATAGGTTATCATTTCCAGATTTTTTCACTGCATCAAACAAACGATCAACTCCTTCTGTAGCATCTTCTCTGAAACCGAAAAGTACTTCATTGTAGTGAGCACCGCTTAATGAAAGTTTAAGGGTAGCTTGTTCTGCCTTTCTGTAAAAATTAGCATCCGAATTGGCTGTAGAGCTAGATGCATCTTGCATGGCCGGAGTAAAATCAACATATGCGTTTGCTTCTGTTGTCGAAACCAAGAAGCCTTGCATTGAACCAATGTGCGTATTTGCAGCTTGAGTATTCAGACCAGATACACCATCACTCAAATCAACAGAACCCACGGATCCTACATTATTGACAGTTACGTAATCTCCACCTCTGTCTCCGCCAACATTTGATCCCCCGTCATTCCATAAGTATACGGAAGCTGCAATATCACTATTTGCACCCAAAAATGTGCTGATTGAAATCGCAGCAGCATATGGATTGGCAACTATATTGAATCCATCTCCGGCATTGGTAATAGATGTCTTGACATCACCAGACACCAATGCTCCGCTTAGAGAGACTGAAGGACTGGCTGCATCGTATCCTGCAAAATATCCAACACCAGGAGTCATAGTTCCTGTAGGTGTTGACCATGCAGAACCGTCCCAAGAATACAGGTAGTCTGCCGCCAAATTATCTACTGAAACACCTGAAACTGGGGCACCCACAATACTGTAGCCACTATTGCCCATGGTATTTCTGACTATAGTAGCATTTCCTGTAGCTGCCCCATTTATTGCTACCGAAGCACCCGAATTGATTGTAAGACTTCCTGCTCCACTTACAGATAAGTTACCTACTATCATTTCTTGCGAAACCGTCATTGCTCCATGAATGAATGCATCATCGGATGAACTTGTAGGGCCTGTTCCATTACTCCATGCAGCACCATCCCATATAATCATTGAACATATCCCACTAAAGTCAGCTCCTGAAAATGAAGACAACACAGGATAGCAATTAGACTCCATTTCCCAAACAGGAGTTGTAACGAAATCAAAACCAGAATAACTTCCTTGAATTGCTGCATTTGCAAAAGATAATGCCGTTGCATTTGCATCTGTAGTTCCTGACCCTGCTAAATAATAAGAATTGGTGATAGACACAGGAACAGCACCAAGGCTATACTCAATACCAACAACGGCGTTTCCAGTAGATGAACCATAGAAAGCAGCGTTAGTCAATGCTGAACCGCTGGCCCAAGCTGCATCCCAGCCCAATTGCCCTACGATACCTCCATAATTATATCCACCATCAACTACGCAGGATGCAAATACATTTGAAATTGTAATTACAGGTGTATAACCTACAATACCACCAACTCGGAAGTTACCAGCAACTCTACCACCTAGAACGAAGCAATTATCAACACTTCCTGCTCCATCAATTGCTCCCACAATACCGCCTACACGTTCTTGAGAAGGTAAATCGATATTTGGATTAATTAAACCTATGTTACTTAATTCAGCACCAGTTGCTACTCCAAATAAACCTCCCCCTGTTACTCCTTGTCCATCATGTATAGAGGATATAGTTAAATTCGAAATCGTATTACTTTGGCCATCATAAGAACCAGTAAAAGCCGGTGAAGCCCCAATATTTTTAAAATCCTGACCAGACATATCTATATCAGCAGTCTGTATGAAATCTTTATCCCAATGACGATCCCAACCTGAAAGAGCCATTAAATCTGCAGCGCTGGCAATTTGAAATGGATCTCCTGTCGATCCATCTCCACCCGAGTAAGTAGGAGCAGCAGAAATAGATACTGCAGCAGAAGAAAATTCATTTGCTGCATCTGTGGCTGTTACTGAAATGGTATGATCTATTTCCGTTGAAGTAAAAGACCCTGTCCAAGTATTGCCTGATGTATTAGTCATTGCTACAGCTCCGCTACCTATATCATATGTGACAGTAGTAATGGCCGAATTAGAAGTAGCATTGGGTGTTGCCGTGGCAGATATATTAATCACGTCTCCAACAGAAAAACCAGAACCATCAACAGGCGCAGTGATAGCAACAGTAGGTTTCTGAACTACAACAGAAGTAAACTTTTGCAATGTGGCATAGTTGGGAGACACTGGATCCATTACCCAAGTGGACGCAAAATCAAAACCAACATAATTGCTTTCAACAGCCAATTGCGCAGTAGAGAGCGCGGTGGATCCAGTAGATGCGCCGTTTCCTTTTTCGGTAATGGCATCAATATAGTAACATAGAGAAACCGTACCACCAGCAGTTCCAACTATACCTCCAAGATTGTTTGATGCAACATCATTTGTGATAGTACCATAGAAGAGACATTTTGAAACATTCCCGTCATTGGTACCAACAATACCAGCACCATGCATCCAAGCTTGACTGCCATAGTTAATTGCGGCGCTAGACCAGCAATTAGTCACGGTGTTGTTGGTCGATTTATTCCATCCTACAATAGATGCCACACGATACTTCCCTTGAATTGTTCCTCCCTTGACATAACAATTCTGGATTGTAGAAAAATCTGAATAGCCAGCGATACCAGCAACTCGTTCATCAGCATTCGTAGGAGAGCTAACGTTAACATCTTCCAAACCGATATTTTCAATTGTCGCACCAATTAGTGCACCAAACATGCCAAGACCATTTGCGAAACCTGCGTCTGGATCTGAAACTGTAAGGTTACTAATCACATAACCATCACCATCGAAATGTCCAGTAAAAGCTGTTTCAGCAGCCGATCCTGTACCAATTGGATTAAACGTTTGACCTGTCATATCAATGTCTGCGGTCAATACGAAATCGGCACCTAAATCTGCTGCCGTATTACTTAGCTCCACTAGATCGGCAGCCGTGGAGATTTGATAAGGATCGCCTGACGTTCCAGTACCTCCAGAATAAGTACCTGCTAAGGCCGATGTAGCAAAGGTACCAATGAGCATTAGAGCTAATGCTACCTTGCAAAATAGATAGTTTGTTTTCTTCATAATTATTAGGTTTTTTTCCGAACCTAAATTATGATTTTAACAAATCACCAATACTTATATTTCTATATCAAAAAGGGGTGCAAAAAATACCCACCCTTATGATGTGAATATCCCCCTTCTTTGAAAACAAGGTCTGCCATTTATATTTACCAGTTCACATCTATGATTTTTTGAATGTGAGGGTAGTCCTTATCGGTCTCATTCAGTTCTTCACGTATTCTGATTAGTTCAGCTTTCATTTCATTGATGATACTACTATAAGCAGGGTCATCATAGACGTTATTGACCTCATTGGGATCTTTCTGGAGGTCATAAAATTCCCATGCCACAGGAGTTTGGTTGATCATAAACGAATTCTTCTTCCAGGTCATTGAGGGAGTTCCAAGTTTGGCGGTATTGTAATGTGTGCCGTAGTAAAAGATAAGCTTGTGGTCTTTTGAACGAATCCCAAAATGGGCAGGATTGTCATGGTGTACCATGTGCATCCAATATCTATAGTAAGTATATTTTCGCCAGTTATCAGGTTGTTCGTTAGATAGTATTTCCCTCGCAAAGCTTTTGCCTTGCATATAGTCAGGAGCTGTGCCCCCCGCTAGCTCTATCATAGTGGGAGCATAATCAGTATTATTGATCAACAGATCTGAGCGAACGCCTTTTTTAGCTTTTGGATGATGTACTAAGAATGGCATGCGCATCGCCTCTTCGTACATCCAGCGTTTGTCCATATAGTCGTGCTCTCCTAGCATGAACCCTTGGTCTCCGGTATAGATGATAATAGTGTTATCCCATTGCCCAGTTTCTTTAAGATATGCGAACAGCCTTGCAAGATTATCATCTACACCCTTCACACATCTAAGGTATCGCTTGAGGTATTCTTGATAGGCTTCATGTTTGGCCTCCACATCGGATAGTTGACTAGAGACTTCTCCATTGAGGAAATCTTGGACGTAATTTCTAACAGGATGTCTTCTGCCAATGGAAGTACCTATCTGATTGATGAGGCTATCATTTTTGCCTCTTGTCGCTTCTGATCCAAAGTTGGGTTGTTCGTAGAGGCTCTTTGGTTCGGGGATGTTTACATCCGCTAGATATTCCGTATATCTGGGTGCAAACTCAAACATATCATGAGGAGCCTTGTAGTGATGCATCAAGAAGAATGGCTGATCAGAATCTCTACCTGCTAGCCATTCCAGCGTTTGGTCGGTAATTACATCTGTACTATGTCCTTCATATTTCTCAGTATTTCCCGGCCATGGTTTATCACCTCGCACTCGAAAGGTTGGATCAAAATAATCTCCTTGGCTTTTCAATACTTTATAATAATCAAATGCGGCTGGCTCTTCTTTCAAATGCCACTTGCCTATGATCGCAGTTTCATAGCCCAGCGCTTTCATTTCTTTGGGTAAGTACTGCCTTGTCTCATCTAGGCTACCATCCAGATCAAGTACACCATTGGTCTGAGGATATTGCCCAGTCATGATACTCGCTCGACTTGGTGTACAAATGGAATTGTTGCAAAATGCCTGATCGAAAATGATGCCCGCTTTTCCAAATTCATCCAAGGTAGGAGTTGGGTTTAGCTCAGCCAACCTATTTCCGTACACGCCAAAAGCCTGAGTGGTATGATCATCTGACATGATGAAGATGATATTGGGTTTTTGTTCTGGTTTGGGACTACAAAAACTGAGTAACAACAAAAGAAACGTAAATCCGCAGGAGTTTTTAAAATGCAACATATTGTAGATTGGGTAAGATAATTCGAACATCAAAAGTCATTAAATAATAAGGGTAAAGGCACGAAATCCTTTGCGCAAGGATGGTGTGTTTTAGTTCAGCCAATTCGCACAGTATTGTATCCGTTTAGGTGAAGTTTTGAGAATATGGCTCGTTCTTAAAACTGCTCAATAAACCCTTCCAAACTAGCTTCTCTTTCCAATCCAAACTTCTTTCTCAATCTGTACCTTGAGGTATTGGCACTCTCCGCCGAAATACCAAGAAGACGCGCCATTTCCTTTCCGGTAAAATGAAGCTTGATTAGCGCACATATTTTTAAATCATATGGGCTCAATTTGGGGTATTTAGACTTAATGGTATCAAAAAATCCCTGGTTCACAGAATTGAATCTATTCTCAAACTCCAGCCAACTTAAGTCTTGATTGATCTTAATGGAGTTTACAGTTTTCCTTAGGTCGCTGGTTTCGTTACTTTTAATTGCTGATTGTAGTTCCTCACGTACCTGATCCAACAATTCATCTTTAGCTATGATTTGTAAAGTAGAGTTTGTGAGTTCTTTGTTTTTGATCTCTATCAACTCCTTATTTTTTTTTCGTTCTGCAACCCTTCTTTCCTCTATGGCTTGGCGTTCTAAGCGATGCTTTCTTCTGATTTTTCTAATCCAAACTACAATAGCAAAAGCAACGAAAAAGACACTAATTACGGTCACCACCATTCTGAGCATCCAGATTTTTTGTGTTTGCTCTAGCTGAGCTATTTTTTGTTCTTGCAGTTGTTTTGATTTCTCTTCCTGATCTAGTCTGAACTGATCCTTGATTTCCAAAAGGAACTCGTTATTTGGACTTCTACTGCTGTATAGTAACTCATTCAATTGGTTTGAAATCTGTAAACTCCAAATCGACTTATCATATTGACCTAACTCCCTATAGACACTAGCCAAATCATCATAGATATAAGGAAGAAAATTGAGGTGCTTCAAGTGTTCTCTGGCCTTAAGGATGGCTAAGCTCAAGTATTGTTTGGCAGATCGAAAATCTCCTTTTTGATAATACAATCTTCCCAATTGAGAATAATAAATAACAAGATATTCTGGATTGTTGATCTGAAAGTGTTCCTTCATTGATATTAGCAATTCTTTTGATTGCCTATTCTTGCCTTCCATGAATAGTAAATAGCCCTGTTCGGCATTGACCATATAGGGAATTTGATTATTGGCATTGGAAATAGAAGCACAACTATCCAGATAAGCTCTCGCAAGTGAAATGTTTGGCTTATCGAGATATCTATAATGAACTGCTAGGTCAAAATAGGCTCCATGTATGCTGTGCTTTGGCAATACACCTTTTAGTATTAATTCTTTTTTGTATGATAATGCCCTTTGAAAATACTCCTGTGCCGTTTCGTCTTTTTTGAACATACTATACAATATGCCAAGTCCCTGATAGCATTGCGCTATATGCTCCAAGGAGCCAATGGTTGTGGCTAAGCCTAAAGCTTTCCAATAGCCATCATACGCTTTGCTGAAATTGACTTTATTGGCATAAGAACGAGCTTCCTCTATATATCGGATAATAAGGCTGGTGGTATCTTGATCAATTAGCGATATGGTTGGATCAGCTGACTGCTGATCATTTAAGTTTTGGTTGGATATAATAGCTATCCAATCGATCGAATCTACAGCCTGACTTTTGACCAGAAAAGGAAACCATGCCATAAAGCCAAACACAATCCACAACAGCAATTGTCTATATATTTTGTGAGAGAATTTCGGATTCATAAGTAATTATAAGCCTAAATTGTTGATAATGATGGGTTTATCATGAGGGTCATTTACATAGTTTAAAGGGTTGTCTATATGCAGTCTATTGTTAAAATTAGTTTCTACACTTGGGAATTTACATTTTTGGAAGATGTGGAGTAGTATAATTTACAATTTGACAACAAGTGATTGATGCGACTAGAAAGAATCCTCATATATTTATTTGCCATTGTTCTACTGAATTCTTGTAGGCCCGAATTACCAGAGGAAGTTTTGGCTTCTTATGAGAACCTACCTCAAGAGTTAGACTTTAACATTCATGTAAAGCCAATAATATCAGATAAATGCTTTGCCTGTCATGGGCCAGACAAGGATAAGATAGAAGCAGGTTTACAACTACATGAGGCATCCACAGCTTTTTCAGAATTACCCGAGAGCCCTGGGAAATTCGCTATTGTGCCTGGCAAACTAAAGAAAAGTGAAATGTTTCATCGAATCATGTCACAAGATGATTCGGACCGTATGCCTCCGCCTGAGTTTAATGTGAATCTTACCGAGTACGAAAAGGCCATATTGGTCAAGTGGATAGAAGATGGTGCTGAATATAAGAATCATTGGGCTTTCGATAAGCCTCAAAAACCAGATCTTCCTAAAGTGAAGAATAAAGACTGGATAACTAATGAAATTGATTGTTTCGTCCTGAATCGGTTAGAGCGAGAGAAACTCACCCCGAATGATGAGGCCTCCAAAGAACACCTCATACGTAGAGTAAGTCTTGATTTGACCGGGCTACCACCGACATTAAAAGAAATCAACGACTTTGTAAATGATCAAAGTGAGAATGCATATGAAAAATTGGTAGACAGACTTATAGCTTCTCCTCATTATGGAGAAAGAATGGCGGCCGAATGGATGGACTTATCCAGATATGCTGATACTTATGGTTATCAGGTAGATCGTTTTCGTGACATGAGCCCTTGGAGAGATTGGGTTATTAAATCATTTAATGACAATACTCCTTATGATCAATTTATCACTTGGCAAGTAGCTGGGGATCTTTTGCCAGAATCTAATAGAGAGAAGTTGATAGCTACAGGTTTCAATAGACTGCATCCCCAAAATATGGAAGGGGGAATAGTGGATGAGGAGTTTCGTGTAGAGTATGTATCAGATCGTACCAATGTTGTTGGCACGGGGTTCATGGCACTGACACTGGGATGTGCAAAATGTCATGATCACAAGTATGACCCTATTGCTCAAAAGGATTATTTCGAGCTCTATAGCTTTTTCAATAATCAGAATGAGACGGGTCAAATTTCTTGGGATCCAGAAGATACGCCAGTGCCTAACATCAAAATCCCAACTGAAGAGGAAGAAAAAGTACTGGCATATTTAAGAGAAAAGGTAGCAGAGCAAGAGTCTATAATTGAAACGGTCAAAGTGAATTCAGCAACCTCGTTTGATACTTGGTTGAAAAACAAATCATACCAAAGTATTTCACAAAACACATCAAAACGTGGGCTTACAGGACATTTTAGTCTTAATTCCACTCTTAGGAATCATGCAGCATCTTCGCAAGTAGCTAAGATGGATCGGCAGTTTTCTAAAAATGAAGTACCTACCTATACCAGTGGTTATAAGGGAAAAGGGTTACTTATGAATGGAGATGCTTGGATGGATGCTGACCCAGTGGGAATATTCAAAAGAGATCAACCCTTCTCCATAGGCCTTTGGTTGACCATACCACCTGAGCTGAAAGAAGGTGTCATCTTCCACAAAAACAAAGGAACGAGGCTTCATAGCTATAAAGGATATCACCTCAACATGATCAACGGCAAACTGGAAGTAATGCTTGCGCACACTTGGCCGGATAATGCTATAGTGAAAATTTCAACAGAGACCATACCTAGAGATGAGTGGTTTCATATCATGATGACCTATGATGGCTCTAGTAAAGCCAAAGGGGTCAAGCTATTCCTAAACGGAGAGGAATTGGAAACAGAGGTGATCCACGACAATCTATATGACGACATCATTTATCATAACCTCGTAGATCAGATCTATGACAAACCTGTTGAACCAGGACTTCAAATAGGTGCTCGTTGGAGGGGTAAAGGGATTAAAAACGCCAAGGTAGATGAGTTACTTGTCTACGATCGAGAGCTTAGCCAGATAGAAATTATGGCCATGGCTGAAAGTGACGCATTTAAGGCTCTTCAGAATACCGCTTTAGCGGAATTATCAGCAACGCAGAAATCCTTGCTCAAGGACTACTTTATCAAAAATCAATGCTCTACTTGTCAGAAAGAAACCAAAAACCTGATGATGGCACGAAGAGCCCTCGTTGACTCAGTGTCGCAAGTGAAGGAATTTATGGTGATGAAGGAGATGGAAACCCCTCGTCAGGCATATGTACTTGAAAGAGGGCAGTATGATGCACTGGGCGAACCGGTCTATCCCAACACACCAAAAAAGATACTTCCTTGGAAAGAAGAATATCCAAAAAACAGACTAGGACTTGCCCAATGGATGACTGATCCTGACCATCCACTGACTGCTAGAGTTGCTGTCAATAGATTTTGGCAACAATTTTTTGGTAGAGGCATAGTCAAGACTTCCAACGACTTTGGTAATCAAGGTGAATTGCCTACCCATCCTGCTTTGCTGGATTGGATAGCTGTTACCTTTTTGGAAAGTGAGTGGAATGTAAAAGAAATGCAGAAACGTATTGTTATGTCATCTACCTATAGGCAATCATCTATAGCCAGCGATGAGAAACGAGCGAAAGACCCTGAGAACATACTACTAGCATGTGGTCCAAAAAGTCGAATGACAAGTGAAATGCTAAGAGATAATGCCTTAGCTGCGAGTGGTCTGCTCAATAAGGAAATAGGAGGTAAGAGTGTGAAACCATATCAACCTGATGGCATCTGGTCAATGAATGCCGATACCTACGTACAAGATCATGGCGAGGACTTATATAGAAGGAGTTTGTACGTCTATTGGAAGCGCACTGTGCCATATCCTACACTTGCCACCTTTGATCAGCCTGAGCGGGTAGAATGCAACATGTTCAGGCAAAAGACCAACACGCCGCTTCAGTCTTTAGTAATGCTCAATGATCCAGTATATCTCGAAACTGCCAAGGTGCTGGGTGAGCAAATGACCAAAGCCTCTGATTCAGAATCTGGCATCAGAATGGCCTACCAAAAACTGACAGGACTGACGCCTAAGGATGAAGAACTATCGCTTCTAATTGAGCTTCAGCAAACGGAATATGAGAAATTTAAATCCGATTCTAGCAAGGCCAAAGGATGGCTCAATGCCGGAGAATATGAAATAGACCAATCGCTAGATACGCTGTTGGTAGCTGCCAATAGCATAGTAGCTAGTGCAATTATGAATTCTGACGCCACCATTACCAAAAGATAAATATGGGACATCATCACGATCACGACATTATCAGGTCTAACAACCCTGAGCTAAGAAAGGAAGAGAACAAAATCGACCGTAGGCAATTTCTCACCAAAACCTCCATGGGAATTGGCGCCATGGCGCTAGGTTCTCTAATGGGAATGGACGGGCTTACGGCTGCAGCCAAACAAGCATCTACAGACCCACTTGCAGGAGCATTTCCTGGATTGCCGCATTTTGCGCCGAAAGCCAAGCGAATCGTTTATTTATTCCAAAGTGGTGGTCCGTCACAATTTGAGACTTTCGATTACAAGCCCAAGCTATCCAATATGTTCGGTCAGGAACTGCCCGAGAGTGTGAGAGGTTCTCAGCGGCTTACTGGGATGAGTTCTTCACAGAGTTCTTTTCCTATAGCACCTTCCATGTACAAGTTTGACCAGCACGGAGATAGCCGTGCTTGGGTAAGTGAGTTGATGCCGCATACTGCGAAGATGGTGGATGATATTTGCTTCATAAAATCAATGTATACAGAGCAGATCAATCATGATCCTGCCATTACTTTCTTGCAAACTGGACATCAATTAGCCGGAAGGCCATCAATAGGCGCTTGGACAAGCTATGGCTTGGGTTCGCTCAATAATAACTTGCCCTCATTTATAGTATTGGTTTCCAAAAATGGTGGTGGGCAGCCGTTGTATTCCCGCCTTTGGGGTAATGGTTTCTTACCAACTGAGCATCAGGGCGTTCAGTTCAGATCAGGAGCAGATCCAGTTTTGTTCTTGAATAATCCTGAAAATTATGATCATCATGATAGAGGGGAGATGCTTAAATACCTCAATCAAATGAATGAGATTCAAAACAGCGTATATGGTGATCCTGAAGTTGACGCTAGGATTTCTCAATACGAAATGGCCTATAGAATGCAGGCTTCAGTACCTGAAGTAACAGATATGTCTGATGAGCCAGATGATGTATTTGATATGTATGGCCCAGATAGCCGAAACCCTGGTACCTATGCCGCCAATTGCTTACTAGCTCGCAAGTTGCTCGAAAAGGATGTACGATTCATTCAGCTCTATCAAAGAGGATGGGATCAGCATACCTATCTGCCGGGAGGTATCAAGAACAACTGTAAGAAGACAGATCAACCTACAGCGGCTTTGCTCAAAGACTTGAAACAACGTGGACTACTCGAAGATACATTGGTAATATGGGGTGGAGAATTTGGCCGTACGGTCTATTCTCAAGGTAAACTCACGGAAACTAACTACGGACGTGATCACCACCCAAGGTGCTTTACCATGTGGATGGCCGGAGCAGGAGTGAAACCAGGTATGACCTACGGTGCTACCGATGACTTTAGTTATAATATCACCGAAAATCCAGTGCATGTACATGACTTTCATGCCACGTTGATGCACTTGATGGGTATAGATCATGAGCGATTGACATACAAGTACCAAGGACGTAGGTTCAGATTGACCGATGTTCATGGACATGTAGTAAAAGACATATTATCCTAATTATTGACTTATGGAAAAGCGAAGAGAATTTATCAAGAAAAGCGCAATGGCTGCAGTAGTAGGTTCGGCATTGCCTTCTTGGAGTTTCAACATCATAGGGAAGCAGACCAAACCAGAGGATATCATCCTTGGTCATGGTGACTATCAATATAAACTTGTAAGAGATTGGGCTAAGTTGAGTTCTATGCGCAACCCGATTCTGAACTGTCACGAAATGGTGATGGACAGCAAAGGACGCTTGATCATGATGGGTGACCATACTGACAACAATATCATGATCTTTGACAAGTCAGGGAAACTTCTCGATTACTGGGGTACCGCATATCCTGGTGGTCATGGATTGTCTCTTTGCAAAGAAGGAGAGGAAGATTTCCTGCTACTAACTGATTCAGGATGGTATTTGGGTAAAAACGGTAAATGGATTCATCACAATGGGCGCGTGACTAAGACTACCACTGACGGCAGAGTGATTTTTGATATTGGTCACCCTCAGACCATTGGGATTTACGATCCGGGAGATTTTTTCTGTCCTACAGAAACCGCCATGGCGCCAAATGGAGATATCTATGTAGCGGATGGTTATGGTAGTGATTTTGTGATTCAATACTCTGCTAGTGGCGAGTATATAAGACATTGGGGAGGTCATGATAACGAAGATTCCAACTATAACTTGAAGAATGCACACGGTGTATCCATCGACCTAAGGGATAAGAACAAACCATTGGTAGTTTGTACTTCCAGAAATGAAAAGGCATTTAAATGGTTTACTCTTGATGGACAATTTGTCCGTAAGACTGTGATGACCAATATGTCTGTTTGTCGTGCAGTGTTTGATGACAATAATTTATACGCAGGTGTCTGTTGGTCAAAACCTGAAGATCGTCCATTTAACTGGAAGGAACATACAGGATTCGTGACGGTAATGGAGGATGATAAAGTAGTATCCAACCCTGGAGGAACAGCTCCAGAATATAACGGCAAGGAACTATTGCCTTCATATCAGTTGGCAGATGCACCCATCATGCATGGTCATGACGTATGTGTAGATGAGGACAAAAACTTGTATGTCTGCCAATGGAATGCCAATAAAACACCACCTCTAAAACTTGAAAGAGTATAATGGAAAACTTTACAATTTTTCTTGGGCGATTTCACCCTTTGGTAGTACATCTACCAATAGGAATTCTTATGTTGGCTTTTGCCATGTGGGGGCTCGACTTCTGGAAGAAAACAAACCGATTTCAGCCGGCTATACAGTTTAGTTTATTGCTTGGAGCAATATCAGCAGTGGTAGCCTGCGCGATAGGTTATCTGCTATCATTGAGCGGAGGTTATGACGATACCATGCTTGACCAACATATGTGGGCAGGTATAGCAACCTCCGTATTTTCTATTGGAGCATACTTATTTTCACTTTCCGCAAAAGGAATGACTTACCTCAAAGTACTCATGCCTATAATCATGCTGGGTTTGGGAGCCACAGGCCACATAGGCGGTAGCCTTACACACGGCGAGACTTATCTTACAGAATACGCTCCGTTTATTGGAAAAGAAGAATTAGTGATTCCTACCGATATCAATGAAGTTGTTCTGTTTGATCATGTAGTCCAACCTATCCTTGATGCCAAATGCGCTTCCTGCCACAATTCTGGGAAGAAGAAAGGTCAGCTCTCATTAGAAACTCAGGCCTCTATTCTCAAAGGAGGTAAGCACGGCAAAGTCATCACAGCAAGGGTAGTAAGTGATAGCGAATTGATCAGTCGATTGTTCTTACCGGAAGATCATGATGACGTAATGCCACCAAAGGGAAAACCCAAGCTTACCGAATTGGAAACCAGCCTATTGGTATCCTGGATCAAAAACGGTGCTTCATTTGATCAAAAGGCTGTAGCCTTAAATAATGATACACTTACGAATCTTACTTCGGCTTACTTGAATCAAGAGGAATCCACCGAGGACAATCATGGACAAGCCTCCAAGCTGAAAACACTTCCTGCTATAGACGAAGGAGTTTTATTGTCTTTAAATGACAAGGGCTTCTTAATTAGAGAAGTGGTCGCAGGGACTAATCGTCTGGATGTTACCTTCCCGCCTTATCAGCTTTCGGATGACTATGGAGCTAGAGAAATTGTGGAGGATTTAAGAAGTATTGCCAATCATGTGGTCATATTGAATCTATCTGGGATAAACTTAGCCGATGAGGACTTGAAACTCTTAGGTGATTTTCCAGTTCTGGAAAAACTAAAGCTCAACGAAAATCCTATTACTGATGCCGGATTGTCTTCATTGAAGCTACCAAAACTTACGGTTCTCAATCTTCATAGTACACAAATTACTGACTCGAGCATGGCGCACTTAGCCAAACTCAATGCACTAAAAAGAATTTACGTTTGGAATACCCAAGTGAAAAATAAGGACGACCGATTTGAGCTGATCTTCTGAGATCAGCTCTTAAAAATTAAAGTTTTTCTAAAATATCAAATAAGGTTTGCAGGCTTCAAATCCACTTCTGGGTCTCTTAGTGAGACTTTGTTAACAGTAATACGTTCTTTGATGAATTTACCACCAATCACATAAGCTTTGGGGTTGTTTACGGCATCTACAGCCAACAGCTCTTCCCCTTTGAAGTACCAAAGCGACCGCTTTGATTCATTTGACTCTATTCTTACGATTACTTCATCGTATCCTGCGGATAGTCCCACCATCTGAAGTTTTGCATCAAATTGATCTGACCAGAACCACGGAATAGCATCATATACGGCTTCTTTGCCACATATGGCTGCTGCTGCGATCTTTGCCTGATCATTGGCGTTTTGTACAGATTCGAGTCTTAGCTGACGTTGATAGTGCGGATTATAGTGTGAGGTGCAATCGCCAATTGCGTAGATCGCATCGTCAGCCGTTTGTGTATTAGTTTTTACCACGATTCCATTGATAGACTCAAGACCGGCTGCCACGGCTAACTCATCATTGACACGGATACCTACTCCTACAATGATAACATCAGCCGGGTAGGTAGATCCATCTCCACATTTCACCAGATTGGAATCATTGGCTACTGTGATCTCAGTTACGTTTTTAGCGGAAGCGATCTGTACACCATGCTCGGCGTGGAGTGTCTCGAAGTAGGTAGACATCTCAGGAGAAGTCACTCTGGCTAGTACCCTTGATTCTCGTTCCAAAATGGTAGCATCGGCTCCAAGTTTCTTTACAGAAGCAGCTATTTCCAATCCGATATATCCACCACCAATGATCACCACCTTTGGTTGTCTGAATTTAGAAATGGCTTCTTTGATGTCCGATACATCCTTAGCAGTACGCAAAGGATAAAGATTTTGTGCCTGATCAATGCCAGAAATAGGAGGTATCAGAGGTCGTGCTCCTGTAGCAATGACCAGTATGTCATAGTCCAGTTGAGTATCATCACTGAGTTTTAAGGATTTGGACGATCTGTCAATATTCGCTACAACCACACCAAGACGCAGTTCGATGTTTTCTTTCTCATAGGCTTCCCGAGACTTTAGGGCATATTGCTCTATTCCTGCCTCTGACGTAAGGAATGCTTTGGAAAGTGGTGGTCTATGATAGGGCAGCTCAGGATCAGGGTCTATCAATATGATATTACCAGACCAACCTTCTCTGCGCAAAAAGAAAGCACAACTCACGCCAGCATGACTTGCACCAATAATAACGCATTGACCATGAGAATTATCCATATTCCTTACTACAACTTAATCGTTTGCCACATGAAGAATCATACCATCCATATCCTCATTGATCTCTACTTGACAGCCGAGTCTGCTGTATTCTGTGACGTTATCGTCGAGCTCGAGCATATCTGCTTCAATATCACCGGGAGCGCCTGTTTTGTCAAAGTAGTCAGGTGACACATGCACGTGACAAGTAGCACAAGAACATACACCTCCGCATTCTCCTTCTATACCTTGGATGTTGTTGTTGACTGCCAGTTCCATAAGGTTGCCAGAGCTTGCTTCTAAAACTGACTCCTCGCCAGAATTGGTGATAAATGTGATTTTAGCCATGAATAAAGTGTTTTTTAAAGTGAATTGAATTTTACCTTGAAACTGTCATACCCCACTTTTCGATTGAAGCCATCGAGTTCTTCGATGTTTTCTTCATAGGACTGTATATCTATCGAGTCTATTTTTTCGGACAATAAGGTGAGTAAAGTCCTTAGGATCAAACGTGCATGCGTAGCACCTAGACATTTGTGAATTCCGAATCCAAAACCAACATGTGGATTCATTTTTCTGTCAAAATCTACCTCATTAGGGTTTTCAAATGTCGTCTCGTCTCGATTGGCGGATGCCCAGCATAGAGATACTCTCGAATCTGCCTTGACAGCATGCTCACATACCTGAGTATCTGTGGTAGCTACTCGACCCATATGCGTAAGCGGAGAGAAGTACCTCACCAATTCCTCTACAGCCTGCACTGTGATTTGAGGATCTTGCCTCAATCGCTCAAGTGCTTGGGGGTGTGCCCCAAAGTACGCAATGGAATTAGTAACCGCATTGATCACCGTATCTCGCCCACCTGCAAAAGTCAAGATCATCACGCCCTTGACTTCTTCTTTGGTCATTTTCCTGCCATCTATTTCAGAAGCCAAAAGCACCGAATAAAGATCATCTCCCGGATTCGCAATGGCCTTATCTATTTCTCCATCGATATAGTCATATAGGATAGCGGCTTTTTCGCCATCTACAGGGCTGTCTTCACTTCGGAAAACATGTGTTCCCCATTCAATCCATCGTTTTGATTCTTCGAAAGGAATATTGAGTAGGAGGGTCAGCGCTCTTGACTGGAGCTTGAGCGCAAATTCCTCGACCACCTCTATGCTATCCTTGGAAGTTGCTTCTTTCAAAAGTTCATCTATTATTTCGATTAAGCGCTCCTTGTAGCCTTCCTCTGTTTCGGGTCTTCTGAACCAATCTTCCAACAAGGCACGATAGGGTGCATGCATTGGAGGATCTACCTCAAACGGGATCTGCCTTGTCTCTCGTATGCTCACTTCTGAAGGCACTACAATTCGTCCTGGAGCGGCTCCTGACTGGAAGGTAGCAGTGTCCTTCGCTGTTTTGCGTACATCCTTGAGACGTAGCAGCATCAAGACTGGATCGTCCTGATCATTGACTATTCCAACTCCTTTTTCTTTACGTGCCTGCTCAAATGCGTCTGGATGATTCATAGGTGTATAGGTTAATAAAATTAAACTAATAACAGCCTACAAAAATAAGGGTGACATCCTTAGGGAATCTTCTATTATTATGACGTATTTGTTCTCAATTATGTCGTGTTATTTCAATATTTTCTAATTGTTTAGGCATAAATAAGAATTATCGGACTCACAGACATCCTAAAGGGATTATTGTATTTTAAACACAAACCTATGATTCGATACCGCTCATGATCAAATTGATCATGTTCTAAATCATAGTTTTTTATAATTGCTTATCATCTTTTTTGGATACCCTTGAAACCAATAAACTATTCCTCCTATAAATGTCATCACTGACTTATAGCCCACTGGGGTCCTACTTTATCTCAATGTTCAGGTTAAGTCGTGTTCTTTCTTTCCTGTTGCATTATTATAAAAGCCCCTGACTTGTCGCGATATGATGAATTCTGAGTGTAATTAATATGCTATTATGTCTAATATTGGTGTAAAATGTTAAATGGATTGATTTAATAGTGAATTATTGATCGCTAGTTGTATTTGATGTTGCGAAACCGCTTGATCTAGTCGGGGATGGATTAATAAGCTATTTTTAAAAGAATGATTGCAGTTTTCATCAAGTCAGAATAAATGGCTCTTGACGAATCTACATCAGCCTATTAACTAAGCGATCAATAATTTATTTAGATAAGGAAGGAATCTATGTCAACAGCCAATACCTCAACCAAAAAGCGTTACAATATCCTCGTGATGATATTCGTGACAGTAGTGATCAATTATCTCGACCGAACCAATATATCTGTAGCTGCTTCTGCGATAAGGGAATCTTTGGAATTCAGCACTGTGCAGATGGGGTTGATCTTCTCGGCTTTTGGGTGGACGTATGCCACGCTTCAGATTCCGGGTGGAATCATGGTAGATCGAGTTAAAACTCGCGTGTTGTATAGTAGTATCCTTTTCTTGTGGTCTATCGCAACCTTGTTTCAGGGTATGGTCAACTCATTTGCCGCATTTATTGGGTTAAGAATGAGCATAGGAGTTTTCGAAGCACCATCTTATCCCACCAACAATGCTGTCGTTACCCGATGGTTTCCTGAGAAAGAACGAGCCAGGGCTATTGCCATTTATACATCAGGGCAATTTATGGGTTTGGCATTCTTGTTTCCAGCATTAGCTGCAGTTCAGGCTTGGATTGGTTGGCGAGGATTGCTAATTACTTCAGGTGTAATAGGTATCATATGGGCTGTGATTTGGTACATCTTTTATCGCGACCCTGCGGATCATAAGAGCGTAAGTCAAGATGAGCTCGACTATATCAAAGAGGGGGGCGGAGTATCGATCGCTAGGAAAGACCAACCAAAATTTGATTGGTCGGACTTAGCTATGGCTTTTAAATTTCGAAAACTATGGGGTGTATACATTGGTCAATTCTGCTTGGGTTCGGTGACCATCTTCTTCTTGACCTGGTTTCCAAATTACTTGGTAGAGTATAGAGGGTTGGACTTCATTAAATCAGGGTTTCTCACATCATTACCGTTTTTAGCGGCCTTTGTAGGCGTCTTATTTTCTGGATTTTTGTCGGATGGCTTGTTGAAGAGAGGCTACTCCGCGGGTATAGCGAGAAAAGTTCCTGTACTCACGGGACTATTGCTTTCAATGGCCATAGTAGGGGCCAACTTCACTGACGACACTACCTATATTATCGTGAGTATGGCCATAGCATTTTTTGGTAATGGTCTAGCTTCCATCGGTTGGATATTCGTATCATCACTTGCACCTAAGCACCTGATCGGATTAGTAGGAGGAGTATTCAATTTCGTTGGAGGACTTTCTGCTATAGTGGTTCCTACGGCCATTGGGTTTTTGGTACAAGATGGGGATTTTGCTCCGGCCTTGTTTTTTATTGGAGCGCTGACATTATTGGGGTTCTTTTCGTACCTTATATTGGTCGGGAAAGTGGAACGAATAGAAGTAGATACATCTTCGAAAGCGGAAGTTTAGATTAATCAGACAAAGCATAAAGGCTATGAAAATATCAGATATCAAAGCATATCCTATCAACATTGGTGGCAGAAGCCAACTGAACGTAAAGGTAGAAGTAGAGAATGGGCTGTACGGTTGGGGAGCATCGGGTATTACTTGTCGCGAACTGGCAGTGGCTGGCGCGGTGGAGCACTTCAAACAATTTTTGATCGGTCGCGATGCACGTCAGATTGGTGCCCTTTGGCAAGACATGTATCGTGGACAGTATTTTGAAGGTGGCCGTGTCCTTACAGCAGCTATCTCGGCTATAGATATTGCGCTATATGATCTTAAGGGAAAGGCACTCGAAGTACCAGTATATGAGTTGTTTGGTGGAAAGCAAAGAGACTATGTGGAGTGCTTTGCTTCCCTAAGATTTCGTGAAAGAGATGAATTGATACAGTCGGCTAAAACACTCATAGAAGCAGGATGGACAATGCTTCGTTTGGCACCAGCCGAATTTGAAACACCAGATCAGCTAGGGAAAGATGTGATGACTTTTGAGCCACGCGAATCAATAGCGACCATTGCTAGTTGGTGTGTAGATCTTCGCAAAGAAGTAGGGCCGGATATTACCATTGGTATCGATTATCACACACGGCTTTCAGCTGCTGAGACCTATTCTTTTATTAAACGAATGCCACCGGGCACGTTAGATTTCATAGAAGAACCCATCAGAGACGAAATGCCGGATGCCTATGAAGCATTGCGCAAAATGATAGATGTACCGTTTGCTATAGGAGAGGAGTTTTCCAGCAAATGGCAGTTTCAGCCGTTCATAGAACGCAATATCACTCAATACGCACGAATTGACGTCTGTAATGTGGGAGGGCTAACAGAAGCGATGAAAGTAGCGGCTATGGCCGAGACGCATTACATAGACTTGATGCCACATAATCCTATTGGGCCTATCTGCACCGCCGCTTCTATACATATGGCTGCTGCCAGTCCTAACTTTAGTTGGCTAGAGGAAATGCGCACGCCTATCCTCGATCCGGGTTTTGATGATCCCAATTTCTACCCAGTGCAACCACAGCTAGAAGGACCAAGATATAAAGTGCCAGATACGCCAGGACTAGGCGTGGAGTTCAATGAAGAACTGGCCAAAAAACAGGAGGAATTTGAATTGATCAAGGTTCCAAGACTACAAAGAAGAGATGGTTCGTTTACCAATTGGTAGATTAGGCTAAAGCTCGTGATCAGTTTTCGGCTATATGTAATCGGACTTCAGTCCTCTAAACAAGTTCAAAAGCCAAAATCGTTCTGCGCTTAGCGATAAGCGTAAAGCAAAAGGCGACCAGCGATTAGCGACAAGCGAAACCCGAACTAATCAAATCCTCCGATACATCTTCCTAAACTCTAGTGGCGTATAGCCTTTGAATTTCTTGAATTGCTTATAGAAAAAAGGTAGACTTTCATAGCCACATTGGTAAGCAATTTCGGCCATCTGTCTGTCAGTTTCCAGTATCACTCTACTGGCAATATTCACTCGATATTCATTCACAAATTCAAAGAATGGCTTCTTCATCGTTTTGCTGAAGAACCGTGAAAATGCTTGTTCGCTCATGTGCAGTTGGTTGGCAACATCCAGCAACTTGATCTTCTCTTTATAGTGATCATGCACATAAGACTGGATTTTATCTAATCGATTGGTCGTCTTGTTGTTGAGATCTATGGAGTAAGAAGCTCCGGCTACATATTCAGGTCTTACCTCTGTAGCAATAAGCTGAAGAAGTTCGACGAACGTCAGGTATTGCTCCAAATCACTTTTTGCTACCACCTGATGCATCAATTCGATTATCTGTTCCTTCTTCTCTGATCGGATATAAAGTCCACGCTGCGCATTCTCGAGTAGGACATTGATCTGTGAGAATACGGGCAATTGGCTAATAACCTCTCTGCGCCATTGTATCACAATCGACCTACTCTGATCTGTATGATCTGATTCGTTTTTCCAGCAATGAGGCAAATTGCTTCCAAGCAATACCAAATCACCAGCCTTAAAATCCGAAACATTGTTGCCGACGTATCTAATCCCCGAGCTTTCTAGTATCAGGGTGAGTTCAAATTCTGGATGAAAATGCCATGGAGCATCAAAGCGTTCTTTTTCGAAAACGAAAGCATGAATGGTCTTCTGCTCGATAAAGTCAATTTTTTCTAATACTGCCTTCATGAATTAATATGCTATTCTTTGACTTTATTTTCTTATTGATGGACTAGTGCCACAAAATAGATGATTTTATCATCAAAATAGTAGAACACAATACAATTAGTACTTTGCTTCTTTGCTATATGGTCAAGTGCGCACAATTCGTTTAAGTATGACATTAAAATCAAAAGCAGCCATCGCTGATGGTAAAGGAGGTTTCGTTATTGATGAAGTGGAAATATCCAATCCGAAAGCAGGGGAAGTATTGGTGAAAGTAAAGGCCGCAGGGCTTTGCCATACCGATCATGACTCGCTGAATTGGGGCAAACCCATCGTGCTAGGACACGAAGGTGCTGGGGTGGTGGAAGCCGTGGGAGAAGGCGTATCAAAATTGGCAATAGGAGATGCCGTCATTCTAAACTGGGCGACTCCTTGCATGACGTGCTTTCAGTGCCAAGAAGGAAATCAGCACATCTGCGAGCAAAATTCCCCTGTTACCGCAGGTGGAAATGGATATACACCTGGGCATGCACACCTGGAAGGAACCAAATGGAATACCCAACCAATCGAACGTTCCTTTAATATTGGGACATTATCAGAGTATACATTGGTACAAGAATCGGCTTGTGTGACAATGGAGCAAGTACTACCTATGTCCTCAGCGAGCATTATCAGCTGTGGTGTGATGACGGGATATGGGTCAGTAGTCAATAGTGCTAAGCTCACTGCGGGAAGTTCGGCGGTTGTCTTAGGTACCGGAGGCGTTGGACTCAATGTGATCCAAGGTTGTCGCATATCAGGTGCCTCCAAGATTATTGCTATTGATATCAACCCTGAGAGGCTGGAAATGGCCAAGAAATTTGGAGCTACCCATACCATTTTGGCAGAGAAAGAAGACAAGGGGCTGATGAAGGCTTCTCAGAAAGTAAAGGAAATGACTGACGGAAGAGGAGCGGATTATGCCTTTGAATGTACTGCCATTCCGGCTTTGGGTGCAGCACCGCTGGCCATGGTTCGGAATGCTGGGACAGCAGTCCAAGTAAGCGGAATAGAAGAAGAGATCACCATCGATATGCGCCTTTTTGAATGGGACAAGATTTACATCAATCCCCTTTACGGGAAATGTAGACCGGAGATAGATTTTCCTAAGCTGGAAAAGCTTTACCACAAAGGCGAACTACTTTTGGATGAGATGATTACCCGCACATATCCCTTAGACGAGCTTCAAACAGCCTTTGATGATATGCTCGCCGGACGCAATGCTAAGGGTGTAATCGTATTTGACTAATGAGTACATCAAAATTTAAAACTACGGAGCTTTCCAATCCTGCATTCGAGATGGATGGTTTGCGATTCATCACGGTGAAAACCCCCAACCTCAAAGGTCGTGGGGATATCTGTGTCTTTGTCCCGAAAGGAGAAGGACTGAAAGACCTTCCGGTGGTTACATTGCTACATGGGGTATATGGTAGTGCATGGGTCTGGGCTTTTCTGGGCAATGCGCATAACATCGCTCAAAAACTCATTGACGAAGGTCGCATCAAGCCGATGATCCTTGCCATGCCTTCCGATGGACTTTGGGGAGATGGCTCTGGCTATATGGCGCATGATGAGCGTGATTTTGAAAAATGGATCGCTGAAGATGTACCCAATGCTATTCTAGAGAATATCCCACAATCATCTTCAAAATCAAACCAATTCATTTCGGGTCTTTCTATGGGAGGTTTTGGTGCCTTGAAAATTGGATCAAAATATGGTAAGAATTATCAAGCCATTTCTGCGCACAGCTCTATTACTGAAGTAGGACAGATGAGCCTCTTTGTCGAGGAGGCCATAGGTGAATACAAGCCGGAAGAGCGCGCTAATGAAGATGTGCTCACCAGCATACTGGAACATCGATCCACTTTGCCGCCTTTAAGATTTGATTGTGGATCATCCGATTTGTTGATCGAATACAATCGGGCGCTCCATCAAAGCTTGCTAGACGCAGGGGTTGATCATAGCTACCAAGAATTTGAAGGAGAACATGAATGGGTGTATTGGCAAGAGCATCTTGTGGATACATTGGAGTTCTTCAATCAATACGCTTAACTGCCAGGCGACCTCAAATCACCGCGAAATGGATTAGGGAGAGGTCAAGAAGCTATAATTAATAGAGAAATTGTTCATCACTAATGCTATTCTACTCCTTAGCGAACAGTGAGTTTGGACTTATAAACTTTACTATTGCTTTGAATAATCACGAAGTAAAGGCCAGTCTTCCAATCTGATATGTTCAGGTAATTGTTCGCGTCAAGGTCTTGTTGAATAAGTGTTCGGCCAGACATATCGGTTACTTTCAGTGTCCTTCAAAAAGAAGTATGTTTCACGGCAAGAGGAGTTTGTGGTGAAGAAACTACCTTGTCCTCTTTAGTTTTGTTGGATTCTGGCGAGTATCGAATACATCTGCGATTTTCACAAGTTCGTTGTTGTGATCCACAGAATAAATCAATTTGTAATTTTTGAATATCAAATATCGGTATTCAGCATTTTTATCTTTTAATAGCTCCTCCTCTTGTCCGAGGAGAGGCATTTTTTTCAACTTTTCAGGCTCCTTGATTATACCATGAATAATGTTAACAGCTACGTTGGTATTGGCTTTCTCAGTATAGTAATAATAAATAGCATCAAGTTGCTTTTCGGCGAATTCAGACCAAATAATCTTGAATGCCATTATTCATACTTGGCTAAAAGCTCAGCACTACTCTTGTATCTGCCGTTGCTAAAATCAGATTCCGATTGATCTATGCGTTTGCGAAGATCCTCTTGGCTCATAGGTTCAAGTACTCGTTCTTCAGAAATATCTTTTTCTTTTCTTAATATTTCTTCTAATCGAGACACTGCTTCTTCGCTTTGGAGTTTCAAAAACTCCTGCACAAATTCTATTTTACGAGCTTCTAAGTTCATTATTTTCAGCTTTTATCAAATATACGAAATAATCAATTTCAAGATGCTTCCACCATTGATAGGTTAGTAAAGAACTCTCAAATCACGCTTCACTAAAAATGGAGCAATTCAAGCAAAGAAAGCGTCAATTAAAATAGGGAAGTAAGTTTTGCTACTCACCAAACTGAAGGAAGTATTTCATGTGATTTCCATTTTTCTACATAGGAGCTAATGACAAATTTTAGTCATTTGGGCGGATAGAAGGTTGTCTCGAAAACAGCAATGATCATTATTGGTCAGCTCCTACCAACCATCAATCATAAGGCCTACGGAACAGTGAGCTTAGACTTATACACATTACTATTGCTTTGAATAATCACCAAGTAAAGGCCAGTTTTCCAATCTGATACATTCAAGGTATTGTTCGCTTTAAGGTCTTGTTGAATTAGCGTGCGACCAGTCATGTCGGTTACTTTCAGAGTCCCTTTTTCGATAAGTTCTCCAACGGAGATTTGCAAAATATCTGAAGCCGGATTGGGAAATATACGGATTTCGAAATCTTCGCCACTGCTTAAAGAAGGTGCTTCACCTTCTGAAATAACCTGTGTGACCACTGCTGAAAAATAACCGCTAGCCTCTATGACAATTTCATACGACTGCTTGAACTGGAAAACATTTCCTTTGATGATAATCTGGCCCGCGGATACTGCGTAATCATCACTAGATATTACGGTACCATTTACTTTTACCTCTGTAATGTTGTCTCTCCAAGCTGAATCATCGGTAAATGTGATGGTCACATCAGTCAACGAATTAACGGTATTCTCATCAGGACTCAGAGAAGGCGGTGCAATTCGACTTATCGCTTCCCAAGATTGAGGGTCGTTGGCAAAGCTTGCGGTAGTAGTACGATTGAGGGAGGCGCCCATTCCGTCTGCTTCAGCAGGCCAAGGACTTGAATCTCCATACTTTACAAATTCCTCAATGATATATTCAAAAGTGTTGGTGCCATTGTCATCATAGAATGGCCCAGGTCGCTCAAGAGTCAAAGTCTCACCAGAGTTGTCCAAACCTCCAGACATATTGAAAACATGAATCGTCTCAGGTAGGCTCTGAGATTCGCGGAATAAGTCTGCATCATACTCAGCTTCAATGATAAATAGGGAACTTCCCGGATTGAGTACCGTGCTAGGAGGGAAGTCAAATCCTGTTCCATTAAGCTTCCAAACTTGAGCCTCACTTTCAGCTCCATTGAATGTAACAGCCTCATCGGTAGTATTGGTCAGCTTTACATACTCAGCACTGCCTTCCTCTGGGTGATACATGATTTCACTAATGATTACCGAAGCGTGCTTTGGCTCATCGTTTTCACTTCCCAGTGTTGGGGTCTGCTGTGCTACGAAGAACGCTTGACCCTGACTGTTGATGTGTTGACCAAAAGTGACTCCTGCATCTTGCTCGCCATAGACAACACCATGACTATACCCGAGCAGATCACCTGTTGCATCAGCCGCAAACAAAAACACTTCCTCTCCATGACTACTTAAGGAGAAGGCGCTTCCGAAATCTGAAGATCTAAAAACTAAATAACCATTCGCAGGTACAGATTTCCCAGCATGGATTTTCCATTTTGCAATCTCATCTCTATCGTCTGTCAAGTACCAATTCTCAACATTTACTGCAGCACTGCTCGGATTGTAGAGTTCGATGGCATCTTCTTCATTGTCAAAGGGGTTAGCACTGATTTCATTGATAATGAGGGGTGCTATCGTCTGGTTAGGATCATCTGCTTCGGGAGACCCACCGATATTCGTCGAGGCTTTCCAATAAGCAGCTGAGTTGGGATCGGTAGTTGGGTTAATAATGTTAGATACCAGTGAATTGCCAGCACCATCAGGTGTCAGTGGCCAAGGTTGATCATCACTGTAGCTCACTTCCCAAATTAGTTCATCATTGAAGTCTGACAAGGCGATGCGTTCACCGCTGTTTCTCAACTGCCCCTCATATTCCCCGAATGGGGCAAAGCCATAGTGCGATTCAAAAGCCGTACTATTAGATGCCAGTACGATGAAGGCACCTGCACCCACAGTTCCTGAACCGAAACTAAATGTCACACCATCTGAAAGACTCAAACCATTGAGATCTATTGAGCTACTGCCTGTGTTCTTGATTTCTAAAAACTCTAGTTCTGATCCATCTATGCCATTGGCATCCAGAGGATTGTAGTGAATCTCGGTGATCTTGAGTGGTTCGTAATTGGTCTCCACGATCAATTCCGTCTCCAGAAGGGCGCTCCAGTTTTCTCCGTTTTTGATTCGAGCCATGACGATGGTTGCGCTTGTAGGAGCGAGGGTGGTAGATGAATTAGCTTCTATCGCGTTAGATAATAGTTGTCCACCAATAGTGCGCGGATCAGAGCCATCTAGTGTATAATAAATGGTGCCGGTCGAGTTTGGATTGGTGAAATTCAAAGTAGAATTTGATCCAATACTGTACAATCCGCTGTAGTACGACTTTTCAGAAGTCGACAAATAAGGAGCTTTTTGGTCTGTGTATGCGCCTATTTGTTTGAATTGATCGATGACCTTTGTTGTTCTGCTTGGAATGTAATTATTAAAAAGATTTGCCACATTACTTTCCCAGTTGTCAGGGGTATTGGCTGGTTTCCAGGAGATCATATCTCCCCATCGAGCTGCTTCACCTATGACTGCCAGTTGTATCTCGGCCTTGCGCTTGTCAAAAGCTGCTCTGACGTTTTCAGGAACAAATACGCCATCTCCTTCAAAATATCGATACACTCTATCCGCAAACTTCAGTCGATATTCTGGGTTTTTCATGAGATACCGGTGGATGGTAACTGGATTCATGAAAGTGATATCTGTTGAAAACCAAGAGTCATCAGTCTCTGTAAGCGGAAAACTCTCATCCGTAGAGTACATGGTCTTCTCAAAGTCATGAACAATCCACTTGAATCCGTCCGGATTGGACCTGTTATAGATGCCTATATAATTGTTTGGGCGGAGGGTTTTCCCCCAAAGGGCTTGCCATACGACTCCAGGACCATCTTGACTTCCTACATAAAATGAGATTAATAAATAATCAATGAGGCTTTCAACATCCAACAGTCTCTCGAAACTGGCGTTTCGGGTGCCATCAGGATTCATGCCTTGTACTTCAAAATAAGCTTCATTGGATTCCATACCTGCCAAGACCTTGTTCCAAAGTCTTTCGGCGGATTCCATAGTACCTTCAATAGCTCCCATCTTGAGATCTTCTACAGGGACGGGGACATTTTTACGGGGCTTTATGATGTCATAATCTGATTTGTTGCCACCTAGATAGGTTTCCGAGAATGTCTCTTCTGCTCGTTCTTGTATCTGATAGAGTCCCCAATAAACACCATTGAGATATAGGTGACAATACCGGCTCCTGGTATAAGCCATTCCCATTTTACCTTGGGTATCTCTTGCAAATACTTCCTTCAGGAAGGTGACGGTTTCATGTGATTCTTCTGTCTGCCAAGACGAGTTTTGTGCCGTTCTGAAGTCTAAGCGTTTGAATTCATTGGTGCCTTCATCTCCAAATACTGGATATTCAAGCCTTGATTGTCCGTATTCGTTTCTAAACATCAAACGAAACGAATGTTTCGCATTTCTAGGCAGTCTAGAATACCTTCCCCTGATTCTGATTCCTCCATCTATCTGAAAACCTTCTTCGGTCTTTGGTTCGATCATTTCTATCGATACTGGACGCTCCCAACCATCTTCAAGCGCATTCATATAGATACCTTGATCGTCATCGAATAGATAGTCATAGTCTGTCACGAGCGAATAAGTAGGTATGTCCAGCATGGCTTCTTTAAAGTCTCCCCATTTGGAGGAAGAGGTGATGCTCTGCGACATGGCATAGTCCATGTTTTGTTTTCTATCCAAACCAGGCCATGCAAAATCATATCTTGGAGCCACCCAATGTCCTCCCGGATTTCCTTGCTTCGCTATGGCCTCTGGAAAAAAGTAAGATTTAGTTACCACCTTGCTCGGCCCTAGATCAGCCGTTCTATTCGTTGCTCTCACGATGACTCCCGGAGTTTTACCACCTCTATTTTCTGTTGCGTCTGGATCGATGGTCAATTCTACAGGTGCAGAAGCCTCCAATCGAGTAGCTGAAAACAATGGGTCGCTTCCATCTAGTGTATAATAGACGGTGGCATTGCTATGATCTGAGGAGATGGTCAACGTGAATGGTGAATCGAAAAAACCTCTGTCGTGTGAGAAGTTCGGTTTGTTGGCAGGATCGGAGCTATCTATGCCTGTAAATTTCGCTATGCCGAAGTAGGCGGGATTTTTAGAAGATTCGTCCTTGCGTGCGTACCATGCTAGTTTTCCCTCTCTATTTCCTGTATTGTCATCATCATTGACATGAATGTCAAAACCAATAAGCTCACCTTCCACTATGTTGCTCTGCTCCAGAGTCAAGGTGCTCAATGGAATAGCAACTTCATAGACCACAGTGTCATTAACCTGCATTTGTGCTATCTGTACACCTGTGGTGCGATTATTCCTTTTGTAGCTATTGTTGTCAGTATATCTAAAGTCGAATTTGAAGTCATCTGATCCATAGGTGCTCTGCTTGTCATTTCCTACATCAATAAACAACTCAAAACCATCCTCATTCCATACGTTCGTTTCATTATCTATATGCCAAACATTGTCTCGGACTTCTAGCAGTACATATATGTTCGTAGCATCAAAAGCGATCTTATATCTGGCGGATAGGTCAGCGGGGGAATCAACATCTCCTGAATTGGGATTATCGATCGACTGAAAGTCAAATGAATCCCAAGTGCCTTCAGCCTGACCATCTACGGAAATGGCCGCTGTAGTGAACTCGATAGCTAACGATTGTGAACCAGCGAAATGAGTGAGAAATGTTAGAAGAATTGAGAATATGGCAAAATGCTTTATCCTATAGCTCATGTTTTTTGATTTTATTCAACGATAAGATACGATTGAGGAAATTCTTCGGACTGTGAGAAGGGATGTTCTTGATCCTTGTTCAGGTCTTGTCGAGTGAAAAACCAGCTTTATGCTAATGAAAACTCTTTTCTCAAGATACTAATCATGAAAAATGCAAAAGTGCTCGACTTGAGAATAGGTCTGAAACAGACTAATTATCCTTCAAAATAGCTACCAGCTTCTTAGCATTTTCTTTAATTAATTCGGCGCTTGTGCCTTGCAGCTTCGTAAGCTTACCACCTACACCAATTCCTTTAGCACCAGCCTCAATCCAAGCTTTGGCATTGTCGATACCGATACCGCCTACAGCGAAGAAAATTGCTTGATCAAACGGCCCTTGTATTGCTTTTAAATACTCTATCCCGAAAATGTCTGCTGGGAAAATTTTGATTACATCAGCTTTGGCTTCTATGGCGTTGCTCACATCGGTAGGAGTAAGGGCTCCCATCAGCACCGGTACATCCAGTGGATGTGCTACTTGGGTAAGATCAGGATTGATGTTAGGAGAAACAAGAAACTGAGCTCCTGCGGCTATGGCTTCTTCCGCAAGAGCGGCACTACGAATCGTCCCTGCGCCAATAATCAAATCGGGATACTTTGCTCTTGCCTTAGCTATTTCATCGGTATAGCCAGGGGTATTGCTAGTTACTTCCATGGCTTTCACGCCAGATTCAGCCAAAGCGTCTATTATCAGGCCAACTTCAGACTGTTGTGCGCTACGAATAACCACTACCAATTTCTCTTCAAGTAGTGTATTGACTATTGCTTCTCTCATAATTTGAACTTCTATTGACTTATTGTCCTGCTGTGACCTTCTTCATTGTTTCATTTCGGCTTTCGATTCGCTTGCGTTGGTCTTCACTTAGGCCGTATCGGAAGTAAAGATCATTAGGTAATAGCAAATTTGATTGCTTCAAACTAGGATCATTTACAGATAAACTTAAATCACAATCAAATCGGCCCAGTTTTGAGTACATTTTATTCCAATCGTTGCCCGCGTTGATAAAGTGGGATAATCCCCAAGTAATACCATCCGCATTAGGATTCTCTGTGAAAGCATCAGGCGCAAAGGGGCCAGCAGCAGTTGGTACAAGCTTGGTAACTGAGGCGATTTCAAAATTCACCCAATCTTTAGCGTACTGAATAGTATAATGCTCTATCCCGTCTGTGCCAACAATCGCAGCAACTCCCTCTCTAAATGGAAAAAGGATAGTCTCATGACCTGAGTTCATGATGGGATTAAGCTGATGCTTCACAAATGGTCCTTCTGGTTGTTCTGCTATTGCTACTCCCCAGCAATCCCAATGCTTCCTATTGGCATCTCGCTTACCCAAACCTGATTTGTAATAGAGATAAATTTTGCCATCATGAACAAGAGGGTAAGGATCATGAATCACCCGGCTGTCCCATTCATCTTCTGCCCCAAAAGGAATGACCACTTGATTGAGAGGTGTCCAGGGGCCATCAGGGGAATCAGCATATGACATAGCCACAGGACATTTATCAGATGCACCATCACTCGCGGGCTTCCCACTGGCTTCTGAAAACGCTTGGTAATATAGGTAGAACTTACCCTTCCACTTGAGTATATCCGTAGTAGCTACTGATCTCCAACCTGGGTTCGGTTTTGAAGGTCTTGGCACAGCCAGTCCTTGCTCTTGCCACGAAAATCCGTCCGAACTGGTTGCGTACCAAATGTCGCACAAATCCCAATCCGCTGATGGTATAGTGTCATTGCTATTACTGTATCCCTGCGGCTTTGTTGGAGTATCACGATAGGTGTACCACACGTAGTATTTTCCATTTTCGAAAATCACTTTTGATGGATCTCTTCGTGTGATCGTGCCGTCACCATCATTATAATCAAACCCCTCTAGTTCGGTATATCTAAAGTTGCTGTACAACTCGTTATCCAAAAGTCTAGGCGCTTCATAATGTTCGAAACTTCTTTTTAATGCAGCACTGAGTGGTCGATTTGGATCAAGATTCTCCAAGAATAGGGGAAAAGCTTTATTCTGCTGCGATTCTTGTGTACTGCTATTGGTTCCACATGATTGAATGAATCCAACCATCAACCCAAGCAGAACATATTGATAGTATTGTCTAACGATCATAATATACTGTGATTTCATCCTCAATTTTTTTGTCTTTCGATACTACCTTAATCTGGTTGGTACCCTCCTCGAGCTCTATATTTTCAAAAATAGCGACACGAACTGTTGATGGTATTTTCTGATTCGCTGTTTTCTTGCCATTGACCCAGAGGGTTAAGGCTGAGCAGTTGGTAAATACCTTGATATTAGTGACCTTTTCGTCTTTCAGAGAATCTCTTCGCCCTGTGATATGTAGGGTTGGTTGATCAGACCACTGAGATTTGTAGTAATAAAAGGCATCTTTCTTGGTGCTTCGATCATAGGTGACAAGTCCCTTATGATTCAGGTTGGGAATACCCCCTCTGTTCCAACTGGCTACCGAAAAATCAAATAGATTCCAAACATAAGAGGACCACACAAAGGGTCTGTCTTTGATGATGTTCCAGGTAATCTCATGGTATCTAGTCTGCTCTGGTTCTGGAAAATATCTTCCGGAGGGTTTTTCGAGCTTAGATCGGTCTTGCTGGTAGATATTACCACCTATTCCATATTCACTTATTCCTAAATTTATGTCAGGATATTCGGCTCTAGAATCATCAAGCCACTTAGCCATGTCCTCATATTCTCCATAGTACCATCCATAATATTTATTCCAGGCTTGGTAATCGGTGATATTTCCCATATTAGATATGAGTCCACGATCACTCGCGGAAACAGTAAAACGATTTGGGTCTAATGTATGCGCAAGATTTACCAATTCCTTGGTTAAAGCTACGGGTGGTTCATCCTTACTCACCCATGCCCTGACTTCATTCCAAATGCCCCATGCGTATATACTTGGGTGATTGTACTTCTGATGGATTAGTTCCCTGAGTTGTTGCTTGGCGTTTGATTGCTCTCTTCCTGTGTAGTCATGTACAAAGGGAATCTCTGTCCACAACAGTATCCCATATCTGTCCGCATTTTCGTATGTCGCATCTGAATGCTGATAATGCGATAGTCGTACAGAACTTGCGCCTATTTCTCTGATAATGCTAAAGTCCTCCTTGTGCTGTTCGGGAGACAAAGCTGGACCGGTCTGTTGCCACTCTTGATGCATAGCAACTCCTTGAAGTCTATACGGTTTATCATTGAGGATGAAGCCCTTGTTGTCATCAATATGATAGCTTCTTAAGCCAAAATACTGACTCACTTGGTCAGTAAAGTCCTCACTTTTAAGGGTTATAGATACATTGTAGAGATGCGGCTGTTTTTTACCATTCCATCTAATTGGGTTCGATATACTGAATTGCTCTACTAACGTGTCTAGGTGATCGATAGACTTTATTGAAACTTGTTTACTTGCTACGGACTCACCTTTCTGATTCTTCAGGACATAATTTAGTTTATACTCATCTCCATTTTTGTTCCCGGTGTGGGACAGATATGTCTTTATTTCCACCGTGGCTGCATTTTCCCCTAAGGATTTTTGTGTGACAAAAATGCCGGGTGAGGCATATATCAATGGGCTAATATTAGCCTGAGGAGTAGTGAAAATTTCCACAGGTCTATAAATTCCACCATAGTGATTAAAAAGCTCATCATTGGCAGGTATCCTCTTGTAACTTGGCTTATTGTTGACCTGAACGGCAATAAGATTGACGCTTCCTTTTATGATTTGATTGGTAATTTCATAGCAGAAAGCTGAATATCCACCTATATGTTGTCCAACTCGCTGGCCGTTGATATATACAACAGCCTCTTGACCAACAGCCTGAAACCTAATGAATACCCGTTTATCTTGCTCAGCGATCGGTAACGAATACGCTGTTCGATACCATACCTCCCCTTTATAGTAGCCTACTTCGTTGATAGCATCTAAAGAATAAGTGTGCGGTACTTGAACATCTTGCCAGTCACTATCATCATACTCATTTGAAGCGGCATTGTATTGAACCCCTTTTATATA
Organism: Cyclobacteriaceae bacterium; assembly: GCA_049115815.1. Lineage (GTDB taxonomy): Bacteria > Bacteroidota > Bacteroidia > Cytophagales > Cyclobacteriaceae > Marinoscillum. Next base: position 68,779 of record JAGDZO010000014.1, on the reverse strand, counting down.
TTTCCAATCCACAAGTAATTCACTAAATCGACTTTCAAGAAATTGACTCTGAGCATTACTTAGGAGCGCACATAAAAGTAGCGTCATGGCTAATGCTGATCCTTTAATATTCATCATAGTTCCAAGATCAAATATTTCTTTTAACTATCATGTATGTTTCTTTGTCCAATTTATCCATGTTGAGTCCAAATCGAGTCTTGTTCAACAGTTGTCTAGTTGGCTTTTATCTGTAGAGGATCGAAACACCCTATCTTCGGAAGGATTTAAAATCGAAATTTTACGTTTATGAAAAATCTCTTCTTAATAGCTTGTTTATTCATTTTTGTGTCGTTTCAAGCTACTTCTCAGACCTTTCAAGGAGTGGTGAAGGATGCGAATAGTGATAATCCGTTGGCTGGAGTGTCTGTGAGGATCGTTGAGGATAACCTGTCGGCTACCACCGATTCGAATGGTATGTTTAGCATCACAGCAAGTAATTCCGATACTAAATCACTCTACTTCGAATTGGATGATTACATGTTCGAAGATCAGTATAAAGTAGAGCCATCTACAGACTTGGAAATCAAATTGCGGAAGCGAATCAAAAGTGCAGCTACCATTCGAGAAGAGAGTTATGTTGCCAATGGCGATTGCTCTCCGGATATCCCCAATGATGAAGATTGGAATGTGGATTTTGAGCAAACTGACCTCAAAGGAGATTTAGCTCCTGATAATACTTATACTAGAAGAGATCCGAGTGCAGTCCTGTTCAGAAATGGTAAATACTATGTTTGGTACTCCTATAGTCTGACCAACGGCGAAGGCAAGACGGCTCCATGGGATTTGAATGATATATACTATGCTACCTCAGAGGATGGTGAGGCCTGGACTGAACATGGTGCAGCAGTGACTCGCGGTGAAGCTGGTTCGTTTGATCATCGATCGGTTTTCACCACAGAAATATTCAATCATGAAGGCAAATACTATTTGGTCTATCAAGCTGCCAAAGATCAGGCAGGAGTCTATGACAGAAACTTTGTGGGAATGGCTCATGCGGATTCTCCTGATGGCCCTTGGACAAAAATCCCAGAGCCTGTTTTGAGACCGACTTATACGGATAACCTCTGGTTTGATAACAACGCGGTACACGACCCATGTATCATTTTTTATGAAAACAAATTTAGACTCTATTACAAAGGAGAGTGCAATTGCTTCAGCGCAAGCGGCTGCAACAGGTGGTGTAATCCTGTTTGTAACTTAGGCAAACAAGTAAAATGGGGAGTAGCCATAGCGGATAGTCCCACTGGGCCATATGTCAAATCTGAAATGAACCCGATCACCAACACAGGGCATGAAGTGATGGTTTGGAACTACAATGGTGGTGTGGCCATCCTACAGCACCAAGATGGACCTGAAGCTCAGACCATTCAGTTTGCAGAGGATGGTTTCAATTTTGAAATCAAAGGCTCCGCTACTAACCTCCCCGAGGCTGCCGGTCTCTTTAGACCTGAAAACCCAGCTGATAATCCTCATGGCGGAATAGAATGGGGACTAAGTCATGTACTCAAATGGGATGTGCCGGGTGGCTGGATGCACCTCAGGAGATTCAAAAAAAAAGCGACTAGTGCAACCGGAATGATGCTGCAGCCAGATACTATCTATCTGGCAGTGAATGAAAAGAGAACTTTGGAACCGGTGCTTACCCCATTAAATGCTACCAATACTTCTTTTAGTTGGATGAGCAGTGATGAGACCATCGCCTCTCTCGATGCTAGTGGTGATATTGTGGCTAATAAATTGGGTTTTGCTACGCTCACAGCTACTTCAGGCAATGGAGCGTTTAGCGACAAGGTGGTAGTGAAAGTATCCGACAGGGAATTGGTAAAGGTTAATCTGAGTATTACGGCGGGTTCATTTGCCAGTACAGGTAACCTGACCAACACCGGCTATGGTGAACCTTCCGGTAATGCCGGAATGAATAGATCTGGTAATGGCGTAAATTTTGTCAACCGTGATGATTGGGCAAAATACTCTGTAAATGTCCCTTACACTGGTCGGTATTATGTGAATTATTTCATCAGCACCCCTTCGGACAATGCACAGGTGCAGCTCAAATCAGGCGACCGATTGTTGAATCAAGAAGAGGTAGCTAACAATGGGGGATGGGATAATTATTACAGGTTGCCCGGCACTAATACTTTCCATCTCGATGCAGGAGATCAGGAGATCTCCCTTTGGGCTTCAGGCTCCAATGACTGGCAGTGGAACATGAGTTCGTTTTCATTGGAAACAGAAGTTGAACTAAATGAGCCTGCTAAGATCAAATTGCAAGAAATCCAACTGAATATATCTGAGGCTGAAATAGCCATAGATAGTTCTTTTACGATGACTACCACGCTAGTTCCGACAAATGCAGAAGATGTAGAACTGGTTTGGTCATCGTCAAATAATGGCATAGCCGTAGTAGATGGTGGTGAGGTAAGTGGAAGAAGTCCTGGTAGTGCCACTATCAAAGTAAGGAATTCTTCCTCCAATGTAGAGGCTTCTATGACCGTGACTGTGCTGAAACCAACTACTGTGGAGATGATCGAAGTGATGTACGATTCGGCATGGTTGACCATTGACTCAGTCCTGACATTGGTGCCTTCCATTACACCCGAAAATCCTGAGGTGATTGATTTAAAATGGAGCTCTTCTAATAGCACTGTGGCTACAGTTTCCGAAGGTATAGTGAGAGCTATAGCTGAAGGAACATCAAAGATTACTGTATTGGATGCGGAGAGTAAAAAGGAAGCATCGACCATAGTCACTGTATTTGTCCCAATGGGACCATTGGGTCTACCAGGTCAACCGGTTCTCATTTTTCCCAATCCAGCTACCACGCTGCTATATCTGCCAATCGAAAGCACTGATATCAAGGTTTATGATACAGCCGGAAAACTGTTGACTGTGAATCGATCAAAGTACAATGGTCATGCTGTACTAGATGTGGCGAATCTCAATGCAGGAATATATGTGGTGAAGTTTCGATTATCCGGAACGTCCTACCAGCATCGGTTAGTCAAGAGATAATGACTACTCTCGCACAGCTCTGTAAAGCGCCGGGCCCGAGGTAACGTATAGTGCAGATTCATCTGCATTCCATGTGCAGTTAGTTGTATGTCCGTCTATTGCTATGCTGTCTAGCAAAATTCCCTTTGGGTTGAAAATGTGTACTCCATAAGTTCCAGTCACATACAGTTTCCCCAATTGGTCTTTGGTCATGCCATCGAGATGCGTATTGCTAGGTATCCGTGCAAAAATCTTTTTGCTTTGAAAGTTAGCATCATTGAGATTCCATGAGAAGATAATTCTGGAGTCAGTATCAGCTACATATAGAACCGAATCTTCATTTGAAAGAACGATTCCATTGGGTGTCTGTAAGCTCGAATCAATGAGATTCAATCGGCCATCAGCGATCAATTGATAGACGCCATAGAAGCCTAGCTCTTCTTCGTCTTCATTGATCCCGTAGCTTGGATCAGTAAAGTAAATGGTGCCTTTTTGTGATATAGCCATGTCGTTCGGACTGTTCAGTCTTTTCGAACGGAAATAACTTACCAAGGTCGCCATACTATCTTCAGTCATCCGAGCAACTTGCCTTAGGCCATGTTGTGCCAAAATCAAGTTTCCCTCCAGATCCAATATCAATCCATTGGAATTACCCGATGACTCTATAAACACGCTTACACCAGAATCTTCACTGAAAGCATAGATTTTGCCTGCAGGTATATCGCTAAACAGCAACCTGTCTCCATACCACAGAGGCCCTTCAATAAACTTAAAACCATCAGCTACTAACTCTACTGCCCAGTTAGATTTTTGATTGGAGTTGCTTCCGCAACTCACTAGAAAAAGAATTGCTATCAACCACGCAGTTCTTTGAAATGACACTTTTAGTTCCATAGTTACTTTTGATAAGAGGCTATTCTCCTAATGGTTTTAACGAAACCCCCAGAACTTGATTAGCTATGCTTTCCAATTCATCCCGAGTTCCTTCAAAATGAAAAGTAGTATGTGTGTGGCTCATAACCTCACCGGGTCTGAGTTCTTGTGCATTAGAAGAAGTCTCCATCTCATAGAAAGGCCAGTTCCTATCTTCGGCTCTATTCACTTCACCATTAAATATATTCAACACATCACCATCATACGGAGCAGTATTGCCCCATTGCGAGTTCACATAAAGAGCTGAATCTGAGCCTAAGGTATAGTTCACAATGGTCAAGAGGTTCTTTTCTTGGGAGTAGCTACCAAACACATTTTTGCTAAATTCGGGTTTCAAACCTATCTTGTTCATATAACTCGCATCGGCTTTATAAAAGATCGCATCTGCGGTCCTTCGTACCCTATTCTCAGGAAGTTCTGTGAAATAGGTTGTCAATTCTGCTAGTCCACGTGTAGGAATGATGACCCACGTATTTGGTGTTGGGTGCATGCAACTTAGCTCCCAGATGCTAAGTAGTCCCTTAGATTTAGGCCATTTCGACCTGTCTGTGTTCATAATTTTAGTCTCTGCTTGATAAGCCACACAAGCAAGACTGTTCAAGCTATCAATACCCAATTCAATCCAAACCTCTTCTCTAGTTAACAGTTTGATAGTACGATTAACCATCAGACTAAATTTGGTACCAGCTGCGTTTCGGATATTCAATCTGCCTACACAAGATAGCGCGCGCCTTTCCGAGCCGAGTAGCTCAAAAGGCTTATTAGTCAAATCAGGAGATATGCGAATATTTTCTGCTGTCTGCTCTGCACCAGGCTCAAAAAATGCGGAAAATTTTCCAGCCTCAGGTCCAAACCACAACCTTCCCGCACCACCAATTTTATGAAATGAATACTTGTATTCACCCGATTCAATAAGTGACCGATCGTACCATTCGTAACTTCTACCATTCATGCCATTGGAAGTGCTGGTAAATATCCGCCCTTGCATGCTTGGTGATACTGCGATTTTGGCATCTCCGGCTGATAAGATGATGATATCATCGACATGCTCGGTTAGCAATGCTACATCATCAGCAAAGCTCAAATCCTTCTTATCTGAGCACGAAAAGAATAACCCTGAGAGGATAATCATTACTGGAATGCGTAGAACTTTATTCATTAATGACAATCTTAATTAGTATCATGACTAAGATGTTATGGTTTGTGCATATTCATTGGGTTGTACACTTGTTTTCTAAAACCTGTAGGGTTTATGTCTAGTTGATCTACACGTTAATCTGCCATCAACTTATCACTTTTGAGTTAATAGTTAAAAACCACTCGTTATCAAATTGTTGATTTTGATTGTTTCTTAACTATTGAATCTGCCTAATAAGTAATGAAAGTTCATTTTGTTCAAAATTTAAAAATATAGGTTAATGCGAAAGTTATTATATCTGGTATTCACATTGGTTTGTTTGAGTTCAATTGTTGCTCAGGACAGAGTTCATATGAATTTCGATTTACGACATACGGTAGGAGGTGAAGATAGTTTTGATCGCAAAAAGTGGATGACCGTCCATTCTTCAAATTATGAAGGTTCTTGGGATGGTGAGTTGGATAAAATGGAGTATCTCCTTGAAGATTTGGATGTTTATTTGACCAGAGAAACAGGGTCTATCACCACTGAGGTTTCCTCGAGGAATGCGGAGGAAATTGCGGCCAATGCGGCTAATTACAAATCTCAATATGGAAATCGTACTGAACGTCATCGCTTTGAGGCTAAGCAAAACCTAATAGTGGCCAATCAACATCGTATATATGAGGAAATGTCTGCAGAAGAGGCAGGTGAACGATCAGCTGCATTTATGAACAACTACTTTGGTTCAGGCGGAGCAGATGGGATGCCAAAACCAGTCTATTTTGAATTACTTAATGAGCCACTGTATCCACTATTTGACTTTGGCAATGAAAGCATTCAAGATATATTCGATTATCACTCAGTAATGGCGAAGAAAATCAAAGAGCTATCACCAAACACCCCTGTTGGGGGATATGTAGGAGCGTTTTCAATATTTGAAGAAAATAACTTCCAGAGATGGAATGACAGGTGGAAAAAATACATAGATGAGGTAGGAGATGATATGGACTTTTACTCGTGGCATTTGTATGATTTCCCTGGTATCAACAATGGCAAAGAACTTTATCGCAAAGGCGCTAACAATGAGGCAACTTTCGATATGATGGAGCACTATACTTGGTTGGTGGACAAAGAGCGTCCATTTGTTATCTCCGAGTATGGATCACAATTGCACGATTGGTACGAAGAGAATTGGTCTTCATACAGAGATTGGTTGTTTATCAAAGCCACCAATAGTATGCTTATGGGATTTTTAGAAAGACCCGATAAAATGGCCATTGCTCTTCCATTTACAGTAATCAAAGCACGTTGGGGATATGGCGCGTTCCAGAGCGGAGTTGAAAGACCGTATCCATGGCGGATGATGAGACAAGACACTGAACCTGAAAGTTATACTGTCAATGGATTTACTGGTGATTGGGTATGGACAGAGTATATCAAATTTTATGAGCTGTGGAAGGATGTAAACGGAACCAGAGTAGATACTAAATCTGATAATATCAATATGTTGGTGGATGCCTATATAGATGGTGACAAAGCCTTTTTGATAGTCAATAATTTGCTTCCGGACACTGTGGATTTCCTTCCAGATCTAAAAGGGCTGGGAAATCATAGCATCTCTAGTATGTCGGTCAGAATTCTTTATTTCGATGAGGCAAGTGATGCTGTAAAACTTGATATTGATGCGGTCACATATAGCAAAGATCAGGTCTATCAGCTCTATCCTGAGGCGACCATGGTTTTTGAATATACACTTGATCAGACTATCTCCATTGATCAGACATCTGAGGAGACAAAGTATTATGCTTCTACATACTTACAACCTATTTCTGCGGATCAACAAGTTGAATTTACTATTGAAAATGTAACTGTCGGACAAAATGGTGAAGCTGTATTGCGTATCGGTGTTGGTCGTAATTTGGGTGCTTCATTGACTCCTAAGGTTGTTTTTAACGATACTGAAATTGCTAATCCAGTTTTGTATAGGGGAGACAATCAAGAAGAAAGACCAAGATTTTTTGGAGTGTTGGAAGTAGAAATACCTTACGAACTCATAAAAGCTACTAACACCATTGGGATAACCTTCCCTGATGGAGGAGGCCATGTGAGCAGTTTAGCGCTTCAAGTGTTTAATTTTAGCAGATCCGTTACTCGTACATCAATTACCGGCATCACTATTGATCCCGATACCTTCAAGTTAGCTTCAGGGAAGACAAGAAAATTGTTTGCCTTGGTGGAGCCTGCAGGTGTTGATAATAAGGATGTTACTTGGAATTCGGGAGATGCTGCAGTAGCTACAGTAAGTGAAGATGGCACGGTCACAGCGGTGGCTGAAGGTATTACCAATATATCTGCGACCAGCGTAGCTAAGGATGTCAATGGAAATAGTCTAACCGCTACAGCGCAGATCACGGTTGACGACTCTCATGTAACACTTATAGAACGTATTGACGTACCTCAACAAAAATACACGATTACAATAGGGGATAGTTTACTTGTGATGGCAAGCGTTCTTCCTCAGGAAGCTGAGAATAAGTCGATTGTTTGGTCTTCCTCCGCCGATGCTATCGCTACCGTTTCTCAAGAAGGTTGGATATACGCTGAAGGATTAGGGACTGGCACGATTACTATTACTGCACAAGATGGGAGTAATGTTACGGGTTCTTTCGAAGTAGAAATCATTGAAGCGTCCTTTGTAGCGTTTGATGATAACAACAAGTATTTGACGACAGATTACAAGTCTGGTGAAACGCTAGAAGTGTCATGCAACTATAATGTGGGTCAAGGTAATACCGTAGCGGGGAATGGGGTGAAGTTTTGGTTGAGAGAAATCACCCCAGCATTTGCTGTCATAAATGACCATACTGTAGAGGTACCTGCCACCATTGGAACACAAAGTGGAACGGCTTCCGCGTCAATTTCTCTTGAAGGTGTTACTGCCTCAGAAGATTTACCCGGAGATAACTTCTACTTCCTATTTGTCAATATGACACTGTCAGCTGGTGGTTCATTGGAAACTGCTGTTTTTCCTATTACAGTATTACCTCCAGACAAAATTGAAGTTCAATCAATCAGCTTAAGTCCGAACACACTAACCGTAGGGGTAAATTTATCAGAAAGTATCAATGCTTCACTTTCTCCTGCTAATGCCACTGATAAATCTGTGACATGGTCTTCTGATAATAGTGCCGTGGCAACTGTAAGTGCAAATGGGATGGTTACTGGTGTCTCTGCGGGAACTGCTAAGATCACGGCTACTTCTGTATCTAATCCAACAGTGAGCGGATCGGTTGATGTAGAAGTCTTTGTGCCATTGATTGCCATCACTCTTGACCCTCAAAATCTTGATTTGAAGATTGATGAAAATGCAGACATTAAAGCTGCATTCAATCCTGAAAATGCCACTAACAAGGAAATTACTTGGTCTTCTGACAACACTATAGTCGCAACAGTAGATGAAAATGGCCAGGTAACTGCCTTGAGCGAAGGACAAGCTAAGATTACGGCAACATCAGTGAGTCAGAGTGAGATCAAAGGTACTTCTACCATCAATGTAAAATTGGTACTTTCTTCTGTTCCGGCATCTCTCTCAAGCATATTGGTTTATCCAAACCCAACCAACGGATTATTGTATGTTGATCAATTGGCATCTGGCGAGTACAGACTCTCTGCTTATGACATGTCTGGGAGACTACTCGTAGAGAAGAACTTCAATCATATGGCGGGTGGTGCATCAAGAATTGATTTGAGCCTATTACCTAAAGGGTTAAATAATGTTACCATATCAAGCGAAAAGGAGAAGTTTACCTTTTCGTTGTTGATTGAATAGCATGGGTTAAAAAAGTTGATGGAAACTAACATTAAATCATATTCATTATGTTCTTAAAAAATTTGTTGAGGTTAGCTACTGTGCTTCTTTTCTCCCATCTTTCTGCCCAAGTCAAAGTTCAGGTCAACCTAGATGTGAAACATGAGGTAGGGGGTATATCTACTTTTGATCGAAGCAAGTTCATCACCTTTCATGGTGATCAGGTAGAAAACGAATGGGATGGTAACAATTTTACGGAGGATCTTCGTAACGATTTTCTCATAGGCTATGATGTCTACTTAGGGAGAAATACCGGGGGAGTTTCTTATGTGTTAAGAAGCCTAGTGGATGAAGATCCTGCGCGTCCTGGATATGCAGATCCTGCACATATGAAAACCTTAGGCGCTTCAAGCCGTGCTAATTATGCAAACAAAACAGGGATTCATCAATACGAATCTCGAAACAACTTAATACTCGGTGGACAGTTGACTACTTTCTGGCCAGATGGAAAGGAAACCAATAAAGGTTGGGCACTATCACAAGCGGACACAGAAACTGAACCCATCGGTACTGCCACAGGAGAGTATATGGGGCATTACATCAAAGAATTTTTTGGTGATGACGGTCAGCCAAGACCGGAGTATATAGAGGTGGTTAATGAGCCATTGTTTTATCTAGAAGAGTACAACAAGGTCTTTCTATATCACAATTCAGTAGCTCATGAAATCAGGAAGCTTAACCCAGATGTGAAGATTGGGGGATATACTGTTGCCTTCCCGAATTTTGAAGAGAACAACTTTGGTAGATGGCATGAGCGTGATAAAAGCTTCATTGATATAGCGGGAGAAAATATGGATTTTTGGTCATGGCACCTTTATGATTTTTCAGCGTGGGCCGGTGGTAAAAAACGTCTTAGATCTGGTAGTAATGTAGAAGCTTCTTTTGACATGCATAACCAATATAGCATGTTGAAATTGGGACATACCAAACCTTATGTGATCTCCGAATATGGAGGAGTAGCACATGATTATAAAGATGACGCTTGGTCTGCTTACCGCGATTGGCTGCAAAACAAATCTGTGACGCCTTTGATGTTGAGTCTAATGGAAAGACCTGACGAGATGATTTTGACTATTCCATTCAATCTAATAAAAGCCGAATGGAGCAATGAAACGGCTTACAACCACCGTTTGATGATCAGAGAATCAGAGAAAAATGGCGGCACATCGGACAAATGGATTTATTCAGATCATATTCAATTTTATGAGCTTTGGAAAGAAGTCAAGGGAACACGTGTAGATAGCTATCAAACAGATCTAGATGTGATGGTGGATGCTTATGTAGATGGCACTAAGGTTTACGTCATTCTAAGCAATCTTCATTTTGAAGATACCCCAGTTGATTTAGCTCTTTTAGGATTAGGCAGTTCTATGGTTTCAAGCATACGAATGAAGCACAACTACCTCAATGATGCTGGAGATGCAGGTTTGTTGGAAGATAAGATGCTCGATGCTACAACTACTCAGGTCACTCTAAAGCCTGAAGCAACTATGATACTAGAATACACCCTAGATCAAAGCGTAGCAATTGACCAAACTTCCAAAGAGACCAAATACTATTCGGACACTTATCTTGAGCCAATTGTAGCCAATGCAGTTAAAACATTCAATATCAATGGTGTTGCACTTGGTAATCACGGAGAAGCCACGTTGAGGCTGGGACTAGGTAGAAATCATGACAAATCATTGCAGCCAATAGTCAAGGTCAATGGAAAAATTGTGACTGTTCCTGCTGATTTTAGAGGGTATGACCAGAAGGAGCGACCTACGTTTTTTGGGGTGATAGAAATCCCGGTGCCTTATTCATTTTTGCAAACAGACAATCAAATAACAGTTGAATTCCCTGACCAAGGAGGTCACATTAGCTCTGTCACCATGCAGGTTTTCGAATTCTCCAAATCTATCAAACGATTTGCGGTAGCTAGTGTCTCTATAGATCAGGAAGCCATAACTATTGCTTCTGGTAAGACTCGTCAATTGCAGGCGATCATAGAACCTGCCGATGCAACCAACAAGGTAGTGACTTGGTCTTCTGATCAAGCTAGTGTTGCTACTGTCGATCAGACCGGATTGGTAAGTGCAGTAGCAGAAGGAACAGCTACCATCACAGTAACAACTGATGAGAAGGATGACAATGGTCAACCATTTACAGCGACTTGTGTAGTTACGGTTGATGATGATTTCGTTTTGAAAGTGGGTAGCATAGAGATCAAGCCGGCTACTTTAGAACTGGGAGTAGGTGCCAAAGAACAGCTAGAGGCCGTGGTTTCTCCTGCCGAGGCTGAAAACAAAGCGGTGAATTGGGTATCTGAGAATGCAGCTATTGCTACTGTCGATGCAAGTGGTATGGTAACAGCTGTGGCTCTAGGTAGCACCACTATCACAGCGACAGCACAGGATGGAAGTGGAGTAAGTCAATCCATGAACATTACCGTAGTTGATCCCGCGTTTGTAAGGTTTGATGATGTGAGTAAGTACAAGTCCGGATCTTACGAAAGTGGTACATCTATAGAAGTAACATGCAATTACAGTGCAGGAGGAGGTACTACCGTTTCAGATGATGGCATCAAGTTTTGGTTACGAGAGATTACGCCAAATTTTGCGGCAGTTGTTAAAGACTATACCAGCGTGGTGACATCAGTAGCCGGTAGTTCTTCGGGAACAGCTACTACCACCATCTCCCTAGAGGGAGTTCCACCGACAGAAAATTTGCCTGAAGGCAACTTCTATTTCCTATTCGTCAACTTCAAAACAGCAGATGGACAGGTCTATGATCATGGCATTTTCCCTATTAATATAACTCCTGGTGCTAAAGTTGATGTGACATCAATCAGTATTAACCCTAGCTCCATATCATTAGAGGTTGATGCGACTAAGAGCTTGACTGTTTCTTTTGCACCAGCCAACGCCACAGATAAGGCGGTTACTTGGACCTCTTCGGATGTATCGATTGCCACTGTGAGCAATTCTGGAAGTGTTGTTGGTATAGCTGAAGGAACCGCAACTATTACCGCAATGGCCAATGATGGTGGATTTGAAGCACAAGCAACTATCACAGTTACACCTAAAACCATTGCTGTTACAGGTGTTAATCTGGATATGGAAACGCTTACGCTTAGGGTTGACCAAACCGAAATACTAACGGCTAGTGTACTGCCAGCCGAAGCTTCTAATGATAAGGTGCAATGGACATCTTCAAATCAATCAGTAGCCACCGTCGATGCGTCGGGTCTTGTCACTGCCGTATCAGAGGGTGATGCATTAATTACTGCTACTACAGAAGATGGTGGTTTTGAGGCTGTATGCAGCGTGTCTGTCCTTAACAACTTGCTCCATGCAAGCAAAGCGGCCCAGAGCTTCATCTATCCCAACCCTGTTTCGAATATGCTTTTAGTAGACAAAATGCGTAAGGTCAACAGAATCGAAATAATTGATATGTTGGGAAATGCGGTGAAGCAGGCAGAGCCCGATAGAGGTCAAATCGACATTACTGATGTTGTCGAAGGTGTGTACTTTATCAGAATCTACCATGAAGGAGGATTGTCAGTTGATAAACTACTCGTCAAAAGATAGTTTGTTCTTCCATGCTGATATTGAATTCGGTTCGGTATCAGCATGGATATATTAGATTTTCTTCACTTGCTAGGACTTGGATAGCTGAATCTTTGTCAATATTCTAAATCAGGAATCAAAGGCCATATTCCACTTATCATCACTCTTCATTTCTCTTTATGGATATGCTAATTCTTTAAGAAATGGTTTTTACCATGTCATTTCATGGGATCTATGGAAATTGGTTTTGTGAGTGTAATGTCGTACAAATGTCTAGTTGGTTATTTCACTAAATAGGACATTAGTGCACCATTTAGCCGTTTTTGGTTGTCTAGTGTTTCTTAAAGAACCTCTTGATGTAGTACAAAAAAAATGGCAACTGTACAGTATTTGTCTAGGTGTATTATAATGCCTTGGTCATTTTAAATGATAATTTGGCAAAAGTATCAGTGGATTAATATCAGGTTTTGATATTCTAATAATCTTTAAATGATTTGTTGAGTTTTTAATAATGAAATGTATGATTAGACATTTATCCAAATTCCTAACAATAGCAATAATGCTATTAGGCGGTCAAGTACTCTTAGCCCAGGCAGTGGTCACGGGGATAGTAGAGGACGACAGTGGTGAGGGAGGTCTTCCAGGTGTAACTATCTCTATTAAGGGAACCACCAAGGGAGTCGTTTCTAATATTGATGGAAGCTATTCCATTCAAGTACCGGATTCAGAAGCTGTATTGGTATATAGTTTCGTAGGCTATGAGACACAAGAAATTACTGTAGGCAATCGCTCGGTAATTGATGTGAAACTAGGATTCAACATCACAGACCTAGAGGAGGTCGTAGTGGTTGGATACGGTACCCAGCGCAAAAAGGAGATTACGGGTTCAGTAGGAGCAGTTGAGTCAGATGAAATACTCAAAACTTCTACTAGTGACTTGGGTAGCGCAATCCAAGGTCAGATGGCCGGGGTAAGTGTCCAAGCCAGTTCTGGTTCACCAGGAGCTGCTGCCAATATCATCATTCGTGGTGTGGGTTCTGCCAGTGGTAACGTGCAGCCACTTTATGTAGTAGATGGAATTCCGTATGCTGGAAATCCAAACTTGGTTCCTGAGGAAATTGAAACAATTACGGTATTGAAAGATGGTGCTGCCGCTGCGGTTTATGGTACGCGTGCATCCAACGGAGTAATTCTAATCACCACCAAGACGGCAAAAGGTTTTGATCTAAAAGTCAATTACAGCATGTACGCGGGAGTGCAGAATATCTTCTCAGGTGTTCCTCTGATGACGGGTGCACAGACACTTTATGCCGAGGAGGTAGAAGAAAGACAGCTTACCGGCCAACAAAGTGAGAAAATTGTGTTGAGCCCCGGTTCACTTGAAAGAGAGACTGATTTTATTGGCCGAATTCTTAATGATAACGCGCCTATTATGAATCACAACTTAAGCCTTACCAAAGGTTTTGAGAATTTCAATGTTTCATGGATCAACAACTACTATAAGCAAGATGGAGTATTGATCAAATCGAGTTATGAGCGTTTATCTTCTCGGCTAAATACCAATTATTTCAAAGGTAAGTTTGAGGCTTCACTCAATTTGGCGGGCGAAATGGAGAAACGAGAGACTGAGCCTCCTAGTCTCTACCAAAATGCAATAGCACAGCGACCTTATCAGGCTTTGCCTTCATCCTTTTCTGGAGATACTGTTCAGCTACCTTTTGAAAACCCGCAGAACATCGGAGGGTTCGCAGGAGACTTAACAGAAGATCGTACTAGCGAATCGAAAGAATTCAATGGGGCATTAAACCTTCAATATGAGATTGCCGAAGGGTTGTTTTACCAGGTAAGAGCTGGAGGAAATGTATCGCGTTCTAATGGTCGCTTTTTTAGTCCTCGCTTTATCATCATTGCTCAAAATGGAGTAGTGGAAAATCTCTCTTCCAGGCCTAACATTGTGACGAGCACAGGTGAAAACAACTTTTCTAAATGGACACTTGAAAATATTCTTACCTATAAGAAAGTATTTGGCGAGCATTCTATTTCTGGAAACCTTGTATATACAAGAGAGAAATTTGTCAACGAAAACCAGAGTAGAACCATCACGGAGTTGCCTGATGGAAGTTTGATAGAGGCTAATCCGCCTGTCTTTAAAAATGAAAATTCATTGACCGGAGCTTTAGCTAGAGTCCAATACAGTTATGGAGATAAGTATTTTATCTCTGGTAGTATCAGAAGAGATGGTTCTTCAAATTTTGGTCCGCTCAATAAATTCGGTTACTTCCCAGGAGTATCTATGGGGTGGAATATCTCAGATGAATCATTCTTTGCTGTTGACCCTAAGATTATTTCCAACTTAAAGCTTAGAGGTAGTTTCGCTGAAGTGGGGAATCAGAGTATCCCACAGTACCAGTACAGTGCTTTGATTTTTGAAGGTTCCAACTATGTGTTTGGTAGAGAAGATGATCCTAATTTTATTATTGGAGCTAGCCAGAGATCTATTCCCAATCCTGCCATTCAGTGGGAAACTAACGTTACTCGTAATATTGGAGTGGATGCTACTTTCTTAAATGACAAACTCAACCTTACTGTTGATGTATATAAGAATTCTAAGCAGGACATGCTCTTAAATGTGTTGCCTCCACCATCTACCGGAGTATTTATTCCTAACGGATGGCAATTCATCAACAGATTCCAAAATGTTGGGGACATGGTGAATGAAGGTATTGAGGTTTCATTGGGATTAACCGACAATGAAGGAGATTTTACATCTAATTTCTCTGCGGTTTTTACTAAAAATATCAACACCGTAGAGAAGTTGGCTGACAGTCAAGGAAGATTCAGTCTGAGTGGGGGTTCTCCAACACCTGGTGGAGCGAGTACTACGTTTTTGGTTGTAGGGCATGAAGTCGCTTCGTTTTTTTTAATACCAACAACTGGTACTATTCAGACAGAAGATGAGCTGGCGGACTATCTTGAAGTTTTTCCTTCTTCCAATGCTAAACTAGGTGATCTGAGATATGTAGATGCTATCAATGTTGATACTGATGGAGATGGGGTGCCAGATGCTGGTGATGGCCAAATCAACGATAATGACCGTGTGTTTATGGGTTCCGGAACACCTGAATTTGAAATCGGATTCAATGGTAATATGGAGTATAAACGATTTGACTTTAGTTTCCAGATTTTCTACTCGCATGGCGCTGAGATCTACAATGGAGCTAAAGCCTATGCATATTCAACAGCTCGACATAGAGACCTTCGCTATCAATGGCAACCTGCCAATCCAGAGTCAGATGTTCCGTCTTTGCGTAGAAATGGAGGCCATCCCAATTTCATGACTTGGACTGACCAATTCTTGGAAAACGGAACTTATTTAAGATTGAGAAACGTGATGTTAGGGTACAATGTGCCAATAGACTTTATTAAAACGAAAAACGCCAGGTTGAGACTCTATGTTAGTGCTCAAAACTTACTGACATTGACAGAATATACTGGCTTTGATCCGGAAGTTGGTTTTTCAGGAAGTTTCTACAATCGTGGGGTTGACCGAGGAAACTATCCTGTGTCAAGAAGAATTATTGGGGGTTTACAATTTAATTTCTAAGAAAGATGAAATACTCAAAACTAGTATTATTAACGATATGCGCGTTGTTTTTGAACGCGTGTGAAGAGAGCTTTTTAGGATTAGAGAATCCAAATGCGATTACGGAAGATAGCTTCTGGAATACAGAGGAAGATTTTCAGAGGGGGTTAGTAGCCACTTATAGTGCTTTGCAATACCCAGCAGTAGGTGGGGCCAATATGTCACAATACGAGAATGTTAAGTCTGACGTAGGTCGATCATTTGATTTCTACAATTTCGCTTATATCTATCACCAATTGGATTGGACTCCAGGATGGTACGTCCAATGGAGGTGGGAGCAACTATATGCAGGTGTATTTAGAGCTAACCAAGTCATCGAAAACTTAGAGGGCTTTAGTGCTACAGATGATTTTACCGAAGAGGAGAAAACAGTCGTCATGGCTCAGGCTAAATTTTTGAGAGCTATGTTCTATTTCTGGATTGTGAATAGTTTCAATCAGGGGATCATTCATGAAACTGTACCTAAAGTCGCTGAGGACTTCAATAAGGAATTATCAAGTCGTGAAGACATTTTAAACACCATCATACTTCCTGACTTAATGTTTGCCAGAGAAAACTTACCTCAATCATGGAATGATGATGAGCTGGGTAGAGCTACCTGGGGAGCAGCAACTGCTGCATTGGGTAAGGTGAATCTCTATGAGGAAGAATGGGAGACATCAGCTACTTATTTCAAAGAAATTATTGATTCTGGATTATACAGCTTGACGGCTGATATTGGTGAAAATTTCACTTCACTCAATGAATTCAACGAAGAATCAATATTCGAAATCGCTTACAATGACAATGTAAGAGAAGGAATAGGATCAGGAGCACATGACGATATAGGCACTTCGCTTGGTGCAGAGGTACACAATAAAGGGAAACAAGCTGCTCCTCAACTGAGAGGTGGTTTTAGAGTTTGCGTTCCTACCCATTGGGTAAATGAATTGTTTGAAGACGATGTGCCGGATCCAAATAATCCAATCAATACTGATAATCAGTATTCACTAAGAGCATATTGGTCAATCGCATTTCTCCGTCAAGATGATGGCCCGCTAGGTGGACAGTACTATCAGCAAACTGGAGATTTAAGATTGATTGCTGATTGGTTCAACGGTGGTGCGGAAAGTGCTTATTGGAAGAAAGGAACCAACTGGTACAATTCAAGCGCAGAAGGTCAGCTTTCAAGATCAGGAATAAATGAACGAATCATCAGATTGGCTGACGTTTATTTGATGTATGCTGAAGCTATCCTTATGAGAGATGGCGATGGAGCACTAGAGGAAGCATTGACCTACGTGGATATGGTTAGAACGCGTGCGGGTGTTATCACCTTAAACGAATATCGAAATAACAATTCGGGTAGGATCCCGCAATTACATAAGCGAGCGAACCCTGCGAATAGTGAGGGACATCCTTTCATCTCTTTGAGCGCATCAAGCCTAATGACCCACATTCAGTTTGTGGAGCGTGTTCTTGAATTGTCATTCGAAGGAATGGCCATACGTTGGAATGACCTGGTACGTTGGGGGCTAGTCAGAGAAGCATTCCAAAACCAGGATGAGCACGTTTACACCATAGATATTTTGAATGAGGACACTGGTCAGTTAGAGCCTGTAGACAATGGAATCTTGGAATTCTGTGGCACCACCTGTGTGGAACCGGAGATATTCTTCTTAGGCAGAGCTATTTCGAGATACCAAAGTGCACAAGTGCAATTAGAGCGGTACGATTCTGATGTGCATGATTATTTCCCTATTCCTTTCAACGAAATCAACTTTAATCAAGGTGTTGATTAAATATAACTGATATGAAAAAGATACTTCAATATATTTTAGCAGCTTCAGTCATAGCCTTTTTTGGTTGTGAAGAAGAGTATGAGCAGCCATCTGATACACCATCCAATGTCCATGTGACTACAGGGTCTGGTAACGGTACGCCAATTGTACAAATCAATGGTTTTGAGTCTTTTGCGGATTTGTCCATTGGTGTCAAGTCTAGACTTTGGACATTTCCCGGTGGAGATATAACAGAGATAGAAACATCCAAAGAGGATGTGCTCCAAGTTTACTTTTATAAGGTGGGTAATTATGATGTCAATCTTAGCATTGATTTTCTCGACAATCCTTATGACTGGCGGACCCAGTCGTTTAGATCTTCCAGTAAAGTAGATACCACGATTAATGTGACTGTAGTGGATAGTGTTGATGCCGAGTTTAAGGTATACTACATTGCTATTGACGGTTCTGATAGTACAGAATTGACGCTGCAAGATGGTGCTTTGAATGAATTGATGGCAGGGGAAAGCATTCGGATTAAGCAAACATCCGGGGGAGCACCAACTATATGGGAGTATACCTCAGAAGGAGCTAGTCCTGCCTTTACTCAAATCACAGAAGGTCCAGATCATATTGCAGAGATCAAGTACAAGCGACTTGGCAACTACGATCTAGCCTTCAAACCTTATAGAACAAAACCTCAAGGTTCGGATTTGATAGAATTGAAAGACTTTATCAAAGTAATCCCTTCTACTCGCCCTGTTGTTCTTGAAGAGGTATATCGATTTGATGAATCTACGGTAGGACTCAGCTTTAGTAGAAGTATCGCAAATCCTACGAGCGAAGAGGGCAATTTCACGGTTCAAGTAAAGAATACGGTGATTAGCAATCTGGGAATCCCTACCGCTTTTGATGAATCATTGGTTATCAATGAAGTAACAGTGGCCGATGGTGATAATGACAATGTAGTTTTATTAAAATTAGGAGATAATCTTTATACATCAGACACAGTCCGTGTGTCCTATACAGGAGGTAATATTCAATCTACGGATGGTATTACCGTAGGTGCATTTTCTGATGAGTTGCTTGACTTTCAATTAGTTAACCTCGCTGCTGAATACGGTAGTTTCGAAAATAATGGAGCCGGCTGGATGCAAATGAATGAGGTTAGGACTGAGGCAGGTCAAGGACAATTCGAGTTCTCTTTTGATAGAGTTTTTCATGGAAGTCAAAGTCTGAAACTGAGCACCACAAGAAATGCTGAAGGCATAGCCCAATGGATAGAAGTGGTAACTGATGTAGACCTGACAGCAGCTGATGCAGCAGATGCTTATAATTCTGTGGCTGTGGAAGAGGGAGACAAATTCTACATCTCTTACCAAACATATGTTGAAACTACGGATCCAATCTCTGCAGATGTATGGGAAGCATGTGATATGTATCTATGGTTGATGTGGGACAAATTGAAGGTTCATGAATATCGTTTAGGAACTGAACCTAGATATCCTATTGGACAATGGAACAAGATCGAAGGAGTATGGGGAGGAAATTCTGGTGCAGTAAGCAGCGCCGTATTGAGACCATATTTCAGAAGCATTGGCAATATCACCTTGTTTATTGATGATCTGCAAATCTACGAATACGAATCACGCCCATTTGCTAATTAAATGGGGTTTTGTTCATGTTTTGTCTAGTTCGTTTGTTTTGCGAAAGTCACAAAAAAGATCAAATTGAAAACTGAATTTTAAACTTTTACTAATTGAAGATGAAAAAATTACTAACATTATTACTGATTGGAAGCTTTACCTTCTTTATTTCATGTGGTGAAGATGAGGAACCTATTCTTCCAAATGCTAACAGTACTGCAGATGCAGTAGCTGTTGTAGGTACTGCCATCACATTGATGGATGAGGATACAGATGCAACCGGATTTTCTTGGGCTGCTAATCCATCTACTGGAGTTGAGATCACTGCCAACGAAGCATCTGCAACTGTGACTTTTAGTGCAGCTGGAGACTATGAAATCGTGGTGACTAGGACTTACCCTAAAAACTTCGAGAATGAAACTACAACCAACACTATAACTGTTGAAGTGTATGACATTCTTGCACCAGTGATAGAGGCTGTAAGCGTAAGAAATGACGGGACTGATGGTCCAGCTTTGACTATGGAAAGCGGAGCTTCAAATCCTGTTTCTGCCGGTCAGGTAGTTAGATACATCAACAACTCTGTAGGTGGTGTAACAGGATCTACTTGGACATTTGAAGGAGGTACACCTGCTACTGCTAGCAATGTGGCTATTGGTGGAGTAGTAGATGTAACATATGCTGAAGCTGGTGATTATGATGTTACAGTCGAGGTAGAGCGATCTACAGCTGGTGTTGAAGACAAGCAGTCGGTTACTTATACTGACCTTGTGAAAGCTGTGACTCCTATGTCACTTCTTAGCACTACTTCATTTGCAAATGAATCTACCTCATCTCTTGTATTTGTATTTAGCAAGGATATAGATGCAGCTACTGTTGCTGACGCGACTTTCACTGTAAACGCAACCAATATGGGTGCTTCGGCTTCTATAGCAGTTTCATCTGTTAGTGTAGAAGGAGGAGATTCTGTTGTTGTGGCTCTTTCTGAGACTTTGTTAGCTTCAGATTCATTGCTAGTAGATTACTCAGGTTTGATTGCTGATGCTACTGATGGAGCTCTAGCAGATAACTTTACAGGGCAATTTGTACCTAACTATAAAGAAATAACTTTTGGTTACGGTGGTCTTGAAAATACCGCTATTGTGGATGGTACACTGGTAGCTGGAGGTTGGTCAGGTTTGTCTCTTTATGGAGCATCTTATGGTTCTACTAATATTATCAATGATGGTAAGGAGTTCAAAGTATTTTCCACTTGGGGAGATCCGGCAGTAACCGAAGTTGGAACGACAACTGATGAGTGTTATGATGGAATGGCATGCGCTAGATTGAAAGGTGCTTTGGCTACTGATGTATCTGATTTGGGTGTTGGCTATTTTGGTGGAGATCAGCGCGTAAATTTCGAAGAAGGCAAAACTTATTTCATTAGTGTAATGGTTAAAGTATTGGGTGACGGTGTTTGGTTCAAGCCTGAAGATAGATGTGCAGAGCAAACTGAAGCAGCATGTATTGTTGACGCTAGCTTTGATATTTTCTTTGTGAATTATGCCGGTTGGGGAAATGTTGCTGACTGGAAACTTAAGGATCTTGGTACTGACTGGATGCAGCTTACCACTAAATTCACTTCAGCTGAAGCCGTTGAGGGTTCTTATCCTTTCCTTAGAGTATTTGGAAATGGTGAAGTTATCCTTGATAACTACTACATGGTTGAAGTAGAAGCGCGTTAATCAACTTTTATTGTTATTGTTTTTTCAAAAGGGTCTGCCATTCAGCAGACCCTTTTGCATTAAGTTTATATGAAAATGAACTCTACTGAAATTAATTTTTGAATTTGAAAACCTGAGTTCTGGAGGTGCACTATGAAAATCATTATTCGCATTTTTTCATCCTTTTTGATTCTTTTATCGTTGACTATCTGGCTTAACGCTCAATCTCTATTTGAGAATCGGACAATAAAAGGGTTCGACCACTTGACTAATAATGCTGGAGTAGCTGTTGCCGATTACAATAATGATGGAAATCTCGACATCTACGTGGTTGCTACTGAGCGATACATAGAGAACACACCCCAAACTTGGAGTCGCTTATTTAAAAATAACAATGATGGCACTTTCTCAGATGTTTCTGCCACTACCAACTTGTTGGGTTCTTATGGCCACAATGTATCAATACCAGAATTACCTTACTTTTTTGATGGCGAATTGCGTCATGGGGCGTCTTGGGGAGATTATGATAATGACGGGTATGCGGACCTTTTCCTGACTAATTGGAAGTTTAACAAGCTATATCGAAATATTGGTGATGGCACATTTGAAGATGTTACAGAAGTCGCATTGCTTAATGATAATGCAGAATGTTATTCTACGAGCTCCATGTGGTTTGATTACAACAATGATAGTCACCTTGACTTACTGATATCAGCTTGGGGCCTATGTGCCAATAGTCGACTTTTCGAAAATAATGGTGATGGAACTTTCAGTGATGTATCTGAAAAAATTCACTTTGCAGGAAATGGTAATACTTGGATGACTTTACCAATAGATGTCAATGATGACCAGTGGATAGATTTACTTTTTATTAATGATTTTAGATCCAATGCATTGTTGGTAAATGACCATGGATCTTTTACTGAACAAACTTTAGAATATGGTTTTAATACCAATGATATAAGAAATCACATGGGAGCCACATATGCAGATGCAGATAATGATGGTAATCTGGATGTGTATATCTCTGATATCAATAATAACAGTTTCCTATACAACCTTGGGGATAAATTTGTAAACAGAGCCCCAGAACTAAATATTGATTCTACGGAATGGTCTTGGCAAACTAGATTTGGAGACATGGATCTTGATGGTGACCAAGATATATTAGTGGTGAATGGTCACGACGGGTTTCATGAAAACTTCTATCTAAGAAATGACCTCAACGATGGCGGCCTTAGCTTCTCAGATCAATCCGAAACGAGTGGTTTTGATGAGAATACCAATTCGATGTGTTTCGAAAGATTTGATTTCGACCATGACGGTGATTTGGACGTATTCATCACTCAACTTAACCGCCCTCCAGTTTTTCTAGAAAACACAACCATATTTCCCAGCAATACAACCAATCCAAGTTGGGTCAAAGTATCCCTCGAAGGAACTACCTCCAATAGGAGTGGAATAGGTAGTAAGGTGAAAATCACCACTGAGTCGAATGAATCGCAATCTCAATTTTATAGTGGAGTTGGTTTTATGACTCAAAGTTTACAACCTATTGTATTTGGGTTGGGATCATATGAAGGAACTATAGCGCTAGAAATCATATGGCCATCCGGAATTAAGGAAATCTATGATTCACTTCCTATCAATTCACTTATTTCATTGACTGAGGGAGAAGGATTTTCGATTTCCAACCCCAAAAACAACAAAGTTTCTGGGTGTACAGATGTAAACTCCTGTAATTATGATCCATTAGCAACCATTTCTGATGGTTCGTGTATTTATCTCCCAAAAGGCACAATCACTGGAAGTATTACTTCTGGTATTTTTAGAAAAGAAACTTACTCATACTCTTTAACACCAGGAAATACTACAAGATGGGAAATTGATGAGGGAGAAATCTTACAAGGTCAGGGCACAAGTCAAGTCACTGTCCAATGGGGAATTAATAGTTATGGAAAAATTGCTGTTACGGAGATTGGAAATTGCCACAGCGAAAAGGTAGAACTTGAAGTAGCCCTAGAATCGGAAAACATCAGTACGGAATATTCAATAGCTAGGATGTGGAATGAATTGCTTCTTGAGGCCATAAGAAATGATTATGCCAGGCCAACCGTTCACGCACGTAACTTATTTCACTCTTCCGCATTGATGCACGACCTTTATGTACTTTATATGGATGAGGGGAAAACCTATTTGGAATACGCTAATGAGGACCTATCTCGGTTTTTAGAATCAATAGAAGACGATAAACGAGAGGAAGAACTCCAAATGGCCATTAGCTATGCAATGAATAAGTTTATTAAGTGGAGATTCCAAAGCTCCCCGGGACAGAGATCAACAATATGGCTCTTATACAACTTAATGCAACAGCTGGGGTTTGACACAAGCTATATTCGCATAAACTTGCAAGAAGGAACAAGTGCAGATATTGGCAACTACGTTGCGCAAAAAATAATCGATTACGGACTTGAGGACGGCTCACGAGAATTCATCGGATACCGAAATGCATACTATTCTCCTATCAATCCTCCTATGTTTCCTGAACAGCCGGGCAACGCAGAATGCGAAGATCCAAACAGGTGGCAACCACTAACGCTCGATCAATTTATTGACCAAAGTGGAAACGTCGTGGATATAGAAACACCAGAGTTTCTAAGTCCGGAATGGGGAAATGTTAAGCCCTTTTCACTCTCGCAGCAACAAGCTACCAGTTACAATCGCGATGGAAATACGTATAATGTATTCTTTGATCCAGGGGTGCCGCCATTGCTTGATACCATCTCTTCATCTGGCACGGATGAGTTCTATAAATGGGGATTCTCCCTTGTCTCAGTCTGGGGTGCTCATTTAGATCCGTTTGATGGAGTCATGTGGGATATTTCACCAAACTCCATTGGCAATATAAATATTGAAGACCTTCCAGATAGTTGGTCTGAATATGAGGATTTTTATAAGCTCACTGAAGGTGGTGATATTGGTATTGGGTATTCTGTCAATCCTGTTACTGGAGCTCCTTATGAGGTGCAGATGGTTCCAAGAGGAGATTATGCCAGAGTATTGGCGGAATTCTGGGCAGATGGACCAGATAGCGAGACTCCTCCAGGTCATTGGTATACCATACTCAATGAAGTATCCGATCACCCTATGCTAGAGAAAAAATATATGGGAGAAGGAGAGGAGCTGTCAGATCTAGAGTGGGACATAAAATCTTACTTTTCGCTAGGTGGAGCCATGCACGATGCAGCGATAGCTGGGTGGAGTATCAAAGGGTGGTATGATTACATCAGGCCTATATCAGCAATTAGATACATGGGGGACAGAGGACAAAGCAGTGATCCCAATCAGCCAAATTATGATCCATCGGGAATCCCGCTTATCGATGGATACGTGGAATTAGTAGGTACTGATGATCTTTTGGCTGGAGATGATAAACGACATGTTGGAAAGATCAAGGTAAAAACGTGGAAAGGACACGATTATATTTTCGATACTGAAACTGATCAGGCAGGAGTTGATTGGATTCTTGCCGAGAATTGGTGGCCATACCAACGTCCATCATTTGTGACTCCTCCTTTTGCAGGCTATGTTTCTGGTCACTCTACTTATTCACGTGCCGCTGCTGAGGTCTTAACGCTACTCACCGGAGATGCGTACTTTCCAGGTGGTATGAGTGGATTTGTAGCAAAGAAAAATGAATTCCTAGTTTTTGAGGAAGGGCCTAGTCAGGATATTATTTTGCAATGGGCTACATATAGAGACGCATCCGATCAGTGTAGTCTTTCTAGAATATGGGGAGGAATTCACCCTCCAGCGGATGATATACCGGGAAGGAAAATTGGTGAAAAGATTGGTGTTCAGGCATTCGAACATGCACGATCATTCTTTGATAACAAAATGACTCTCGGGGTGAATAAAAAAGCTACTACCTTGATTCCCTATCCTAATCCAGTTCAGTTAGGCCAGCCTTTCATCATTAAGGGTGTGGTTTCATTGGATGAACTAGCAGTTTACGATTTATCAGGATCGCAGATCAACTATCAATTAATTCAGTCCTATGAGAATGGTGATCTGAAATTACAGCTTGACTGTCAGTCCAAAGGTATTTATCTGGTTAAGACAAACGGGTCGTCCTTAAAGCTTATCGTTAATTAGGTTATACCTTTTTGGCAATGAAATCTTCCAGGTTTTCGTGTCGTTCGAGTCCTAGTTTCTTCCTAAGTCGATATCGAGTGGTATGAACAGATTCTATTGAGATACCCATGAGTCTGGCCATGTCCTTTGATGAAAAGTTTAGTTTGATCAGCGCACAAAGCTTATGATCATTCTGGCTGAGTTTTGGGAATTTAGACATGAGGTTTTTATAAAACTCATCATGCACCGAAGTAAAACGCAATTCAAATTCCTCCCAGCTTTTGGAAGTCCGATGGTCGATGTTTTTAACCAGCCTACCTACATCCTTGTTATCAGTATTCTTTTTTAATAAGGTCAATTCACCCTTTATTTCCTCTAATAGTTCTTCGCGCTCAATAGCTTGAATAGCTGAAGCCGTCAGTTCTTTATTTTTAATCTCTAATACTTCTCGAGCCTTTTCTTGCTCAAGTCTACGTTGTTGACTCAGGAGCTTTTTCTCAGCTTTGTACCTCGTTCTTAAAAATCGGTAAATCACAAATGATAATACTACCAAAAAGATAATAGTGGAATAGAGTACGAAATTTTCCAATCGAGCGATCTCCGATTCTTGTTCCAGCTGAGCCAATCTTTGATTCTGAATGAGCAGATCTTGCTTAGTCTTTTCTATGCGGTAATTGTCTTTGATCTCCAGCAATCCTTGATTGGATACACTTCGTCCACCGAACTGCTGCTCATTGAGTTTTTTAGAAATCGAAAGCAGCTCATAGGCTTTCCTATGATTGTTCATTTTTACATAGAGGTTTGCTAAGTCCTCATAGATCTGTGGTAGCAAATCTAGATGACTATGAAACTTGTTAGCAATTTCAATGGCGCCCAGAAATAGCTTCTCTGCTTTCTGATATTCTCCCAGAAACTCGTTGGTTTTCGCCAGATGTGGATAAAGAATAACCAGATAGGTAGGATCAAGAGTTTGAAAGTTAGATTCTACTCTTTCCAAAATCCTCTTGGCTTCATTAACCCTTCCCTCTTGAATTAACAAATACCCATTCTCAGCGTCAATAAATGGGATGTTACCATCATCTGATGATAATTTCCTTACCACAATGCATGAGTCCAAATACAGCCGAGCTATCTGTGTGTTGCCGAATTTCCTGTTGATACTTGCCAGAGCATAATAGATATCAATTATTGGCTGACTAGAAATTTCGCCAAGAGTATTTAAACTTTTTTGCATTCTTAATGCTTTGTTAAAATAATCACTCGAAATACTCGCTCTTCCATACAAGCTGTAAAGCCAACCAAGTCCATAGTAGATATTTGATTCGGCTTTCCTATTTTGAGTATTTTCCGCTAGAATAAGTGCCTCCCAATAACCATCATAAGATTCATTGTACTCCGCCTTGTTCCCCTGTATATATGAGACACGAATCAGTTTATCCAATATATCCGCTGTATCTTTTTTCAATCTAGCTTCATCTAATTTTGTCTTTAGCGAGTCAAGTATTTCTTCTATCGTGTACCCTTCTTTTTCTTGACTGAATATATCGGCATGATTAATAAACTCATCTGTACTTTCTTGTGCAATTAACTGACAAATACCAATAACAAGAAAAGCTGAAATCGTAAGTAATAGTCTAGTATAAGATCGTAGATATGTATGAATATTTTTCATCCCTAAAAGTTGTTTCATTTTGTACGTCAGTAACTAAAGTATACTTTATTGTTAAATAATGAGTATTATTTTGTGATAGATCCATTTAAGAGATAAAATTCAGTTGAGTTATTGATAGATACTGACGTTCAGTCTTTGTAAACTCAATTAACCTGCAACGAAGTAACTTTTAGCACTCAACCTAATTAGACAACCTGGCAATCGATCCTTACTTTCCGTAACTTTTTCATTCATATTTTCATAGAACCATGATACAGAGAAATGTTAGTGTTTTATAATTGAGTGATATGCTGTTTAAGCCCAAAACTTTCATGATTTCTTAACATGGATTGATTCCTTCATGTTTGAGAACGATGTTGAGTTAATATTGAGTTAAACACTTGAGTTACATATTGAAAATATTACATCTTGGGTCTTTATTATTTTATAAAAGGGAGGCGTAAACAAATTGTAACCCTAACTACAATATCCATGAAAAATTTATTCGCATTATTATCCATAGTCATTATTAGCAGTTGCTCCTCGGGAATAAAAGAGGAGCAGCAATGGACTAATTTATTGGATATGGAGTTGTCAAACTGGGATACTTATTTGAGCTACAAGTTTGAAGATGGATATAAAGGGGAGCAACCAACAGATGCAGCTGGAAATCCACTTGAGCCTATAGGTCTCAACCAGGATTCTTCTGGAGTATTTACGACGATAGAAGAAAATGGTCAACCTGTGTTAAAGGTTAGTGGAGAAATTTACGGGGCAGTCACATCAATACTTGAATACAAAAATTATCACCTTCGCCTCAAGGTGAAATGGGGTCAAAAGAAATGGCCCCCACGCGAAAAATTATTAAGAGACTCGGGCCTTCTGTATCATGCTACAGGACCAAACGGTAGATCGTACTGGCGAACTTGGATGCGCTCACAAGAATTTCAAATTATGGAAGGGCATTTTGGGGATTATTGGCTAACCGAAACCGCCATAGATATTAGAGCATATCCAACAGAAGCCATCATGAGTCAAGTTGCAGATGTGAGTCAGCCATTCATTCCAATGGGAGTGGGTGAGCCCAACCCTGGATACTGTATGAGAAGCGCGAATTATGAAAACCCTTTTGGTCAATGGAATACCATAGAGCTCATTTGTTTTGAAGATAAGAGTCTACATATAGTGAACGGGAGAGTAGTCATGGTGCTTAGTAATTCAAGGTATGTTGACAATGGTCAAAAAGTGCCTCTTACCCAGGGTAAAATTCAGTTGCAGAGTGAAGCCGCAGAAGTCTATTTCAAAGAAGTAGCCATAAGATCGATTGCTGAGATGCCTCAACGATATGCCAAGTATTATGAATGAATTATAGATAAATAAAACCGTTAAGTAAATTAAATTAAGCCAGATCGAGCGGCACTAACAAATTCAAGAATATTTTATCTTATTACTGCCAATTTTTTAATACTACAGACGAATATCTGTTCAGTATTGCGATTATTTACGTTTTGTACAGTTGTTGTTCAGTACAGTTTTTATCGTCTTAATCATAATTGTATTTGATTTACCTAATCGATAACCTGACTTGATACCTATGAACAAGCACTTGCAGCGACTATCACTATTGATGTCGATCTTCTTCTTTGCCTCCTGTGGATCAAAATCTATAGAGCAGCAATCAATCTCCTCGTCTAGAATTTCTGATTTCAATTTCGGATGGGACTTCCAACTCATGGAGGATACGCTTAGTTCTTCGGAACCAAATTCTGAGAGGTGGGAGTCAGTATCCTTACCACATGATTGGAGTGTTTCATTAGATTATGATTCTACTCTGGAAGGTGCCACTGCTTACCTACCGGGTGGTGTTGGTTGGTATAAAAAGGATTTCACCTTAAATCTTCAGAAAGACGAGGTGAGCTATATCGTTTTTGATGGTGTCTACAATCGCAGCACTGTTTGGTTAAATGGTAAAAAGTTAGGATTCCAAGCTTATGGATATTCGCCTTTCTATTATCCTTTGACTGACGCTCTGGTAGATGGATCCAACACCATTAAAGTACAAGTAGATCGCTCGAGATATGTTGATAGCAGGTGGTATACTGGGTCTGGTATTTACCGAAATGTCAAATTGATCAAGACCAAGAAGCTCCACATACCAGTATGGGGTGTATTCATTACTACACCAGAAGTATCGGAGACTTCAGCCACTGTAGCCATCGATACCAAGGTGATGAATGCTTTCGATCAAGATCAAATATTCACTTATCAAATAGATATTACCGAAGCTTCAGGTAAGGTGGTAGCAAGCACTGAAAAGAAGGACTTAAAAATTTCAGCAGGAGCAGAATTCACCCTCTCAGATGAAGTTAAACTTAAGAATCCAGCGCTTTGGTCTTTGACCGACCCAACTCAGTATAAAGCCATTTCAAAAATATTATTGGACGGCAAGGTGTATGATCTGAAGGTTACTTCATTTGGTATCAGAGAAGCCATTTTTGATCCTAACACTGGTTTTACATTGAATGGAGTAAACCTCAAAATCAAAGGAGTATGCCTTCATCACGATGGAGGTCTGGTAGGTTCTGCCGTGCCTAAAGGTGTGTGGAGAAGAAGATTAGAAACGCTGAAAGCAGGAGGAGTAAATGCTGTAAGAATAGCTCATAATCCTGCCGCTGATGATTTCTTAGACTTGTGTGACGAAATGGGAATCTTGGTTCAAGATGAGTTTTATGACGAATGGGATTATCCAAAAGACAAAAGACTTAATCAGGAAGAACAACATGACGATTACATCTCCAGAGGCCATGCAGAGTTTTTTCAGCAAGATGCCGAGAAGGACTTGAAAAACACGATGCTCGCACACAGAAATCATCCATCTATTATCCAGTGGAGCATAGGCAACGAGATCGAATGGACCTATCATCCAAGATATAGAAATATTACGGGTTATTTCAATATGAACTGGACTGGTAACTATTTCTGGGAACTTCCTCCACTTACTGAGGCTCAGATCAAGGAAAACGTCAAGAAATATCCACCGCGTGAATATGAACTTGCTAAAACTGCTCAGAAACTATCTGCCTGGACTAAAGAATTGGATACCACACGAGCTGTGGTAGCTAATTGTATTCTCCCATCAGCCAGTCATGTAACTGGATATGCCGATGCTCTTGATGTAGTAGGATATAGCTATCGTAGAGTGCTCTACGATTACGGGCATGAAAATTATCCTGACAAAGTGATCATGGGTACGGAAAACCTAGGGCAATGGCACGAGTGGAAAGCAGTTCTTGAGCGTCCATTTATTTCTGGAGTGTTCTTATGGACAGGTATTGACTACATGGGAGAAACCCACGATCAATGGCCTAGAAAGGCTTTGCCTTCAGGTTTATTGAATGTAGCAGGCTTTGAAAAACCGAGCTATTATCAAATGAAATCTTTGTGGACAGAGGCTCCATCGATATACATCGCCACTCAGACTGAAGACAAATCAACCTTTGCAATAGATGAAGCAACGGGTGAACCAGTTGAAAAGAAACCTGGAAAGTGGAAGAATGCACTGTGGATTTGGCAAGATGTAAATCAACACTGGAACTATGAAAAGGACGATTTAGTGATCGTGGAGATGTATTCAAATTGCGATGAGATCGAGTTATTTCTCAATGAGAAAAGCCTTGGCAAAAAATCTCTAGCTGATTTTGAAGATCATATTTACAAGTGGGGTGTGCCTTTCGAAGAGGGAAAATTGGTAGCAGTAGGTACGTTAAACGGCAAAACGATAGAGAGTAGTTTATTCACCTCAGAGGCGGTCAGTGATATCAAGGTGAACATTGATAAATCTACTTTAAAAGCAGATGGCTATGATGTGGCTCACATTGAAGTGCAGCTAGTAGACAAAAGTGGTAACCCCGTCCGAATAGATGATCGAAAAGTAAGTTTCGACGTTTCGGGTCCGGTAGATGTTTTGGGAGTAGATAATGGAGCTGAGAATAACACCCAAACCCATAATGCTACATCAGTAATTACAGATGAAGGGAGAGCCCTAATGATCATCCAATCTAAAAATGGTGAAGCAAAAGGAAAAGCAACTGTAGTGGTGTCTGGAGAAGGACTTACTCCTAGTTCAATAGAGATTAACATATCAAATTAATAATTACTAAATATTGGATTTTAACCAATCATGAAAGCAGCATTTTATAAAGAGAAAGGCAAGTTCGAAGTAGGAGAAGGACAACAATTGACACCTGGCAAAGGAGAGGTAAGATTGGATGTAGCCTACTGTGGAGTATGTGGTACAGATGTACATATATATCATGGCGTAATGGATGCAAGGGTAAAGCCACCAATGACCGTAGGTCATGAAGCTTCTGCCACTGTAGCAGAAATAGGAGAGGGAGTCACCAATGTGAAAGTTGGAGATAAAGTGGCGGTTCGTCCGCTTCATTTTGGTCAGCCTCATCCGTATGACAAAGGTCATCCTCATGTGGGTAAAAACTTGAAGTTTATTGGGATTGATAGTCAAGGAGCTTTTCAGAATAGTTGGACGGTACCGGCATACACGCTTCATCATCTACCAGAATCTCTATCCTTAAAGCATGGAGCATTTATAGAGCCATTAGCGGTAGCCTGCCATGACGTAAAAATTGGACGTGTTAAGGCAGGAGAGAATTGTTTGGTAATAGGAGGTGGTCCTATCGGTACCTTGATCGCCTACGCTTTGAGAGATAAAGGTGCCAATGTGTTCATTTCTGAGGTCAATGAGACTAGACTATCGATGCTAGAGGACTTAGGATTCCAAACCATCAATCCGGTAAAAGAAAACCTTGTGGAAAGAGTCAGCGAGCTTACAGGTGAAGCCATGATAGATTGTGCGTTTGAAGTATCTGGCTCTGCACCTGGCGTGCAAGCTATGACAGAGGTGGTGAATGTGCGTGGAAGAATCGTGATGGTCGCCATTCATGGTGGTGAGAAGAAGCAGGTGGATCTCTTTAAATTTTTCTGGGCAGAAATTGAGTTATTAGGAGCAAGACTCTATGAAGAAGATGACTATGAAGAGGCTATCCGAATCGCAGCTTCGGGCGCCATACCATTTGAGTCACTGATTACAAAAGTGGATACTCTGGATAACATCCAAAGCATCTTCGAAATAATAGACAATAACCCTGCGGGGATGAAATATTTGATTGACTGTCAAAACTGAAACTAAAAGAAAGAAATGAGCATTCTGGATCAATTTAAATTAGATGGAAAAGTGGCTTTGGTCACTGGATGTAAGCGTGGAATAGGTTTGGCTATGGCCAAAGGCCTTGCAGAAGCAGGAGCTGATATCATCGGGGTGAGTGCTTCGTTGGAAAAATCAGGAAGTGAAGTAGAAAAAGTAGTCACAGGGCTTGGTAGAAGATTTTCGGCTTACACTTGTGATTTTTCAGATAGAAAGTCACTTTATACTTTTATCGGCGAAGTGAAAAAGGATCATCCACAAGTTGACATCCTTGTCAACAATGCTGGGACTATCCTAAGAACACCTGCAGCAGAGCATCCTGACGAAATGTGGGACAAAGTCATTGAAGTCAATCAAAACTCACAATTCATCTTGACCCGTGAGTTTGGAAAAGAAATGGTGGCTCGCGGTAGTGGCAAAGTCATTTTCACGGCTTCATTGCTGACTTTCCAAGGTGGCATTACCGTTCCGGGCTATGCGGCTAGTAAAGGCGCGATTGGTCAGATGACTATGGCATTTGCAAACGAATGGGCATCCAAAGGCGTGAATGTCAATGCAATCGCACCGGGATACATAAGTACTGACAACACGGAAGCACTCAGAAATGATCCAGAAAGATCTGCCTCAATTCTCTCAAGAATACCTGCAGGTAGATGGGGAAAGGCCGACGATTTTGCTGGCCCAACAGTCTTTCTAGCATCGGCGGCATCCAACTACATGAGCGGAGCGATCATGCTTGTAGATGGAGGATGGATGGGTAGGTAATTCTACCCCTTTTTTGATTTAACAATAACCTTAACGAATTCATATCATGTCAAAAGCATACGAACTATTTATCAACGGAGAGTGGGTTCCATCTACTACTGGTGAAAGAGCGCCCATACTGAGCCCAATTGATGAAAGCGAGGTAGGTACTACCGCTATGGGAGTGGAAGCTGATGCGCAAGCGGCTCTTGAAGCAGCAGAAAATGCGCAAAAAGAATGGAAGAAATGGCCTGCTCGTAAAAGAGCCGAAATCATGCGCAAGTTTGCTGCGGAGATTAGAGCCAATAAATCCCGTTTAGCTGAGCTTCTTACGCGTGAGCAAGGTAAAATCATTTCCCTAGCGGAAATCGAGGTGGAAGTCACGGCTACTTTTATAGAATATGCTTGCGACTGGGCTAGACAATTTGAAGGGGATATCGTTCAATCGGACAATGAGAGTGAGCATATCTATATCCACAAAATTCCAAGAGGGGTGGTAGTGGCTATTACTGCTTGGAATTTCCCATTGGCCTTAGCCGGAAGAAAAATTGGACCTGCTTTGGTAGCAGGAAATACCATCGTGGTAAAACCAACCCAAGAAACTCCATTGGCTACCTTAGAATTGGGAGATATAGCCAATAAAGTAGGCTTGCCTAAAGGAGTATTGAATGTAGTCACCGGACCAGGTAGAGTACTGGGTGAAGCACTAGTAAGTAACCCAATCACCAAAATGGTTACCATGACTGGTTCTACTCCAGCGGGACAATCCATTTTCAGAACGGCAGCTGAAAACCTAACTCATGTACAACTTGAGCTTGGAGGTAAAGCACCTGCCATCGTATTTGCAGATGCAGATATTGATGAGGCTGTAGCTGCTACATTCCATTCAAGATGGGACAATTGCGGTCAGGTATGTACTTGTAATGAACGGATGTATGTTCATGAAGACATTTACGACAAGTTCATGGAGAAATTCCTCGCTAAGACCAAAGAGATCAAGTTGGGTAACCCACTAGACAGAGATGTAGAAATGGGACCTAAAGTAAATGCCAGCGAATTGAAGAATATGGAGCACCTCGTAGCTAAAAGTGTAGAAGAAGGAGCTACAATAGCTATCGGTGGTAAGAAACCGGAAGGAGCCCAATTCGAAAAAGGCCACTGGTTTGAGCCAACAGTAATTACTAATGTAACACAAGAAATGACCGTGGTACATGAAGAAGCTTTTGGGCCAATTCTTCCTGTAATCAAGTTTAATGATTTTGATCAGGTGATTGAGTGGGCCAACGACTGTGAGTTTGGCTTGGCTGCCATGGTATTTACCCAAGACTATAGAAAAATAGCTCGACTTACAGATGAGCTCGAGTTTGGTGAAATCTATATCAACAGAGGACACGGCGAGCAACATCAAGGGTTCCACAATGGCTATAAGAAGAGTGGAAGTGGTGGAGAAGATGGTAAGTACGGTTTTGAGCAGTATTTGGAGAAAAAGACTTTCTACGTCAATTATAAATAAGCAATGAGCGATCAAAAGCGAATCGTAGCGTTAGAAACGCAATTGTTTCATGTGCCGCTGAAAGAAGTCTTAAGCGATGCGAAGCATGGTGACCATACCTTCTTTGAATTGATAACTGTGACAATCACACTCGCCGATGGTAGCGAAGGTACAGGCTATACCTACACAGGTGGAAAAGGTGGGTATTCCATCAAGGCTATGATAGATCATGACCTCAAGCCTATGCTGATAGGCAAGGACGGAACTGCTATTGCAGAGTTGTATGATGAGATGGAGTGGCACATTCACTACGTGGGTAGAGGTGGAATTTCATCATTTGCGATTTCGGCTGTAGATATTGCCCTTTGGGACATCAAGGGTAAAACTTCAAATACTCCTCTTTGGAAAATGGCCGGTGGTGCAGACAATACTTGCAAAGCATATTGTGGGGGAATAGACCTGATGTTTCCTATCGAAAAACTCCTTGCCAACATGCAAGAGTATAAGGATCGCGGATACAAAGCCGTGAAAATCAAGATCGGTCGTGAAAACTTAGACGAAGATATTGAGCGAATCAAGGCAGTGAGGGAGTTTATTGGCCCTGAGTTTACCTTCATGGTAGACGCCAATTACTCCATGAGCGTCGAGAAAGCTATCGAGTGCTCCAAAAGAATGGAGCCTTATGATATCACTTGGTTCGAAGAGCCGACCATTCCAGACGATTACAAAGGCTTTGCTCAGATAGCTGATGCCACCAATGTACCGCTAGCAATGGGAGAAAATCTACATACCATTCACGAATTTGGATATGCCTTTGATCAGGCTAAGCTTTCATTTATTCAACCGGATGCATCCAATTGTGGAGGTATCACGGGTTGGCTAAAAGTGGCTGAACTCTCGCGAAAATATGACATTCCTGTTTGTGCTCATGGGATGCAAGAACTACACGTTAGCCTTATCTCTGGTCAGACCAATGGCGGATGGCTTGAAGTACACAGTTTCCCGATAGATGAATATACCACGAGACCACTCGTAGCAGAGAATTATAGGGCAGTAGCCCCGGACACACCTGGTACGGGGGTTGTGTTTGATTGGAATAAGTTAGCACCCTTTAAGAAATAGTTGATAAGGATATGGTAAAAGTCACACAAGAGAAATTCGGAGAATTTGAAGGTAAAGAGGTTAGCCTCTTCACCATGACCAATGAAAATGGAATGTCCGTCAAAGTAATGAACTACGGGGCTACCATTACTTCAATTAAGGTGCCTGTGTCAGGACAATTGAGAGAAGTGGTCTGTGGGTTCGACACGTTCGAAGGTTACTTTTCTGAAGAGTATGTCAATAATTCACCTTATTTCGGTTGTACTGTTGGTCGATATTGTTCGCAAATCAAGGATGCTAAATTCTCTCTAAACGGTGTAGAATATCAACTTGCTGCCAATGCAGGAAACAACAACCTTCACGGAGGAGTCAAAGGGTTTGATAAGAAACTTTGGGTTGGAACTGTAACACAGAGCAAATACGGTGATGTAATCAAAATGAATATGCATTCACCGGATATGGAAGAAGGCTTCCCAGGTAATGTAGATGTGGCGGTGACTTTCATACTTGGTGAAGACAATTCCTTAAACATCCAGTACTCTGGAGCCACGGATAAGGAAACTCCCCTTTCTATGACCAATCACACCTACTTCAATCTGTCTGGCTTTATCAATAATATTGAGAATCATAAGGTTCAGATCAACTCTAGAGAAAGACTAGCTACAGATGAGACAGGTGCTGCTACTGGAGAAGTGATCAACCTAAACGGAAAACCAGATGATTTGCGATTTAGGAAGAAAATCAAAGATGTTCATGATGAAATGGGAGATGGCTTTGAGCATTTCTACATTTTCGATAATGACAGTGAAGAGTTACAACCGATGGCCTCTGTGAAGAATCATTTTCGTGATTTGGAACTACAGGTAAGGTCAAATGAACCATGCATGTTGTTCTATACAGGAAAGTACACTTCAGACAATCTGAAAAGAGAGAATGGTCACCAGTTCGGTAAATTCAGAGCGTTTTGTTTTGAAACGCATCGCTACCAGAATGGACCCAATATTTCAGGTTCACCCAAAACTACTACTAAGCCTGGAGAGCGGTTTAGCAGTGAGACACAATTCAAATTTATAAGCACTAACATTTAACACCATGATTGAAGGAATAATTTGGGCGCTTGGCGCAGGACTCATGTTGGGTCTATATGCTTTGCCAGAAAAGTTTACGAAGGATTTTGAATTTGAAAATACGTGGGGGACTTTCTTCACCATTGCTTTGTTCATCGTGCCACCGATTGTCTGCTTTACGCTAATAGATGGGTTCGGTGCTGTGTTGGGAGCTATCCCTTCAGATGTTATTTTGAAAATGGCTGTTGCTAGTTTTTTATGGGGTATAGGTGTGATGATGTGGGGAAAAGCCATCAATTACATTGGCCTTTCCTTAGGATTTTCACTTTTCATAGGTACGATCATATTGGTGGGTTCATTGCTCCCATTTATAGTGGTAGGTCTTCCAGAACAAGATGTGCTCACTAAGATATTGCTCGGACTAGCCATAGTACTTGCTGGAGTCTACGCCAATGGAAGAGCGGGAATCATAAGACAAGCCGACGAAGATGCCGAAAGTGGCACCAAAGGTGGCTCAATGGTTACAGGTATTCTCATAGCTGTGATAGGTGGTTTGCTTGCTACTGGATTCAGTTTTGCCAATTCTATAGGTAATCCAAATGAAGTGACGGAACAATACATCAAAAATGCATTGATAGAGCAGGGCAATCCAGAATGGATGTTGGCACTGGCTATTATGTTCATCATCTATGTAGCAGGAGGATTATTTGTGACTCCATATTTCATCATTCAGCTTTCGAAAAAAGGTCTTTGGGGCAAATTTTCAACTCCACACCTTGGTAGAAACCTTGTGATGACCACAAGCATGGCTATTCTTAACTTTTCGGCCTCAGCCGCATTCGCTTATGCTGCCTTCAAACTTGGCAATACTGGAGGTACGGTGGGTTATGCCATTTTTAATACCGTTTCTGTAGCTATTGCGATCGTAAGTGGATTGATCACTGGTGAGTGGTCTCAGGCTTCAGGTAAATCTAAGAAATTCCTTTATGCAGGTTTGGCCGCTATGATTGTAGGCATACTGATTATTGCGTTTGGTAATTCTTAATCACTGATTCAAACAAAAATCTAACAAAATGAAAATCATCAACTTTTTGTCAATAGCATCCATTCTAATGGTTTCTATTGCTTGTCAACCTCAAAAAATGACAGAAATGCCGGTAGAAGAAGAATTCAACATTACGCCTGAGCGAATCGATTTTCTAGGAATAACGAATCCTGACAAGTTGAGTGCTGCCTCGAAACGGGCTTTGAAATGGAATCCTGAGCTTACCAATGAATGGTTTGGTGAGTTTGAGATTTATGACTTAAAAGGAGACTTAGCTTACGAAGAAGGAGTAGTAAGGCGTGACCCTAGTGCGATAATTCAAGTGGATGGCAAGTATCTAGTTTGGTATAGTAAGAGCGTAGGGCCTACTGATGGTTTCAGCGGCGATATAGAAGAAGATAAAGTTTTTCCATGGGATAGATGTGATATCTGGTATGCTTCATCTTTGGATGGTATTACTTGGAAGGAAGAAGGATTGGCTGTGGCTCGAGGTGAAAAAGGAGCTTATGATGATCGTTCAGTCTTCACCACTGAAATCCTAGAGTGGGAAGGGAAATATTATTTGGTTTACCAAACGGTGAAATCACCTTATAACGTGCGTGTCAAAAATCAGGTAGGTATGGCTTGGGCTGATTCACCATACGGGCCTTGGACTAAAACAAAAGAACCTGTATTAAGCCCGGCAGATAATGGTGTTTGGAAAGGAACAGAACAAAATCGCTTCATGGTAGAGAAGAAAGGTGATTTTGATAGTCATAAAGTTCACGATCCGTGTATCATCCCATATCAAGGTAAATTCTATTTGTACTACAAAGGAGAGCAGATGGGCGAGGCTATCACTTGGGGTGGTCGCCAAATCAGACACGGTGTAGCTATAGCAGACAATCCACTCGGGCCTTACGTGAAATCCGAGTACAATCCGATTTCCAATAGTGGTCATGAAATCTGTGTATGGCCTTATAGAGGTGGTATTGCTTCTTTGATAACTACAGATGGTCCTGAGAAGAACACTATTCAGGTGTCACCTGACGGAATCAATTTTGAGATTGTGGCAAGCATTCCTGCTCCACCACATGCAATTGGTCTTAACAGAACAGTGGATCCTGATGAGCCTTTCAACATCTTTCAGTGGGGGTTAACCCACAAGTACCAATCTTATGATTATCAATATATAAGAGGATTTAGAGGTGCGCGTAAGACTACACATACAGCAAAAGGAGAGGTAGCTGGTAAGAAAGCAAGTGATGATAAATAGTACTTCGTTGTTTTAATAGTTGGACCCTGATGCTTGCGCATCAGGGTTTTTTTACAATCAATTTAGTCTTGAAG
This sequence comes from Cyclobacteriaceae bacterium, assembly GCA_049115815.1. Classification (GTDB taxonomy): domain Bacteria; phylum Bacteroidota; class Bacteroidia; order Cytophagales; family Cyclobacteriaceae; genus Marinoscillum. Next base: position 29,741 of record JAGDZO010000014.1, on the reverse strand, counting down.
AATATGAAATTACAATTTAAGTATACATCCAAGAGGATATCAATTAAGCCATTTCGGCTTCTAGTCCTTGTTGCATTTTTGTTGATAGGAAATGGTTTTTGCTATGCTCAACAAAGTGATGCCCAAGGAGCAAAAGTAGATAGTAATGAAAGAGCTCGGGTAACGGGTTTGAACTATATCTGTGTACACGTATTAGAGTTGGAGAAAACCTTGAAACTGTATCGTGAAATACTTGGCTTTCAATTAGCCGATGCAGAAGTGCTTCATGGAGATGGTATTGAGGGTATGCTGGTCATGAAACTCAAAGCGAATGACCTCACCATAGCTCTTTCGCTGACCGCACCAGAATATTGGGATACCATAGGGCCTGTCGGAAACACCAACCACAATCACTTTATGCTCAAAGTCAATGATATTGTACCGATAGGAAACAAACTGGTAGAGGAAGGATACGAATTAGAAAATGAGAATTATGCTCAGGATAAATGGACGTTTTTTGTTGGTCCCAATGGCGAAATCATAGGTCTCTCGGGTTGGGATTGATTTTCAGTGACTGTAAGTAATGTGATTATGAATAGTCTATTTCCATTATTGAATAGTCCTTATTAGGGTGCTTATATTATGAACAAAACGACACACTTTCTTAGTTGTGATTGGGGGACTACCAATTTTAGGATAAGACTTGTTCATCGAGAAACGCTTGCTATCATCAAAGAGCATACTTCTTATGAAGGGATAAAGGTGTTGAATGATCAGGCTAAAAATTCCGGGATAACTCCTTCAGCGTTTTTTTCCTCCTTTCTATTGCGTCAAGTGGCAAAAGCGTTTGGTGAGCTAGCCACTGTTCCAATCATTTGTTCAGGTATGCTATCCTCTAACTTGGGAATGAAGGAACTCCCATATTCAAGGCTGCCTCTAAGAGCAAAAGGAGATAATCTGATAACAGAAACAATAGTACTTCCGAATGACCAGAACCTAATTCTTGTCTCAGGTGTCCGAAGTGAATTTGGGTTTATGAGAGGTGAGGAAACTCAAGCCTTAGGTCTGCTTCATCAAATGGATAAAGATGGTGTATTGATTTTGCCCGGTACGCACTCTAAACATTTGATTTATGAGCAAGGAGCATTTATTGAGATGCGCAACTTCATGACCGGTGAATTATTTAGCTTGGTTTCCTCCCAATCCGTTTTGGCCAATTCTGTTCAAAAAGCACCATGGAGTGACGATTTTAAGGATCCCTTTTTGGAAGGGGTAAAAGAGGGAAACCATAAAGGCCTTGGTTCGACATTACTGACCGTAAGAGCAAAACAGATGTTCGGAAATCAACCTAAAGATGAGGGGTATTATTATCTGAGCGGACTTGTGATCGGAGAAGAAATTTCTTCATTGGGAAATTTTGAAAAGCATATTCACCTGGCTGCCGATGATTCCGTTTTCGAACTATACAGGCTAGCGTTGGAAACTATAATAGATGAGGATCAGCTTACGCTCTTCAATTGTCAAATGCTCAATCGGGCATTATTCTTAGGTCAGCAAACCATTTTGAATAAGCATGATTTGTAAAATATCTTCAAGCTCATTTTTAAACTCGAATTAATGAATATGAATAAGTCATTTGTTTACGCGGGAATAGTTGCCATGGGAGGATTGATCTTTGGGCTAGGCATAGATTTGATTTCTATTGCCATTGGCTTCATTATCAGCTTTGTAAGCTGGATAGTACAGTAGTTTTTCCTTGGCAACAATATAAAACTTATAGAACATTCCAACCACGATAAATGAATTCTAAAAACATTGCGCATTTCGATATAAACAGCTCTGATATGCCAACATCGATTTTCACTAAACTTATTTTCCAATCCGACAAGGTAATTGTGCATACGTATGCGCTCTAAGGAACTAATGATTTGACATAAATTGACCAACTACTTCGAATTAGTTCTAACGACCAAAAAGATGAAAAAAGTAAATACCATTTTAATCCTAGTTATCCTCTTCTTTTCGATAGGCTGCCAGCCAACGAAAACTTCTTCAGAGCAAGAAGCAAAGGCTAGCACGGACAAACCCAATATTGTAATTATCTACCTCGATGACCTTGGCTATGGAGACTTGAGTTCGTATGGAGCAACAGAGATTAGCACTCCAAACATCGATGCACTGGCGAATGGCGGGATCAAGTTTACAAACGCGTATGCTTCGTCAGCTACTTGTACACCAAGTAGGTATGCATTGCTAACAGGAACCTATCCTTGGAGAAACAAAAACGCTAAAATTTTACCGGGAACGGCTCCATTGTTGATCAAAACGGATCAACAGACCCTTCCTAAGGTATTGCGCCAAGCAGGATACCAAACAGGAATTGTAGGGAAATGGCATCTAGGATTAGGTACCGGTGTAGTTAACTGGAACGAGAAAGTAACCCCAGGTCCTAATGAAGTAGGTTTTGACTATTCCTATATCATGGCTGCCACTCAAGATAGAGTGCCAACTGTCTATATAGACAATGGTATGGTTGTAGGTCTTGATCCAAATGACCCGATTGAAATCAGTTATGCTAAGAATTTTGATGGAGAGCCAACCGGCAAGGACAACCCAGAATTGGTCACTATGAACTGGCATCATGGCCACAACAATAGCATAGTCAATGGTATCCCAAGAATAGGTTTTATGACAGGTGGCGAAGCTGCCAAATGGAAGGATGAAGACATGGCTGATCATTTCTTAGCCAAAGCTCAATCTTATATCAAGAATAGGGGAGAGGAACCATTCTTTCTCTATTATGCTATGCAACAACCACACGTGCCGCGTACACCTCATTCTAGGTTTGTGGGTTCATCAGGCATGGGACCGAGAGGTGACGTAATAGTAGAAGCAGACTGGTGTGTTGGCGAATTCATGAAAACCTTAGAAGCAGAAGGCCTTTTGGAAAACACCTTGGTTATCCTATCTAGCGATAATGGGCCTGTCCTCAATGATGGCTATTATGATGATGCTGTAGAGAAAATAGGAAACCATGATCCTAAGGGTGGATTGAGAGGTGGAAAGTATAGTCTTTTTGAAGCCGGGACTAGAGTGCCTTTCATTACCTATTGGAAAGGGAAAATTGAGCCTAAAGTTTCTGAAGCCCTAGTTTGCCAAATGGATTTGCTTGCTTCAATGGCCGAGTATGTAAATGCCCCTAGTAAGCCAACAGACAGTCAAGCACTTGTGGATGTGCTATTGGGCACATCTGACAATGGTAGAAAAAATTTAATTATTGAGGCCAATACTAAAACGGCCTTTAGATCTGATGATTGGATCATGATTCCGCCATATGATGGTCCTGCACTAAATAAGCAGGTGAACATAGAATTGGGTAATGATCCCGAATTTCAGCTTTACAATCTCAAAGAGGATATCGCCCAGCAAAACAATCTGGCGATGGAAAATCCTGAGATAGTCGAGGAACTATTTAATCAATTTAAAGAATTGCGGGGTGGTGATTTCGACAAAACAGAGGCTTTGGAGTTGAAGTAACTTTCGATCCAAGGTTCTGATTGTTGTATCGCATTGAGTTTCCTAATATGAGAATCGACATAAATCAAATGCTATGAAGCGTATTTTCCCCTTTTTTTTAATGGTTCTAATTGGTTTTCAATCATTAGCACAAGAATACAAACCCAGTGAAGCCAATTTAAAGGCTCGTGACTGGTTTGAAGATGCGAGATTTGGGTTATTTATCCATTGGGGTGTATATAGCATTTTGGGGGATGGTGAATGGGTAATGCATCATCAGAATATCTCCATAGACGAGTATGAAAAGCTTCCTACACTTTTTAATCCAGTAGAATATGATCCGGTAGAATGGGTAAGAATGGCCAAACGTGCAGGGATGAAGTATATCACCATCACTAGTAGACATCATGACGGTTTTTCATTATTTGATTCAAAAGCCACGGACTACAACATTGTAAAACAAACGCCATACAAAAAAGACGTTCTCAAGGCTCTTTCTAAGGCGTGCGAGCAAGAAGGTATAAAGCTTTTCTTTTATTACTCTCTGCTCGATTGGCACGATGACAATTATTTTCCGCGAGGGAGAACCGGAAATGGTATTAAAGGCAGATCTGAAGGAGATTGGAATAAGTATATAGATATCATGAAGGCTCAACTAACCGAACTTTTGACCAATTACGGAGAAATAGGTGGTATCTGGTTTGATGGTCATTGGGACAAAAAGAACACCGATTGGCACTACGAAGAAATCTACCAGCTGGTTCATGATCTACAACCGCATTGTCTGATTGGAAACAATCATCACGAAGGAGTAAAACCTGGCGAAGATTTTCAAATGTTCGAAAAAGACCTACCAGGCAGAGCCACCATGGGTTTTGCCACTAAGGCTGAAGATATCGGTGATTTGCCCAAAGAAGTTTGCGAAACTATCAATGGGTCTTGGGGATTTAACTTGAAAGACAGGAAGCATAAAAGCGACAAAGAACTGATTCAATACTTAGTCAAGGCCGCTGGCTATGGAAGTAATCTGCTTCTGAACGTTGGGCCAATGCCAAATGGTCAAATTCAACCTGAACATACCCAGGCTCTAGCACGAATTGGAGATTGGCTTGAAACTTATGGCGAAACCATATACGGGACTACAGCTGGTCCTTTTATACCAACAGATGCTTTGGCCGCTACTCAGAAAGGCAATAGGCTTTTCATTCATTCACTCGACCAAAATGCCAAGGTGGTTTTTATCCCAGGATTCAATTTGCCGGTTGCGTCTATAGCTTACTATGGTAAGAAAAGGGAAGCGGAATACAATTTGAATGAATATGGTTTGCTTATCAATATACCGGAATCTGAGAAGCAAGAAATTGATACAGTCTTAGAGATCATTCTTAAATAAATGGATAACGTATAGATCTTATTCATTGATCAACCAATATTTTTTTCCTTAGGAGTGAGGCTAATAAGAAAATTACCTCTATTCTATAATTTGGTGGAGTTATATTGAATAATCCGCTGTTTAGTAAGGCACATATTGTGGACCAGTGCACGATTTTCTTATCCACGAAAACTCCTCATAAGCTTCTTCATCGGTCAGGTAATTAAGAACAGAATAACCTAAGAAGCTTGATCGTGGTTTTTCATCCTCAGCAAGAAACGAACCTTGTCGAGTTTCGCGATTTAATTCGTCATCTTGGAGTTTTGCTGAGGCTATAATTCTGTTCAAATTCACATCCGATATTTTATCATAAACAAGTCTGCGCCATTCATCATGATTGCAGACTTGGTATGCCCTGAGTACAATTTTTTCAACAGTGGAATATGACTCCCAAATGTCACTTAAGGGAAATGGCTTTCTGATCCATTCTTGCTTGTTGGCTACTTTATAAGTAGGAAGCATTTTTACTAAAAGTTTTTCTATCAACCTTGCCTGCTCAAAAACTCCAAAATATCTGTTTTTAATCATACTAAAAGGACTTTTCGGATTTTCTTTCCTGTGTTCCTTAATCCGCTCGTTAAGCCTGGTGGTTATTCCAAACTTGAATGCATCTTGAAATTCTAGTATGTAGAAGTAACCTGATCGTTTTTCATAAATAGTATTCATAATATTTCATTTAGTTCACACCCAAGGAGTGACAACTAAATGAAATATCAATACATAATACAGCATGAATCTATTATTTATAAAAACACCGCAAATAGGTATCCCATTCGGACTATTTCAAAGTTTTGTCCTTGATGAAACTGAAAAAGAATAAGGCGGACACTAATTGATGAAAGGGAATAGGTATAAGATCCAGTAATTCTAGGCTCTACTTAACATAACATAATTTATATAACTTATAACGTTTATATATTATTGCCATTACCGGTCTGTGTATGGTGTCGTAGCATCCCGAAGGGTGCTATGCACTATACACCTTGTTGGCGGTAGTTTTTATTTTGATTCAACATATTGTTTAAAGTTATCCAAAATTGCTTGCCATCCTTGTCTTTGCATATCAATTGAGTTTTCGTCTTCAACTTCAAATGTTTCCACTACTTCTGTTGAATCCCCATTGGCTGTAAATGTAATTGTAACTTTTCTGCCGTCATCCAATTGGTACTCCATCAATTCATTTGGTTCTAGCTTGGTAAATGTCGCAGTGTAATCAAAGGCCATACTGCCATCTTTGGCAGCCATGTGATAGTTGAGTTTTCCACCTACTTTCAAATCATGTTCTGCTTTTGGGCAATGCCATTCAGGCGAAGCAAAATTCCAATGTTTGATATGTTCAGGAGCTGTCCATAATTCCCAAACTTGATTGACTTCCTTGTTAATTGTGTTTTGAATTGTTACTGTTTTCATTTTTGTCCTTTTAAATTGATTAATAGTTTATCTAAGTTTTCATATGCCATTTTTAAGCCTTCTTTCAGTCCCATTTGAATTACTTGTTGCAAATGTTCTTTGGAAGCATATTGAGTAATCACTATTACAGTGGTCTCAGTAGAGTTTGATTGAAAATTGTTTTTAAATTTTGCCGCTGGCATTTCTTCATTGACTTTACCATTTTCATCGCAAAAATTATCTTCCCCCGAGAAGTAGGAAGGCTTCCTTATGGTTTCATAAGTTGTTAAGCCCCAATGTTCTTCTCTATTCGGCCCACACATGGCATAAAGTCTTTGCCCATTTTCTTCGAAGGCCATCTGTTTAGTTTTGGACTTCCATGGTTCGGGTGCCCACCATTGGTCAAGTAGTTCTGCTTCTGTCCATGTTCGCCAAACAAGGTCAATTGAAGCATTAAATATTCGAGTCACAGTTAGTTGATTTCCGTTTGTCTCAAATTTGGTTTCAGTCATTTTGGTTTTCTTTTTTGTCTTGTAGTTTGTTTAACAGAGAGTCTAATTGGTCAAAGCGCGACTCCCAAATTTTACGGAATGGCTCTAGCCAATCAGCAACTTCAGAAAGTGTCTGAGCTTCTAGTTTACAATAACGTTCTCGTCCTTCCTTTTTGATGGAGATAACTCCACATTCCTGCAAATACTTAACATGAAGTGATACTGCCTGCCTTGTCATATCGTACTTATCTGCTAGGCCATTTACATTTTGAGCTTCTGTCGTCAAGGACATTAGTATGCTTCTACGTGTTGGGTCTGCTATGGCATTGAATACATCTCTTCTCATAATATCTTAATTAGATACGCAAGTAATTGCTTGCAAATATAAATGCAAGTTTTCACTTGCGCAAATTTATTTATTCAAATTTCAAAGGGTAGGGCTTTTAGTGAAGGTGGCTTTCTAATTACCTCTAACAAATGGATAACAAGACATTTAAGATCTCTAAAAACGTACTTCAGTTCATTCTTTCGGAGGTTTTGGCTGATCAGAATGGTTGCTAACACCTTCCGAACTTTACCATATTGCTATTGAACTATATCTGTAAGCATATAAATATTCTTAATTCATCCATATTATATCTATTTACATATAATTAATTAAATTTGACCAATATTATATTCAAATACATATAATGAAAGCTTTACCAGAGTTTGTGAAAGAACGGAGAAAAGAAGTGAATTTGACCCAAGAAGAGTTTGCAGAACGTGCAGGCGTAGCGCTGACAGTAGTGCGAAAAATTGAGCAGGGTAAAACAAATCTTAACTTGGATAAGGTCAACTTAGTCCTGAAAATGTTTGGACATGAATTGGCTCCAGTCAATAGCCTAAACATTACTAAATGAGACAGGGAAAAGTGTATTATAAAGACCAATTAGCAGGAATGGTCACCGAAACGGATGATGGCGAATATGTATTTCAGTACGACCATCAGTATGTGTCGGATCATCCCAATAGTTTCATCACGTTTACCATGCCCGTCACAGATAAACCTTATCGAGACAAACGCCTCTTCCCTTTCTTCGAGGGATTGATCCCCGAGGGATGGCTACTAGACATAGCATCCAATAACTGGAAGATCAACAAGAATGATAGAATGGGATTGCTCCTGGCCTGTTGTCAAAACTGTATCGGTGCTGTAAGTGTAGAATCAACCCCAGAAGATGAAAAATAAGTGTCTATACTGTTACGAGGCTGTAGAAAGTGAATTGGACTTTCATGAGAAGTGCTCAATGGATTTTTTTGGGACCCCTACCCCACCGAAAATCCAATGTACGCTTAGTCAGATGGAGGAACTTGCGAAGAGCGTAGTGGAGCGCAGTATCGCCGTTCCGGGAGTTCAGGCCAAACTTTCTATGTCTCTCGTAAAGGAAACCAGAGGTAACTCAGATGACCGATTAACTGTAGTCGGAGCATTGGGAGGACAGTATATTTTCAAGCCCCCTTCTGAAATATTCACAGAGATGCCTGCAAACGAACATCTCACCATGAGAATAGCCGAGGCTTTTGGAATTCGTGTGGTCCCATCATCATTGATTCGGCTGTCATCTGGTGAGCTGTCCTACATCACCAAACGTATTGACCGCACAGCGTCTGGAGAGAAGATTCACATGATAGATATGTTTCAGATCACTGAAGCATTTGATAAATACAAGAGCTCAATGGAAAAAGTTGGCCAAGCCGTAGGTGCCTATTCAACCAACACACTACTGGATAAAACCTACTATTTCGACATAGCTGTTTTCTCTTTTCTCACTGGAAATAATGATATGCACTTGAAGAATTTCTCAATGATTGAAAACTCATCAGGTTGGGTATTAGCTCCTGCTTACGATCTCTTAAATGTCGCTATTGTCTTCCCTGAAGATTCCGAAGAGCTTGCATTGACATTGGCTGGTAAGAAAAAGAAGTTGAAACGAGCGCATTTTGAAGAATTGGGTAAAGGGCTGGGATTGTCTCAAAAACAAATTGATGGGACGTTTAGACGAATGATTAAGAACCTCCCAGTAGGTATTGATTTGATAGAACGATCATTCTTATCAGAAAATATGAAAGCTCAATACCAAGATGTACTCAAAAGGAAATACGAAAGGCTGGAATTAATCTAAAACGGGAATTTCAATCCTCATCTTCCTCTCCCAACTCCAAAGCCTTCACCGACTGGACAGCATTCCCTGCTATACCCTTGATGGAGCCATACATGTCTATAGTATTGGTGATGACTTTTTCGATCTGCTTTTCTCGTTCTTTCCAGATGCGCTGCATGGAGCGCTTTTCGCTCTCCAGGGCTTCTTTCATAGAGGAAAATCCTTCTACAATGGCTTCTACTTGCATTCGGAAGGTGGTACTGGTAAGGAAGTCATAAAGCATGTGCATCTTGTCTCCTCTACCCTCTTGGCTGACTAATGCACCACTCACTTGAATGACACTTTCTCGAAGCACGGAGCACAAACCCTTGAACTCCTCATAAGTACAGACCCAAACACCGTCCATGATGCCCATGCGGTCAAAGCCAGACGGCATAGCCTCTGTGACGAGCACGCCAACATCAGCGCCCTTCTCTCGCATATCGTTCTTAAACTTCTCTATCCACGCTGCTCCAAAGTCCTTGGTACGCTTGCTCTCGTAGTAAATCTTACCACAGTTCTGCCGAGCACGGGTATTCACAATCTGGAGGCAATCCCCTCCCCTAGCTCCTTTCTTGATTTCCTCGATGGTGTCCAGAGGGAAATGACTGATCAGCCACTCCTCTATTGCCAACTCCTGCACCTCTCCTTGCATCTGCATGGAGCCTTGCTCCTGCTTGCGCTTCATCTCCTCGGTGAGTTTCTTCTGGTCTTCCAGCTGCTTGAAAAGCTCCTTAAACTTCAGCTCATTCCGCTCCTCTTCCGACCTGCGGATTTTCTCCCGTTCTTTTAAGATTTCGTCATTTAGTCGCTTCTGAGCCTCTGCTTCCGCCACTTCTTTGAGCTCTGCTTTCTCCCGCTTGAGCTTCTCTATCTCCGCTCTGGTACGCCCTAGCTCTTGGATCTGCTTAGATTTCTCATTGAGCTCGTCCTGTAGGACTTTAAACTGCTCGGAATGCTCCTGCTCCATCTTTATACGAATACTCTTCACAGCCTCTTGCTTTTGGAGTTTCACAGCTTTATCCAGCCGCTCTTGGAAGAGCTCGTTTTCCTTCTGCTTCTTCTGCTCAAAGTCACGGAGCTGCTGTGCTAGGGTGGCTTCTTTCTCCTGATACTGCTGCTTGTACTGCTCCTCTACCTGATGCGCGAGGATGTCTTGTACATCTATAGATGTGCCGCAGTTAGGGCATTTGATTTGGGATTGGTCAGTCATGGATACTTTTTGTTGTGTCTTAGCCTCGTCCAGTTATTCTCTTTTTATCCTCCAATTAAAGCAAATACTGTTAAAAAAGGCGACCCATTATCACTTATCTGATTTAAGAAAAGAATCGGTGCAGCAAATGAGCTGTTTTTAGGTCAAAAATTTGGGTGACAAGAGCTATCAAAAAAAAAGCCCAAACTATGTTTGAGCTTTTTTGGAATTTTATAGTGCAGTTCATGAGTCCTGCCATGGCGTGCACTTGTGATACATAGGTACCATCAATAACTAAAACAACAAAAATCCAGCCTTGGTTTCAATGATTGCTTTTAATGTATCATTGGACTGATGCTGTTGAAGTAGCCTGATTACCTTCTCATTGAATTCAATTTCTCGTTCAGTTGAGATTTTAGTGAGGTAAGCTTTATTTAGTGATTCTTGTGGCTTGAGGAGCATTGGTAGCTAGCGGTTCAATTTAGATTTTGAAGTTAGTCATAATACCTTCAGTACAGAAACATTACGCAAACTAATGCGAATGAATTTATCTTAGAATTGTACTATTCCTATTTATAGCTGAGGATCTTTACTTCTACCATTTTATGACCTAGTCTCGTACATTCCATTTTGAGTTTATTTAGGTGGCAGAATTACTAGTTGAAAAACTTGGCTTTGCTTCCCTCCTATCAGTGAAGATTATTGACCGAAGGGTCATCAATTGGAACACCATTATTTATGGTTATTTAGAAAGTCATTCTTGATGCAAATTCCTTATAGCCTATAATGGTTTATATCGTATATGATATGCACTATTTCTGAAAATTGTGTTGCTATCACTTTAAGCCTTTCCCTATACTATTCAAGTATTTTTTACATTAAATAGCCAACATTGTGCAGATATTTTACCTGGGGCTCCGTCACCAGGCAAGGTCTGTATTACGTGGTAAAGGATAAAATACCAAATCACGGATTTGGAGTTTTCCGTAACGGAAAACATACCTTGCACTTTCAATAAAATTAGGTAACCGGTACTAGATATTTAGGTGAATTTGAATGTTGAATTAAGGAATGGGAAGAGGATGAGAAGACTGAAAATATTTAAGAATTGAAAAAGTTAAAGGAGAAAGAATTAGGGGAAGTGGCGAAGCATTGTAAGAAATAGTAGGTCTGATGAATGATCGAGGTAACAATTGAAATGATGATTATAGAAACAGAAATGAATGTTTAGTATTTACGGATTTAAGTCGGGTAATGTGAATTGCATGAGATAAGCTGTAGAACTGATGCTAGTAATGAAAGGAAATAATAAACGGTATGAATGAGAATGTGAAATAGGATGCTAAAAGCCTGGAGTAAGCATGATGGAGATAACCGCAGATTACTGTTAATAAGGTTGTAAATATATTGATCTCACTGAACATACTATTAATCAGCGAATTGCATTAATTGATGATTGCGTAGCTGTTAAGTGACTAAACAGGCACATCGAAAGATTTGATAGAATTTGTGTGTTTAAGATAATAATGACTACCCCCTCTCCTATCGCTTCGGGTATTTAGACCATGTGCTTATGAGATAGTAGGCATTGGATTTTTGGATCTAAACGTCGTATCATTGATACTGGCGTATTCCAATTAGACATTTGATAGAATATGTGTGATTATGGTCATTTGGTTCAACTTCACACCATATGGAACTTGATAGAAATTGTGTGTTTTGAGCTTCTCTTTTTGCGGATCGAAGTTCCAACTCACACAAATATGGCCATTTGATAGAATATGTGTGAATTGAAATATCCATACATATCTTGTTGATAACCAGATAGATAAAAATCAGTACACTCTTGGAAATGGTGAATGTCATCAAAGTGAAAAACTTCATTAGCTTGACAGACGGATGATTAAAAGAAAAAATTCATTCTATTTGAATTACAAACATTCAGTATTGTTGTTTGATGTCTTGAAAGTGATAGAATATGTGTGAATAAGCGATTTATGTAAGTTCTTTAAAGTTTGATGTTCTTAGAATTCGTTGATAGGATATGTGTGAGTTGAAGTGATTGTTAAAGAGTCTGATAGAATTTGTGTGAGTTAATGCTCCTAAAATGGTGTTTTAGAGCTTCTGAATGCCGATTTTAGTTCTGGATATAGAATGTGTGAGTTAGGATGTTTGATTATTTTCTGAGCCTTGTTTCATCCCGAGATGTTATTAAAAGATTTAATTGAAAGAAAGGTTACTATAAGATTACTAATACTTACTTATTTACAGGGTGTGTATATGACTGATAATCAATCATATACAAGCGATAAAAACACATATTCTATCATCAACACACATATCCCATCAAAGTCACACATATTCTATGGCTACACACACATTTTCTATCTGAGAAGACTATTCGAGTAGTTTAATCACACTTTTTAAATCTTATTCACACATATCCTACCAGCTTCCCTCCTATCTTATGTGAGCGTTGGTCACACATATTCTATCACCTATTCACACATATTCTATCAAGTGGTGAGTAAGCGATTACTCAATTGTCTGACTATCATTGTGCATAATATTGTGGCGACCAAAAGAAAAATACCTAGCATCTATCAATCCAACACTCTGGTGTTGGAGTCTTCCTATATGGTTAATTCCTTTGATAGGAATGTCCTGAATGCCATCCAAAGAAACATTAATCCTTTTGACCCGTCGGTTAGAGACTTTTTCACCAATTTCGATTGGGATAGAGAATCCGTCCCTACTCAGTACAAAGAAGTGCTTCTTAGTTATGAAGATGTAGCGAAAGTATTCGATTATCGCATGACTGATTACAAGCATGTGGATGAGAGGTTGAATGCGCTGAAGAATATACATGTAGGCTATAAGAACGAAACTGTCCAGGCTGAGGGTGTATTTGTATCGGATGTATATCATTTTGAGAAGGAGCGACGATGGAAAGTACTTCTGGGAGATGTAGCTATTAAGCACTTTTTAGCCATATTTCTAAAGGAGCACAATGGGTTCACTCAGATCTACTTTAGCCAGAGCAATAGTCTAAAACGGAAGTATTCTAAAAGATGGTATGACATTCTCTCAGCACTGAAGACGAGGAATTACAAACGCACAACATTTGACTTAGAACAGATCAAGTATATGTTCAAGATTGATGATAGTTGGCAATGGCATCATATTAAGCAAAGAGTGATTGAGCCGGCATTTAAGGAGATAGCTGATATGACGGACGTAAAGCCCTCCTATGAAATAATTAAGAGTGGGAAGAAAGTAGCAGCTATTGAGATTTACATTGATAAGATGGTGGAGCTTAGTTTAGAAATCCCGTTTGCCAAGAACAAGAATGGTAGTCCACGAAGAGAAGTAAATAAGATGGAGCCTGAAGAGAACATCAATCGTTTTCAAGAAAGGATGTCCGTGGTTGGCTTTGACCAAAAGGAAATCGATAGGACTATTGATCTTGTACCCTTCTCTTATTTTATGAAGGAGATCAATTACAAGTATCAATTGATTCAGGACACTATTGAGTCAAGTCGTACAAAGGAATGGTACAAAAGAGAGATCGATAGGTATATCTCTCACTTGGGTCACCCAGTGACGTCTAAGTAAATCTTATTTATTCTTAGTTAAGATTAATTAAGATTAGTTAATATTAATATAAATAAAATAACTTTAATTAATTAATAATTAAAGTAACTATAATTAGGTAAAACAACATTAAGTAATTTATATTGCGTTATGGTTATTTCTATTATGAATTGGAAAGGTGGTGTAGGCAAGACATCATCTACATTGAACATATCATACAGTTTGAGTCGATTAGGCTTTCGTGTGTTGATGATCGATTTAGACCCTCAAGAGAATCTCTCTAGTACTGATAAGGTCAATAAGAAACCAAAACGTTTTATTACGGATTGTCTGCAGAACAAAGAATTAGGAATTGAACCTTATACTTTCAGAGATAACCTTGACATCTGTCACATGGATGGTAGTAAGGCTTATGATAGGGCTTTAGTCGAGCTTGATTCTGATAAAGTAGATGGATTGTTTCGCTTAGGCGAAAAATTGGAGGAAGCAGGAATCCTTAAAAAGTACGATTTCATATTTCTAGATACTGCTCCAGGGTTTAATATGATTTCCAGGAATGCACTTTTGGCAAGTGACTATATATTGATTCCAAGCGAATTGAGTCAAGACAGTATTGATGGTGCCATGAAGCTTCAAAATGAAGTGAAAGGTGTCTCCAGATTTAATCCTGGTCTTGAGATACTGGGAATGTTTGTGATCCGTCCTAAGTTGAGAACTATCTACCAACAATCGGTAAAGGAATACTCTGAAGATCACTTCAAGGGTCACATGTTCACTACTAAGATCAGAGAAAATATTAGAATAGGGGAGTCCAAAACAATTGGGGGAGCTGTTTTGGATTATTATCCTGAGGCAACTTCGGCAAGAGATTATGTGCAACTATCTCTGGAAATCATAGAGCGTCTACAAGAAAAGAAAGCATTGCCGGGAGGTGCCAAAAGTCTTAAGAAGGCAATGGAACTAGAAGTAGAGATATTCAAACCACTAACTGCATAAAAAATGGGTTTAACAGCAGCTGAAAGAAAAGCATTATTCAAACAAACGTTATCGGGAGATGACTCCAAAAAAGACAATTCATTAATCTCTTCTGGGGCAATAGAAGAGAAGCCCGCGATAGCTAAACCGAAACCCGTTGCTGCTAAGAAGCCAAAGGCCAAGGAGCAACCCACCAAAGCACCAAAGAAGGAGGTCAAGGAGTCGAAAAACAGTAGGATAGGGGAGTTAGAGTCCTTTTTTGCTGTATCAAAGCAGATAAGAGAGCAGGTTGATGAAGAGTTTGGATCAGATGAAAATCAATTGACTTTCACCACAGGACTATACCCGCGCTACATTTCGATCTTAAAGAGAATGAGTAAGTCAGTGGGCATATCTCAAGGAGCAATAGTATCGGCAGCTTTGTGTCATATGCTGGCAGCATTTCCAGAAGAAGAAAGAAGTGCTATCATAAAGGATCAAGTGAATGAAATCTGGTAGATCTCAAACACCTGAAGAGAAGACTAGTCATCTTGTAGATCTGGTCTATAACCCTCAGATGCTTCCTCAGCATTTCGATGTGGTGATCTACGGAGAGCAGCAAGTCCTTGGTGAGCTTTTGCTGTTCCATGACGCTTACTATCAGGTAGACGAATATCTCAAGTCACACTTTTTCTATCAAGCTAGACATCAGGTTATTTATGATGCCATTGTAGAGATGCATAGCCTAGTGATCACCGTGGATCTCAAAAGTGCTGTCGCGTTTCTGAGAAGCATTGATAAGCTTGATGAAGCAGGCGGTGTGGCCTACATCTCCGAATTGGTGAGTAAAGCCTCAGGAAACCTCAACAAATATGTTCACGGGATTATCAGAGAGGAATATATCAGGAGAAAAACCATAGAGATATGTGCTCGGGCAGTCAATAATTCTAAGGATCCATCAAACGATATTTTTGAAATCCTCGAAAAAGTAGAAGACGCCACCACCACTCTTCACAATGAACTTCAACCTAATACTTCCAAGGACCTGAAAAATGAGGTTCTAGGTTTGATAGAGACCTTGGATAAGAATTTGTCCTTAGAAACTGAATTTACGGGTGTTCCTTCTGGATTTATCCAATTAGATCGTTTGACGCAAGGGTGGCAAAAAAGCGATCTGATCGTAATAGCAGCAAGACCAGGTATGGGTAAGACGGCCTTAGTGGTATCCATGATGCTTAATGCCGCCATTCAGTTTAAGAAGCCTGTGCTTTTATTTTCTCTAGAAATGTCTACCCGACAGATCGTACAGCGGATGATATCTAACATCGGTGAGGTCAAAATGGATAATTGGAAGAAGCGTGGTGTTGATTTTCAATCCAAGGATGAAAAGAAGGCTTTTCTCGAAGATGTGGTTAAATGGGGAGGCATTATCACGGACAATAAAAGCATTCAGATAGATGACAGCCCACAGATCTCCCTAAACGAGCTTAGAAATCGCGCAAAGCGCCATGTAAGAGAAAATGGAGTGCAGTTGATAGTAGTGGATTATCTGCAGCTTATGCACGATTCTAGCAGCACCAATAAGAATGAAAATAGAGAGCAAACCATTTCAGCCATATCTAGAGGCTTGAAGGGGTTAGCAAAGGAGCTTGATGTGCCCGTAATTGCCCTCTCACAGCTCAGCAGAGCCGTCGAGAGCAGGGGAGGTGATAAGAAGCCTATCTTGTCTGATTTAAGAGAGTCAGGCTCAATAGAACAGGATGCAGACCTTGTCATGTTCATTTACCGACCTGAATACTATGGAATCACCATGGATGAAGCTGGTAATTCGATGAATGGGGTATCAGAACTTATCGTGGCAAAACATAGAAATGGTAGTCTGGATAATGTCAAAACCAGGTATGTAGGAGAGTATGTGAAGTTTAAGGACTTTATTTAAGCATTTCAGATACTTAGCATCGTTTGACAAAAAAAAGAGGGAGCCTATTAAGCTCCCCCACAACAACTAATGAAGAAAATTTTAGTTACCAATTGGTAACAACCTTAATGTCTTTGGAATCTGGACTAATCCATTTATCAAATTCGCTTAATATTTGTTCAAATGGAACATTACTTGAGATATAAGCCGTGGAATTGAATTTTCCACTTTTCAGAGCTTCTGTAACAAATCCAAAATCCTCCAAAGTGGCATTTCTGCTACACATGAGGGTGGTTTCCTTAGCATGAATTTTTGGATGAGTAAAACTTAGATCACCTTTGAAAAGGCCTACAAGCACATAGTTACCACCATGTCTCATATAGTCCGTTCCGGATTCTATAGCACGTTTGTTACCTGAGGCATCTATCACATGCTGCGACAATCTACCATGTGTTACCTTTTGTACTTCTTCAACAGGATTTTGAAGCGCATTTATAGCGTGATCCGCACCGAATTGCTCCTTCACCATCTTCAGCCTATGGTCATTTACATCTATGGCAATTACTTCCGCTCCCAGATATTTGCACAAACCTATAATTCCTATTCCAATGGGGCCACAGCCAACTACAGTGACTATATCACCCTTTTTAACACCAGCGCGTCTGATGGCATGCGCACCTATGGCCAAGGGTTCTACAATGGTGATTTCGTCTAGGCTCAATTGATTGGCCTTCAAAAGCAAACGAGTGGGTAGGGTAATTATGTCCTGCATGCCACCATCGACATGTACACCAAAAACCTTAATATTTTGACAGCAATTACTTTTTCCTGATTTGCAGGCATCACATTCTTGACAATTGATATAGGGCATTACAATCACTCGATCGCCTGGCTTTAAGTCCTGATCATTCGATCCTACATCCAACACCTCACAGCCCAATTCATGGCCTAGGATCCTTGGATAGTTGAAAAATGGTTGATTACCCTTGAATGCGTGCAAATCCGTTCCACAAATACCAACTTTTTTCACTGAGAGCAGCGCTTCTCCCTCTCCACGGACAGGAGCTTCCTTGGTTTTCAGTTCAAACTGATCCGGCTCCTCACAAACGATATATTTAATGTCATGCATATGCTGCTAAAATACGTCTTTAGAAGGGCGAATATAAATGGAAACCTTTGCTCAGTTTACTGAGCTCCCAGTCCGCTCTTAACCCTTATATTGCTTTTCAGAATAGATTGAAATCAACAATGACAATAGACTCACATCAACATTTTTGGCAATACGATCGACAGAAACACAGTTGGATGTCTGACCAAATGGGTGCTATTAAGAGAGATTTTCTACCAGATGATCTCGAAGAAGTATTAAAAGCGAACGGATTAGATGGTTGTGTAGCTGTCCAAGCTGATCAGTCTGAAGAAGAAACACATTTTCTGAATAATCTGGCAGATGCCTATGATTTCATTAAGGGCACAGTAGGGTGGGTAGACTTGCGTGCCTCAAATGTATCAGAGAGATTAGATCAGTTATCCCATTTGAAAAGTGTAAAGGGATTCAGACATGTTGTGCAAGATGAGCCAGACCCAGAGTTCATGCTACAAAAGTCTTTTCTGAATGGCATATCAAAACTTGAGACACATGGATTTACCTATGATATTTTGATTTTTCCAAACCAACTACCAGCTGCCATAGAGTTGACAAGGCGCTTTCCAAATCAAAAGTTCGTGCTAGATCATATTGCTAAACCGCTAATAGAAAAGGGTGAACTTGGTGATTGGCTAGATGGAATCCATGAACTAGCCAAAAGTGAGAATACTACTTGTAAAGTAAGTGGCATGGTGACTGAAGCCAATTGGAAAAATTGGCGATACGAGGATTTTTTACCCTACTTGGAAACAGTTTTTGAGGCATTTGGTGTAGAAAGGATCATGTATGGATCAGACTGGCCAGTTTGCTTGGTTTCTTGTGATTATGGCAAGATGAAATCAATATTGGATAGATATATAGAGGATTTTTCTGAAAACGAACGCTCAGCAATAATGGGTGGAGTTGCAGCTAAATTTTATGATTTAGCATAACAAGAAAGAGATGGAACTAGGACTTAAAGATAAAATAGTAGTCATCACAGGCGGTGCAGGGATTAGAGGAAGTATAGGTCAAACCATTGTTCAGCGATTAGCTGATGAAGGGGCCGTACCCGCCATCATTGACAGAAATTCAAGGGGTTTTGAATATGCCAGTGAATTGCAGGATCAAGGAGTTGATGCTGCGTTTTTCCAAACGGATGTTACTCAACCTGAAGAAGTGGAAAACTCCATATCAGCTGTAGTGAAAAAATATGGAAGAATAGATGCCATCATCAACAATGTAGGCGTAAATGACGGAGTAGGCTTAGATGGATCCTATGAGGCATTCATGGATTCATTGAAACTCAATGTAGTGAGCTATTTTTTGGTAGTAAAGCACGCATTACCCGCTCTCAGAGCTTCTAAAGGCAATATCCTGAATATAGGGTCAAAAGTGGGTTATACCGGACAGGGAAATACCTCCGGTTATGCAGCTTCCAAAGGAGGAGTTTTGGCTCTTACAAGGGAATGGGCTGTTGACTTGATCAATGATCATATTCGATGCAATTGTCTGATCATTTCTGAAAGCTGGACACCCGCTTACGATACTTGGATCCAATCTATGGAGAACGGACAACAAAAATTAGATGCAATTAAAGATAAGATTCCTTTTGGAAATCGAATGACTACCCCATTGGAGATCGCCAATACGGCTTTGTTTGTCATTTCTGAGCTTTCATCGCATACCACCGGTCAGCATATATTTGTAGACGGTGGATATGCCCATTTGGATAGGGCGTTGTTGCCATCCAAGCCTTAAATATTGAATAACCTAATCTAAATATGAAAAAATCACCCATTGTCGCAAAGGAACTCCTACTTCCTTTCATTGTTATCACATCGCTTTTTGCCCTTTGGGGCTTTGCTAATGATGTAACCAATCCTATGGTAACTGCATTCAAAAAAGTGATGCCAGAACTAAGCTGGTTTCAGGCATACCTTGTACAGTTTGCATTCTATTTTGGATATGGTTGTATGGCCTTGCCCGCTGCGCTTTTTATCAGATGGAAAGGCTATAAATCGGGCATTATCCTCGGATTAATGCTTTATGCTTTGGGAGCATTTTTATTCTATCCAGCGTCTATTCAGGAGAACTACACTTATTTTCTTATTTCCCTTTATGTCATCACATGCGGACTTGCCTTATTGGAGACTACTGCCAATCCGTTGGTGCTTTCACTAGGTAGTCCAGAGACAGCCACTCAACGACTAAACTTGGCTCAGTCTTTTAATCCCATAGGGTCCATTAGTGGCATGATGATCGCACAGTTTGTTGTGCTCAATACTATTCAATCAGCTAAGTATGATGATGCTTCATATGAGGCATTGTCTCAATCTGCCAAAGCTGCCATCAAAACTAGTGATCTGGCAATAATCAGCTATCCCTATTTGAGTATTGGGGTGGTAGTGCTGGTGATCTTGGTGATCATCGCTATGCTCAGAATCCCTGTAGTCAATGAACAGCAAGGGATTTCGTTTAAGGAGTCCATGTCTAGAATATTTGCCAGGAAATATTTCTTCCCGGGGGTTCTTGCACAAATGTTCTATGTCGGCGCACAAATCATGTGCTGGACAGCCATTTTTCAATACGTTCAGTACATCAATGACACAGGAGTAGCGGGGCGCGAATTGACGGCCACATACTGGAATATGATTGCCATGAGCATCTTCCTCGCAGGCAGGTTTTTAGGCACGGCGTTACTCAGCAAAATCACACCAGCTACATTGCTTTCCACTTTTGCTGCCTTGGCGGTGCTCTGTTGCCTAGGTGCTATTCTTTTGCCAGGGATGGTTGGTTTAGTCTCCTTAGTTAGTATTTCAGTCTTTATGTCCGTGATGTTTCCCACTATCTACGGGATTGCACTCAAGGATATGGGTGAAGAAGCAAAAGTCGGTTCCGCGTTTTTGGTCATGGCCATTGTGGGTGGAGCTATTTTTCCTCCGCTTCAAGGACTAATCATCGATGTAGGTGGCAGTGGATTAGATGATACACTAATCCTTGGTGTTCCGGAAGTGAAATTCTCCTTCATAATGCCTATGATATGTATATCAGCGGTAGGGTTGTATGGGTTGTATGTTAAGAGATTAAATAAAGAAGGAAAGTCCTAATGAAAAGATATTGTTTGGCATGCGATCTCAAAGATGACAGTACCCTAATGGCTGAGTACAAGGCATATCATGCTGCTGGAAAAGCTTGGCCTGAGATCACAAAAAGTATAACCGACGCAGGGATTACAGACATGGAGATTTACCTTATCGGAAATCGAATGTTTATGATCATGGAAGTAGATGAGAGCTTTGATTTTGATAAGAAATCGAGGATGGATGCCGAAAATGAGAAGGTCCAAGAATGGGAAGAACTAATGTGGAAATATCAGCAGGAATTGCCATGGGCAAAGAATGGAGAGAAATGGATGATGATGGATAGGATATTTAAACTAGGAAAATGAAAAGATTTCTAACGTTTGGTTTAGGCTGTCTGTCTTTGTTGACAGCCTATACTCAAGAGTTGACCAAAGCATGGCAACCACTCTTAACTAAGGATCTCAATCTCTGGGAAGTATGGATGGGAGTTCCTCATATTTCCGTTGATCTTGAAGGTGTAGAGAAGTCTGCAGATGTGCATGTAGGCACACCTCTAGGACTCAATAATGATCCAAAAAAGGTTTTTTCAATCATAGAAGAAGATGGAGAGTTACTCTTGGCTATAACAGGCGAGATATATGGAGGCCTTACCACCTTGGACACTTATGAGAATTACCATTTTAAAACCTATTTTAAGTGGGGAGATAAGAAGTGGGCGCCTCGTGCTAACGCGATTCGAGACAATGGTATTCTTTATCACTGCCGTGGCGATCATGGAGCATTTTGGAATGTCTGGAAGAGTTCTCTGGAGTACCAAGTTCAAGAGGATGACATGGGAGATTTTATATCCATTGCTAATTCCTATGCTGATTGCTTAGCTGAGGAAACTACGAATGCTAGTGGCAAACAAGCATATCAATTTAATCCTGACGGAAAATGGTACACCTTTCATTGGCCAACTAATGGCTATGGACTCTGCTCTAAACCAGGATCTAACGAAAAGCCCAATGGAGAATGGAATTTGTTGGAAATAATAGCCATCGGAGATCGTAGTGTTCATCTGGTCAATGGTCAGTTGGTGAACGTCGTGAGAGACGCCAAAACGATAATTGAAGGAGAACCAGTGGCGTTATCTTCAGGTCAAATCCAAATTCAATCTGAAGGTGCTGAATGCTATTACAAGGGTATGGAAATCAGAAGTATGAAGCGTTTCCCAAAAGAATACAAGTCTTATTTCAAGAAGTGACCAAACGGACTTAGAGGGATACTCCCCGTTTCCATGGGATGAAGTCATGATGCTTCATCTGGACAGATTTGGAGGTCACTGTACCACTAGCTACATTAATTACGTGCTCAAGTATCTCTTCCCCCATTTCCTCTATAGTTTTGGCTCCCTCTATAACGGGTCCTGTGTTGATGTCAATGATATCTGACATCCGTTGAGCCAAATTCGAATTTGACGAGACCTTCAGTATGGGGGCCACTGGATTGCCTGTAGGCGTACCTAACCCCGTTGTGAAGAGCACTACGTTGGCACCTGAGCCAACCAGACCCGTAGTGGATTCCACATCATTTCCAGGTGTGCATAGCAGGTTTAATCCTGAGTTTTTTACATATTCCGTGTAGTCCAGCACATCAGTGATAGGGGAGGTGCCGCCTTTCTTCGCTGCACCTGCTGATTTCATAGCATCTGTGATCAATCCATCCTTGATGTTGCCCGGAGATGGATTCATGTCAAAACCTGATCCACTATTCTCTGCCGCCGTTTCATAGGCTCTCATGAGGTCCGTAAACTTCACAGCCATTTCCCTAGTGGGCATTCTATTGATCAGTTCTTGCTCCACCCCGCAAAGTTCTGGAAATTCAGATAAGATGGCTTTGCCTCCAAGAGCCGCTACTAAATCAGAGGCATGTCCTACAGATGGATTGGCTGAAATACCAGAAAAGCCATCAGAACCCCCGCATTCTAAGCCTATGGTTAATTTACTCAAAGGAGCTGGTTCTCTATGGAGCTGATTGGCCTCCATTAGTCCTTTGAAAGTTTCTTTGGTGGCTTTAGCTATCAATTCCTTTTCAGATCCTACGCCTTGCTGATCCAATATGATGACAGGCTTACCATGATCTGCATTAATGTCCTTAATGGCTTTCGCAAACGTTTTTACCTCCGCATTTTGACAGCCAAGACTAAGGACGGTAGCTCCGGCCACATTCGGGTTATGAATATAACCAGCCAACAGTCTGCAAAGTGTATCAGAGTCTTGTCTGATACCGCCACATCCTCCCTGATGAGTAATGAAACGCACTTTTACATTTTCAAAGACAGAAGACTCCTTATCTCCATTGGCTGATTCTAATGAGATAGAATCAATGGTGCTGTTTATAGATCCGTTTTTAAGGTCTGTCACCATTTTATTGACCATATCCTCGTAAGGGTTTACGTCATCATAGCCCAGCGCTTTTTCAAAGGCCTTCTTCAGAACTTCAATGTTTCTATTTTCGCAAAAAACCAGAGGAAAAACCAGCCATATATTGTCAGTACCAACTTGTCCATCAGGACGGTGATATCCGGCAAATGTTCTTCCTTCAAATCGCGTTGTATCAGGTTTTTTCCATTCAGATTGAACTTGCTTGTCCAGATCATACCCAGTGGCTTTGTGAAGCACATTTTGCGTAGTGATAGCCTCACCTGTTTTGATATCCGCAGTAGCTGTACCTACGATCAATCCATACATGGTCATGACAGAACCTTCAGGGAAGTCCTGTAGCGCAAACTTGTGTTTAGCAGCTATGGCGTGCACTAATTTGATTGTTTGACCATTTACGATTACTTCTTCTCCTTTATCGAGATCAGTAAGGGCTACAGCCAAATTATCCGTGGGATTGATCGTGATTGCTTTCATTTAAAATATTTCTTTGATAATGTCCACACTGGATTTTTGCCCAAGTTGATTTAGGAAATTAGTTACTCTATCGGCTAATCCAGGTGTCTGAGTAAGTTCTTCCCCCCAGAAGTCAGCACGACCTAGAATATCTTCTACCAGATCAGGAGTAAGTGCTTTGCTTTTTGCTCCCTCGAAATAATCTTTAATTGATTCATCATCATTGATGTCAAACCCATCGCTGAGGTAAAGTTTGATAAGGCAAGCAAGAGAGAAAACTAGTCTTTCAGGAAGCGCAGCTTTCACCTGATAAGCATCCTTTAAGGAAGGAAGCACTCTTACTTTGAATTTTGAGATGGAGTTCAATGAAATGCTCTTAAGCTCGTGTCTGATAAAGGGATTTCGAAATCGCTCTATCACTTCTGCAGAAAATGCTTTCAATTCGT
Organism: Cyclobacteriaceae bacterium; assembly: GCA_049115815.1. Lineage (GTDB taxonomy): Bacteria > Bacteroidota > Bacteroidia > Cytophagales > Cyclobacteriaceae > Marinoscillum. The sequence continues at coordinate 5,556 of JAGDZO010000014.1, read as the reverse complement.
CCTCTGGGAGATCGATCGTTGGAGAAATTTCTTCATCAAGAGTAGATAGGATGAATGGACCTATAAGATCATGTTCTACACTTTCTCTAACAGTTTCTATGCCTGCGAGTAAAGCTATAGGCACCATACATGTGTGAGCACCATTCAATATTCGAACTTTACGCGTGCGATAAGGCGTAATATCATTCACAAATTTCACATTGAGACCCGCTGTGTCTGCGGGGAAGGTTTTTTGAATCTCTTCAGTACCTTGAATCACCCAAAGATGAAATACCTCTGAGGAAACTACTAACTGGTCATTATAGCCAATTTTTGACCGAATTTCTTCAATTTCATCTTTCGGATAGCCCGGTACAATTCTGTCTACCAGCGTATTGGCGAAGTAATTATTGGCGTCTATCCAGGACACAAAATCTGAACCTAGATTCCAAAGTTCGGCGTATTGTTTGATGGCTTGTTTCAGGTTAGTGCCATTGTTTTCGATCAATTCGCAAGGGATGAACGATAGTCCAGCATCTGACGATCCTGAAAAATGATCGAAGCGTTTCTTGAGTAACTGGGTAAGTTTTCCCGGAAAAGTAATCGCCAATTCACCTTCGGCAGGAAGATCCATTTTGTCAAAGCGGATACCAGCCTCTGTGGTATTGGATATGATCACCTTTAATTCTGCGTTCGCTGCTTGGGAAAAATACGCCTCTGCATTTTCAAATGGGTTGATAGATTCTTGAATACAGGAGATGAGTCTAGTTTCATTGTAGGCTTCCCCATTAGCAAGTCCCCTGATCAAATGATGATATAGTCCATCCTGATCATCCAACATTTTCACTAAGCCATGCTCTATTGGCTGAACTACAGCGACCCCTGCATTATACCCAATTTTGGTGTTCATGATATCCACACACCAATCAGCAAAAGCTCTAAGGAAATTGCCTTCTCCGAATTGTAAAATTTTGACGGGCATTTCCTTTAGAGAAACCGTCGATCTATTTAGGTTCTTAGACATGAGTGCAAATTTAACTTGAAACTTCAGGTAACTCTTGAGCTTCGACGGGCAAAGGATTGTTCTAAAAGATTCGGTTGACCTAAGGATTTGTCAAAGCAAGAAAACTACTCATCTGAGGACGTGTGCGCAACCGATTTGCAATATGAGACAATTTGCCCCTTACTTTAGGTAGAATTTGTGGAACTGAAGGCTAGCCTTACTATCTACTTTTGGATTTCAATAATTTGGTAAAGCTATGATCAAGGGGAGAGTAAAAATTACGGATTTGGCTAAGGAACTTGGGGTATCCACATCTACAGTTTCTAGGGCACTGAGTAATGAAGGTCGCATCAGTGCTAAGACCAGAGCTGCGGTAACCAAGTTAGCAAATGAATGGGGCTATAAGCCCAATCCATTTGCTATCAATCTGCTCAAAAAGCAATCTAAAAATATCGGATTGGTGTTGCCGGAATTTACCCATCATTACTTTTCTAAAGTTCTCGATGGTATCAGCAAGGTTTTGGACGCCAAGGAGTATCATCTTTTTATCAATACTCATGAAGGTCAAGTAGAGAAAGAGCAGAAGGCAATCGGTATGCTAAACGCCATGCGCGTGGATGGTATCATTGCATCCTATGCTCGTGAGACTAGTGATTTTGCACATTATCTCGAAGTAATTGAAGACGATGTTCCATTGGTATTTTTGGATCGGATGTGTGAGGATTTGGATGCATCCTATGTGATCACGGATGATTTTTCTGGATGTATAGAAGCGGTTAGCCACTTGAAAGCTGCAGGTAGACAAAACATCTTACATATTGCTGGACCGGAGAACCTTTCTACTAGTTTTAATAGACGGATTGGCTTCAAGGAAGGATTAAAGCAGAATGAACTTACCATCAATGATGCTCTTGTAGTTGGCACTGAAGACGACAGTTGGAAAGATTCGCTGATCAAGATAGTGAAATCAGAAAATGTGGATGGGATATTGGCATTTAGCGATTATTTGGCCTTTGAGGCAGTGGAGATATTGAAATCCAAAGGCATCAACGTACCTAATGATATATCGGTGATCGGCTTTGCTGATGAGCCAGTAGCGAGCTACATGTCCCCCAAGCTGACCACCGTTAGACAGCCAGCTGAGTTGATGGGTCAGAGAGCTGCCGAGATGCTGCTGTGGCACATAGAAAACCCTGATAGCACGGAGTTTCTGTGTGAGACACTACCAACAGAACTTCACGTCAGAGCTTCGACTATTCCAGCAAAAAAGCCATTGGCTGTATTAAAAAATGTTAGTTGACCATATTAAGATAATAATGATCGGATCGAGGTGCTATATTTTGATCTAATAAGAATTGAGATTGGTTATGCACGAATTTGCCACAAACATTGCCTTTAACAATCAATCCTTTGCGCTGAATCAGCAACGTGAATAATCGAAATTTATCTCTCACATCTTTATAACATTCAATGAGGCTCATTTCTATATTGTTCGTTCTTTTACTTTTCATCTCACAAAAGACATTTGCTCAATTGCCTTTTGGTTTTCCGAAGACCGATCGAACCAAGACCAATTTGAATCAAGGGTGGAAATTTCATCTAGGAGATCCAGATGAAGCTTTTTATGAGAATGGCTTTGATGATTCCAATTGGGAGACTGTCACCGTACCTCACACATTGGCCTTGACTTCCCTTACTTTAGATGGCTTGAAGGATGATAAGACCCAGTTAATATTTCACAGGTTGGTTGGTTGGTACAGACGAGCCATTGAGGTCACGGATGTATCCAAAAAGATTTATTTAGAATTCGAAGGTGTACATCAGGTCACAGATGTATGGGTCAATGGTGTCCATGTTGGACAACATGCGGTTGGAGGTTATACCCCTTTTCACTTTGATATTTCCGATTACGTTCAGACTGGAAACAATCAGGTAACCGTACTAGCAGACAATAGGCGAAATGAGGTGATTCCTCCGGATCCTGGACCGTTTGATTACGTAAAGTTTAGCGGATTATACCGTGATGTTTATCTGGTTGAGACCAATCCCATTCATGTTACTTTTAACTGGGAGAGTATAAACTCGGGAGTATATATCACCACGCCAACGATTGATCCTGTAAATAAGAATGCCACCATCAATATCAAAACATCCGTACGAAATGATGGAAAATCTGAAGCAGAAGTGACTCTTTACACATGTGTGATTGATAGCGCGGGAATGGTAGTGGCTCGTATGGAAAACGGAATGACTATCGGATCGGGGATGGAATTTCAATTTAATCAGATCACTAGCCTTGAAGATGATGTCCAATTTTGGGATACCTCTAATCCATATTTGTATCGTGTGAATAGTGTAGTCAAGGTGGATGGCAAAGAAGTTGATTTTGTAGAAAACAGAATCGGACTGAGAGAATTTGGATTAGACCCTGAGAAGGGTTTTATGCTCAATGGACAACCTATCGAGTTGATTGGTATGAATAGACACCAGCAATATCCTTATGTAGGAGATGCCGTGCCCAACGGATTGCATAAAAAGGATATTAGTCAGCTCAAAGAATTTGGATTCAACATCGTGAGAACAGCCCATTACCCTCAAGATGATGCGTTGATGGATGCATGTGACGAGTTGGGGATTTTGGCATATGAAGAAGCACCCACCTGGATCTCAATTTCACAGCAAGATGAGTGGTGGGAGAATCTAGAACAGGCAGCTAGAGTTATGATTCGCAACCATAGAAATCATCCTTCTCTAGTGATGTGGGGAGCAGGAGTCAATCATAGGGGCTATGTACCACAAATTCATAATGTGGTTAAGCAGGAAGACCCTATCAGGCTTACAGCATCGCAAGGATCTAGATGGACAGGATGGCAAGCATCTGGACTGACTGACATCAATGCCAATATGCTCTATGGTCCATTTATTTGGGATCGTTCTGAACCAATGTTTGCTATGGAAGGTAGAGTAGGGGCAGCTGCAGTGGCTCCTTTTAAGAATGACCCGATGATGACAGGACTCATTTCTTGGACGGCTCATGCCTATTACACATTTCATCCTTCACATGCTAAATCAAATAATCCTATAGATAGAACTAGAAGTGGGATGATGACCATCTTCAGATATCCCAGGCCGGAGCATCAATGGTACAAATCTGAATTAGTAGATGAGCCATTCCTTTTTATTCATAGCGACTGGGTAGCCGGTACAGATTCAGTTAGGCTTTTTAGCAATGCCCCTGAAGTGGAACTTTGGGTTAATGGTCAATCTATGGGTAGGCAGAAGCCCATAATCGATTCGATCTATTTGGGGTTAGAGCATCCTCCTTTCCAATTCAATGTGCAATATGAAGAAGGTGAGATATTGGCCAAAGCCTATTTTACAGACGGAACAGTATCGGAAGAATCCAAGCGAACACCGGGAAAGCCTTATAGAATTCAACTATGGGCGGATATTGAAGGTCGCGATTTCATAGCGGATGGCAATGACCTTGTGATGCTATATGCCAAGGTGGTGGATAAAAACGGCACCACGATACCAGATGCAAGCCATCTGATTCAATTTGAGACTTCATCGGGCACTATTGTTGGAACCAATAAGGGGATCAATTCTAACCCTATGTTTACAGAGTATGGGGTAGCACCAGCATTATTGAGAGCGAGCAAAACGGCAGGAGAAGTAGTAATCACAGCAAGTTCTGAAGGGCTGAAAAAGCAGACCATCAAGGTAAATTCAAAAGTGGCATTAGCTGATGAGATAGCCAAAACTGCAAAGCCTATCTATGATTTCAGATCTGAGAGAGTTGACATGGGAGCACCAGATCAGCTGACACAGTTTGGATGGAATTATTGGAACGGTACGGATGAAGAACCAACTGCCTATTCCTTCAAGAAGTTTGAAGGTGCACGTTTATCAATCGAAGCTGGATCGGAGAAGGGAATAGTTCGATGGCTTGGTGAGATGAATGTGATAGGTAAGTATGGATTTGCCTTTGGTGATGGTGTAGTGGCAGTAGATAAGCAAGGAGTAAATCTTGTTTTTGACAATCTACCTCAAGGGAATTATAGACTTAAAACTTGGCATCATGCGCCACGAAGCAATTCAGATGAGATGGATCCAAATCAAGAGAAGTTGAAGGCTCTCACATTGCACAAAATGCCCTATGAAACCACTTTATCCATACAGTCTGAGAACTTTACAGTAATTGAAGGATATGAAGCAAGCGTGACCGCCGGTAAAGAGATGCAATGGGCATTGCCTGGATTAAGTGAGGTAGTTTTTAATTCCGATGGAATTAACCGAATCAAAATCAACTTTAGTGGAACAGAAAATAAAGGCATTTGGATCAATGCCATTGAGTTAAGCGAATGGAAGTAACAATTAAAAAAGCGACAAAAAAGGGATATGTGTTTTTGGGATTCTTAACTCTCCTTACACATGCGGTAGTGCTGGCCCAGACTTCAGATTTTTCATTTAGAAATGCAGACTTGCCACTTGATGAGCGTGTGGAAATTTTGGTTTCACAGATGACAACCCAGGAGAAAATAGGACAATTGGTAAATAATGCACCAGCTATT
>JAGDZO010000013.1:4309-4768 GCA_049115815.1 Cyclobacteriaceae bacterium | reverse complement strand
AGTTTATCGGTCCATTAGATATTTCAGGATTGGGTTACGGTACGCTGACTATTGATGTAGTCTTAGTAGATGGGTCATTAAATGCAGGCGACCCAGTAGTAGAGACAGCATCATTTACTGCTCCAGATATAACAGCACCAAATGGCTATAGCATTACGAATATATCTGTAGACAATGTCAACGATGAGTTAAGCTTTGATATTTCAGGAGCAGAAGTAGGTGCAACCTACGATGTGATAGTAAGTAGTGATGGCGGAGGCACAGATGTTACGAGCACAGGCAGTGTATCAAATGCGACAGAGTTTATCGGTCCAATAGATATTTCAGGATTGGGTTACGGTACGCTGACTATTGATGTAGTCTTAGTAGATGGGTCATTAAATGCAGGCGACCCAGTAGTAGAGACAGCATCATTTACTGCTCCAGATATAACTGCTCCTAGTGGCTATAGCATTACGA
>JAGDZO010000013.1:0-4226 GCA_049115815.1 Cyclobacteriaceae bacterium | reverse complement strand
TTACGGCACGCTGACTATTGATTTAGTCTTAGTAGATGTGGCACTAAATGAAGGAGACCCGGTAGTAGAGACAGCAGCATTTACTGCTCCAGATATAACAGCACCAAGTGGCTACAGCATTACGAATATATCTGTGGACAATGTCAACGATGAGTTAAGCTTTGATATTTCAGGAGCCGAAGTAGGTGCTACCTACGATGTTTTAGTAAGTAGTGATGGCGGAGGCATTGATGTTACGAGCACGGGCAGTGTATCAAATGGGACAGAGTTTATCGGTCCATTAGATATATCAGGATTGGGTTATGGCACCCTGACTATTGATGTAGTCTTAGTAGATGTGGCACTAAATGCAGGAGACCCGGTAGTAGAGACAGCAGCATTTACTGCTCCAGATATAACAGCACCAAGTGGCTACAGCATTACGAATATATCTGTAGACAATGTCAATGATGAGTTAAGCTTTGATATTTCAGGAGCCGAAGTAGGTGCTACCTACGATGTTTTAGTAAGTAGTGATGGCGGAGGCACTGATGTTACGAGCACGGGCAGTGTATCAAATGCGACAGAGTTTATTGGTCCATTAGATATATCAGGATTGGGCTATGGCACGCTGACTATTGATGTAGTCTTAGTAGATGGGTCATTAAATGCAGGAGACCCGGTAGTAGAGACAGCAGCATTTACCGCTCCGGATTTGACAGCACCAAGTGTCACAGGAACCACAGCGGTAAGCATCGCAGAAAATACTACAGCAGTAGACACCTACACCGCCAATGAGACGGTAACATGGAGTTTGAGCGGAGCAGATGCAGGATTGTTTACAATCGATGCAAGTGGGGTCATCAGCTTCAATGCAGCCCCAGACTTTGAGGCGGCAGGCGATTCAGACACGGACAATGTTTATGAACTGACGGTACAAGGTGAAGATGGCAATAGCAACGTAGGTACGCTAGCGATCACAGTTACAGTAACAGATGAAGATGAGATCAACCCAACGATTTCCGGAACTACCGCTATAAACATCACAGAAAATACTACAGCGGTAGATACTTACACTGCTGATGAGACGGTAACTTGGAGTTTGAGCGGAGCAGATGCAGGATTGTTTACAATCGATGCAAGTGGGGTCATCAGCTTCAATGCAGCACCAGACTTTGAGGCGGCAGGCGATTCAGACACGGACAATGTTTATGAACTGACCATAGAAGGTGAAGATGGCAATAGCAACGTAGGTACGCTAGCGATCACAGTTACAGTAACAGATGAAGATGAGATCAACCCAACGATCACAGGAACCACAGCGGTAAGCATCGCAGAAAATACTACAGCGGTAGATACTTACACTGCTGATGAGACGGTAACATGGAGTTTGAGCGGAGCAGATGCAGGATTGTTTACAATCGATGCAAGTGGGGTCATCAGCTTCAATGCAGCACCAGACTTTGAGGCGGCAGGCGATTCAGACACGGACAATGTTTATGAATTGACGGTACAAGGTGAAGATGGCAATAGCAACGTAGGTACGCTAGCGATCACAGTTACAGTAACAGATGAAGATGAGATCAACCCAACGATCACAGGAACCACAGCGGTAAGCATCGCAGAAAATACTACAGCGGTAGATACTTACACTGCTGATGAGACGGTAACATGGAGTTTGAGCGGAGCAGATGCAGGATTGTTTACAATCGATGCAAGTGGGGTCATCAGCTTCAATGCAGCACCAGACTTTGAGGCGGCAGGCGATTCAGACACGGACAATGTTTATGAACTGACCGTAGAAGGAACAGATGCTAATAGCAACGTCGGCATCCTAGCCATCACTGTTACGGTTACAGATTTAGACGAAGAAGCACCAGTGTTCACTTCCCTGTCGTCAGTATCCGTGCTAGAGAATACGTTAGACTATACGTATACGATTGCTACAGATGAAGCAGCTACTTATACTTTAGGTACTACTAAAGACGAAGGGCTGTTTACCCTGACAGGCTCAGACTTAAGACTCAATATCACTCCAGACTTTGAAGCACCTGGAGATGGCAATGGAGACAATGTGTATGAAGTAGATATTACCGCAGAAGACGCATCAGGCAATACGTCAGAGCTCAACCTTCAGATCACGATTACGGATGAACAAGAAGACGTGACCGCTCCTACGGTAATGATCGCCTCTTCAGCGCCAAACCCAACGAATGCAGACCATATAAGTATTGTCATTGCTATGAGTGAAGACGTCACAGGCTTCACTCAGGATGATCTTACTATCAGCAATGGTACAGCAAGCAACTTCTCAGGTACAGGAGCGAGCTATACAGCGGATATTACCCCAACTGCGGATGGATTGATTACCATCAGTATTGCGGCAAATGCAGTCCAAGACCTTGCAGGCAATGCGTCTGAGGCATCTAATAGCTTTGAGATCACCTCAGATCGTACGTCTCCATTGGTTACTGTCAACACGCTATCAACACTTTCAGACAGTCCTGCGCTAAGTGGAGACATAGATGACAATGATGCGACGATTGAAGTGACCGTGAACTCAGCAACCTATGCAGCTACCAACAACCAAGATGGTAGTTGGACGCTAGCTGCTGGCTCCATCACACCAGCATTGACAGATGGCGTGTATGAAGTAGTAGCCACGGCTACAGACCTAGCAGGCAATGAAAGCACAGACAACACGACAAACGAGTTGACTGTTGACCTGACAGCACCAGTTGTAACAGTAAACCCATCATCCACCCTATCCGATAGCCCAGAGCTAACAGGAACGGTAGATGACAATGATGCTACTATCGCAGTGACAGTTAATTCAGAAACCTACGCCGCTACCAACAATCAAGATGGAAGCTGGACACTAGCAGCAGGTGAGATCAATAGCTTGGCAGTAGGCGAGTATGAAGTAGCCGTTACGGCCACAGATGATGTGGGCAATGTAGGCACAGATGGCACTAGCAATGAGCTGACCATCCAGCCAGGCGCACCAACCGCCCTTGCCGCTACGAATGTTGACTTCTTCAGCTTCACTGCAAACTGGAGAGCACGAACAGGGGTAACTAGCTATCGTTTGGATGTCAGCGTGGATGAAAGTTTTGTTAGTATGATCTCAGGGTTTAATAATCTGAGCATTACCTCTACCAGTATATCAGTTACTTCCCTAGATTATAACACCACCTACTACTACCGAGTGCGAGCGGTTTACGCTAGTGGAGATGTAAGTCCAAGCTCAAATGTGATAGAAGTGACCACACCACTAGATGCAGGCACTACGGCAGACATGAGTGCCTTGCTAACGATCTATAATGAGACGGGCGGAGCAAGCTGGACAAGACAGAACAACTGGAGCCTAGGCACACCATTGCGTGACTGGGATGATGTGACCATGCCAGAAGGTAGCACGAGAGTCACAGCAGTGAACTTATCCAACAACAACCTGACAGGCAGCTTCCCGAGCATACCATCAGGAGCGTTGACATCTATGACTACCCTGAACCTATCAGGCAATGACTTGACAAGCTTACCAACCCTGACTAATCTAAGTGGCCTGACGTCATTGGATGTATCAGGCAACAAGCTGACGTTTGAGTCCCTGGAAGGCAATACCGGCATCACCGGCATAGTTTACAGTCCACAGCAGACAGCATTGCGACCAATCAGCAGCTTAGAGCAGCAGGGCGCTAGCTATGAGATGGACAGGGCCGTACCAGGCACAGCGAATAGCTATGCATGGAAGAAGCGTAATCTGACGACCGATGAAATCACAGACATCACCAACAGTGGCTCTAGCTACACCTTATCGATCACAGACTTCAGTGATGAGGGAGGCTACTATGCAGAGGTGACCAGCAGTGCCGTACCAGACTTGACGATCACTACCGCAGAGATCGTGATCAAGGTGAGCTCATTGGAAAGAGACTTTGCAGCCTTGCAGAACATCTTTGACGGGATGAATGGAGCAGACTGGACAGGTATCAACTGGGCAACAGAGTCAGACCAGCTACTGTGGAGTGGTGTAGGCTTCACGAGCAACAATGACCGAGTGATCAGTCTGGATTTGAGCAACGCTAACCTCAGAGGAGATCTACCAGAAGACATCCTGGACATAGCAGGCCTTACGATCATCAACTTGGCAGGCAACAGAATCACGAGCATACCGGACTTCAGTAGCTTGGCTAACCTGACGAGTGTAGATGTGAGTGGCAACAGCTTGGAGTTTGATGACCTAG
>JAGDZO010000012.1:0-79073 GCA_049115815.1 Cyclobacteriaceae bacterium | reverse complement strand
TAGGAGCGGATGGCAAAGAGAAAAACAGCTTCAGCCTAGAAGCGACAGTGACAGAAGAGGGTATTGTGGTAGAAAAGATCGCTGAGCTAGGCTTCTTTAGGAAGTACTTCAAAGATCTGAGTGTATATCCAAACCCATCCGACAAGGACATGCATATCACTTATGCGAAGATGCTAGCCAAAGGTGTAGTGATGCGTCTGGTAGACTTGAGTGGCCAGACGATGTACGAGCAAGCAGTCACTCCGGGTTACAATGGAGAAATCAGCATCGATGTAAGAGATGTACCAAGTGGAGTCTACCTACTCAACTTTGTAGACACGATCGAAGGAGTAGGCACAGTGGTGACTTACAAAGTGTTCGTAAGACATTAATCGATAAGTCACCCTGAGTTTATCGAAGGGTGAATACCGTCATTAATGGAGAGTTGATAATGAATAATTGAGAATTGGAAGTAGTATGCCGATTACTACTTCCAGTTTTTGACATTACACTAATAGGGTCATTTCATAGGCATAATAGTCAGATCAATGAATAGTCCATTGAGCCTTATTTGACCACCTTCTCACAAAGGAATCCCTAAACTTCAAAGTCTAATTTCCTAAATATCTAATTCCCCAACGCCCATGCAGGCATCTTGGCTCAATTCTGGGATATATTGATACCTAGACTCCTAAGGATTGACTGTATAGGTTAGTCAGTATAGAACTGGGTATTCTCCTAAATTAGAGTCACCTAATTAACCAGCTGTGTTAAAAGCAAGCAAAAATGCATGGCTAAAGCGCAACCTTACATTTACATTCCAGTTCATCCCAAAAGCCAAAAGCCAAAAGCTAATTAATTGAACAAACCATGAACCTGAGCATCGATACGCTCAACGATGGAAGAGAAATCCTCTGGGTTAGCAACAAAGTCCATGTTATTGACATCAACGACTAGCAGCTTTCCTAGATCATAATTTTCGATCCATTCGGTATAGTGTGCGTCGAGATTTTTGAGATAGTCCAACCTGATAGCATTCTCATATTCACGCCCTCTCTTTTGTATCTGACTGACGAGTTTTGGCATATCAGCTTTAAGATACACCAGCAAATCTGGTGGGTTTACATGCTGAATCATTGAATTGAACAATGTCAAATAAGTGCCATAGTCACGCTCATTCAGGAAATTGGATTTCCTGAGATTGGCCGCAAATATGTAGGCATCTTCATAAATCGTTCTATCCTGAATAGTTGACTTAGCGCTTTCCTGAATTTTTTTGACCTGACCAAAACGGCTATTTAAAAAGTAAACCTGAAGGTGAAAAGACCATTTCTCCATATCTTCATAGAAATCTGCCAGATAGGGATTGTGATCAACCGATTCAAATTCTACATCCCAACCATAATGGTCTCCTAACTTTTTGGCCAAGGTGGTTTTCCCTGAGCCGATATTTCCGCAGATGGCTAAATACATGTAGCAAACTTAAAAGTTCACAACGAGTGCAGAGCCAATAGGCACAAAAAAACCTGCAAGGTGACTGCAGGTTTTTAAACTAGGTTAGGTAATAAAAATCAATCTGTCCAAGTGTCTTCCTCAGCTTGAGGTATGGGAAGTATGAACTTTTCATCCAGAGGGTCACTTCCCGCTATCTGAACATCCAAGCCCCAGCTTTTTCTTCTTTTCAAATCGTGGAACAGTATACCTTCATACATGAATTCACGATTTCTTTCCAACACAAGGCTATCGTAAAACGCATCCGCATCACCAGCGAAATCAGCTTCTACTAGTGCATTTAAGCCGGCTCTGGTCCTAATTCTATTCAAGTCTTCTAATGCAGTAGCATCTATGTCAAGTGTCTGTTCAAAAATAGCCTCTGCCCTAGACAAGTAAACCTCCGCCAACCTAATAACAGGGATGACTTTATCTGCAGTCATGAACTTAGAAGACGAAATGGCACTTGTATTTAGAATGTTGGTGTAAAAAGCCGTAGTGATATCTGTTGACCTGGTAGATTCATCTACGCTATCATCCACCATTCCTCTTATGTCATTAGCTGCAAACAAAGGACTACTAGCTATAAATTGAGAAGAAAGCGAAAACTCCAAAATCCGCATTGTTCCAATGCCACTTTCAGTCAAAGAGGAAAAGTGATTGGCTAGGCCAGTACCAGTCGACTTATCCCCGGTGGTGTTAGCCCGAGTTTGCTGTACGGCCAATATATCCTCCGAACAATTGCTATTATTGTTGAAAGCCAAAAGAGGGGAACTTACCAATGAATATTGGTTCGACTCAATTATTTCATCCGCATATCCTTCTGCTGCTTCATAATCATTCTTTTGCATCGCCATTCTCATAAGAAATGCCTGACATGCATAATATGAGATTCGAGTTCCGTTGGTTCCGGAAGGTTGTAGCAAAGAAGAAGCACTAGTCAAATCAGCCTCTACCTGAGTGTAAACCTCCTGTACAGTAGCGAGAGTAGGTGTTTTGATTTCATCTACAGTGGTAATTGGCTCCAACAACATGGGGATTGTCTCTACACTCAGCGAAGAGCCACCATCTTCGTACTGTGGACCCCACAGTCTCACCATCTCAAAATAAAGTATTCCTCTAATGGCCAGGCATTCTCCTTGAATTCGTGACTTAGCTGCTGCATCTGAGACATTATCTATGTTGAGCAAAATATTATTAACAGTATTTAGCACTTCATAGGCCCTTCTCCAATTTGACTCCACCCTAAGGTTAGTCTTGAGAATATCCTTGTCGATAAAGTCGGAATAAGGTGGTGCATTGACGTCATCCCATGAGATTTCATTAGCGTTTCTTCGGGCCAATAAGGTTGGAAAAAGTTTGAAATCTCCTCCTAGTAATTCGCCACCTCCCGAACCATCGCTAATTCCCATGAGGTTGTAATATGCACCGTTCAGTGCTTTTTCTATTTTGTCCTGATCAGTGAGGATGTCTCCACTAATCGTATTTTCTGCATCTATATCCAACAGATCCTCACAAGAGCTCAAGGCGCCTAATGCTAGGATGATCGTGAATAGTTTCAAGTATTTCATTGCGATATTTTTAGTGCTCAAAGTCTTCATATTACAGTCCGATTTTGATTCCAGTCATAAAAATTTTAGGCTGTGGTGCTGTGAAATTGTCTATTCCACGGCTGATATTTTGACCGATTACCCCATCTAGAGGGTCGAAATAGCTAACATCCGGATCATAGCCTGTGTAGTTGGTAAGCGTAAACAAGTTTGTAGCACCTATGTACACACTCGCATACTGCAGACCCATATTATCCACAGGGATATTATAGCTTAATGTGATGGTTTTTAATCTGACATAGCTACCATCCTGAAGCCATCTGGTAGATGGGAAAGTGTTCTCTTGAAATGGATCGAGTACCGGAAGCTGTGCATCATCTCCAGGAGCATACCAGCGATTGTCTTCGCTGGCAAGCTGGCCAAGATTAAGAATTCCACTATTGGCTAAGAACTCACCCGTCTCAAAATATAGATCATTGCCTTGCACAAACTGAATCATGGCTGATAGATCAAAATTCTTGTAGTGAAGCGAATTTGTCAAACCTCCAAAATACTTCGGGTTAGGATCACCCACGATCTGTCTTGGAGCTTCTTCCCAGTCAGTGGTCGTTCCTCCTAGCATATTATCATACAATGCTTCACCAGTAGAGGCATCTACACCGACATATTTTCTCATATAGAATGCTCCCGCAGATTCTCCTTCTTGGAATGTGTTAACCCCAACAACAAGCTCAGCACCACCCAAATCCGTAACTGTGTTTTCGTTGAAGCTAATATTGAAATCTGTTGACCAAGATAGATCTCCAGATTCTATGTTTATGGTACTCAGGTTTACTTCAATCCCTTTGTTCTCCATTGTTCCTACATTCTTCAGCACGGAAGAAAATCCACTGGTTTGTGATACAGGAACAGGAAAAAGAAGATCCGTGGTAGTCTTATTATAATAATCCACTGAGCCACTAATTCTATCAGAGAAAAAGCCAAAATCTAGACCTACATTCAGTTGAGCTGTAGTTTCCCACTTCAATGCTGGATTGGCAAGGTTCGCCAATCTCAATGCATCGGTATCACCATATTGAACATTGAAGTAATTACTTCTATACAAGAAGTCTCCGCCAGGAGTATTTCCTACTAGTCCATATGAAGCCTTCAATTTCAAAAAGCTGACCGGATCAACTCCACTCATGAAAGACTCGTTGGTGACGTTCCACCCGGTAGATACTGCAGGAAAAAATCCATATCGGTTTTCCGAACCGAATTTGGAAGAGCCATCCATTCTACCACTTAGCTGGAATATGTATTTGTCCATTATTGAATAATTGAACCTACCAAAAGAGGAAACAAATCGGCTTGCTTCACCAGGTATATCTACTATCGTCAACAATGCATTGGATTCTGGCAGATCTTTAAGGTCTTCTACGCTATTGATATTGGCCACTCTGTAGTCTGCAACAGACTCAGATTCTTGGTAAGACACACCTAACATTGCCGAAAAGCTATTGTCCCCACTTAAATCTGGCTGATAGGTGAACCAACCGTTGAAGATATAATTCTGAAGGTTTTGCTCTCCATATTGTGATCTACCTGTCAGTGCACCATCTCTTGTTTCCGGCCCATTTCGAATTTCTTGACGTGATGCATTGTAATCCACACCACCATTCACATCTAAGGTAAGGACATCCGAAATATCATATTTCAGTCCTAAGTTGGCCACCACGCTATTGTTGAAACCAAGGTTGTCAGAAAAATTCACTTCTGTAAGAGGGTTGTACTCCAGTTTTCTAACAATTAAACCGTAATTATTTTCCTTGCTATAACCTTCGGATGGTGGCAATACAATTGCTTGTAGTGGCGCCCCAAGGTCTTGATCTTCTTTCAATCTGTAATCTTTCGAATAGAAATAATTCACGTTGAGGTTAGCAGATAACTTCTCTGAGATCTTACTATCCAAGGATACTGATCCATTGATTCTGTCGAATTTGTTCCCTATCAGAATGCCTTCTTGTCCTGTATATGATAGTGACGCAAAATAACCTAAAGCCTCAGTACCACCCTGAAGACTCAAATTTGCCCTATGTGATGTAGCAGTTCTAAAAACTTCTTCTTGCCAATCAGTATCATAAATAAGCGAATCGTAAAAATTTGGCATGTTGATAGTCCCTGCACCTCCTGGTAGTACTATGATATCTCTGTCCGCACCTTCCTGCGCTTCCCAATCAATCAGTCGCTGCTTAGTGATGTGTTGATCAAGAGAAAGGGACCTCAGGGTGTATTCAATCACTTGCTGATTGTACTGTTCGGGTGAGTATAAGTCTAACCTCCTTGGAGATTGACTTACGCCAAACTGGTAATCAGCATCTATCTTCATTTTGCCAGACCCTCCAGATTTGGTGGTTATCAAGATTACGCCATTCGCAGCTCTAGCACCATACATAGCACCAGCCGAGGCATCTTTAAGGATTTCAATCTTGGCAATGTTGGAAGGGTTGATGTTGGATTGATTGCCAGAGGTTAGAGGCACTCCATCTACTACATATAAGGGTTGATTAGAGGCGGATAATGAAGAGCCTCCTCTGATTCTTACTGTGGTGCCTTCTCCCAATTTTCCACTACTGTTCTGTACAAACATACCAGTCGTTTTCCCCTGATTCGCCTGCTCTAGATTGATCAATGGAGACGGGCTGACATCATCAGTGGAAATTGATGATACACTACCTGTCACTTCACTTTTCGTTTGTGACCCAAAACCCACAGACGTAGCTTCTTCTTTTTTCCCTTTGCCTTTCTTTAGTTTGACGGAGAGATCCGTCTTGCCGCCAAGAAATATCTTCTGTACACCAAACCCTTCTGCGCTGATGAGCACTGTTTCATAGCCATCCGAAACAGGTATTTTGAAAGAGCCATTGATATCGGTCATCGTGGTAGCATCTGAGCCATTTATTTTGACTAGTGCTCCGGCAACTGGTTGATCATTATTGTCGGTGATTTTGCCTTTGAGTAATAATTCCTGTGCCCAACTGAAGTGTACACCAAGAAGGATTAAAAGGCCTAAGGATAGTTTTTTCATATATCGTTGAGTTAGTCGGCTGCTTAAAAATATACAGAAAGCAGATTGTAAAATAGTATAACCCCATCATAATCCATCAATTCACTAAATTAATGAAGTATCGGATGTGGGTTTTGTGAGAATATACCGTCATGGCGGTATATGTTCCTGCACTGATATCTCATATTTTTGAATCGTACAAATATCTTGACCGATGAAGACACTAATCAAATCACACAGCCTACTTCTTGTCATTTTTTGTCTGTTCACTCAGATGGCTTTCTCTCAAGCAAAAGTAGAAATGGTATATCCGAATGGAAGTGAAGAGTTAAAATTTGGAAATCAATTTACTATTCGATGGAAAAACACTGAGATGGGCACCAGCGATAGGTTTTATGTTTACTATTCAGTCAATGGGGGAGGCTTCACGGCGATATTAAATAATTTCTTACCTTCTCAACTAAGCCCAAGCGGTGATACGCTCAGTTATAATTGGACTGTTCCAGACTTAGGTAATAATCTAGACTCAGAAGTCAGAATCAGGGTACTGAACAATACTCAAAGCGTATCTGATACCAGCGAAGCGTTTCGTGTCTATTACGAACCCGCTGTAGATATTCAAACTCCTAATGGGACCGAGGAACTCAAGTTTGGGGATACGTATAAGATTAGTTGGCTGAATGGAGATAGGACCGGAAGCGATCGATTTTATGTTTACTATTCAGTCAATGGGGGCGGTTTCACAGCGATATTGAACAATTTCTTACCTTCTCAACTAAGCCCAAGCGGTGATACGCTCAGTTATAATTGGACAGTTCCAGACTTGGGTAATAATCTAGACTCAGAAGTCAGAATCAGAGTTCTTAATAATACTAGATCTGTCTCGGATACCAGCGAAGTTTTTCGTGTCTATTACGAACCTGCTGTAGATATTCAAACACCAAATGGAACTGAGGAACTCAAGTTTGGGGATACGTATAAGATTAGTTGGCTGAATGGAGATAGGACCGGAAGCGATCGATTTTATGTTTACTATTCAGTCAATGGGGGCGGTTTCACAGCGATATTGAACAATTTCTTACCTTCTCAACTAAGCCCAAGCGGTGATACGCTCAGTTATAATTGGACAGTTCCAGACTTGGGTAATAATCTAGACTCAGAAGTCAGAATCAGAGTTCTTAATAATACTAGATCTGTCTCGGATACCAGCGAAGTTTTTCGTGTCTATTACGAACCTTCTGTAGATATTCAAACACCAAATGGAACGGAGGAACTCAAGTTTGGGGATACGTATAAGATTAGTTGGCTGAATGGGGATAGAACCGGAAGCGATAGGTTTTATGTTTATTATTCGGTCAATGGGGGCGGTTTCACAGCGATATTGAACAATTTCTTACCTTCTCAACTAAGCCCAAGCGGTGATACGCTCAGTTATAATTGGACAGTTCCAGACTTGGGTAATAATCTAGACTCAGAAGTCAGAATCAGAGTTCTTAATAATACTAGATCAGTCTCGGATACCAGCGAAGTTTTTCGTGTCTATTACGAACCTTCTGTAGATATTCAAACACCAAATGGAACTGAGGAACTCAAGTTTGGGGACACTTATAAGATTAGTTGGCTGAATGGAGATAGGACCGGAAGCGATAGGTTTTATGTTTATTACTCAGTCAATGGGGGAGGTTTCACAGCGATATTGAATAATTTCTTACCTTCTCAACTAAGCCCAAGCGGTGATACGCTCAGTTATAATTGGACAGTTCCAGACTTGGGTAATAACCTGGACTCGGAAGTCAGAATTAGAGTGCTCAACAATACCCGACGTGTATCTGATACTAGTGAGGTTTTTAGAGTTTATTATGAGCCTAAGGTTGAAATTATTTCACCAGAACCTGGAGAGTTTGTGCTACCTAGTACGACCAGAACTGTTTCATGGCTGAATGGAGACAGGACAGGAAGCGATAGGTATTATTTGTATTACTCGGTAGATGGAGGAGGATTCACAGCGATTTTTAACAACTTTTTACCTTCACAACTTAATCCAAGGGGAGATACATTGAGCTACAACTGGGCAGTTCCCGCCGTGGAAAGTACAAATGTTCGCTTGAGAGTGTTGAATAACACTCGAAGTATTTCAGACACTACCTTCTCCTTTTCCATTTGTACTACATGTCCAACAGTGTCACTATATACACCAAATGGTGGAGAGGTATTGGCCATAGGCAGTGAGGTAGAAGTAGGCTGGAACACTGGTGATCCATGGGCAGCATCAGATAATGTAAAAGTCGAATACTCCACCAACGGAGGAGCCACGTATGAGGCGGCTGCTATTTTCGATGGTGTATACTCAGACATCACCGATGACAAATTACTTTGGACCGTGCCGAATACCGAAACAACCCAAGGCATTGTGAGAGTGACGAACGTTACGCAAAGTTTAAGTGATGTGAGCAATGCTGTTTTCACCATTACAACCCCTCCCGCTATACCATCTGCATTTTCTGTAACGCCAGTAGAGAACTCTACTTCTCTCACGCTCACTTGGGAAGACAATGCTACGAATGAGACCAAGTACTTTGTGCAATACTCAAATGACAAGGTCAATTGGCAGAATTGGATAAATGATCTGGGTACTAATGTTACTACTTATACAGCCACTGGCCTGAGCAATATTGGCTATTGGTGGAGAGTGGGTGTTGCATCTAGCGCCTTTACGGTGTATTCTGATGAGGTTTTTGCAGGTCAATTTATCAACGCCTTTAGAGCCATTACTTTGGATGGTAGCGATGACCATATAGTCATAGGAGATTCTACTGCTTTTGATTTTGGCACGGGAGATTTCACCATGGAAGCTTGGATAAGACCTAGCGATCTTTCTGAAGTTTATACCATTTTTTCTGATTTTGATAATTCGGCCAGCAATTCAATGGGATTAGCTACCAACGCAGAAGGAGGACTCTCAGCACATATTGGGAACAATCAGTTTGATCTTTCATCAGAAGCTGGGATTCTTCAAACCGATAAGTGGGACCATGTGGCTTTGGTTAGAGCAGCGGATAGCGCTTTCCTTCTGTTGAATGGGCAGAGAGTGGCAGCCGTTTCTGGTATGGCCGCTCGCTCTATTAACTCGCCTGTCAATTTGACTATTGGGAAACAGCATTTCGGTGCAGGACAGCATTTCTTAGGCCGCATAGATGAAGTCCGCATTTGGAATACGGCTAAAACTGACTCTGAAATTTTGGCGGATTACTTTACTGCGTTAGATGGAAGCGAGACTGGTTTATTGGCCTATTATCAGATGAACCACACCGCTGGATCGGCAGTAGCAGATCGTTCACCAAATGGGCGCAATGCTACCTGGAAAGGTTCGTCCTCAGGATTCACATCTCCTCGTTGGGAAACCTCAGGTGCATTGGTAGATAATCTACCTCCAGGTATACCCGGTGATTTTACCGTTACTGAAAATGAAACTGGTGGTCTGGACATGACTTGGACAGACAATGCTGTCAACGAAACGCAATACAGCATACAGTACTCAACAAATAAGGTCAATTGGTTCGCTTGGACCAACAACCTCGGTGTGGATGCCAACAGTTATACAGTTACAGGATTAAACAATATTGGTTATTGGTGGAGAGTTTCAGTGACCACAGGCGTTTTGACGGCTACTTCAGAAGAAGTGTTCAAAGGAAGGTTTGTCAATGCCAATCGTGCTATCTCGCTTAATGGATCCAATCAATCTATCGTAGTAAGAGATTCAACAGCGTTTGATTTTGGAACGGGAGATTTCACCATAGAAGCATGGATCAATACCAATGATTTATCAGCTATACATACCATTATATCAGACTTCAACAACACAGCAAATGGGTCCATGCGATTGCTTACTACAGCCAATGGGGAACTTGCTGCTTCTATCGGGAGTGAGTCTTTTGACGTGATATCAGAGGCAGAGGTCTTGGAGATCAACTCATGGGAGCATGTAAGTTTGGTAAGAGCAGCGGATAGTGCATTTCTCTATATCAATGGCAAGAGAGTAGCTTCTACTGCAGGTATGGCGAGTAGAAATTTGAGCTCTATGGCAAACATGACCATAGGCAAGCAAGCTTTGGGTACAGAGTTTTATTTCAATGGTCAAATAGACGAAGTTAGAATTTGGAATGTGGCAAGGTCAGAAAGTGAACTGCAGAGCGATTACTTTACCAGTCTCAAAGGTGATGAGCAGGGGCTGCTTGCTTACTATACGATGAATCATCAAGCGGGTACAGTAGTCTCTGACCAAAGTGTTAATGATTATAAGGCGGACTGGTCAGGCACAGGTAACCCAAGCTGGGTTAGTTCTGGCGCATTGGTGGATAATGAGCCGCCTGCTGTGCCTACAGATTTCACGATTGCCAAAGCAGAAAACTCCAATGCCCTTGTAATGAATTGGACGGACAATGCAACGAATGAAACAAGTTATATCGTTCAGTATTCTTCTGACAAAAACAACTGGATAGCATGGACTAATAACTTAGGTGCAGACGTAAATACCTATACTACAGGAAGTCTCAACAATGCCGGATATTGGTTTAGGGTTCAGGTCAGTACTGCGGTCAAGACGGCCTATAGTGAGGAAAAATTTGCTGGCGTATTTACCGGAGCATCAAGAGCCTTGTCCTTTGATGGAACTGACGATGAGTTGGTAACGAATGATTCTAGCGCATTTGACTTTGGCATGGGTGATTTCACCATTGAGACATGGATCAAGGCCGTAGATACGGAAGGCACTTATACGATTATCTCTGACAATAATGGGGCCGCTACAGGATCTATGGGCATGTACCTGACTCAAGGTGGTGGCTTGGCTGCTATCATCGGGAGTGAAACATTTGATGTGCAAGCTGCAGCCAACATTATCGCCAACAAATGGTACCACACCGCATTGGTGAGAAAAGGAGATAGTGCGAGACTTTACGTAAATGGCCGAAGAGTGGCATCAGCCTTGGGTATGGCTAATAGAAACTTAGCCTCTGAGGTCAACCTGACAATAGGTAAACAACCAACAGGAACAGGCCTGCATTTCAAAGGTGATATTGATGAAGTACGTATATGGAGTGTAGCCAGGAGCGACAATGAACTGTTAGGAAACTACCTAGTGCAGCTTGCAGGTAATGAGGAGAACCTTGAAGCTTACTATCAGCTCAATCATCAAGGGGGAACTGTGATCTCGGATCAATCCATCAATGATAGAGCAGCAACTTGGATGGGTTCTGGAGGGAGTTATACCACTTCAAGATGGGTGGCTTCACAAGCGCTTATTGACAATACACCTTTCGTTAGTATCAATGCTCCCGCTGGAGGTGAGTTTTGGGAGGTCGGAACATCTCAGTTCATCACATGGAGCATGAACAACTTCTTGACCACCGATAATATTGAAGTAAGACTCAGTGCAGATGGAGGTACCACTAGCGCTATTGTAAGCCAGGGCACAAGTAGCCAATATGATTTGAGCAGTGTGAGTAGTCGATTTTTATGGACTGTGCCTGACAGCATCACTACAGAGGCGAGGATCATAGTTGCCAATACCACTCAAAATATTTCTGACACTTCAGCGGTATTTGAAATTGGCACGGTCAATCGGAGTATATCCATTCTCACTCCAAATGGAGGAGAGAAGGTGATTCAAGGGGAAAATGTCAACGTGAAGTTTGAAGTGGAGGGAATCCTTGCTGGAGAAAGCGTTGCCTTTTTACTCAGTCTGGATAGTGGTGCGAGTTTTCCTTACACTTTGCGCAATACTTCTTTGCAAAACTACCCAGACAGTTCTTTTAGCTGGTTTGTTAATCAACCCGTGACAGAAAAAGCCTTGATTCGAGCAATCGTGAGCCAACACAATATAGGCGACACAACAGACGCAGTTTTCACCATTGCAGAAGCTCCTAAGGCTCCTGTTTACAGCAACCTATCAGCTTCTATTGTAGGAGACGAATATGAGATGTCATACCGAATGTCTGAGCCAGGAACTGGCTATATGGTCATCTTGCCGAATGGAAGTGCAGTACCCTCTGGCGTGCAAATCAAGTCTGCAGCGCTTGGTGAGTCAGGGCTAGAGGGTCAAGTAGCCATTGCCACGTTTGAGTATACGGATATTGAACAGACAGCCATTCAAAGCGGTAGCGCATCATTCATTAGACAATCTAGATATGACATCTATTTGACTGCTGAGGATGATGAGGGTGAACTTAATAATGGACAATCCATTCAGAATGTGTTCGCAGAATTCACACCTTACGAAAAAGACTCTGTCAACGTCAATCAGGTCTACCTTCAATCAAATGGCTCGAGCTGGCTCAATACCACAGAGGCATGGAATGAACTAGCCATTTCGGCAAGACCGGAGATCACCGTGGAGCAGGAACGTATTGTAGGCTTAGACCTTTCAGATAAGGGATTAGAGGGTGGTTTTCCTCAGGTAGTTACTCTCTTGGATTCATTGAAATCACTTGATTTGAGTGGCAATATGCTTGACGCAATTCCTAATATGACCAATATGTCAGCTTTGACAAGCTTAAATGTGTCAAACAATATATTGGTCTTTAGTGATCTTTTGCCAAATGAGGCCATATTCACCTCTTCAGATCAATACAGTCCTCAAGCCGAACTTCTTCCTGCCGATAGCGTAACCCTTCATAAAGGGAGCAGCTATTTGTTTGGATTGTCATTGTTTGGCCAAGGAAACGTGTATTCGTGGAATGTGGACTATTACAATACATATGAGAAGAAATTTGAAGAGCTCACAAGTGTGCAGTTTTCCAATCTTCGTCTGACCAATCTTAATTTCGATAATATGGGTACGTATTATCTGGAAGTAACGAACCCTTCTTTGCCCGATCTTACACTGTCTACCGGAAGGATCCAAGTTTGGGCTACAGCTACATTGATTATCAATGTTACGGGTGAGAACAATACCCCATTGGCACAAGGAGCAGCTTATGCCTTGAGAAATAGAGGGCCAGGATTGCCATTTGATAGTATTCCGAAAATCAATGGCATTCAAAACCCAGAAGGTCTGCTGTTCAATAATGGTCGTGCTGTATTCAACAATCTTTTGTTAGGTGAATATCTGATAGCCATCAGAGCCGATCCTAGTAAATATCTACCTACTTATTATGCCAACACCTATCTATGGGAAGAGGCTGACACTTTGGATTTTAAAGATGATCTTAATCAGCAGATGACCATGACGATTGTGCCACCACCACTTACAGAGGATGATGGATCAGGTATCATTGAAGGAAGTATTGAAGCTGATTTTGGTGACGAGACCGGAGCAGGTGGACGGGTAGATGCACGGAGAAAAGTCAAAAAAGCGGGTTGTTCGATGAGGAGATTTGTAAGAAGTGGACGTGTAGACGAAGATGTATATGAATTGGTAGCTTATGTAGAGTCAGACGATGAAGGACGATTCAACTTCGAATTCTTACCAGAAGGTAAGTACCGCTTCAACATTGAATATCCGGGTATCCCGATGGATCCCGACTCTTTTGTAGAGTTTGTGATAGGCGAGGGAGGTGCCGATAAGTTTGTGCTTGAAGCCACTATTACCGAAGATGGTATTGCCGTTGAGCGAATTGAGACTCTTGGATTCTCTAAATTAGAATTGGATCTATTTAATGTATATCCTAACCCAACGACTGATCGCGTATTCATTAGTACAGGAGGCATTCAAGACGGATTATATGTGACACTTGTTTCTCTTTCAGGAAGTGAGCTGGGAATGTATGAGTTCAGCGAACTGGGTTCTCCGCTTGAGATAGAGCTGAGCCACCTACAAAATGGAGTTTATTTCTTGAATGTACTGGATGCCAATGATGCTTCTAAGAAGATTTCTTACAAGATAGTAGTTAGACACTAACAGCCAGCAAGGTTTCAACCAGCACCCAAGGCCTTCTCATCATGAGGAGGCCTTTCTTTATATAAGCCCAATCCAAACCTCCAAGGTTTCCAAAACCTTGGAGGTTTTAGTGCTTAGGCACTGTAGTCATTCTCGAAGAGAATCCTATTGGTTCCAAAGAATCTCCGTTTCTAGTCCTCGTTTGCAACGAGGATCCCCAATCTTTTGAGTTTCCAACTCAACTCAGTAAAACTATTTCAACCAATCCCTTTCCTCCAGCATAATCTCTTGAGGAAGAAAATAGATAATGCTCTGGTTCTTCAACAATCATTGACTTAACTGGATTTTCATGAACATAGTTGAGCCTGGTGTCAACCATAAGGCTCACCATTTCAATGGCATGGTTATCATCCTTCCAAAACTTAAATTTTTTGATTCTTTTCAGATTTCGGCCAGCATATTCAAATTGATTCAGCATCCACTCACGGCGACTTTCTGGTTCTTTCTGAATTTTGTCAAGAATGCTCTTAGCCGTGAATTTCTTGAAATCACGAATTATATCTGAAATTCTGAAACCATCGTTAGCCGAAGCAATAAGATGAATGTGATTACTCATTAGGCACCAGCCGTATACAATTAAGCCTTTATTCAGGATACAATAGTTAAGAGAATTGACAACATCAATTTTATATTCCTTACGAGTAAAAACATCAATCCAACCAACAACTGTGAAAGTCAAAAAGTAGACAGCATTTTGATCTGATATAAGATAACGGTCACCGGATATGTCACAATAATACAGAATTATTTTCCAATCCATGATCGAGCGCATTTCAAATGCTATGATTTATGCATCCTCGTTGCAAACGAGGACGAGAATCGGGTTACTATCGCTGACATTAATACAGAACCCTTTTTTATTTAAAGTTTGCTCTTAACTTGAGGTTAGAATTAAAAATGTAGAGAAGATAATTTATATTACACATACTTATTCTATTTGGTGTTAGATAGTACTATTATGAGAAAGACGATTGCCTTTATTCTTGTTTGCATTTCCAGCATTACACTTTCCGCAGGACAAATTTCTGATGAATCTATTTCAATGAAAAAGGTATTTGGAGGTTACCAATTTTTTCAGGGAGAAAAGAGGTTAACCATGAACCAATTAGTCGAAGCTATGAAATCTAATAGTGCGGCATACAGCAAGATCACCGATGCGAAATCGACTTATTCGGTTACTGGTGTCTTAGGTGCAGCAGGCGGTTTTCTGATTGGATGGCCGCTTGGTGCCGCAATAGGCGGAGGTAAGCCCAACTGGTCTTTGGCCGCTGTGGGTGGAGGGTTAGCTCTTTTATCAATTCCAGTAAGCAAGAGTTTTAACAAAAAGGCTAAGGATGCAATTGAAACCTACAACAGCGGTTTAACAACAGCTGCTTTTTGGGATAAGAAAGAACTAAACTTAAAGGGGACCACAAATGGGCTAAGTTTAGTTTTGAAATTCTAGAATTGTTAGCCTTTTCTAGTCCTCGTTTGTAACGAGGATTCCTAATCCATTGAGTTTCCAACTCAGAGAACTATAAGTACACTCTGTGACTCACAGAAATTGTAAAGTGTTGATTATTCTCTGTCAAATTAATAAACAACTTCAATCACTTCAATATATAACAACAATCCAATTATTATTCCTGATGACCCTAAAACCACAAGCATTCTAGGAAGGAGTACTTGCCTAAATGTTGTTTTAATATCTACGATTGTTGGGTTTTCGGGATCATAAATCACAGTTACTTTTTTGCCTTCGTCCATTGGAGGATTCTGCCCGACACCCAACTCTTGGGTTATCCATTTTTTATCGTCAGTTAAGAATCTTACAACAGGAAAATAGAGACCTTTAGACGCTCCCATGCCTTTATAATTATTTTTAAAAATAATTCCTTCGGCAGTTTTACCTGAAGCGGCAAGGTCATTTCCTTTTTGCCAAAGCTTAACACCACTCAATAAAACCATAGATGAAGTAAACACTAAAAGAAGGTTGCTATCCATGCTAATAACGTAATTAATAATTGCTTTCCTTCAAATTTACTCTCGTTGGCAACCGGGTTGCGCTGACAGGGTTTCTTAAGCTATAGATTTTTTATCACCTCGGAAGTTTGAAAATTTAATTACCACAGTCATTCTCGAAGAGAATCCTATTTGTTCCAAAGAATCTGCGCAGATACCGAGACTCCTAAATGAGTGACTCTTAATGGAAAATAGGGAGGTTAATAATTTCCTTTACTCAGAGTCACCCGAATAGGATTCTAAAAGCAATTCTTCCTATCCACCATTATCAATTATCCATTCTCCATTCTCTATTAAAACAACCAACTCCCACCTAAAAGCCCATCTCCAACGGAGCGTATAATTAGAGATTCCTGCTTCCTTCAGAATGGACACGAGTTCTCTTTTGGTAAACCCTCTGGCTACCGAGATAGCAGCGTCATTCCTCACCATATAAGATTTTGAGAATAATCTAGTAAGCCATTTGATAGAATAGTAAGCCAGAGTATGTCTTTGAAGGTCATTGACAATGATGGCTACCCGAGCCTGCTGAGCAAATTGTCGGAATAATTTGACCAACTGCCCATGGGTGAAATGATGCAAAAACAAACAACAATGAATGATATCATATTGCTCCTTTTGAAAACTTTCATCAAATATGTTAACACATTTTGATTGGATATTTGGCCAATCAGAGGTGTTGCTTGCGGCATATTTTATGATATGAGGATTGGCATCCAGAGCGGTGAACTGTACCTTGGCACTTTGCTTCCGAGCAATTTTGGCCATTTGTTTGACTATATCTGCTCCGCCACAACCTAAGTCCACCAATGAATTCACTCGATGTGTTTTTAAGATCCTCTTAAATGCTGTGAGACTGATCTCATTTCCACCAAGTTTTCTGTTGATATAGTCGAGCTCACGGAGCGTCTGAGGCACTACTTCCCCAGAGATCTCCAAGTCATCCATAATCTCTTCCTCGTAAGATCTATCTTTTAGATTCATGGCTGCTTTACCGTGAGGAGGAGGCTCTCTAGCGTGAGCCCTGGACCGAATGCAAACGAAAGAATTTTGTCTTTGTGATTATCTGTGTCGAGACCTATTAGAATTGATTTCAACACAAATAATACAGTAGGTGAGGACATATTGCCAAAGTCTCTAAGCACTTCATAGGCAGGGGCATTTTGTTTTTTTGAAATCCTCAGTTCCTGCTCTATGACTTCCAAAATTCTTTTTCCACCGGGGTGAATGGCAAACTGATCAATGTCAGCCACTGTTAGTTGGAGCGAACTCAAAAGTTTGTGCGTCAGCTCGCCAATACCTTCCTTAATGACCTCAGGCACTTCTTTAGATAGCTTCATTTCGAAACCATAATCTCCTATTTTCCAAGCCATTGCATCTTTGCCTTTAGGTGCCAAGTCGGCATAGAAAGCTGTGAGCTCAAGTTGTGCGATCTTGCTCTGTTCGGCTTGCACCAGCACAGCAGCTGACCCATCACCAAACAAAGCGTTTGAAAGTAAGCTGTCTTCGTCATTGCTTTTGAGAATATGGATGCTACAAAGCTCAGTAGCAACAATAAGCACATTCGATGACAGGTCATTGTTTATGATGTGATTAGCCAATTTGAGAGCATTAAATGCTGCATAGCAACCCATAAAATTGACGGAAGTGCGCTGAATATTGGATATAAGCCCAAGGTGCTCCACCAATTCAATATCTAAGCCCGGAGCATACATGCCTGTACAACTTACCGTAATGAGATGTGTGATTGTCGAGACATCAAAACCAGGAGGAAGACAATCTTTCACAGCTGACATGGACAACTTTATGGCTTCTTGTTCATACAATCTCATCCGGTCACCTACCTTTGGGAATGGCTCAAGGGAGTTGTTTTTCGGAAAAAATGAAAAGTCCTTGACTGATCTTGCAAAATCTGAAATCACCGAATGTCGATATTGAATTCCGCTAGCTCTGTAGATTATAGCGAGCAGTTTTTGACTATCCTCATCTAGCCCAAGGTGGCGCGTCATAAACTCCGCGGTAGAAGCTTGATTGATTTTGGTGGGCGGAACAACCGTCCCTATGGATGAAATGTATGCAGGCATAAATCTATGGTAGTAATGATAACTAACTTTTGAGTGCAGAAGTTGATAAAACAATGAAAAAGTCCACTTGGTTACACCTGAGAATTCCCTTTTCGTTTTTCTTAGCGCCAGTATTCTTCTTTGCAGTGGCTATGGCCGATGCATCGATCAGTATAGAATTTTGGCTCATCTTCGTTATTCTGCACCTGCTCCTTTACCCAGCTAGCAACGGGTACAATAGCTATTTTGATAAAGACGAAGAGAGTATTGGCGGATTGAAAAATCCTCCAGCAGTAAGCAAAGAGCTTCATGTGGTTTCATTAATATTTGATGGGCTTGCTTTGAGTTTGGGCTTGTACATCTCATGGCAATTTAGCTTGATGCTGTTCATCTATGGTTTGGTTTCCAAGGCTTATAGTCACCCGTCTGTCAGACTAAAGAAAATGCCTTTCCTGGGCTGGTTGGCAGCTGGGTTATTCCAAGGATATTTTACTTTTTTGATGGTGGTGTTGGGTGTGTCTGGAGGAGAGTTTTCGAGTGTCCTCAATACCAAAATCCAGTTTGGTGGAATTCTCAGTACCATGCTTTTGTTTGGTTCATATCCCATGACACAAGTCTACCAACACTCTGAAGACAAAAGACGCGGAGACCGTACCATTAGCTTGTTACTAGGAGTGCTCGGCACATTTCATTTTACGGCAGCCTTTTTTGGGCTATCGGTTTCCATGTTTGTATGGTATTATTTGACCTATTTTACTGCAGCAGAGGCGATGATTTTCCAGTTAGCATTGCTGCCAGTATTGGTTTATTTTTTTGTGTGGTATTGGAAGACTCGAAAAGATCAAGCGAATGCAGATTTTGATCATACCATGAAGTTGAACCTGCTGTCAAGTTGTTGTTTGAATGGTTACTTTATATGGCTTTGGCTTAGCTGAAAGGATCTCCATGGGTCTGGCGGATCAAAAAATTTCTAACGGGTTTGACATACCTACCTATACCCACTGCAATCTCAGATGTCGCTCGTCCTCCAAATAAGTTCTGAATCTGTCTCCCAGCCCAAAGTCTAGTGGCAAAGAGGGAGTTCCATTTTTTAGCATACTCTTCCTCTATCATTGCCAGTTCAAATCCCTTCGCAGATTGGTAACTAATGATAATTTCTGCTAAGGATTTACTGGAATGAATGGCCATAGCCATTCCATTACCGCAAAGGGGTGTTATCATTCCAGCAGCATCTCCACAGAGAAGAACATGGTCATGCACAGGTTCTTTTTTCACGAAAGTGATCTCATTGATTACTTCGGGTTTTTCAAACAAGAATTCGCTATTGGCAAAAAGGGATTTTAGATGTGGGTTCTTGAAAAGAACGGATTCCTCCATAGCTGCAATGCTCCCGTATTTTCTGACCTGATCCCGATGCACTAGATAGCAAGTGTTGAATTTTTCCTGTTCGATCTGACTAATACCACAGTACCCATTTTCAAAATTGTGCAGGGCAATAAGGTCTGAAGGAAAGACTGTGCGGAGGTGATATTTGACTCCTACATATGGCGATCTTTTATCCATAAAGGATCTGCCCATTTCCTTATCTACTTTAGATCGCTTTCCATGAGCAGCAATGACTAGCCTGGCTTCAAAGTCACCTTTGTTGGTTTTGACACTGAATCGCCCTTCCGAATAGTCCACATGGCTAGCTTTGGTATTTTCTAATATTTCTACCCCACTATTCTTGGCTTGATCTGCTAGCCATTGATCATACACATACCTACTGATCCCAAACCCACCTAGGTCTAATGCAGATTCGAAGGAATTGCCAGATACGGATGTAATCTGCAGCTTATTGATTCTGGAGGGCTCTAGTTCTGTAGGGTAGAGTGCATGGTTTTCCAGGAAAGGAATGACCTCATTGGAAATATATTCTCCACATACACGATGAAACGGGTAAGACTTAGCTTCCAGCAAGGTCACCCGTATGCCTGCACGTGAGAGCAAAATGCTACTGATCAGCCCAGAGAGGCCACCACCTATGATTATTACGTCAAGCATGAAAAAGGGCTTATACTGTAAAGAAAACTCAAGATCAGATCAATCGTTTGAGCCGGAAGCGTTTTTTGATTTTTTGCTCGCCTCGAGAGATAATGACCACCATTTTTAGTCCCGGTTTTTTACGCAATACGGCATTGAGATCGGTGATTGTTGAGTTGGACAAATTCATGTTGTTGATCCTCAAAATAACATCTCCGACTCTTAGTCCCGAGTGAGATCCCGGGCTATTCGGGATGACATGATTGATGACTAGACTATCAAGTTTTTTGCCTTCAGCATTGAGAATGATTCCGCTCATGTTGAACTCAAAAGGTTTTTTAAAGTCGGCACCTTTCCTTATATACATGAGTTCGTTGTGATAGTCAAAAGTTACTTTCATTCGGGTAAGGATTTCAGCACCCAATGTACCATGACGTGACCCCCTCTTGATACCCTGAGTGTAGGCACCCTCTAGCGGAAAAGAGGACAGCACCTTTTCAAATCTAAGCCCTCCCATTTCGCAAGATGTCACTCGTCCCATTTGTCCTGGAATCTCCCCAGCGAGACCTTTCCCCAAGCGAGTACTCACAGTTTTGCGAGGCATCTGGATTTTGTTGCTTTTATTGAGGTCTAGCAGAAGGGCGTGGCTGGCACCCGTGTCTACCATCAGCTTAAGAGAATCAAATTTGTCTTTTTGGCCCACCTTCACTTTCACATACGGTTTAGTATCTACGATTTGCATGGGGAGTGGAGTCTCAGATCTTCTCGGTCTGAAATAATTCGGGTCATGAAGGGTTAGCATTTGCTCGTCATAGTCTATGCTGACCACAAACCTGCTAAATACATCATAGCCCATAATGCCATAAATCTCATCCCCGAGATTTTTGTTAAGTTCTAAATAGTCGTCTTTTAGCACCAGAAGGTTGTGGTTCTTACCTTCAATTCCGCCAGGCAAACTAAAGTTGATCCCAGCAGCGACAAAAGCTCTTAGAGAATCTTCTATTCCAGGTGCCTGTAGATCTATTTCGCGTACATAGTTGAGTTCCAGGACATCACCGAACAATTTCTCCGTCAATATCGAAGTTTCAGCTCCAGTATCTAAAATAAATTTTAGCGTTAAGAAACCATTGATCGTAACAGGAATGACAATCAGATTGCTGTATTGCTGAAAAGGAATTTCGACCCTCTTTTTTCCCTCCGGCAAGACAAATCCAAATTGTTCTTGCGCTTTGCTATCAACCAAACTCAACACACAAAACAGATGTGCAATCAAGAATAATCTTACAAAAAACGAAGATGGTTTTTTAAACATATACAGGGAAACAACAATAAACTTCAATTCCCTATCAATTGTTGGGAAGGAGTATGAGTTAAATTAACCAATAAATCAGACTAACAGAAGCTATTCAAATAGATTGGTGATGTCGTCTTTGCTCAAGCTCTTGACGAAGCTCTCTTCTATGGTAATTAGGTTTTTGGCGAGCTTCAACTTGGACTCTTGCAACTTGAGAATTTTTTCTTCCACCGTATCTCTAGCGATGAATTTGTAGGTGAATACCGTATTGGTCTGGCCAATTCGATGTGCTCTGTCTACAGCCTGAGCCTCTATGGCAGGGTTCCACCATGGATCCAGCAAAAAGACATAATCTGCCTCTGTCAAGTTCAGACCCAAACCTCCAGCTTTGAGTGAGATAAGGAAGACTCTCACATCTTCATTGTTCTGAAACTTTTCTACCTCTGCTTTTCGATCTTTCACAGACCCATCTAGGTACGCATAGGGCGTCTTTTCTTCCATCAAAAACTGCTCTACTATTTTGAGGTGCTTCACAAATTGACTGAAAATCAATATTTTATGATCCTTTCCTAGTCCTTTGGTCACCATGTGTCTGATGTCTTCAAATTTCCCTGAATCCCCCTCGTATGCTTCATCTACCATCAAGGGATGATTGGCTATCTGACGCAGGCGGGTAAGGCCCTGGAGCAATATCATCTGTGACTTTCTCAAGCCGTCATTAGAAATCAGATCCAATATTTTGTTCCTAAAGGCGCTCTTCTCCCTATCGTAATATTCACGCTGAGTAGGTGAGAGGTCACAGTAGTGGATGTTCTCGACCTTCTCGGGCAAGTCCTTGGCTACTTGAGTTTTCTCTCTTCGGAGAATGAAAGGCTTGATTAAAGCATTCAGTCTTCTGGTTTTGTGCTCATCTTTTCGCTTTTCTATAGGGATTTGATATTCCTTTTTAAAGAATTTCTCACTTCCCAGAAGCCCTGGATTGGCAAAGGACATTTGAGACCAAAGGTCCATCGTGCTGTTTTCGATAGGCGTACCAGATAAAATGAGTTTTCTCCTTGACTTCAGTTTTCTCACAGACTGAGAGACTATCGAATCAGGATTTTTGATGGCTTGAGATTCATCCAATATGATGTAATTGAAATAGAACTCACTGAGCAAATCCGTATCGATTCGAGTGATTCCGTAGCTGGTAATCACAATATCATATTTCGCAAACCGAGCAGAGTTCTTATCTCTATTCGTCCCTGTGTAAGTCAGTATTTTGAGTTTGGGCGCGAACTTTCGTGCTTCCATCTCCCAGTTGTAGATCAGCGAGGTAGGCATCACCAATAGACTGGTGGAGGTATCTTCTTTCTCTTTTTCTGATTGAAGCAAGGCGAGAGTTTGCACGGTTTTACCTAGACCCATATCATCTGCCAGACAACCTCCAAAACCGTACTGGTTGAGAAAGGTGAGCCAATTGTAGCCAGCCTGCTGGTAAGGTCTCAGTGT
Organism: Cyclobacteriaceae bacterium; assembly: GCA_049115815.1. Classification (GTDB taxonomy): domain Bacteria; phylum Bacteroidota; class Bacteroidia; order Cytophagales; family Cyclobacteriaceae; genus Marinoscillum. The sequence goes on along the minus strand of JAGDZO010000012.1, from coordinate 56,200 downwards.
ACCTTTGAAACCCGTAGGTAATGGGTTCTCCTCTATTTCATCAAACTCTAGTAGCTTCTCAAGCTTGCGAGTCATGGCTACCCTAGCATGATTCCCATCCTTGAGACCCTTGACTAGCGAAACATGCATCTTGTTCAGCCTGGTGGTTTCTTCCTGCTCGCTGAAAGCAAAAAGGTCGCTGTATTCTGTCACCCAAGTATCAGGAATTACCGCATACTCTCCATTGGGCAATTTGAATTCTGTTTTCTTATCCAGAATGTATTGTCTGATTACAGGAAAGGGAATCTCGTATTCTCCAAAATTGATAACTGCTTTGATATCAAACCAGTCAATGTTTTCTGTGATTTCAAGATCGAACTTAGTCTCTCCTACGAAGTACTTCTTAGTCCCAGCATCTTTTTGTTCTATCTGAAAACCTCGCTCTTTGAGCGTGTCAAGATTGCGATTGAGCCATGACATGGCCGTGGTTTTGTTCAAGGTAGATCGTGAACTTTTCAGCGTTAAGCCAGACTCGCTCAGCAACTCCAGTAGCTCTTTCTCTTGTCCGGAATCTCGTGTAACCCTGTGGAATATGTAATCGTCATCTTGCTTCTCTACGGAGACACTTACCTTATTGAGCTTGTCAGCTTTGTAGTTGTATGTGCCATATCTGAAGCTTAGCTCAAAAAGTATCTTGGATACATCGTCTTCTCCATTTTGCTGGGGTTTGTCGAAGAGAGATCCAGTAAATGACTGGGCTTCCGCCAATTCGGAAAAAGCAAGCACCGGAGTAGGGTTGAGGTACTCGGATTTGATTTCAAATCCCTGGGCATACACATCAAATGATGCGATGAGAGGCGCTACAAATTTCTTATAATAGGTCTCTTCGACTTTTTTGGGGATGAGGATAAATTTCTTGTTGAAGAATGGCTTCAGCTTGCTACCGTTCACTTCTTTTTTGAAAGTAAATAGTTGGTCTTCTACCACCATCCATCCAGGTTCCTTGCATAGTAGATAGCTGCCATTTTGGTAGATATGTACTTTCTCATCATTGAGTTTGATGGTCGGGAAGTAGTGGGTGTTTTCTTCGTTTCTACGAAAGTGAAAGAGCACGGAAGCCTTGGTATCTGATATCTTGATTTCTTTCCAGGTGGGCTCACCATCTTTGCCCATCTCAAATAACCGCTTACCTTCGATGAGCGATAGCACTTTCGATCTTCTATTCTCTAGATAGCGATCTATTTCTCCCTGAAGCACCTTATCTCCTGTTTCCTTGTGATAAGTTTTCAAGAAGAATTCTTCGGGCTTCATTTTCTTTTTTTGGAAATGACCGCAAACTGCCTTCTGTTCCATCTGATCCATAATTTTGATCAGTTCATAATCAGCCTCATCAAGGCCTGAGTCAAATTCATTGGCATTAATAGAGCTAATGTTTTGATGCGAATAGGTCAAATTTCCCTTGTCATTGAGCTGCACCACAAAGGACTCGAATAAATAGCCGAGGTATTCGTGCTCGAATAAGGAGTAAATAATCTGAAAAGGCTGGTCAGGAGCTACGTTCATTCACTTTAGTAATTGGGCAAACTCCGAAACTAATAAAAATGGGTTAAAAGGGCACCTCCCAGACGAGAAGAGATGCGAATAAATGATGGAAGGTAGATATTGTATGAATTTTTATCAGGAATAATGCTGCTTTCATACATTGATCCAGCTTGTGGTACGAAAGTCACTTCCATTCTTATTTCTGCGTCATTCCACGAAGCCTGAGGTACGATGGCTATCGGGGAATCTTGTCCCTACTTGGAGTTATTCGAAGAGAACTCTGAGCAATGTCAGATAAAAACATCAACATATTTGTACAAACACAACGGTATATTTATATTCCGGATAACTAATCCATTTTTCATTGAGTGATATATCTAAACTTTCAATAATCATACTTGGCTTTTCACTTTTCTCGTGTGAAAAAGAGAAGGACATTCAAGAGCCTGAACCATATATAGAACTTTGGCAAGAGTTTTTTATCCATCAGAATAAGATGTCTCCGACCTACTTTACGGAACACATTGAAATATTGTCAGAAGAGAGATTGTTGGATGAGTATGGAGAGTATTTCAAAGTTGAATATGGTGTCAAATTTGACTGGTTTGAGGCTGCTCTGGCTGATTCCTTTATGATCTTGATTAATGACAAGTACCAATAACCAACTCAACGTATTCCTAGAAATAGCTACTTGTGGGATGATTATGTGACAGATCTAATGGAAGCAGATTCGTCCTATTGGTATATTTCGTTTGTTAATGAGTGGGAGAAATTTTCATATGAAGATTTAGATGAGGTAATAAGTGTAATGGAGCAAGGCACAATTGGCACTTGTGATTCAGTGTTTACATGCATGTTTGTAACGCAGGATGAGATTCCATTCATTACGGTAATGGATAAGGAAAAAGGTCAGCCCTGTTTTTTATACAGCTGTTACAATGCAGAGACAAAAAGGCTTTGTTCCGATAGATTTGTGAATCTATTTGACTTTACAAGGATGAGTCATAGTTATGATTGTGACTAGTCTTTTTGCCGGATTCAACTTATCCATCGGGTAGACCAAAGTGTCTGTTTACAATAGAGATTCCTCGGCATTTTCGGTCCTCAAAATCTGTGGAATGACAGAGAGATGTAAATAATAAACTCTACTGCAACTCCTTCAATGCAATATTCTTAGAAGCACTGATAGCTGGCTGAATAGCCGTGACAATCGTGATGAAGATGATGGCTAAGACTGTGTAAAACACATCCATCCATTCTACCTTGACAGGATAGGCATTCATGATGGCCGTTTGCATGCCCATGGTCACAAATCCGAATTCTTGCTGGAGAAAACTGATAAGTAATCCAAGAAGAAGCCCCGTAAATGCTCCCGTAAATGCTACAATACATCCTTCTAAAAGAAAGATGTTTCGGATGATAGACTTAGTTGCTCCTTGAGCGGTAAGGATGGCCACATCTTTCTTTTTATCGATAGCCAGCATATTGAGCGAGAAGAAAATGTTGATAGCAGCGATCCCGATAATTATGGAAAAGGTGAGGAAGACAAAAAACTTTTCATAAGACAAAACACGGTACAGATCACCATGTATTTCGTCATTTGACATGACTTTGTATGAAGAACCTAATTGCTCAGCTAAGTCATTTTTGACCGTCCGAGGGTTGGTGCCTTCTTCCAGTGCTACTTCGAGCGAACTTCGTCTGTTGGGTTTGTTAAAGAGTGTTTCTGCAAACTCTACCGGGACAAAAACGAGGTTCTCATCATATGATTTCTCAATGGCAAACACTCCAGAAGGAAGGATGTTTTTCATCCTGTACATGCGTTCTGGATTGAGTTGACCAGGTTTGAGTTGATCAGGATAGTACATTTGTAGGGTATAGAAATCATTCCTAGGATTGATGGACAAATCATGTCGTACTCCCATTCCTACAATGGCATAGGGGATGTCATTGTCCTTAAGTTTCAAGTCGCCAAAAACGAGATAGTTCTCCAGCCGTTTTTCGCTGATAAATTGCTCACTTACTCCTCTTACCCGAGCCACTCTCTGCGCTCCATTGTATTTGATAAGGGCATTGTCTTCCAAGACTTCTGTAAGCGAAACCACTCCATCTACACCTACTATGTCATTTCGTAAGTCATCACTAAACTCAAATGATTTTCCCGTTGTGGGCATCACCACAAGGTTGGCATCTACAGTGCCATAAAGAGACCTAAGGATTCCCTCAAGACCATTGAAAACAGAAAGCACGATAATCAAGGCCATGGTACCGATAGCCACCACTAGCATGGATATGATCGATATTACATTGATAAAGCTCTTCTTCTTTTTGGAGAGAAAATACCTACGCGCTATGAACAGAGAGAGGTTCAATCTTCCTCAGGTTCTTCTGCTGGAATGTCCAATCCACCAATTAATTTGTCCATATGCGAGGCACGTTCCTCGGTATCATCATGATAAAAGACCAGCTCAGGGACAATACGCACTTGTTTCCCTATTTTGTTTCCCAGAAGTCGGCGAACTTCCTTCTTTTTATCTTCAAGATTTTTGAAGACAGTTTCGGTTTCCTTTATTGGGAATACGCTCAGATAGGTTTTGGCTAGGCCCAGATCAGGAGACATCTCCACAGCAGTGATCGTCACCAGACCATTACCAAAATAATGTCGCGTATCCCTCTGAAAAATTTCGCTTAGATCCTTTTGGATCTGTCTACCAAATTTGTGTTGCCTTTTGTTCTGAGTCATGATGCAAATATCCATAATTCGGAGCAACGGATGATTCCTTTCTTCTTTTTTGTGATCTGGTTCATTTGGCTGTTTCTAACGCAATCTTAAGCTCATTGGGCTCGATATTATTTGTTAATTTCGAGGTTCTTAATCGGCTAATAGAAACCACCTTGCTGCAGCTTTTCAGAATCAATGATCCTTATAGAATTCTCCTGGTATTTCTAATACTAGTGATCATTCGTGTGGTGTGGATAACTGTCGGGCTGCCACTCTCTGTTCCCGAGCTAAAATACCTTCTCATAGGTGAGCGACTGGGAGATGGGTTTACCATGTATAAGGAGCTTTATGATCATACAGGGCCACTTTCTGCGCTAGTTTATAAGACAATAGACCTCATTTTCGGAAGGAGTAGGTGGGTGCATTTGGCACTTAGTACGCTGTTGGTCTTGGCGCAAGCCGGCATTTTCAATCGTATTTTGATCAAAGTCAAGGCCTTTGACGAAAACACCTATTACCCGGCCTTATTCTATGCCATATGCATGTCATCGGTCATGGATTTTTTTGCGCTATCACCACAGCTGATGAGTCTTACTTTTGTGCTTACGTCTTTGGGTCAGATATTTAGGAGGATAGGCAATGATGTGACAGATAAGCTCTTCGTCACATCAGGAATATATGTTGGTCTCGCAGCGGGTTTTTATTTACCTGCCATCGTGTTCTTTCCCATTTTTCTATTGAGTTTTCTGCTTTTCTCCTCCGCTATTGCCAGACGTTTAGGGCTTTTTATCTACGGAGTTTTGATCGTTTTCTTGATCGTATTAGGATACTTTATCTGGAGGCGCGCGGGTCAAGAATTCATTCTTGATTTTTTCACTATCGGTATCTCCAAGCCGAAAATTTACTATGTCAGCTTTTTCGAATACTTGCAGATCTCCACAGGGCTTCTGATTTCGTGGTTGATAGCTCTCACGGTGATTTTTACGGAGCGTGTGACGAACTATCAGCAGAAAATACAGCAAGTCATGATTTTTTTCTTGGTGGCAGGGGTACTGATCGTATTTGTGACTAGAGACTTGATGCCTTCAGACATGGTGTATCTGGCACCCACCATTTCCTTTTTCATGGTCTTGTACTTTCTGAAATTGAAGAAACGAATTTGGAGGTTCTTGATGCCAATTGTGATCATTGTTGGCTTGGTGGCTTACCCTATGATTTGGATCAAGTTTAATCCTGATTCGGCAATTTTGGTGAAGCCTCCGAGAATAGATGTTCCCGATAAAGCTAAGGTGATGGGGATAGGATTGCCTATTAATGAATATCAAAATGTCCAGTTTACAGGTCCATTCCTGGATGATTACATCACCCACATTAAGCTTAAGGATTTGGACTACTATGACGCGTCTCCTAGAATGGCTGATGCCATAATTGGCTCAGACGCAGATGTGATCATCGATAAGCTAGAAATTGCGCCTAAGATGTTCAGAAGATTTCCGGATATTGGAAACCAATACCGTCAAATCTCTGAAGACAAATACATTAAAATCAACAACTGATTTTATCCACTCTTTTTTGATGTCTTCCTCCTTCGAAATCAGTCTCTAGAAAGGTCTTCACAATACTTTCGGCCATTTCGTAGGCCGTCCATCGTGCCGCAATACAGATGACATTGGAGTTATTGTGCTGGCGTGTAACTGCCGCCAAGTCAGTATCCCAACAAAGTGCCGCTCTTATAGCCTGATGCTTATTGGCAGTCATCGCTACGCCCTGCCCACTTCCACAGACAAGCACGCCAAAATCACACTCTCCTGCTTCTATGGCATTGCAGGCAGGGTGAACAAAGTCTGGATAATCAGCAGAATCAGCAGAAAAAGGGCCAAAATCTTTGACATGGTAGCCGGCTTCTTGTAGTGCCACTACGAGTTTTTCTTTGTGATAATATCCGGCGTGATCTCCGCCTATGGCTATGGTCTTACTCATGGTGTTGTCAGTTCAGATGATTGCATATCTTTTGATATGACCCTTTTTGATATAAAAATGCTCACTTGATATAGCCCGAACAAAGGAAGGGCTATTAATATTTGACTGAAAGGATCGGGAGGCGTGAGCATAGCGCCTAAGACCAATATGGCAACTATGGCATGTTTCCTATACTTCTTCATGAGCTCAGGTGTTACCAATCCTGCCTTAGTCAAGAAGTACACGACAATGGGCAATTGAAATAAGATGCCGCAAGCCAAGATCAAGGTGATCACCGTAGATACGTAGGAAACGATATCAAATTCGTTTAGGATCGTGGGATCAAGCTGATAGTTGGATAGGAAGTTGATGGAGATAGGAGTTACAATGAAATACCCGAATAGTACTCCTACGATGAACAAGAAACTTACATAGAAGGTGGCACCCCTTGCGGCGCGTTGTTCTCTAGGATAGAGTCCGGGTTTGATAAATCTCCAGATTTCCCAAAAGGCATAGGGAAACGCACAGATGATTCCTATGACAAAGGAAGAAGTAACATGCATAGAAAACTGCCCAGTCATCTGCCTACTCTGAATGATGAAGGGTAATTCATCAATACACAAAGCAGGAGTGCTTAGCAGCGCGGAGAGCTGACAGAGCATTTCATATGTCCAAAAATCTATTCGGCTGGGGCCCAATATGATGGTATGAAACACCAGCGTTTTCGCAGCAAAAGCCCCCACTGCAAATACCATAATGGCAATAAGAGATCTGATTAGATGCCACCTGAGTTCTTCCAGGTGGTCCAGAAAGGTCATTTCTGCTTCGCTCTCCTCACCAATTTGGTCTAATGGCATTTTTTAAGAGTAAAGAGGAAAATCGTTCATCCAAGAATTCACTGATTTTTTGACATTGGCTATTGCCTCATCATCCGTGAAGTTGGTAATCACCTGATCTATCAAATCCACGATTTTGGTCATGTCAGCTTCTTTCATTCCCCTAGTGGTAATGGCAGCAGTTCCTACACGCATCCCTGATGTGATGAAAGGTGATTTATCGTCAAACGGCACCATGTTTTTGTTCACGGTAATATCTGCTCTCACCAATGCATTTTCAGCATCTTTTCCAGTCAAATTTTTCGATCTAAGATCAAGTAGCATCATGTGGTTGTCTGTGCCCCCAGAGATGATGTTGTACCCCTTTGTTACAAATGCTTCTGCCATTACTTTAGCGTTTTTCTTCACCTGCATGATATAGTCCATATACTCATCACTTAGAGCTTCGCCAAAGGCCACAGCTTTCGCTGCAATGATGTGCTCCAATGGGCCACCTTGTGTTCCTGGGAATACACCAGAGTCCAATATAGAACTCATTTTTCTGATTGTCCCCTTCGCTGTAGTGATGCCAAACGGGTTATCAATATCCTCTCTTACCATTATGAGCCCACCTCTTGGCCCACGGAGGGTTTTGTGAGTGGTGGTAGTTACTATATGACAGAAGTCCAATGGGTCATTGAGCAATCCTCTCGCTATAAGCCCAGAAGGATGCGAAATATCCGCCAATAGGACAGCCCCTACTTCATCCGCTATGCTCCTAAACCTTTCATAATCCCAATCTCTAGAATAAGCAGAAGCACCGCAAATCATCATTTTTGGCTTCACTTCTTTGGCCTTAGCCTCTACTTTATCCATGTCTATCAGCCCTGAGTCTTCTTCCACACCATAAAAATGAGCGTCAAAGTATTTCCCAGAGATGTTGACAGGAGAACCATGAGATAGGTGGCCACCATGCGAGAGGTCAAAACCCAAAATGCTATCACCAGGATTTAGACATGCTAGGAATACGGCTGCATTGGCCTGAGCACCGGAGTGAGGCTGTACGTTTGCCCAGTTGGCGCCAAAAAGTTCCTTGACACGCTCTATTGCAAGAGACTCTACTTGATCTACTACTTCACAACCGCCGTAGTATCGCTTACCTGGGAGACCTTCAGCGTACTTATTAGTCAACACGCTACCCGCAGCTTCCATTACTTGAGGAGAAGCGAAGTTTTCTGAAGCGATTAGCTCAATACCTTCAATCTGTCTCTTTTTTTCCTGATCAATCAGTGCGAATAATTTCTCGTCTCTAGTCATTTTCTATTCTTTTTTTGGCTTGGTAGGGTGACTTCTGTAGTCCAAGGATTATGAAGCGGCAAAATTAGTAGAAGACCCTCACTTTACCAATCACAATTTTCCTCGTAATTGTGCAGGGCTTGGGTTATTTTAGCCAATCATTTTTTCACTTAATGACAATGCTGGACGAGTTACGTAAAGAAATAGATTCGCTTGATGATGAGTTGATCAAGTTACTGAATCAGAGGATGGATGTGGTAAAACAGGTGGGTGAGTTCAAGCGAACAGACAAATCTGCTATTTACCGACCAGAACGTGAAAAAGCTATCATTGATAGACTGGAGCAGAATAGCAACGGGAGCTTAACAAGAGGAGCGATAGAGGCCATTTTCTTTGAGATCTTTGCGGTGAGCCGTAATTACGAATTACCGGAAAGGGTATCTTATCTGGGGCCAGAAGGGAGCTTTACGCACCAAGCTGCCGAGAGTAGATATGGTGCCATGAGCGACTATATTCCATTGGACTCTATCACGGCAGTTTTTGAATCAGTAAAGACCTCTCGAGCTAGATTCGGTGTGGTTCCTATTGAGAACAATCAGGAAGGCACTGTCCAAGAAACAATAGATTTACTGGCGCAGCATAAGCTTCACATTGCAGCTGAGATCGTGCTGCCGATTCATTTTGCTTTTGCTTCTAAAGAAGAAAATTTAGAGGGGATCCATACGGTATACTCCAGAGACATTGCCTTTAGACAATGCAAAAACTTCCTCAATGATTATTTCAAGCATCAGGTAAAACTTGTGCCTGTGAGTTCTACGAGCAGAGCATGTCAATTGGCTAAGGAAGAGGATGGAGCTGCTGCCATTTGTGCGCCAATTGCCGCAAGACAATATCATTTGCCCATTCTTTATAGCAACATTCAGGATTCAGCGGACAATCAGACCCGCTTCTTGATCATCAGTCAGAATTTTGTCAATCAAGTGAGCGGCCAGGATAAGACTTCTGTTATAGCTAATCTGCCTGATGAGCCAGGTTCGTTGGTGAGATTTCTACAGCATTTTCAAAATGCCGGTATCAACTTATGCAAAGTCGAGAGTAGACCAGCAAAGCAGGGCACAACTTTTAAATATGTCTTTTTCGTAGAGTTTGAAGGTCACTTCAACGATCCGGTCATTCAAAACACCATTAAGCCATATAAGGACAACTTGACTTGGCTGGGGAGCTATGTACAGCTGTGCTAATTAGCTATTTTAAGCAGAATGTAAAACTGGAGGTATTGATTGTAGATATCTCTGCGTTCAATAAACAAGTCCTGTTTGCTGATTTTGGTAAAGCTCCGGCTGTAGCGGATACCTAGATCCATAAAATAGGATACGGAATAGCTGGCGCTGACCACACCACCCAAGTCCCATTTACGAGTGTAGATATCACCTAGATTTTGTTTGGTGGTGTCATTCAAATTGTTGGTTGCTTTTGCGAGATAGGTTAATTCAGGACCTGCGTTTAGCTTGATTTTCTCATTGAGATAAAGATCAAAAGTAAATGGCAAGTTGATGTTGTGAAAGAAATAGTCTAAGGTATCATTATCAACCCTAGACCGCTTAAGAATATAGCCGGGTTCGAGCGATAACCCAAAATTCTTGTTCTTAGTGCTCAATACAAAAGAAGCATTAATACCTCGATGATCCTTGAGAGATACGCTGCCTGTTTCTGTGACCTTAAGTTGTGATTGATTGTATCCCAGTTTAAATCCTAGATAGGAATCTTGAGCGGAGGAGTAGCTCGCTAAGCCAAGGGTCAAAATGATAAACCCAATTATCTGGTGTATGTCAATAATTTATAACTGTTAGACCAAGCATGCAAGAGTGTATCAGAGCGGTTATGTAGAGAAGTGAGCCTTAGGATTATTGTAAATAATGGTTAATAAAAAGTATCACTATCTACCCACAAATGGGCATTTATGCCGTAAAATGGGTAGACACAAATTATGTTTTTCTTTTAACTAATTTGTTGATGAGCTAAAAAGAATGGTAAGGAGATAGAAATGTTTCTTTCGATATTGTGACTATAAGTGAATGTAATCACTAAAAAGCATTACTTTTGGTGAATAAGAGCACTAAAAAGCATTACTTTTGGTGAATAGAATGAGCCCCCAATGATTCAAAGAACTATTTCAAATCAGCTTTTAGCTAAATTTAAAAGCGGTAAAGTCATCTTCCTGATTGGCCCACGTCAGGTTGGAAAAACCACGCTTATTAATAGCATTCTAAAAGGGGAGGAATTTCTCTTTTTGAATGGCGATGATCCCACAACAAGAAAACTATTGACGAATCCAAATACCGAACAAATCAAGGGGATTATAGGAAGGCACACCTTAGTTTTTGTAGATGAGGCACAGCGAATTGAGAATATCGGGATTACGCTAAAGCTTATCACGGATCAGTTGGATAATGTACAATTGATCGTGAGCGGCTCATCGGCTTTCGAGTTGAGTAATCAAACAAACGAGCCATTGACTGGCAGAAAATGGGAATTCAAACTATATCCTATTTCTTGGCAAGAATTTCAAGATCACGTTGGGTATCTCAAGGCTGAACAACAGCTTGAGCAGAGACTTATTTATGGAATGTATCCTGATGTAATTAATCACTTGGGAAGTGAAGTGGAGGTTTTGAAGAACCTCTCGGATAGCTACTTGTTCAAAGACATTTTGGCATTTTCTGGGATCAGAAAGCCCCAGGTTCTAGAGAAATTGCTCATGGCACTTGCGCTTCAGGTTGGTAGTGAGGTGAGCTATAATGAGCTGGCACAAACAGTGGGAGTCGACAAAAATACCATAAGTAGTTACATAACAATTTTGGAACAAACCTATGTCATTTTTCGGTTGAGCAGCTTTAGTAGAAATCTGCGAAGTGAAATAAGAACCAATCAGAAAATATATTTTGTTGATAATGGGGTTCGAAATGCTATTATTGGAAATTTTGATCCTTTAGAAGTAAGAAATGATAGAGGCATGCTATGGGAGAATTTCTTAATCTCAGAACGAAGGAAAAAATTGACTTATTCTGGGAGTTTAGCTAAGCACTATTTTTGGAGGACAAAGCAGCAACAGGAGGTAGATTATGTAGAAGCGGAAGCCACTAGATTGAACGCTTATGAATTCAAATGGAACCCAAACGCCAGAGCGAAAATTCCAAAATTATTTGAAGCTACATATGAGACGAATGTAGTGACTATTCATAATGAAAATTTCAGAGATTTCATCTTCTAATATTGATTGACTCAAATCATAATTTCTATCTATAAATTGCCTTTGCGAATATTTATAAATGGCTAAATCCAGAACAACTTTTTATTGCCAAAACTGTGGAGCTAACTCCGCCAAATGGGTAGGCAAGTGTCCCGCTTGCAACGAATGGAATACATATGTAGAAGAAGTAGTCACCAAAGCAGGGACAACCGATAAGGAAGTATGGCAGGGAGAGGAACCTGTTCGCAATCAACCACAGAAAATACAAGATGTAGTCTTCGATGAGCATCATAGACTGAAGACAACCACCGAAGAGCTCAACCGAACTTTGGGAGGGGGAATAGTGCCTGGGTCATTGATACTTATTGGCGGAGAGCCGGGCATTGGTAAATCCACGTTACTGCTACAGATGGCTATTCGGATGAAAGAAACCAAAGTGTTGTATGCATCTGGTGAAGAAAGCCTAGATCAGATCAGAATGCGGGCAGAAAGGATCGGGATTCGTGCTGAGAACTGTTACCTACTTGCTGAGACTTCTCTGGCAAATATTATGAATCATGCCGCTCAACTCAAACCTGAGATTTTGATCATTGATTCGATACAGACTTTGCATACGGAGGCAATAGAAGCTTCAGTTGGGTCTATTTCTCAGGTGAGAGAATGCACAGGCAAGCTGATGAAATACGCCAAGCAGACCAATGTTCCTGTGTTTCTTATAGGCCATGTCAACAAAGATGGAGCCATTGCCGGACCGAAAGTCTTGGAGCATATGGTGGATACTGTGTTGCAGTTTGAGGGGGACCGGCATCTTTCTTATCGGATTTTGCGCACAAGTAAAAATCGCTTTGGATCTACTTCCGAAATAGGCATCTATGAAATGCGCGAAACAGGTCTTAGAGAAGTGACTAATCCGTCTGAGGTATTGATTTCACCCCGTGATGGCTATCTGAGTGGAGTAGGGATTGGAGCTACCTTGGAGGGCAACAGAGCTTTGATCATAGAGGTGCAAGCGCTCGTAAGTGTGGCTACTTATGGCACTCCACAGCGGAGCACCACGGGTTTTGATGGCAAACGGCTAAATATGCTTTTGGCTGTATTGGAAAAAAGACTGGGCGTGAGACTCAGTACACAAGACATATTTTTAAATCTGGCTGGAGGATTGAAAGTGAATGATCCAGCCCTTGACCTGGCCATATGTGCCGCAGTGTTTTCATCCTTTGATGACATTGCTATTCCGAGCAGTGTTTGTTTTGCTGGTGAGGTAGGTCTAGGAGGAGAGATACGAGCGGTGAACCGCATAGAAACCAGGTTGGCAGAGGCTGCTAAACTTGGTTTTAAGCAAATCTATCTTTCCAAGTACAACATCAAGGGAATCGACGTGTCCAAATTTGATATAGAAATCAAAGCATTTGGGAAGCTCTCCGATGCTTTCGAAGAACTTTTCAGATCTGGGAATTAGAAGTCCTTTCTTGGCTTCTTCTTTTGTCTTCTATTGCTTTCCTTCGGAATAGGATCCTCCACTGTCTGAATTTTGACTTTTTTCTTATCGCCTTTATTCGGCTTCACACGCACGTCATAGTCTGACTTTAGTCTACGGCCTTGCTTGTCAATGATGGTGTAGATTCCTTCCTGCCCTTTCACATCCACCTTATTTCCTAAGAAACTCCCTGTGGCTGTTTTGGTTCGTTTGCTTTTCGGGCCATTGTCTTTTTTAGCCAAGATTTCCGGGTCTCGTTGGCCAATGATAAAGTTGATACCAAATCTGAAATCGAAAGCTTGAAACTTGGTCACGTCAAAGTTCATGATATGATCAACAGCCAGATACATCTGTGCAGGACCGCCTTTGATGGATAATGCACCGCCAAGGTTGAGAAATTGTTGCGGGAGCTTGGTGACATTCACACTTCCCACCAAGAAATTTCCGAGTCTCTGGCGATATCCGGCTCCAAACATCCATTTCAGCTGGCCTTGGGTATATCGTGTACCACTTGTCCCAATCACGTCTCCACCAAATGGTGTGTGAAATGTCCAGCTCAAGTAAGCTTTTGGGCTAGTGATGGTGGTAAATGTCTCGTAGGTCTCCGTCCTGCGATCTTTAAATTTGTTGATCAAACTGTCTTCAATCTGCTGCTCCAAGTCATCAGGCTCACTGAGATCAATACCAGAATAGACCATGGTCGTATCACTATAAGTGTGGTTTTTAATGTCTTCTTTCCAAGAGATAAAGCCAATATCAACCAATGAAGCTGAGATGGTATTAAATCTATCAAGGTTATAATTAAATCCTAAATCTATCGCTCCACCTCTGTTATTATTCATAATCATATGAGTAGCAATATTTCCACTTTCTCCTTGATACACACCCATTCCGCTCGTGCGTAATGTCGCATTGTGAAGGTCTAGATGTAAGGAATAGTCCTCAGCATCTGTGGTCAAATCTGCCGTAAAATTGCCTGGCGTGCTAAGGTTCAGAAATCCTTGGAGATACTTTGCCCTTACACCAATACTTAGATCTTTTCCCACCGTCATGGAATAGCCCAATCCTATTTCTCGAAAGTGCGTGGCTGACATTCTGGTCTTACCAATTTTCACTGTTTCGCCAAGGTTGTCACCGTTCCCTTTGATGGCAAACTGCATAAGGGATTTTGGGTATAATAAATCCATCTCTATTCGCTCGTTAGCGAATATGGAGAAATTCTTACCGGTGTTAGTAGATACTGCAAAATGAAACAAGCTGAAAGTCATCGTAGTGCTTGTCATGTTGTTTTTTTGGAAGCTGTCTAGCAATTTATCCAGATCAATTTTGCTTCCTCCTGATTCAGACTTTCCTATGAAATCTGAATAGCTGAACTTATTGTTAAAATTCAAATGAATACCAGATAGAACGGGTAACCCAATAAACACCTTACCTTCTGGCAATGAAGCTGGATTATAAAAACTATTCTGAAAAGTAGCATCACCTAGGTGATAAAAAGCCAAACTGTGCTGAGCTCGGGTGGTGAAACTTAAAGTGACAATCAAAAACGCAAGAGCAAGTTGTTTTCTCATCATAAGTCAGCTTTTAATTTACCTAAGACAGATACCGATGCAGAAATCTCATAGTCAGCAAGCACCTTGACAAAAAACTCTCTCGAACCTCCAGTGCTAGGTGTATTGAGGATTATCCTTAAGACAAGTTTGTCACCTTCTCTCAGCGCGGTGACTCCAGCCTCATCCATGATGATATCTGAAACCGCCTTTTTTGGTGAGGTCACTATACCCAACGTATTAAGTAGTGGTGTTTCCAGCACCAGTACTTGAGGAACGGTATGGATGACAGAGTCAGTCTCATTTTTGACATCTATCTCCAATCGAGCGTTAAACGGAAGTCCATTCTGAGTTACAATTCGCATGGTAAGCGTCTCGGCTTCATCAAATTCGAGACCATCTCCGAGTTCAAAATCTATTTCCCTTGATAGGTTGTCGAGAGATACTTCAAGAGGAATAGAAACTTCAATGGCAGTCCGTATGCCAGCAGAGTCTGGAAGAAAATTGCTCAATGTCGGGTCTATCGGGTTGGCCATTGCCGAAAGGCTAAAACCAATGGCATTTGGTGCAATACCTAAGAAATCTCTCAGTGTAGAGTTGTCGGTGTTAATCGAGATAGTGGAAGTTTGTTCGGCACCAGGCTCTAATGCTCCTTCGATAACTTGTGGTGAGGCAGTCACAGCACCAGCCAGATATGTAGTATCAGCATTGTCACCGTCATTTTTCACGGCATACATCCCATTTAGTAGCAAACCAATTGGAAGACCCAGTGAACTCTCAAAGTGAAAATTTAGGGATGGAGACCCGAGGGATAAACCAAAATCTCCAAGGTCATCAAAAAAGGAAATTTCAAGAGACTCTTCACCTATTTGGATGGTGTCCTGTCCGAATTTCCCATAAAGTGTTTCAAAGTCTTGATCAATAAAACCAAGCTCGATATCCAAGGTATTATTTCCGGTTGTGGCTTGGCCTGTTGCCAAGTCGATATCGATAGTTACAGACATGATAAAAATATTATTGCCATCTTGAGATGTCAATTCTGTACGCAATCCTGATAATTCCTCCGAGCTATTGACACTACTATTTCCTACCAACGAACCAGCAAATGATACGGCTTCTCCATTAGAAATACGAGTAGTTTGCGCTAGCGTAAAGGAGTAATCAACATCATACGGGAGATTGGAACTTAGACTAAAAGTAAGACTGCCTCCATCATAAAAGACAGAATCCAAAGCTTCACTTTCGCTTGCAGGGTAAGTGAAAACAAATGTGGTGTCAATTACATAAGTAGTGTCGAAAGGAAGCGCAGGAAAACTTGGAATGGAAATGGCTGCCCCGTTGACAATATCATCGATGTATAATACATCATCACCAGCAGAGTATTCTGCACTATCAAAATAAGATAGAATAATAAGAGATGTAGAATCCTCTTCAAGCCGTAACTCACCATCCTCCACTTCTTCTATGAGATCACGCATGGTGTAGGAAATTGTGCCCAATGGGAGCGCAACTTTCCCGCTAAGGGTAGGGCCTTCCAAATTGTCAAAGTCAAGTTCATTGACGTTGCAACTCAGGCAAAAGAGCATTATAAGAGCGGTCGATAACTTTTTCACAGGGGTAATTTAGTCTAAAGCAATATCTTTTTTGCAGATTTTTGATTGATACCTCTGATTCCCTGAAGGCCACCCGTATGGACAAGAAGGATTCGTGTACCTTTCGAAAAGTAGTTTTCTCGAATCAGTCTATAAACGGCATAGTACATCTTGGCAGTATAAATTGGGTCAAAAAGAATGTTTTGAGCAGTCTTGGTCTCATTGATAAAATCGATCAGGAAATCAGGCACTTTCGCGTAACCCCCTAAATGGCAATCATGCATAAGGGTATAATTTAAGAAACCTATGTGATATTGATCAAGTAAATCCCTGAATGATTTTTGAAAACCTTCACCTTTCAGGGCAAGAACACCAATGATATTTGACTTTCCTTTGAGTGCCTTGATGATCCCTGCCATGGTGCCCCCGGTACCTACCGAGGTAATGATGTGATCGAATGACATGTCTAATTCCTGAATGATTTCTTCGCAACCTTTAATGGCTAACTCGTTCGTACCTCCCTCTGGTACGATGTGAAAATCTGGAAACTCCGAAGCAAGAATTGATGGGTTTGAAGTAAGGTCTCTATATCGAGCTCGTGTCACAAATCTCAACGCCATTCCATGCTCATGAGCAGTAAGCAGCGTATCATTGCTATCTAACTTGAGCTCTTCGCCCCTGATAATTCCCACACATGGGATGTTATTATCTGCACATGCGGCGGCTGTTGCCGCTATATGATTGGAGTAAGCTCCACCCAAGGTCACAATACCGGCTAGGTCTTGAGTTTGTATATGGAGAATGTTGTATTTCAGTTTCCTCCATTTGTTGCCCATGATTCTTGGATGAATGAGATCATCCCTTTTGATCCATACCTCAATGTCTTTCTCTTCGAACAAAGGGTCGGATATTTTTTCTAAGGGAGAAGGAATGCGCTCCATAGACCGAAGTTAGATAAATTTGCTTCATGAGTGAGGAACAGGAAGAGCCATTAGAAGAAGAATTATTTGAGCATTTTCATATAGTGGTGGATCCTAAGCAGACTTTGCTTAGGATAGATAAGTTTTTGATGGATCGGATTCCGAATGCAACCCGTAATAAGGTTCAGGTCGGGATTAAAGATGGGTTTGTGAAGGTCAATGATCAGCTGGTCAAACCCAACTATAAAGTTCGTCCTGGAGATTCCATTCATATCTATCTCACAGAGCCGCCGAGAGATGAGGAGGTCGTGCCAGAGGATATTCCCCTTAATATTGTTTTTGAAGATAAAGACTTACTTATAGTGAATAAAGAAGCGGGAATGGTAGTCCACCCCGCTTATCAAAATTGGTCAGGGACTTTGGTAAATGGCCTAGCCTATCATTTCAAGAACTTGCCAGAAATGGAGGGCAATGAAGGTCGACCGGGATTGGTACATCGTATAGATAAAGACACCTCTGGCTTGTTGGTCATTGCTAAGTCTGAGCAAGCAATGAGCGGACTGGCTAAGCAATTTTTTGATCACAGCATTGAGCGAACCTACTACGCACTCGTGTGGGGTGATGTGGAAGAGGATGAGGGTACGATCAATGTAAATGTGGGAAGAAGCCTGAAAGACAGGCGAATCACGGCAGCATTCCCCGAAGGAGATTTTGGGAAGCGCGCGGTTACCCACTTCAAGGTGTTGAAACGGTTGAGATATGTAACTTTGGTCAAATGCAACTTAGAGACTGGTAGAACCCATCAGATACGAGCTCATATGAAATACATTGGTCACCCACTCTTCAATGATGCAACCTATGGTGGGGATCAAGTTTTAAAAGGAACAGTTTTTACGAAGTATAAGCAGTTCGTCAACAATTGCTTCAAAGCTATGCCTAGACAAGCCTTACATGCCAAGACACTTGGTTTCATCCACCCGGTCACTAAAGAAACTGTACAATTTGATTCAGATTTGCCAGAAGATTTTGAAAGTGTACTTGAGAAATGGGAGAATTACGTGACCCATGTAGGGGAGTAGACTAGGCACTAGAACCCATCATCTCCAACAA
This sequence comes from Cyclobacteriaceae bacterium, assembly GCA_049115815.1. Classification (GTDB taxonomy): domain Bacteria; phylum Bacteroidota; class Bacteroidia; order Cytophagales; family Cyclobacteriaceae; genus Marinoscillum. Next base: position 37,988 of record JAGDZO010000012.1, on the reverse strand, counting down.
ATCCTCGATGTACTCACGGTTATTGGACAGTCTGGGCACTTTGTGTTGCCCGCCTAGCTTGCCTCGTTTTTTCATCCAATTGTAGAACGTTCCGGGCTTTGCAGTATGTATGTCTGGGGCAACTAAGGCTATATCTCTATGGCGTTTGGCATCATAGTCAGAATTGATTTCTCGGATTCTTTCATCCAATACCTGACCAAATCTATGAATGTTATCCGGAGCCTTGTTGAATTCTATCACCCACTCGTGACTCCCTTGTTTACCGGACTCCAAGTATTTGGGCCCGGCAGTGAAGTTTTCTATTTCAGCATCGGTCTTTTCGCATGCATAGGCTATGGCTTCCTCTGCATTTTCTATTATTAATTCCTCGCCAAATGCATTGATATAGTGTTTGGTTCTGCCACTGATTCTAATTCTATGTGGATCTAGAGAAGTAAACCGAATGGTATCTCCAATTTTATATCGCCACAGACCGGCATTGGTAGTGATGACGATCGCGTAGTTCTTTCCAAGCTCCACCTGATCCAATTGGAGTGTTTTTGGATTTTCACTATCCCATTCCTCCGCCGGAATAAATTCATAATAAATTCCATAATCCAGCATAAGGAGCATGTCCTTAGAGTCTGTTTGATCTTGGATGCCGAAGAAACCTTCTGACGCATTGTATGTCTCCATATAATGCATGTTAGGTGAAGGAATTAAACTTTGGAATAGCTTTTCGTACGGAGTAAATGCCACAGCCCCGTGAATAAACACCTCCAAATTTGGCCAAACTTCAGGTATAGATTTGGCTCCTTTTATTTCGAGAATTCGCTCCAACAGAACAATGGTCCAGGTAGGTACACCAGAAATGGAAGTGACGTTTTCATTGGCAGTGTATTGTGCCATTTTTTCGATTTTCTCTTCCCACTCATCCATGAGGGCTATGTCCATGGAAGGAGTCCTTACCATCTGTGCCCAGAATGGGAGATTTTTCAGCAGGACAGCAGATACATCACCATAATAAGATTTACCATTTTTGTCAAATTGGTTTACCTGCTGACTTCCGCCAATGACGAGATTTTTACCGGCGAACATTTTAGTTTCCGGGTAATTATTCATGTAAATGGAGAGCATGTCTTTGCCTCCCTTGTAATGACAATCTTCTAGCGCCTCATTAGAGACGGGGATGAATTTGCTGCGCGCGTTGGTGGTGCCTGATGACTTTGCAAACCACCTGACCTCAGTAGGCCACAGAAGATTTTGCTCTCCCTGCATCAGCCTATCAATGTATGGAAACAGCTCCTCATAGGTTACTATGGGTACGCGCTCCTGGAATTCTCTACTGTTTAGAATGCTGGAAAAATCGTATTGCTTTCCGTAGGCGGTATTGGCCGCCCTGTCTAGCAAACTAATTAATAACTCCTCCTGAACCTCATGAGGGTACTTCATGAAGAGTTCAATGTCATGAATTCGTTTCTTCATGACCCAGGTCAATATGGAGTTAAACAGCTCCACTTAATCTTCTTTTTTACGCTTAAGCTCGAAGTTTTTACCCAAATAAACGCGCCTTACTTGTTCGTCAGCCGCTAGTTCCTCTGGTGTGCCTGCCTTGAGGAGGTTTCCTTCGAACATGAGGTAGGCTCTATCTGTAATAGACAAAGTTTCGTCCACATTGTGATCGGTGATCAAGATGCCAATGTTCTTGTCTTTCAGCTGAGCTACTATGGTCTGGATCTCTTCTACAGCAATCGGGTCAACTCCTGCAAATGGCTCATCCAGCAATACAAATTTTGGATCCACTGCCAGCGCACGGGCTATTTCAGTTCTTCTTCTCTCACCACCTGACAGTACCATACCCAGGTTTTTTCTTACGTGTGTAAGGCTAAATTCATCCAGTAGGGATTCCATTTTGTCCCTTTGCTCGGCTTTGGAAAGCTTAGTCATTTCCAACACGGCCAAGATGTTGTCTTCCACAGATAGCTTTCTAAAGACAGATGCTTCCTGAGCCAGATAGCCAATCCCTTTTTTAGCTCTGCGATACATGGCCAAGTCCGTGATGTCTTCATCATCCAAAAAGATATGCCCTTCATTAGGTTTGATTAACCCAACAACCATGTAAAAAGTGGTCGTTTTACCTGCACCATTTGGGCCAAGTAGTCCAACTATTTCCCCTTGATTAACTGACACGGAGATGTCATTGACGACTTTGCGCTTATTGTACTTTTTAATTAAATGTTCGGCTCGTAATTCCATATCTATAGTCCCCGCAAGATATCATTCAAATTTCACATCCTTAATGTTTATCTGTAGGCTTTTATTGCCACGATATTGATTTTCCTCTATTTGATATGCCACGTCAAATGAGGATGCTGAAGTGATAGCTTCCAAATGTTCGGCTAAACCAAAACCAATGGCTTCATAGACCATGCTGTTTCCTACCTGAACGATGCTAAGCTTGAGGTGTTCAGTTTTTATTCGTTTGGGCGGATATTTTAGAGAGACCCCTCTGGAGACGAATACAGGCTTTTGGTTTTGAGGACCGAATGGCGACATCTGCTTAATGATGTTGTATGTCTTGTAATTGATGAAATCTAGAGGAACTTCTAGATCTACTTCCAGTATAGGTTGGAGCAGATCTGACTTAAGATGATTCGTAACATACTCGTCAAATTTTTCGGCGAAAGCGGTTACATTTTCTACTGGCATGGTCAGCCCAGCAGCATGCTTGTGCCCACCAAATTGATCAAGCAACTCTGAGCAGGCAGCTATTCCTTCATGAATATCAAACCCCTCAATGGATCTTGCGCTACCTGTTGCCTTCCCCTTAGATTCAGTAAGGATGATAGTAGGGCGATAATACCTCTCAATACATCTGGAAGCCACAATTCCGATGACACCTTTGTGCCAGTCTTCTTTGTACAACACTGTGGATCGAGCCTTGATAAGCTTGTCATCTGATTCGATCATGGTAATAGCTTCTTCCGTGATGGACTTATCAAAATCTTTCCTTTGGGCATTTTGATCATGAAGCACAGAGGCGAATGCTTCAGTCTCAGTAGCGTCTGTTGCCGTCAATAACTTCACAGAATCATGAGCATGGGTCAATCTCCCCGTGGCGTTGATTCTAGGCCCGAGGTAAAACACTATGCTGGTAATATCCAGTTCGTTCTTAAGACCGCTTACATCTATGAGTGCCTTGAGCCCGGCACATGGTGAGCTGTTAAGCTTTTTCAACCCATAATATGCCAACACTCGATTTTCTCCAACGATTGGTACTATATCGGAGGCTATGCTCACCACAACTAAATCGAGATGCTCGAGCAATTGCTCCATTGGGATTGAATTTTGGATACAAAATCCTTGCAGAAGTTTGAACCCAACACCACACCCTGAGAGTTCTTTGAAAGGGTAATGATCATCTGCTTGCTTGGGATCTAAGATCGCCAGTGCATCTGGGAGTTGATCACCGGGTAAGTGATGGTCACAGATGATTAGATCGATCCCATAGTTACGGGCAAGATCGGCCATGCCAACGGCTCTTATGCCACAATCCAAGCTGATAATCAATGAAAACCCATTGTCGTTAGCATATTCGATTCCTTTCTGAGAAATACCGTATCCTTCCGTATACCTATCGGGAATGTAATACTCGAGCTGATCAGAAAATGCTTTTAGAAATCCATACATCAGCGACACAGATGTGGTCCCATCTACATCATAGTCACCGTAAATCAGGATTTTTTGATTGGAGAAGATGGCATCACAAAGCCGATTGACAGCCTTGTCCATGTCCTTCATGAGAAAGGGATCATGCAGGTCGCTCAGAGAAGGGCGAAAAAACGTTTTAGCTTCCTCAAAAGTATTGACCTGTCTTTGGGCTAGTAGACAAGCAAGTTTGGATTGAATATTTAGAGATGAGCTGAGATTTTGGACGGTGTTTTCATCAAAACTCTCATTAAATACCCATCGCTTTTCCATAGTGGGAAATTAGATAAATATGCCCAATATGACAGTAATTAGAGGATATTATCCGCTTCCTTTTCGGTAATGTAGTGATACTGATACCAGTGTTCGTAATCGTCGTAGCTCACACAGTCATAATCTGTAGTTTCGCCAAGGGTAAGGAAATGGGAAGGAGTTAACCATCCGGAAAACAAAACAAATTGACTTGATGGCAAGTCTGAAATTCTTAAAATTTTGTTTCCCTCATAGAATATAGGTATTGCTTTACGGTTCATCGATTCACAATTTGTTATGCAAGCATACTATTTTTTCGACAAAAGGTTGTGTTGATTGTGGTTATGAAAATGTTATGAAATTAAAATAGTCGTTATCATTGCGATCTTAGGCGGTTCAGACATTATAGTCTAGGGGATTGACCAAAGACGAAGAATGAAAATAGCACTTAGTGAAATATGGAATTTTTCTGAACTCATCAATTCTGATGAGCAAGGTTGGTCATATCGGCTTATTGCTGGCAAAGTGCTGGTAGAAGATATCTCTCAAGAGGTGTTAGTTGATTTGAAAAATGACGGTCAGTTTGACACGGAGTTACTGCCTTCAGTATTTACTTTTCGAGAGATCCTTTGGCAGCCAGATATTTTCACTGAGGCAAGCAAGAGTTTACCAGGTCTAAGAATCTTGAAGGCTCATTGCGAAGAAATGGTAGCAGAGTATGCTGAAAGGGACGTAACGTCTGAGAAATTATATACTGCTTTGCTAAACGGCCTGATCGAAGCTTGCGCTGCTGCGATTAGCTCATTGGAGGAAGAAACATCTTCGGTGAAAAAGGTGTTAGGGGAGTTTAGAACTACGGCATTTCCGATTATCAAATTCTTCATTTTTCATCCACAGAATCGGGAGGATTATTTCAAAGATGCGGTGAATAGGTTAAACTATGCAGTGAAGATTATGCTTACACAGTTCCATGGAAAATACACTGAACTATCGGATCCATATTGGGAGGTCAACTATGCTCAGCCGGCTAGTGCTTCTAAGGATAAAAAGAAGGCAAGCGTAGAAAAGGATTAGAATCTCCAGACTAATTAACAAACATCAATTGCAACCAGACGTTGATTGCAGATGAGTAACCCCAAAAAATGAATCTATGAAACCAGATCAACAACGAGAAGCAATGGAACGCACTCGTTTTTTCTTGAAGAATTTGGTTCGTGGGCTTATCTGGCTAGGTGTGATCGTGGGTGGCTATTTCTATCTCAAGGCCAACTATAATTTTACCATGGAGAGCATGTTGGGATCGTTGTATGATCGTCCCATGGTGATATTCTCAATCTTCTTTCTATCAGAGACTGTATTTGGGATAATTCCACCTGAGCTTTTCATGATTTGGGCACTTCGCAATGAACTGATCTTACAGTATATCCTCAATGTCTCGCTTTTGGCTGGGCTATCTTATGTGGCTGGGGTCATTGGGTATTACATTGGTTCGCATTTCAGCACCACGCAGCTTTACCGGACACTACAAAAAAATTATTTGGCCAAGTTTGAAAAACACTTGAATCGCTTTGGAGGTTTTTTGGTTGTTGTGGCGGCTTTGACCCCACTGCCGTTTGCAGGGATATGTATGCTGATGGGTACCGTCAAGTATCCATATCGTAGCTTTTTGTATTTAGCCACTACGCGTATTTTGAGATTTGTGGTATACGCCATGATCATTTGGGAAACCAATATTTTACAATAATCAAGCTATGGGAGAAGGATTGAAAGGGATACTGTTGGTGAATTTGGGAACGCCTGATTCTACATCTGTCCCAGATGTAAGGAAGTATTTGAAGGAATTTTTGATGGATAAGCGTGTGATAGATATTCCTGCAATTCCACGATGGCTTCTGGTCAATCTGATCATAGGTCCCTTCAGAGCACCTAAGTCAGCAGCGGAGTATCGCAAGCTCTTTACTGAGCGAGGTTCTCCCCTCAAATACTATACGGAAGATTTGGTGCAACCCTTGCAGCAGATTTTGGGTGATAATTATCTGGTAAAATATGCCATGCGATACCAGAGCCCCTCTCTCGAGTCGGAGCTCAATAAGATGAAGGAAGTTAACGTGAGTAGCATACATGTGATTCCTCTGTTCCCACAATACGCATCTGCCACTACAGGATCAGTGATAGATCGTGTAATGGAGATTACTAAGGATTGGCAGATTATCCCTGAGTTGAAATTTACCTCTCAGTTTTTGGAGAATGATCGTTTCCTTGATGTAATAGCCAAGAATGGAAAGAAGTGGATGGAAAACCATGCATACGATCATTATCTCTTCAGCTATCATGGCTTGCCTGAGCGACAGATCAAAAAAGGCTCCGTGGGAGAGCAATGCCAATTGGGAAGCTGCTGTGACACGTTTCATGAGAAGAATCAATTCTGTTACCGTGCTCAATGCTTTCACACCACAAGACTGGTCGCAAAAAAGCTTGGTTTGAGCGAAGATCAGTACACAGTTTGTTTTCAATCCAGACTTGGAAAAGATCCTTGGATCAAGCCGTATACAGAGGAGGTACTAGAGGAGTTGGCAAAATCCGGAAAGAAAAAGGTATTGGCCTTTTCACCGGCTTTTGTGTCCGATTGTCTCGAAACCACCATAGAGGTAGGAGAAGAATACAAGGAGAAATTTGAAGAAGCGGGCGGAGAACAATGGGATCTTGTAGAAAGCTTGAATAACGATCCCATGTGGATAGAGGCTCTGGCTGAGATTGTGAAGGGGTAGGGTTTGTTAATTTTCCTCTATAATTCTTTTTAAGTAACTAGGAAAAGCCTAATTCTAATACTACTTCTTCCCCCCGAACCCCACAATGAGATCAATAAATCGATCTCCATAGACTTCAAGCTTACGCTCACCTACACCATTTACACGCAGGAAATCTTCATGGTTCATTGGTAATGAATTTTCCATGTCACGAAGGGTCTTGTCGCTGAAAACCAGATAGGGAGGTATCCCTTCTTCCTTAGCAATTTGAGTACGAAGTTTCCGTAACTCCTCAAACAACTCTCCAGTTTTATAGTCACTCGAAGTTGATTGGCTTTTTGCTTTAGGGGCGGAATCCTCTTTGACCAAAGGTTTGGTTAGTTCGACCTTTTGACTCTCAAAAAGCACCTTTTTGGCTAGTTCTGTGAGCTTCAGCATGCTACCTTGATGAAAAGCAATTTCAATCAGGCCAAGATTGATGAGTTGCACAACGTAATGTTGCATATCTCTAAACGGAACATTGGAAGTAATGCCATAGGTTTTGATCTTATCATAGCTTTTATCTAATACCTGGGCATTTCTAGACCCTCGCATCACATCTATCACCACACCCATTGGTTCCTGTTGGTTCAACCGCGCAATAGTTGACAGAATTTTCTGTGACATAATGGTGCCATCAAAGAACGTGGGAGGGTTTTTACAGACATCACAGTCACCACAATCCTCTGATTTTAATTCGCCAAAGTAGCTCAATAGTATCCTTCTTCTACATGAAGTGGCATCAGCAAATTGCTTCATCCGATCAAGTTTCGCCAGCTGCATCGCTGCGTTGGGTGCATCTTCCATAAAGCGCTTGAGCTGTACTACATCTGCAAATGTGTGAAATAGCAGCGCGTGAGAAGGCAGTCCATCACGCCCAGCCCGACCAATTTCCTGATAGTAACCTTCCAGGTTTTTGGGCAGATTGTAATGAATCACCCACCGTACGTTTGACTTATCTATTCCCATCCCGAAAGCCACCGTTGCACATACAATCTCAAGCTTGTCATAAATGAAATCCTCTTGAATTTTTGATCGTTCTTCATGGTCTAATCCAGCATGATATGCCTTGACCTTTTGTCCTTTATCAGCAAGCTTTCGTGCAAGCTCCTCTGTTGATTTTCTACTAAGGCAGTAGACTATGCCGGACTCATTGGGCCGCTTTTTGATGAATGCGAGTATCTGCTTCACGCGATCTTCCGCGGGGCGGACTTCAAGAGAGATATTAGGCCGATCAAAAGAGCTTAGAAACTGCTTGGCTTGTGGAATTCTCAATTGATCCACTATGTCTTGGCGCGTTGCTTTGTCTGCCGTGGCTGTCAATGCTATGATTGGCACATCAGGCAATTTCTGTTTGAGAAAGCCTAGCTGCTGATACGAAGGCCTAAAGTCATGTCCCCAAGAGGATATACAATGTGCCTCGTCTATAGCGATACAACCGATGGTATCGGCAGTAAGTAAATGAGCGAAATTCGAAAGGCTCTCTGGAGCGACATATAGGAGTTTGAGTTCTTTCTTGGCTATCCTATTAATGATCTCCGTTTGAGTTTGGTCTTCCTGACTACTATTCAAATAAGCTGATGGAATTCCATTGGCATTGAGACCATCCACCTGATCTTTCATCAGGGCTATCAAAGGAGATATAACCAACGTCAGTCCGTCAGAAAGTAGAGATGGCAGCTGAAAGCAAATGGATTTACCACCTCCTGTTGGCATGATGACCAGACAATCTTGACCGCTTAGTACAGTCTCAATAATCTCCTGTTGTTGGGGTCTAAAGGTATCATAGCCAAAGTATTGTTTGAGTGGTTTTAGGAGATGCTCTCGTGTGTTTTTCAAAAGGATGTATTTAGATCAGATGGCGTACTCAATCTATCAGAAGAGTTGTGAGTAAATATATAAATAATTTGGGTTTTACTACTCAATAATGAGCGGCTCTGAGGCCCAATATCCGTTGGCAAGAATTCTCATTACGTAGTACCCACTGCGTAGACTTGGTATGGTGATCTGCGTTTCACCGTTGAGTTCTTGAGCAAAACATACGGCACCTTTAGTATCCAAAATTTCTAGTTTAACAATAGGTGTGTCCTCAGAAAGTGTGAGTACTTGGTTGGCAGCTATTGGATTTGGATAGGCTTTCAGATCACCTTTGACCAGAATGGTACTCTCATAATAGGCAGTATCAGCGATTCCTTCTATGGTGCCAATGATTGCCACATCGTAGATCCCGGGATTTTGATAGGTGACACTTCCTTTTGTTTGCCATTCGGCGAATTCTGGCGTACCTCCTTCGAAATACCAACTGTATTGGTCATAGCCCGAACTGGTATTCGTAAAAACGATGGACTCACCAGAATTAATCGTTGGATTGCTAGATTGAAAAGAAAGTTGTGCTTCGCAGGAGGCAAGATTATCATTGATAGTTTGTCTCAATTGGGTCAGTTTTTTGTACACATTTTCTCCAGGACATAGCGTGCTGCACCCATCCCTATGGCCTGCGATATGTCCAATATTGCCTAGGGGATGACTGTCAGAAGCAAGCGGATTGAGTGCTTCCCTATTAACCTTAAAAGCAACCACTTGCTCCAGAGTAGTCCACATCGAATTACTCGGATTGGCAGTTTCATAGTTGCCCAAAAGACAGATGCCCATAGTGGTGGCATTTCTTCCACAGAAGTGCGCACCCATTACATTGTCTTGTTGTCCACCGTCAGGGTCACGCCCAGCATAGAGGTCGCCATTTTGCGCTATTAAGTAATTGTATCCTATGTCAGACCAACCATTCACTTCTGTGTGATAGACATAAATGTCTCTGACTACTTGCGTAAAATTCGTGTTGGTATTGGAGCCCGCAGCATGGTGAATAATGACGTGATTTACGTCTGTAAATGATCTGGAATAACTCGGAGGGTTCAGGCCATTTCTCCAAACTGATTGAGGTATCGGGTTTATCGGAAACTCACAATCATTGGTTTGGCGATATGCCAATGAATTGATATTAGGAGCTTCTTCACTATTGATTAGAAAAACGCTCGCATCAAATGGGTGACTAATTGTTGGTTTGTGAAGAGGTTCAGGAAGAGAAATAAAATAAGTGTACTCCAAGCCATCAGGATCAAGAGGAATGGAGAGCGAGTGACCATCCACTAAAATTTCGATTTTCGTACCTAAATCAACCTGACTTTTTACAGCGATGGCCGTAATGACATCACTTGCTTGATAAACCTGATTGGCGAAAGCCGCTATCTCATTCACATGATGTTTTTTTTCTTGCCCTGTGAGGAAACAAGAATGGAATGCAGCAAGGATGTAAATGAGTAGGTATTTGTTCACTTATGAGAGTACGTCTTTGAGTTTACCAACGACGTAATCCACTTCCTGTTTTGTGCTGAACCTACTAAATGAGAAACGAATAGCTCCCCTATCAGGATCTGCACCAATGGCCGTGAGCACATGAGAACCTATGTTGGACCCACTGCTACAGGCACTTCCGCCTGATGCCGAGATGCCATTGATGTCAAGATTGAATAGCAACATGTCATTGTCTTCATTTGGAGGGAGGCAGACGTTCAATACCGTATAAAGACTATTTTCCAGATCACCAGAAGTGCCATTGAAAGCCACACCGTCTATGTGCTGAGTCAGTTGCTCGATCATGTAGCCTTTCACAGATTCGATTTGTTTTCTGTGATCATCCATTCCTGAATATGCCATCTCCAAAGCCTTGGCCAAGCCTATGATCCCATAAACATTCTCTGTACCACCACGCATATTGCGTTCTTGCGCTCCACCATGTATGAATGGATGGATCTTTTTCTCATGATTGACATATAGGAAACCTACGCCCTTAGGCCCATGAAACTTATGTGCTGATCCGACCACAAAATTGGCCTTGAGCTCTTGAAGGTCATGACGGAAATGCGCCATGGTTTGCACAGTATCAGTGTGAAAAAAAGCACCATGTTCAGCGCATAATTCTCCTATAGCATGGATATCATAGATCGTGCCTATTTCATTGTTGGCATGCATAAGTGAGACCAAAGCATTGGGATTTTGCTTGAGCAATGAATCAATTTGGTTAAGGTCTATTTGACCCAGTTCATCCACATCTAGCAGATGCATGTTGACCGTTCCCTTTTTGGCTAAGGACTCAACCGTATGCAACACAGCATGATGTTCCAGTGCTGTTGTGATAATGTTTTTAATACCATATTCAGAGACCGTGCATCTTATGGCTGTATTATCAGCCTCAGTGCCACCAGAGGTAAAAAAGATCTCTGAAGGTGAAGTGTTCAATATGTCAGCGACTTTCTTACGCGCTTTTTCTATGGCAGATCGCACTTGTCTCCCATGCCAATGTATGGATGATGGATTGCCGAAGTATTGAAGCATATAAGGCTTCATTTCTTCGAATACAGCCTCATCGAGGGGGGTGGTGGCTGCATTGTCAAAATATACTTTTTCCATGGAGGAATTGTTTACTTGAATTTTCAACAAAATTAAGCATATTATGAATGCGAGAGATCGTAAGAAGAGAAGGTTATGGAGAAAGAAATAATAGAATTTGTCAAGCGTACGCAGGCATTGGCCAAAACGGGACTTTCCTATGCGAAAGATCCCTACGACATTGAACGATACGAGGAGCTCCGAGATTCTTCAAATGATATGTTGACCAGGTTAGTAACCATGCCCTTAAAAGATGTAAAAAGGCAATTTGCAAACCTTGATACTTATCCCACGCCCAAAGTGGATGTGAGAGGATTGGTCTTGAAGGAGGGAAAAATTCTTTTGATACAGGAACGTACGGATCAGAAATGGGCCATGCCTGGGGGCTGGTGCGACATTGGTTATTCCCCGTCGGAAAACATCGTGAAAGAGGTGCGAGAAGAATCAGGACTTAAAGTGAAAGTATCTCGACTACTATCCGTGTGGGACAAAGCCAAGCATGATCACCCTGCTGATATCAACTATGTCTACAAGTTGAATTTCCTCTGTGAGACATCAGATTATACCCTCCGACCGGGTCATGAGGCCATGAAAGCTGATTATTTTGACATTGATAACTTACCTCCTTTGTCTCTTATGCGAAATACAGAGAATCAAATCAGAAAATTAGTTGCACTAGCGAATTCAGATGAGTTTGATTTCGATTAGTCCGCTATCAATTCTTTGATATCCATCATCAGTTTTTTAGCTAAATGATCAGCGGTAGAAAGGCTGTCAGACTCAGCGTAGATTCTGATAATAGGCTCAGTATTGGATTTTCTCAAGTGTACCCACTCATTATCAAACTCTATCTTCAAACCGTCAATCGTAGTTGATGGGTTTTTAGCATACTTCTCTTGGAGTTTTTGCAAAACATCATCCAGATCAAGGTTCGGGCTCAACTCGATTTTGTTTTTAGAAATATGATAGCTTGGATAGGTGGCTTTGAGCATAGAAACGCTCTTACCAAAATTGGCCAAATGTGATAGAAAAAGGGCAATACCCACAAGCGCATCTCGTCCATAGTGCAGCTCTGGAAGAATTACTCCTCCATTTCCTTCTCCACCAATGATCGCATTGTTGGCTTTCATGGCAGTCACTACATTCACTTCTCCTACAGCTGACGCATTGTAAGTCTGGCCATGTTTTTCTGTTACGTCTCGAAGCGCTCGGGTAGAAGATAAGTTTGAGACCGTGTTGCCAGGAGTTTTACTTAGCACATAATCTGCTACTGATACCAAAGTATATTCTTCTCCGAACGGCGTGCCATCTTCGCATACCATCACTAGTCGATCAACGTCCGGGTCCACTACAAAACCAAGATCATAACCTCCGTTTTCCAATATGCCGCAGATCTGAGTAATATTCTCAGGGATAGGTTCAGGATTGTGTTGAAACAATCCGTTTGGCTCACAATTCAGTTCTTCTACCTCTACACCTAATTTTTCTAATAGGCGCGGTACAGCGATTCCTCCAGTGCTATTGACTGCATCCAGTACCACTTTGAAACCTCTCTTACGAATGGATTTCTCATCTACCAAATCCAACTTCAAGATTTGGTCAATATGCCAATCTATGTAATTATCATCTTCTTTCAATGAACCAAATTTCTTTGGGTCTACAAAGGCTATATCGCTCGATTCAGCCCATTCAAGGACTTTTTTTCCATCTGCTTCAGAGATGAATTCACCTTTTTCATTGAGTAGTTTTAGGGCATTCCAGCCTGATGGATTGTGACTGGCTGTTAGTATAATCCCTCCATGTGCTTTTTCGTTGACCACCGCCATCTCCACAGTGGGTGTAGTAGACAATCCCAAATCCACAACATCTATACCTTGAGCCCTAAGTGTGTTTTCCACAATCGCACGAAATAATGGACCAGAAAGTCTGGCATCTCTACCTATGACAACTTTTGGTTTTTCGTGACGCTCCTTGATCCACATTCCAAATCCAGCAGAGAATTTGGCGACATCTATAGGAGTCAAAGTTTCACCCACTTTACCACCTACAGTACCTCGTAGGCCTGATATTGATTTAATTAATGACACGTTTTATTTTGATTAGGTTAAATCGACAGATTGTTCGATTGAAAGTCTAAGAGATTCTTAATTGAATTTTGCTAGTACTTTGTTCACTTCAGAATCTGAGTTGCCGCATTCTTCTCCGGCTGTCATGGTCTTACCACAGTAGCCGCATGTAGCTCCTTCCTTATTCAAGAAAGGGCTCTGAGAGGCACAGGTTCCTTTGAATTCACCATTTTTTTTGAATATCAGTCTTACAGACATCAAAATGAAAAACAGCGCTATAAATCCAATTCCGAGTAATACTTGTAGCATGTACTTAAGATTTGATGCAAAATTAAAGAATATTTGTGGGCAATCTATTCCAGTAACACAAATTGATTAAGAATGATTTCCCAATGAATAAACCGATAGCAAAAGCAGACCAAAAGAGATCAGAAAAGTTGCAAGCCTTTGACCGATTGCTCACGATAATGGATGAGCTAAGGGAGAATTGCCCGTGGGACATGAAGCAAACCATGGAGAGCCTCAGGCATTTGACCATAGAGGAAACTTATGAGTTGGGTGATGCTATTTTGGAGAATGATCTAGAGGAAGTCAAGAAGGAATTAGGCGATTTGATGCTGCATTTGGTGTTTTACTCAAGAATTGGTGACGAGCAGGGGGCATTTGATGTTTCGGATGTGCTCAATGGAGTTTGTGATAAGTTGATCAGGCGGCATCCACATATCTATGGTGACACTGAGGTCACAGGCGAGGAGGAAGTCAAAGAAAACTGGGAAAAAATCAAATTGAAAGAAAAGGGAAACTCATCCGTACTAGGTGGAGTGCCAGCTTCATTGCCAGCCATGGTAAAAGCCATGCGAATTCAGGAAAAAGCCAAAGGCGCAGGGTTTGATTGGGAAGACAAAAAGCAGGTCTGGGAAAAAGTAGAAGAGGAGATGGGAGAGTTTAAGGCCGAATTTAATGTGGATAGCAGCGAGCCAATTGACAAAGAAAAGGCAACGGCTGAGTTCGGAGATTTACTCTTTTCATTGATTAACTATTCTAGGTTTATAGATATCAATCCGGATGAGGCACTCGAGCGGACGAATAAAAAATTCATCAAACGGTTCAATTATCTAGAATCAGCATCTAAAAAGGATGGAAAAGTAATGGGTGAAATGACTTTAGAGGAAATGGATCATTACTGGGAGAAGGCTAAGGGGATTTAGTGTTTAGGTAGTTTTTAAGGTGATTCGAAAAAGATCAGTATTTTTATTAATCACTAAAACCTAAAACTATGAACGAATTAAGAATTAATCACCTTGCGGTACTGGTGTCTGTGATCTGGATGTTTGTGCTCGGGTTCCTATGGTATGGCCCTATCATGGGAGAACCATGGATGGAAATGGTTGGCCTCACCTTAGAGGAGATTGAAGCGAGCCCTCCAGGAGCAGGCATTTGGATTTCAAATGTTATCTCTAGTGCCGCGCCTATCTATCTTCTCGCGTGGCTGTTTGTCCAGATGAATGTCAAAAGCGGGATCAAGGGTCTTGCAATCGGCTTTTTAGTGGGGTTTGTATTTTTTCACCTACCAGGAATGACAGGGGGCATGTTCTCAAAAGAGCCTTATATGCTTGCTTGGTTGGAAGGTGGATTTCAAATTATCGGATGGTCTGTAGGAGGATTGATCCTTGGATCTTGGACTAAAGCCAAATAATCAAAACTTATTTCATTCTGTATGGTTCTTGAACCATGCGATTGAAAATTCGAACGTCAGTAAAAGCTCCTTTGAAATCCGTGAAAGAGGGGTTTACAAAGGAGCTTTTTTTGGCATTGAACCCACCTTTTCCTTCCGTGAGGTTGCTACAGTTTGATGGATGTGAAACGGGAGATAAAGTCTCATTGGAGTTAAATTTTCTGCTTTTTCGTCAAGAATGGACCAGTGAGATCACTCATCATCTTTCAGGAGACACGAAATGGGTGTTCGTAGATGAAGGGGTGAAGCTGCCTTTTTTCTTATCGAGGTGGACACATCATCATGAGGTTCAAGAAACCTTCGAGATTTCTAGTGATATCATTGATGATATTAGCTATGCTACAGGCACCATACTGACTGACTTATTGATGTATCCTGTTTTGTATTTGCAGTTTCTATATCGCCGGCCAATCTATAAGAGAATCTTCACAAAAAAAGCCTCTTAGGAGGCTTTTGATAATTTTGAGAAAGTCTAAGGAAAACTGTAATTAAACGTCTTTCCACTTGATAGTGCATCCGATCGCTCTTTTCGAAGTTACGGTAGGCTTTTTCCCTGACATCAACGCATCTATTGCATCTTCTACGTAGCGTTCGCTTACGTCTGCTGCTTCGCGAGGGCTATCATCTATCGCACCAATAAATTCTACTTTGAATTTCCCAGATTCTTTATTCAAGACATAGACATGTGGCGTTTTAGTTGCACCAAATTTTCTGGCTACATCCTGAGAATCATCACGCAAATACGGGAAGGTGTATTTTTTATCCTGTGAGCGCATCTTCATTTTCTCCATAGAGTCATCTGGCTGCTTATTGATATCGTTCGGGTTGATGGCCACTACCGGATACCCTTTAGACCTATACTTCTTATCTAGAGCAATGATTCGATCTTCATAAAGCTTGGCATATGGGCAGGTATTGCAAGTAAATACAACTATATACCCTTTGGCAGAGGCATCACCAGATAATGAGACATATTTTCCATCCACATTGGGAAGGTTAAAGTCTTCTACATAGTCACCTACTTCGTAACCCGCTTCTTCCATGGTATCCATCGCACTGATGGCCAATACGGTCACTGTAACCAATACTCCTGCAACAATTAATAAAGATTTTTTCATTGTTATAATTTTTATTTCATGCTTGATACTAAATCAAATAATTCTTCCTTGTCAAAACTTCCTTCGTAGAAAAACCTTTGACCACTTGCCGATATAATCACTGTAGCGGGGATGGCTCCTGACCAGCTCTCGCCCAGAACAGCTATATACTTGTCCATATCCTGCTCTGTCAAAAGATAGGAAGACAAACTTATTTTCTTTTTGTTGAGAATGTTAGCGGCTTTTTGGAGGTCCTCCTCAAAATCTAGACTGACAAGCGTCACATTCGTATCCTTGGATAGTTCATCAAAATGCGGCATCTCTTGAATACATGGCCCACACCAAGACGCCCAAAAATTGTAAACTCTGAGTTCATCGCTCGTTTGGGACATTTCGTTTTCCAATTCCTTTAATCCTATGGGAGTCACGCTTTGTGACATAGCCCCATGTCCTATAAAAAGCGCAAGCGAAATAATAAATACTTTCATACTCATACCCTCTACGTATTAAATTCTGATAAGTTTTAGAAAATTCACAAAATATAATTATTCTAAGAGAAACAATCTCCTCTGAGTTATCTGACAATCCTCCAATTCACTTTTTCTAATAATCTTGTCTTAGAAGGTACAAATAAAAGCAAGAAACCTAATTATGTCAAACCCATCATTTAGTCCAATTCCTATTGCCATCCTCCTTAAACAAAGGAATTAGACTTCAAAATCCTTTATAAATTAATTATTAACATTTTATGCACTTTATCCACACGGCTATTAAAAACCAACATAAACACCTGATATATAGATAATTATGACAGCAACATTAAATTAAAATTGTGTGGATAAGTCTGGAGGCGTAAAAATTTAAGCCTAAAAAGCGCTTGGTTTTGTAAAGGACTGATTTTCAGAAGTTTAATGTTTTTACTCCTTGGTTTGACGAATTAATTTCTTTCTATAAGCATTGAAAATCCGCGATTTGGAAATAAACCCCAAGTATTTTCCATCATTGATTACCGGGAGATTCCATGCTTGTGTTCTTTCGAACTTATTCATCACGGATTGCATTTTTTCTGTCGGGCTCACAAAGGCAGGAGGGGCTTGCATAATGGTTTTGACCACTATTTCGTACTGTTTATCTGGATCGAACATGATCTCTCTAATATGATCCAGGGTGACAATACCCTTCAATTCATTGTGTTCATTCACTACAGGGAATATATTCCTCTTGCTTTTCTTGACCAGCTCCACAAGCTCTTTGAGCTTGGCATCTGGATGAATGATAAGCAAGTCTTTTTCTATGATTTTGTGTAAGTCGATAAGGCTGAGAACTATCAAGTCACTGTCATGCTGAATCAGATCTCCCTTTTCTATGAGGTTCTTGGTGTAGATGCTGTGTTTCTCAAAATAGGAGATGGTCGTAAAGCTGATGGCAGACACGATCATCAACGGAACGAAAAGCATATAGCCGCTAGTGATCTCGGCAATAAGGAAGATGCCCGTAAGTGGTGCATGAAGTACCCCACTCATCACCCCGCACATCCCCACAAGTGTGAAGTTGCTCGCGCTGATATCGGTAGATGGAGAGATGAACTGAACGATTCTTGCAAAAAGAAAACCAGTAACACCACCCATAAAGAGTGAAGGAGCAAATACCCCTCCGCTACCACCCGAACCTAGGGTGAAGGCCGTTGCAAAAGGCTTGGCGATAATTATCAACACTAAAATGATCATAGCAATGATCTGCTGATCGCCCATTTCATAAAGAAAATTGCCACTAAAGAAATTGTCTTGATTTCCCTTCAAGAGGGCAATAATGGAGTTGTAGCCTTCACCATATATGGGAGGCAGTACAAATATGATGAGGGCTAGCCCTAATCCTCCCATCAATGCTCGGGTATAGATGTTCTTGACGGCCTCAAGACTGCTCTCAACATAAAAGGTGATACGCATAAAATAAAGAGAGACAAACCCGCATGCTATCCCTAGCAATATATAGAAAGGTGTATCTGAGGCAGTAAATGAGTCTACCAACTTGAAGGTGAATAGGATATCATCCCCTAGAAGAATGATTGAAACCAATTGGCCACTTACTGAAGCTATAAGAATAGGAATGAATTTACTGATTTTAACCTCTGTGAGAATTACTTCAATAGCGAAAATGACTCCTGCAATGGGTGAATTAAAGATTGCGGCAATGGCGCCTGCAGCTCCACACCCTATTAATAAGGTTCTTTTTTTATAATCCAGGTGAACGAATTTTCCAATATTGGAACCGATAGCTGATCCAGTAACGACTATGGGTGCTTCCAGTCCCACTGATCCACCAAAGCCCACCGTAATGGCACTCTTAAGCATATTGGACATCATATAGCGTTTCCTGATTCTACTTGAGTTTTTGGATATCGCTCTTAGAATTCTGGTGATCCCATGTCCAGGAGTATCCTTGACCAAGTACTTTCTTATCAATACTGTAAGTAGGATTCCAACCGCAGGATAGATCAAGTACAGATAGTTGATCTTGGTGAAGTCAATGTTTTGCTGAAGGAGATGTTGGACGTAGTGAACGGTACTTTTGAGGGTGACCGCTGCTAGACCTGAAGTAAGCCCAATAATGCTTGCCACGATGAGCAAGAAGTTGTTATCGCTGATGTGTCTTAGTCTCCAGACTAAGAAACGCATGAGTATTACGGAGAACTTATGATTTTTGGTGGGCACAGTATCGCGAAGTTATCAAAAGCGCTTTTGAATAAGTGCTTTGCTAACTTAGACTTTCACAAGAAAATCGGATAATTAACTGATAAATCCACCGGATTTGGTCAATGCCTCTTCAATGTATTTGAAAGTGGATAGCACCTCAGGTTTACCATCCACTACGGCTACATTGTGTTCGAAATGTGCGGAGGGCATTCTGTCAGCCGTCACTATCGTCCAGCCGTCATTGAGTTGAATAACTCTGCGAGTACCCATATTGATCATTGGCTCTATTGCCAATACAAGACCTTCCTTTATTTTAGAACCCCTGCCCCGCTTCCCGTAGTTGGGCACCTCTGGAGATTCGTGCATTTTCTTGCCCAATCCATGTCCTACAAGCTCTCTTACCACGCCATACCCAAAACCCTCGGTATAAGTTTGAATGGCATGGCCTATATCTCCCATTCTGTTGCCAGCCACAGTTTGTTCTATACCCAGTTCAAGACTTTTTTTAGTTACACGGAGCAGTTGTTTCACTTCATCCGTGATCTCACCAACTGCGAAAGTGTACGCATGGTCACCATAGAAACCATTTTTGAGAGCACCACAATCCAGCCCTACTACGTCTCCTTCTTCCAAAGGTCGCTTAGTTGGCAAGCCATGTACTACTTGTTCATTGACCGATGTGATAATGGTGTTGGGATAGTCGTAAAGGCCAAGGAAGCCTGGTTCAGCTCCCTGATCTCGAATAAATTCTTCCGCGATCTTATCTAACTCAAGGGGTGTAACTCCAGGCTTGATGTGCTCTGCCATCAATCCTAGCGTCTGCGATACTATCAGAGCACTGTGTCTGATTAGTTCGATCTCTTCTTTTGTCTTATAATGAATCATCTTGAACAATTGGCTGGCAAAACTACCACAAACAAAAAAACCCTCGAATCATCGAAGGGTTTTTATTGATATGTTATTTGAGCTTATTTAGATACTCCTTCGAGTACTTCTTTGATATCTACTCTGCTTCCATCTTTATAAGAAACGATGAATGCATCCTTCACGCCCATTTCTCTCAAGTATTTTTTCAATGTATCAGCTTCCCAATAATCTCTGAATGCGCCGATAGTAAACTTGTTTACACCATTGTCAGATTCTTGAGCAAAGTTTTTAGCCTTCTTGTATTTCTGAAGGTCTTTCTTGCTGTATGCACCTATCTGCACTTTGAATACCACTCCTGTGCTTTCGTCGATCGCTCCAGTTTCCACAGGCTTTGCAGCAGGCTTAGATGCAGCTTCAGCCAATTGATCACGTAGGCTAGACACTTGAGTCTTGTATGATGCTATTTGCTCATCCTTGTCAGCAATTTTATCGTCTACTCCAGCTAGTTCGTTTTTCAAACTTGCTGTCTGGCTCTTAAGAGATTTGTTTTCTTCTACGATGATTTTGAATTGCTCAGGTTCAAGCGCTTTTATTCTTTTTTTCCACTCTTTTTTCTCGGCTTTGGACATTTGAGCTGAGGCATTGAAACCTACGGCTACAAAGAAAACTAAGAGTGATAATGTGATGATCCTTTTCATGTTTTAAACTGTTGATTCAGAATTATTTACGTAACAGGTACTAAAGTACTAAAATAAGTATTGAAAATGCAAAATAATTACTATTTCAAACTTCCAATCATGTCTTCAGGCTTGACCCATTCATCGAATTGTTCGCTGGTCAAATATCCTAATTCTATGGCAGCTTGACGCAATGTCGATCCTTCTTTATGTGCCTTTTTGGCGATTTTGGCTGCTTTTTCGTACCCAATGTGTGTGTTGAGTGCCGTGACGAGCATCAGTGAATTCTCCAATTTTTCTTTGATCACGGGATAATTAGGCTCTATTCCGATCGCACAGTTATCATTGAAAGATTCGCAAGCATCTCCTATCAGTCTGGCAGAAGTAAGCAAGTTGTAGACCATCATAGGTTTGAAGACATTCAACTCAAAGTGACCATACATACCACCTGCAGATACCGCTACATCGTTTCCTATCACTTGGGCACATACCATAGTAAGTGCTTCACATTGCGTTGGGTTCACCTTACCAGGCATGATGGATGATCCCGGTTCGTTTTCAGGAATGATGATTTCACCGATCCCGCTTCTTGGTCCTGAGCACAGCATACGAATATCGTTTCCTATTTTCATCAGGCTTACGGCCAATTGCTTGAGTGCTCCATGCGTTTCTACCATGGCGTCATGAGCAGCCAAAGCTTCAAATTTGTTTTCGGCGGTAATAAAAGGAAGCTGAGCATTTTCAGCAATCTTCTTGGCTACCAATACATCGTAACCAGCTGGAGTGTTGAGTCCTGTACCTACTGCTGTACCTCCAAGAGCCAATTCGCTGAGGTGCTCAAGGGTATTGTTGAGCGCTTTGAGTCCATGATCTAGCTGAGAGACATATCCGGAAAACTCCTGACCCAAACTGAGCGGTGTAGCATCCATAAAATGGGTACGCCCAATTTTCACCACATGTTGAAAAGCATCCGACTTGGCTTTGAGCGTATCTCTTAGTTTGGTGACTTTCGGGATGGTGTTCTCTATCAAAATTTTGTACGAAGCTATATGCATAGCCGTAGGGAAGGTGTCATTGGATGACTGACTCTTATTCACATCGTCATTTGGATGAATAATCTTCTTATCGTCAGACAAAGAACCACCATTTAGCACGTGGGCTCTATTGGCCACCACTTCATTGCAGTTCATATTAGACTGTGTCCCTGAACCTGTTTGCCAGATGACCAATGGAAACTGATCATCCAGTTTGCCTTCAAGGATTTCGTCACACACTTTGCCTATCAAATCAGATTTTTCTGGACTAAGTACACCTAGCTCACTATTAGCTTGAGCAGCTGATTTTTTGAGAATAGCAAATGCCTGAATGATTTCCATTGGCATGTGCATGTTGGTGCCACCAATCTTGAAATTTTCTTTGGAACGCTGTGTTTGTGCTCCCCAATATTTTTCTGCAGGGACTTTCACTTCCCCCATCGTATCATGTTCTATTCTGTGGTCCATCGTATTCGATTGTAATAAGTGTGATTATTGGCTGCAAAATTACTTGATAAAAGAATAGATACCTTAATTCTAAACCATATAGTTAGATTGTCGGTTTGATGATTCTGTAGTAGGTTTGCGTAGTTTAGAATTATTCTAAATAAATGAAAAAGACGACTGTATTAATTTCGGATTTCCAGTTCTTGACTAAGGCTGGCTTGATGCATCTCATTGATGAGAAAGATGATTTGGAATTGCTGGGAGCAGTGGATGAGCCAGAGTATTTGCTGAGCAAAATCTTGGAATTACATCCTGATGTCTTGGTCATGGATTATAAAAGTCAAGATCCGGTCTTGCTATCTATCCTGAAGCAAGTAGTACAATCTCAGGCCACCAACGTATTGATCATCACCAATGAAGATAGCAAGTCTGCTATCAAGTCGTTGCTTGAGATGGGAATCAAAGGTGTGGTCACCAAGAAGTGCAGCCAGATGGAAATCCTCAATGCCATCGACTCTGTAGCGCGCAACAATCGCTTTTTCTGTAACAGCATTTTGGACCTACTCATAGAGGACGAAAGTAGACCGCCCGAAACGCGCTGCGAACCTACCGATCTATCTAGTAGAGAATTTGAAGTCCTTCAGTTGATTACTAAAGGGTATCGCACAGCCGATATTGCGGAAGCGCTACACCTGAGCATCCATACCATCAATTCTCATAGAAAAAACATTCTCAAAAAGCTCAATCTGAAATCACCAGCGGAGTTGATCGTATACGCGATGGAGAGCGGCCTGGCTAAGGCTTAAATTGGATGCTAAATCTTTTCACTAGTCATGGCTATTGTGAAATCCATCTATGACCAGTTATTTTGCATCGCGATATGTTGACCCTAGACGATCTCCAGCTCAATCAAAAAATGACCATCAAAGGACTGTCTCCTGTTGGTCTGGCTTCTAAACTTATGGACATGGGCATGTACCCTGGCAAGGTAGTTCAGGTGGTATTCAAAGCACCATTTGGAGGACCTATTGCGATCGACTTAGATGGTTATACCCTTTCGCTGAGAAGAGAAGAGGCTTTATTAGTAGAGGTGGAGTAATATGAAAATCGCATTAGTTGGCAATCCCAACTCAGGTAAAACTTCCGTATTCAATCAGCTGACTGGACTCAATCAGAAGATTGGTAATTTTCCTGGAGTAACTGTAGACAAAAAGTCTGGACGCCTTAGAGGCACATCCGATTCACACGAAATTATTGACTTGCCCGGGATCTATAGTCTCTATCCGAAAACTCAGGATGAGCAGGTTGTTTTCGATATACTCAGTGATTCATCCCATGCTGATTATCCGGATAGGATAGTCGTGGTTTTGGATGCTTCCAACCTTGAGAGGAGCCTACTATTATTTACGCAGGTACTTGATATGGGAGTGCCATTGACCATGGCGCTCAATATGACTGACATAGCCGACAAGCGTGGGTTATTGATCGATTTGCCAAAACTCAGTGAGTTGTTAGGGGGTGTTCAGATTGTGCCAATCATGGCCCGAACGGGCAAAGGAATGCATGAGCTCATCGAGGCTATTACTCAGCATGAGGTGCCTATAGCTGATCAGCCGTTTAGTAGTGGTGAATTTGACGAGGGTCAGTTCCTAATCTCAGATAAGAGAGAGCAAAAGCAACGAGTTGAAGCCCGCTACAAGAAAATCAGGCAAGTGTTGAGTTTCGTGCTCCGTCAGAAACCGATGGAGCAGTCAATGATCAAACGTCATAGGATCACAGACAAGATTTTGACCCATTGGTTGTTTGGATACGTCATTTTTATCGGGGTACTCTTGATCATGTTTCAAGCCATATACGCTTGGGCTGAATGGCCTATGGATTTGATCGATACGCTTTTTCTGTCTTCTAGTAAATGGGTGAAGGACACCTTGCCAGAAGGCATGCTGACTAACCTTATAGCCGAAGGAATCATTCCAGGTCTTGGTG
Source organism: Cyclobacteriaceae bacterium (assembly GCA_049115815.1). Classification (GTDB taxonomy): domain Bacteria; phylum Bacteroidota; class Bacteroidia; order Cytophagales; family Cyclobacteriaceae; genus Marinoscillum. The sequence goes on along the minus strand of JAGDZO010000012.1, from coordinate 14,215 downwards.
GTGTTGCTATTTTCATCCCTCAGATTACGCTGCTGTTTGGTTTCATATTTATTCTAGAGGAGACTGGCTATATGAGTCGGGTGGTGTTTATTCTTGACAGATTGATGAGACCATTTGGGCTTAATGGAAGAAGTGTAGTTCCGTTGATATCTGGGGTTGCTTGTGCCATACCAGCCATCATGGCTACACGAACTATCGACAACTGGAAGGAACGATTGATCACCATTATGGTCACACCGCTGATGAGTTGTTCGGCGCGCCTTCCCGTGTACACCTTGTTGATAGCGCTGGTAGTACCAGACACTTTTGTTGGTCCTTTCAACCTTAAGGGATTGGTGCTTCTAGGCTTGTATTTGATTGGCTTGGTGGCGGCACTTTTGGTAGCTATGATTTTCAAATTTATCATCAAAACCAAGGAGCAAAGCTTCCTTGTAATGGAACTTCCGCTCTATAAAATGCCGCGCTGGAGCAATCTGGTGGTAACACTTCTTGAGAAAGTGAGAATTTTTGTTTTTGATGCCGGGAAGATCATTTTCAGTATTTCTATCATATTGTGGGTACTCGCGACTTTTGGTCCGGGAGATAGAATCGAGGAGGCTGTTGGGAGAATTCCTGTACCTACTTCCGAGGAGGCTCAAGTAGCCTATGATCAGGAGGTAGCTGCCGTGAGTCTGTCCAACTCTTACATTGGGATATTGGGTCATGCCATTGAGCCAGCTATTGCTCCTTTGGGATACAATTGGCAGATAGGGATAGCTTTGATCACGTCTTTTGCAGCGCGGGAGGTTTTCGTCGGATCTATGGCGACCATCTATAGTGTGGGGGAGGATTTTGATAATGAACGCACGCTGCTGGAGCGCATGCGAAGTGAGAAGAGTCAGATCACGGGAAAACCTGTGTATACTTTTGCATCGGGTCTATCACTAATGATTTTCTATGCTTTTGCCATGCAATGTATGAGTACGCTGGCTATAGTGCTGCGTGAAACTAAAAAGTGGAAATATCCATTGATACAGCTAGCGTACATGACGGCACTTGCTTATTTTGCTGCATTGATCACCTATCAATTATTGAGCTAATGGCACAAACCATTCTGGTCATCATTCTTTTTTTAGTTGCGGGATTTTTTCTTGGCAGGAGGTTTTATTTATCCTTTTCAGGTAAGGGCAATTCAGGATGTGAATCTTGTGCAGCCAAGGAAATAGCCGAGAGGTAGTGTTGTTTCCTCGAGTCACTCACTACTTCTAGTGAGGGCAGGCTAGTCATAGTGAATTTTATTTTTGCCTAGCTATAGCGATTGAATCCTAAGGGTTTCTACGGCACCTTTGCTCTTATTTAGAACGAATACAAATAAGAGGAATGAGCACATACAAAACATCTTTATTCAGAATAGCTATTGTCATGATCGCTTTCGTTGGCATTTCTTGCCAGGAGTCAGATGATGTAACTAAAGGAATGGAGGTTCCAGAAACTTACGAGTTTATGAGAAACGGAGAGTCATCGGTGAGCTACCAAGGCCAGACTGACCGAATGAACATGCTTGAGGAACTCAAAAACTACATAGCCACCTCTCATAATGGTGATCAATTGGATGAAAATATCCTTTTGGACATGTATGCCAATGAAAACTCACCATTTGGAAATGCAGAACTCAATACTAGCACCAAGAACCTGGAGAGCAAGACATTCATAGCTGATGTGAACTTCTTCAAAGAGGAGCTAAAGTCAGCGGCTGCTTCAAGTGGTACCACAGAGGATGCTGCACAAGGTAAAGCAGGATTGATTGCCAGAAGTCCGGGTAATAATATTTTGGTAGACGAGAAGGGTTGGGAGTATGTTCAGATCATTGAGAAGGGCCTAATGGGTGCTGTATTCTTCAATCAGATCTTTAATGTTTATTTGAGTGATTCTAAAATTGGCAATGATGTCAACAATGAGGATTTGGTGGAAGGAAAGAATTATACAGCCATGGAACATCACTGGGATGAAGCTTTTGGGTATTATGGAATCAATCCTTCATTTGACACAGAAGGCGTAGTTAGATTTTGGGGTAAATATGCCTACGGACGTGCTGGGCATACTGAGTCCGCTATGAAGCTAAAAGATGCATTTTTAGCTGGTCGTACAGCCATCGTCAATAAAGACAATGAAGCAAGAGATGCCGCTAGAGATATTCTTTACAAAGAATTTGAACTGGTGTCTGCTGCCACAGCTATTCACTATATCAACTCTGGGATCAGCGATATTAGCAATGCCGCTACGGGGGAGCTTTTTCATCATATCTCTGAAGCGTATGCTTTTACCATGGCGCTAAAATACAGCCCTTTCAAGAGCATTACGGATGAGCAAATAGATACCATCCTTCACTCCAATTTTGGCAAGGATGCCGATTTCTGGACAATTTCAGTTGATGGATTGATCAAGGCTAGAGCTACTTTGGTAGAAGTTTATCCTTCGTTGGCTGAGGTTGCTTCTGAGCTTTAAGACCAAGGAATTAGTCTATCAAAAACCTTCTAAAGAATGAGATTTACGCTTATAACGATTGTATTAGGATTGCTTCTTGTGTCGTGTGATGGAGATAGCGGAATGATGGAGAAGACCAATCATTTTGAGCAGGGGCCTTTGCTCGATAATCTGGGTAATAATCTTATAGTGAAAAGATATCAGGCGCTTAAAGAATCGACTGCAGATCTGGATCTAAGTGTTTCCGAATTCACAGCAGAACCAACTATTGAGCATCTCGAGGGATTGAGATCTGAGCTCTATAAGGCTCGATTGGCTTGGCAAAGTTGTTTGCCATTTCAGTTTGGCCCTGCTGAACTTTCGGGACTTTCTGCTCAACTTAATATCTATCCTGTAGATGCCAACCAAATTGAGCGCAATATCACGGAAGGTGGTTATGATCTCAATACGTTGGCGAATGCTGACGCGCGAGGTTTTCCAAGTTTAGGTTACCTTCTCTACTCCAATGACATCTCGGATCAGGAACTTATTAATACGTTTGACGAAAGTCGTGTCCAGTACCTGAAAACCGTCAGCCAACAAATCGCTAGCACCTCAGAAATTGTTTACAATGCATGGTCAGCCGAGGGAGGGAACTATATAGCGACATTTACAAGTGATGATGCATTTGGGGTCAATGTGGGCAGCTCAGTGGCTCAATTGATCAACGCAATGAACATTACTTTTGAGCGACAAATACGTGATGGAAAAGTTGGGATACCAGCAGGTATGCGCTCTAATGGAACCCCAATTGTAGAAAATGTGGAGGCGTATTATGCGGGATATTCTATCGCATTGCTTAGTGAAAGCATTGATCGGTTAGAAGAGTTATACACAGGTGCAGATGGGGTAGGGTTGGATGATTATCTCAAGGAACTAGGAGGACAAACCACTGACAATGAAGACATCAATGAGCGGATTATGGGGCAATTTGCCACCATTAAAACCTCCATTGCTCAGCTGACCGATCCTCTTCCGCAGCAGATACAATCTAACGTAGATGCCGTCAATAAAGTATTTGCAGACATGCAAGAACTCGTGCTTTTATTCAAGACAGATATGGCTTCTACACTGGGTGTGGTAATCACTTATCAGGATAATGATGGCGACTGAACTAGTCCATGACTGATTCCCTTAAAGACCGACTCATTACTAAGAAGGTTACCATCGCTCCGTTGGTAACCTTTCGGCTTTTATATGGAGTGCTCATGTTGGCCTCTACCATACGGTTTTGGGCTAAAGGTTGGATAGCTGAGCAGTTCATAGCGCCCAAAGTATTTTTCCCTTTCGTAGAGGGGTTGTCTCCTTTGCCAGGTATTGGCATGTATGTAGTATTTGCGCTGATAGCCGTGAGTACACTGTTCATCATCTTAGGCTATTACTATCGGGTGGCTGCTATGACCTTCTTTTTGCTTTTCACTTACGTGGAATTGCTAGATAAGACCAACTACCTCAATCACTATTACTTCGTCAGCCTGATTTCGTTTTTGATGATTTTTCTTCCAGCTAATAGAGATTTTTCGCTCGACGTGAAATGGAGAGGCATAAAATCTATAGACCTCATTCCGGTAGGCTATATCAACATCCTGAGATTTCAGATGGGAGTGCTCTATTTTTTCGCAGGTATAGCCAAGATCAATTCGGATTGGTTGTGGAGGGCTCAGCCAATGAAGATGTGGCTTGGTGCCAATGTGCACCTGCCGATGGTCGGTGAGTTATTCAGATATAAAATCACTGCTTACCTGTTTAGCTGGTTGGGCATGATCTACGATACCACGATTCCTTTTTTACTTTCAGCTAGAAAGGTTTGGCCATACGCCTATGCCGCAGTAGTAGTTTTTCATTTGATGACTTGGTGGTTGTTCCCTATCGGAATGTTTCCTTTCATCATGATTGTGATTACCACCATCTTTTTCCCTTTCGCCTTTCATGAGCGAGCGGTTAATTGGTTGAAAAAAGTGGTGAATTGGCAACATACAGAAGGTAGTGTTTTGCCTTCAATCCCAAGATTTACAACTAGCCTGATGACCCTTTATATCCTCTTGCAGTTGCTCATTCCCATGCGCTATTTGATGTATCCGGGCAATTTATTTTGGACTGAAGAAGGCTATCGATTTTCGTGGCGAGTGATGCTCATGGAGAAAGCCGGACAAGCTTCATTTTATGTAAGGGATTTCGATCAGAATAAGGCACTTTTGCAGCCCAATTACGAATACCTAACTCCTCAGCAGGAAAAAATGATGGCAACACAGCCAGACATGATTGTTCAATACGCACATTTTTTAGAAAAGAAATATAAGGCTAAAGGGATGGCAGACCCAGTCATTACTGCGGACATATATGTGACGTTGAATGGACGTAAGAACAGAAGATTCATCGATCCTAATATCGATTTGACGGAGCAAGAGAACACTTGGCATCACAAAGACTGGATACTGGATGATCAATAAAGGGCTCACCATATTGACATTTTGTTTGCTATCCATAGGAGCATGGGCACAGCATATTTCCGGTAAGGTCGTGGATGCGGAAGGTCAGCCTATGGTGGCCATGATATTTGTGGATGGTACGGATATTCAGACAAAAACAGCGGCCACAGGTACTTTCAAAATTGATAAGTTGGATGTTGGTGTTTACAATATTGTGGCCTTTGTTCCGGGTTTTCAGACAGCTGCACAAAATGTAGAGGTGAGACCTGATTCACGTCACCAAATGTCCTTTACCTTATTAGAGCTAGAGACGGAGCTGGAAGCGGTAACCATACGCGATTCTAGATCGGAGGAATTGGGCATCAGCTGGCTCGAGTCAGTGAGTGGGTCAGCCATTTACGAAGCTAAAAAAACTGAGCTCATAGCGGTAGATCAGATCATCGGAAACAAAGCAGCTAATGTGGGCAGACAAGTATATGCGCGAGTGCCAGGACTCAATATATGGGAAAGCGATGGTGCTGGTATCAATCTCGGTATAGGAGGCAGAGGGCTAAATCCGAACCGTACGTCAAACTTCAACGTGCGCCAAAACGGATATGACATATCTGCGGATGCATTGGGCTACCCAGAGAGCTACTACACACCACCAGTTCCTGCTCTTCGTCAGATAGAAGTGGTAAGAGGGGCGGCAGGATTACAGTATGGTACGCAGTTTGGCGGTATGCTGAATTTTGAGTTTAAAGAAGGCCCGAAGGATCGAATAATGGAGCTCAACTCAACCCAGACGGTTGGTTCCTTTGGACTATTCAACTCCTTCAATAGTCTGGGAGGAACCGTCGGTAAATTAAACTATTACACGTTTTATCAATACAAGGCCAGCACAGGATGGCGCCCCAATTCTCAACAAAACCAGCATAATTTTTTCGGTGCGTTTACGTATAATTTCTCTCCTTTTCTAGGGGTGAAAATTGAGCATACGCACATGACTTATCTAGCCCAGCAGCCGGGCGGATTGACCGATGAGGAATTTGCCTCCAATCCCAAGCAGTCAAAACGAGAAAGAAATTGGTTTGAAGTGGGCTGGGATCTGACAGCCATGGAGTGGAACTACCGGCTATCTTCCAAGCTGAAAATCAACAACCGCAGTTTCCTACTTTCGGCTAACCGCTTTGCGGTTGGCAACTTGGAGAACATAGCGATAGCAGACAATGTAGAGGAAAACAGAAATTTGCTAAAGGATGAGTATTTGAATTTTGGCAATGAACTTCGGGCGGTCATTCACTATGACCTCTTTGGGAAGAAATCCATTTTGGTCGTTGGCAATAGGTTGTATTTTGGCAAAACGGAACGCGAACAAGGCGATGGATCCAGCTCCTTTAAGGCTGATTTCGAGTATGTAGATCAGGATTCTTCTAATTATTCCAATTACAATTTTCCTAACAGAAACGTCGCATTCTTCGCTGAGAATGTTTTCAATCTTACAGATCGATTTAGCCTGACTCCAGGTATTCGATATGAGTATATCAAAACTGTAGCTGATGGATATTACCTTTTTGCCAATAAGGATTTGGCTGGAAATGTGCTGTCTGTTCAGCGCAGAGATGAGGACAAAACCAACCCAAGATCTTTTTTGATTGGTGGTTTGGGGATGAGTTATAAACTTGAAGGAAATGAGCTTTATGCCAACATTTCACAGAACTACCGCTCCATCAACTTCAATGATATCAGGGTAATTAACCCCTCTCTAGTGGTGGATGAAAATATAGATGATGAGTTTGGATACAACTTTGACCTTGGCATTCGAGGATCTAAGAAAGGCGTCTTTTCATATGATGTGTCGATGTTTTACTTACGTTACAATCAGCGCATAGGTGCCACACTCAATGACTCTGGAAGCCGTTTCCGCACCAATATCGGAGACTCTTATATACTAGGCTTGGAATCTTACGGCGAGATAGATTGGCTTCAGGTATTCACCAAAAGTGAAGATGCTAAACTTTCGACATTCGTCAATTTGGCATTGATAAGGTCAGAATATATTACCAGCCAGATCACAGGCGTGGCGGGTAATGAAGTGGAATTGGTGCCTGTTGCGAATTTCAAAACAGGCGCCACTTATAGAAAAGGCGACCTAGGCATTTCCTATTTGTTTACCTATGTCACACGTCAGTTCACGGATGCCACCAATGCTACGATGGCCACCTCCGGAGCGGTCAATGGATTGATTCCGTCATATTCCGTTATGGACTTATCGGCAGATTATCTATTTAAGAATCTCACACTTGAGGCCGGCATCAACAACGTGACCGATGCCTCTTACTTCACCAGAAGAGCTGCTGGATACCCAGGACCCGGGATTATTCCTGCCAATCCTCGAAATTTTTATGTTGGCTTGGGAGTGAAGTTTTAGGAGTCATCAGGACGTGGTTCGGTTTCTACTAAGGGTATCCCTAAACTTGGTTTGAGCTAGGTAATTCATTTTATGTGGTTTCACAAAATGGCTTCCCATTCCTTCATCTCTTGATCATTGAGATATGGAAGCCAATTTCGAAAAGTAAATTGAGCGTATTGTTTCGCAACATTCGATGTATTAGGCAAATATTCACTTGCGTTTAGCCAAGAACTAATCAAAAAGATGAATTGCTCGGCTAAATAGTTCATTTGTTCATCGCTGATTCCAGATCTGAAAATCCCTTGATTTTTATAAGATTGAATGATTTCCCTAATTTCATTTTTCTTGGCTTCAAGCAATAGAATAATATTCGTTTTTACTTCCGGTAGCCTTCTCCAAACCACAGCATTGTCAATAAAGAAGAATCTATACCTGAACATTATTTTGAAGCTATCCTCCATTGATTTGAGTACATCTTCTTTAGCAAAAAGGCTCCCAGAGTTATATCTTTCTACATTTCTGATTTCATCAAAAAAGTCCTCATACAACCTTGTGATCAAGGCATTTTTATTTGGATAATGATAATGTAGGTTCCCTTGACTCATATTGATTTCTTTGGCAATATGACGCGTGGTTATGTTCTCCACACCTTCTGTGTTGAACAATTCAAGAGCCTTTGATAAGATTTTTTCTTTTGTATTCATTGGTTCATTTGAACTAAATGATATATTTGTTTCACAAGTCTAGCTCAAATGAACTAAATATGAAATCTTTTATCAATATTGGAGTCCTTTTACTTCTCATCAAACTTACCAGTTGTGGCAATCAGGAAACTAAAAAACTAGTTGAAATTGATCAAAATTCAGGACCAATACTGATTACTGGGGTCAACATTTTTGATGGAAAAACTAATTCGTTAATCGAAAACAGGGATGTTTTTATCAAAAATGGTTTCATAGCGACAATAGCCGATTCTATTGTGTCCACTGAGGGCTATCAGACAATAGATGGACGGGGTAAGACATTAATGCCCGGCCTGATAGATTCGCACGTTCACCTGTCTGGAAGCGGTGCTGTACCATGGGAAAATGAGTCTGCTAATATGGAGTACAATTTGTCCGCCTATTTATACTCAGGCATTACGGCAGTTTATGACCTGGGAGGCTTGGCAGGAGACCTCAGTAAAATCGCAGAAAAGGTAGACAATCGTGATATTATTGGCCCGTCTATCTACCATACTCACATCCCAATCACCGTCAAGAACAGTCACCCCATACCATTGACAAAGCAAATGCTACCATGGCCTCTAAAAAGTTTAGTCAACGCCATTTCCCCAACAATTGATGATATATCAGATGCCAAAAATCTCATCGAGAAATACCTAAAAAATGACGTGGATTACGTCAAGGTAATCTGCGACCAAATACCTCCAGGTTCGCCAGAGATGACCTTCGAACAGTTAAAGGCATTGATAGACGAAGCTCATAAATCAGACAAGAAGGTATTCGCGCATATTGGGAGTCCTGAAAATGCGATTTCTGCAGTGGAAGCCGGGGCAGATATTTTGGCCCATGGAATATGGAGGGGGAAATTATCTCCTGAGCAAGCCGATATTATTGCTGCTTCCAAAATACCAATTGTCTATACTATTTCTGGATTTTACAATGTCTCTAAAATCCACAATGGGGAGTACCAGCCAAGCGATTTGGATAGATACTTGGTACCAGATCATATTCTTTCTCCGGTTACCGGTGAAAACGGGAAAGATGTACATCAGCAAGATGTGATGAATTCTTTTTTCGAAGATGTGAATAACCAAAGTGCATTTTGGCTTCATAATTTTCGTTTGTTACATGATAGAGGTGTTCCTATTCTTGTAGGTACTGACAGTAATTTGCCTGGAACATATGCCGGCTCCACTTATTTTCAAGAGATGAATCTCCTGAAGAAATTTGGCTTGTCAAATTTTGAAATCTTAACAGGAGCTACTTATCTCAGCTCCAGATTGTTTTTGGATAATCCCGATTTTGGATTGGTGGGTGAGGGGAAAAGGGCGAACCTGCTACTAATTGATGGTAACCCGCTCGAGAATATTGAGCTTATCCAATCACCACACTTAATCCTGTTAAACGGAAATATTGTTGAGAAATTATAACCTTGAGTTCAGGTCATTTGGCATGCTAGTTTGGGTTGAAGTTTTAGCTTTTCAGTAATACCCAAAGCTCTCGAGGTGTGATGATTTTTAGTTCGATCACCTGCTCTGCTACAGCAAGTAAGTCCTTGTCACCCGTCACAAAATACGCACAGTCAAATTCGATAGCGGCAGATAAAATGGCTTCATCATCCTGATCTCCGAGTTGATAATGAATTTTGGTGGGATTGGGTGCTAATACTAGGCTTGTTAAAAAAGTGCTTGCTTCTTTTATATGATCCGTCGGCAATTTGAACTTGCGTTCAAGTTTTTCCAGCACTTCTGAGTGCACTTGGAGACTGACGCATAATTTGTCAGAAGTTAACAGGATTTCTAACAATTCTGCACTAAGTCCTCTGGTTGCCAGTGCGCTGATGAGAAAATTGGAATCTGCGAAGACTTTCAACTCAAATCCGAATCATTGAAAACATCTTCATCCGTGAGGTACCCAGCTTTCTCTGCGAAGGGCATTATCTTTTTTCTCAACGATTTGAATTTTTGAACTTTCAAATGCCCAGCGAGGGCAGTTCGTATGATTTCACTTTTAGAAATACCTGCTTGTTGGGCAGCGTTATCTAAGTCTGCCACCAATTGATCACTCACACGTAGGGTTAATGTCTTCATCGTATTACATTGTAATACGTAAAAATAACACAAATCGTTGACTAGGCTTTTTTGATGGTCACCTTCGAAAAATAATCCCAGACTACTATGCCTAGGCTCACGGAGATATTGAGCGAATGCTTGGTTCCAAATTGTGGAATCTCAAGGACCGTGTCTGAATTGGTCACCACTTCGTCTTTTACGCCAAAAACCTCATTGCCGAATACAAAGGCATATTTCTTGGATGGATCTGGTGCAAAATCTAAAAGAGAGGTGCTTTCGTCAGCTTGTTCTACAGAAATTATTCGGCAGTCTTCGGTTTTTAATTGGGCTATCAACTCAATAATATTTTTATGATATTCCCATGCTACAGTGTCCGTTGCGCCAAGCGCAGTTTTGTTGATATCCCGATGAGGAGGCTGAGCCGTGATGCCGCATAGATGGATTTTTTCAATTCGAAAAGCATCCGACGTTCTGAAAGCACTTCCTATATTATTCATGCTCCGGATATCATCCAATATGATGCATGCATTCAGCTTTTCGGCTTTCTGATATTCCTCTGGTTCCAATCTCCCGAGCTCTTCGTTTTTTAGTTTTCGCATGCGCTTCGCTTTCCTTAATATTGCCTTTGATTCCGATCAGTAAATGTCCACCAAAATTACCACCAATCTCTAGGATGGCGAAATCCAAAAAAGCAGCAGAAACACCTTTAATGAAACAGTACAATGCCATCAAAGCACGGTACCCAGGTGCGTTGCTGTTGTTTCGAGTTGGGGATTTTTATGAGACTTTCGGAGAAGACGCTATCAAGGCCAGTAAAGTCTTAGATATAGTGCTCACCAAACGCGCCAACGGGTCTGCTTCACACATAGAATTGGCCGGATTTCCACATCATTCATTGGATGTCTATCTGCCCAAGCTCGTCAGAGCTGGTAATCGTGTAGCTATCTGTGATCAGCTTGAAGACCCGAAAGGGGTCAAAGGAATTGTCAAAAGAGGCGTCACAGAACTCGTCACGCCAGGACTTTCACTCAATGATAATGTACTGGATCAACGAAGAAACAATTTCTTAGCATCTGTGCATTTTGACGATCAGGTGACTGGGGTATCCTTTTTGGATCTTTCCACTGGAGAATTTCTGATAGCTCAAGGCAGTCCAGAATATGTTGAGAAATTGGTGCAAGGATTTCAGCCATCTGAGATTCTCTTTTCGAAAAACAAGAGAGAGCTTTTTGAGAAATCATTCAATAGCGATCAGAATCATTTCCACCTGGAAGAGTGGATTTTCACTCATGAATATGGCTATGACAAACTCATCCGACATTTCAACACGGCCAATCTAAAAGGCTATGGAGTAGAAGAAATGAAAGCTGGGATAGTAGCAGCTGGGGCAATACTTTTTTACTTAGAAGAAACAGAACACAAGGAGGTTAAGCATATAGGGCACCTGTCTCGCATAGACGAACAGCAGTATGTATGGCTGGATAAGTTCACCATTCGCAATCTTGAGCTCATACAGCCCAGCCAACCAGATGGTACAGCGCTCATCGATATCTTGGATGAGACCGAGACTCCCATGGGTAGCCGCCAACTTCGCAAATGGATGGTGCTGCCACTTAAAGACAAAGACCAGATCGATCGGAGGCTGAATACTGTAGAGGCTCTCATGAATCATGAGGAGGTTTTTAATGAGGTCAAGAGCCATCTGAAACAGATTGGGGATTTGGAAAGGCTGATCTCTAAAGTTGCCACCGCGCGGATCAACCCTCGAGAATTGGTCCAGTTAAAAAAGAGTCTAAAGCAGATTTTGCCCATCAAGGAGCAACTAAAAGCATCTGAAAATGCCGTATTTGATCAGTATTATGATCAGCTGAATGATTGCGAAGGTCTGCTTACCAATATTGACTTGACCCTCAAAGAAGATGCTCCGCTCAATGCCAGCCAAGGAAACATCATCAATGATGGTGTCAATGAAGAGCTTGATGAACTCAGGAAATTGGCTTTTTCGGGCAAGGATTATCTCAGAGGAATCCAGGAAAGAGAAAGCGAAAGAACGGGGATTACTTCATTGAAAATAGCCTACAACAAGGTCTTCGGCTATTATCTGGAGGTATCCAATGCGCATAAAGACAAGGTGCCTGAAGAGTGGATTCGTAAGCAGACGTTGGTCAATGCGGAGCGATATATCACCGAGGAGCTGAAAATCTACGAAGAGAAAATATTAAGTGCGGAGGATAAGATTTTTGTGATCGAATTTAGGCTGTATCAAGAGCTGGTGTCGTTTGCCATGGATTACATCGAGGTGATTCAGCAGAATGCCAGGGTGATTGCCTCGCTTGACTGTCTGGCTTCATTTGCCCTGCTGGCCAAGAAATGGAATTACGTGCGTCCGACCATTACTGAAGAATTCACTTTAGATATTAAGCTGGGACGTCATCCTGTGATAGAGCAGAGCATGCCGCCGGAGGAAGATTACATCCCCAATGATGTTTTCTTAGACGATCAGAGTCAGCAGATCATGATTATCACCGGACCAAATATGGCGGGTAAGTCAGCATTGTTAAGACAAACGGCCTTGATCGTGCTGATGGGACAGATCGGGAGTTTTGTGCCGGCGGGTCATGCACGGATTGGTTTGATAGATAAAGTATTCACAAGAGTGGGTGCCTCAGACAATCTGTCTAGGGGAGAATCTACTTTCATGGTGGAGATGACTGAGACAGCCAGCATACTAAACAATCTGAGTAATAGATCTCTAGTCCTCATGGATGAGATTGGGCGCGGTACGAGCACGTATGATGGTATCTCCATTGCCTGGTCTATAGTAGAGTATTTGCACAATCACCCTCAGAATAGGGCTAAGACTTTATTCGCTACACATTATCATGAGTTGAATGAATTGACGAATGATTTGCCTCGTGTTAAGAACTATAATGTGGCTGTCAAGGAGTTGGAAAACAAAATCATATTTATCCGAAAGCTACAAGAAGGCGGTAGTGAGCACAGCTTCGGGATACATGTGGCACAATTGGCAGGTATGCCGAATAAGGTGGTCATAAGAGCTAATACGATACTGAAACAGCTGGAGTCAGAAAAGATGTCTGAAAAGGATAGGGCTAAGTTGGTGGAGATGCCGAGCAGTCAGTTTCAGCTCAACTTGTTTGAATCTGACCCAAGGTTTGAAACTGTAATGAAAATGCTCCGCGAGATCGATATCAATACCATATCTCCAGTAGAAGCATTGCTGAAAATCAATGAAATGAAAGAGGAGTTAAAAGGGAAATCTTAAGAGGCATTAGACAGCATGCTAGGACTGCTAAGTTCTGCCAATCGCTCCTGATGTTCTGCTATCACCTGATTCACCACCGCAAGATTATGCTTATATTCGGTTTTCCCGTCAGCAATATGCTTCTCGAGATTCTTTTTGATTTTCTCTGCGCAAGCAAGTGCTTGGAGGTTTTCTCCGTAAGTGAGGGTCAATACTAGAGAGTGGGCGTCTCTTCTGATGTTGTTATGCGTGTTGTTCATAATGACTTTTGGTTGATTGAACATGTGGTGGTTGTCAATCTTTCATGAGATCAAGTTTAGAAATTATATTTTTATCAACATAGCACACTGTAATACTTCAGTAATGAAAGGGTAAAATCACAGATGAATGGGATATAACCTCATTTTATCACGTAATAATCCAATTAATTTGACGTGAAAAATCTTTTCTAATAGTTGTTCATTTTTTCACCTGTTCTTATAAATTTGCAGTCCCTTAAGACGTAAGGGAATATTGAAACATAAGCGAGAGTAGCTCAGCTGGTAGAGCACAACCTTGCCAAGGTTGGGGTCGCGGGTTCGAATCCCGTCTCCCGCTCGAAATGCCGGACTTGTTCCGGCATCTGTGTTTATAGGCTACGTTGTAGTCGGACGCCTCGGTGGTGAAATTGGTAGACACGCAGGACTTAAAATCCTGTGACCGTTAAGGTCGTGCGGGTTCAAGTCCCGCCCGAGGTACAGGAAGCAAGTCAGAAATGGGCTGCTTTTTTTGTTGGTGGACTTAAAATCCTATGACCGTTTAGGTCGTGTGGGTTCAAAAGGGGCGCGCAG
>JAGDZO010000011.1:0-29489 GCA_049115815.1 Cyclobacteriaceae bacterium | reverse complement strand
CCATTTTTTGGGGTATCATCACCATGGCTTTTGATTCGCTCAATGCTATTTTGTTTTATTGTCTATGATCTGGATTTTTAGATTCTTCATTGCCCAGAAAATGATCGTATGACTAGGGGCTAATTCATAATTTTAATTCCTCTGTAATTAGCTTTAATAGTATATTGTGGGTGGTTGGGTGCTGAATGCATCAGACTTCACGATCAAACAATTCACCAAAATATTCGTTTTCAACTACGATCCAATTTTCTTTCATTATGTCGACACATTTTTTTCGCACCCCTAGTTTAGTTCTGATCAGTCTCCTAGTGTTTTTCTCTTGTGGCGAGAAAGAGACTCAAGTATTTGAGTCTGAAGCAATCGCTGCCTCAGGGGAGTTTTTATTTGAGGGGCCCAATACCCTTCAAGGTCCTTTCACTTTGACCTTGTCTCAGGTGTCTAAGCAGTTGGGGATAGAGGAAAGTGCTATTTCGGATGTGAGAATAAGTGGCATATCACTCACTTTTGACGATGATGCTAACCGCCAAAATGTTGAAAGTGTATTGGTGCAAGTGGTAAGTAACGACCTTTCGTTAGAGACTGCCGGAACTTTGAACCCATTAGGGGCAGAGCCAGTCCAGGAATTACAAATCAACCAGGAATTGGATTTTCTGCCTTATCTTAAAGATCAGACTACTCAGTTAATAGTGGATGCTAACTTGACGACCGACATGGATATGTTGGGTGTAGGTGTCGTATTCAAATTTATTATTGTTCAATAACCTTCAACATTCTTATGAAAAGCATATTAGTTCTTATTGGAGTATTAACATCTAGTTTTTTATTTACCCCATCGGAGGCCATAGCTGGTGATGGTGACAAATTGGTTGGCGTATGGAAGCCGAGCAATGGCAGGTCAATGGTGAAAATAGATAAGATCGGCAATAAGTATTATGGACGTGTTGTCTGGCTACTAGAGCCAAACGACGAAGATGGCAATCCAAGGACAGATGTCAATAATCCAGACGAGTCTTTAAGATCTACGCCGTTAAAAGGTTATCGCCTGCTTAAAGATTTTGTCTACGTGGAGAAAGAAAAAGTATGGCAAGATGGAACCATCTACGATCCAAATAATGGTAGCACGTACAATTGTGTGATAGAGCTTAAGGAGGACAACACGATCGAGGTACGAGGATTTATTGGTGCAGCGGTTTTTGGCCGCACAGATACTTGGACACGTATGGTGCGGAAGTAAAATTTATGGGCTTACCATGCTAAATGTGAGTTGAGCATAGAAAGCTGTGTTGAGTTGATTTTCGATGAAAAATCCTTCATCGTCAAATCCTCTGTAGAAGTTTCCTTCATCCACATTGTAGCTATAGTTGAGCCTCACGCCAGCCTGAATGCTGAACCATAGAAAATCGTTGACGCCACGTTGATAAGTCAAGCCAGTTCTGATTTCTGATCTTCTCAGTTCTATGTCTTCAAAATTGGCATTGGAGCCAATGGCTTGATAATCATTGATATTGCTCAATTGATAAGTAGCACCTTCTACTTGATATCCCATCATGATCACGGAGCGGCTATCTTTTCGGTAGCGAAATTGCACCCTTGCAGGAAATA
Source organism: Cyclobacteriaceae bacterium (assembly GCA_049115815.1). Taxonomy (GTDB): domain Bacteria; phylum Bacteroidota; class Bacteroidia; order Cytophagales; family Cyclobacteriaceae; genus Marinoscillum. Next base: position 27,887 of record JAGDZO010000011.1, on the reverse strand, counting down.
GTGCTTCTACACCCCATTTACGATTATCGAAAGTATGATAGTAGTAGATTACAGGTAAGTAATTGAGTGCGCCTCCCAGATAGGTTCTGGAGACACCCGGCCCCCACATGAGCTTATCATTCGGCTTAAAGCCATAGATGAAGGCAGCAGGCACTCTCATATTCTCCATAGAGGGCATATTATCAAAGCCATAGTCACCGTTGAACTCCGCACCAAGTTGCATAAGCAAAAAGCGATTTTCGTTGAGCGGTTTGAATACGGTGAAGTTGGTGTTTAGCCATTTGAGGTCATGATTAATTAGGTTTTCTGAAAATGGCCCAGTCACTTTGTCTTCACTTCTTGCATAGCCCAAGTGTACATAGCTTATTCCCCAGTTGATAAGAATGTTGTTTCTGGAGAGAATGGGCACATTACTTACAAATCTAAAGCCTTGACTCAATCCCAGCTCTACATCCTCGCTTGGGTAGGAGTCATAGGCGCCAACGTTCAAACCTGCAGGGCCTTGCATATCGTATCCCACAGAGATAAGGAGAGATGGGCTCTGTCCGAGCACCTTACTCGTGGCAAACGACTTGACGCTCTCACCAACTTCTTCAAACATCGAGGGATCGAAATCCTCGAAATCATCGTCTTGAGCTTGAAGGTGCAAAGCAAATCCTAGACTAGCGAGAATCAATATTGTTTTGGGGAAGTCAGAATAGATGAAGTTGCGCATAGGAGCTTATAGTTGATCTTAGTAATAATCGTAAAAAACATTGACATGTTTAAATTATTCCTGAATCTTCTCCGATTTCTGGATTTGAAAAGAGCCATTGTATTCCTTTTTGATGATTTCGAGCATTTGATTTGGTAACGGAAAGGGGCATTGTGCAAGGCGAAAGGATAGGACGATCATTTGGACAAATCCTTTCATTTATTATTGATACTTTAGTCGGGCTAACCAATTACCCATCTACTCTATGAGATATCTGTATTCATTTCTTTTCGTCGTTACTTGTTTTTCTATTCAAGCGCAAGACTCCACCGCCATAGAAAAAATATTCGCGGAGATAGACCGAATCGATGAGCGCTATAGTGTCGATGGTGCGTACTCAGGGAAGCATCCGGAAAAATACGAATACAAAACCACCGAGCAGCTCATAGCTCAAGCAGCAGAATACCAAGAACAAATCGCATTGATGCGATCGCTACCCAGAGAGGAATTATCAAGACAGGAACAGATCAGCAGAGATATTATGATCCTTCGCTTGAATGATGATGTAAGTGCTGTGAAATATAAAACCTACTTGATGCCTTTCAATGCAGAAGGTGGATTTTATAATTCCCCAGTATTCTTTCTGTCTCGATTGCCTTTTGATGACATAGGGGACTATGAGTCTTATCTCAATTGGCTTCCTTCCTTCGCGGATTATATCCGCTATAATCAAGAATTACTTGGGCAAGGGATCAAAGAAAATGTGCTGCGCCCCAAACTTATCGTCAATAACAATATTGAACTATTGTCAATTTGGATAAAAAATGAAGTGGAAGAGAATCCTTTTTATCGGCCATTTCAAAACATGCCTGAGTCCATTTCTCCAGAAGATCAGAAAAGGCTAATCAAACGAGCCAACAAGGTTATTCGCGAGTCAATTCTTCCAGCATATCAAGATCTTGGCACCTTTTTGAAAGACACTTACTTGCCTGCAAGTCCTGAAGAGGTAGGCATTAGCTCTATCAGCAACGGACGAAGCTACTATGAAGACCGAATTCGATTCTACACCACCATGGATATGTCACCTGATTCGGTGTATTCACTTGGTCTGCAAGAGGTAGCTAGAATCAGTGCGAAAATGCGTAAGATCATTGCCGATTTGGAATTCGAAGGTGATTTTGCGGCGTTTATTAATTTTCTTAGAACAGATCCCCAGTTTTATGCTAAGACGCCTCAAGAACTCTTGAATAAAGCGGCATGGCTAAGTAAAAAGGCAGAGGGACAGTTGCCTCCTTTGTTTTCCAAACTATATTCCCTGCCGTTCACGGTGGAGCCTGTGCCGGATGCCATAGCGCCGAACTACACTGGCGGTAGGGCAGTACCTGGAGATAGGAAAGCCAACCTTCCGGGAATTTATTGGGTGAATACTTATGACCTGCCAAGCAGAACATTATACACTTTACCTGCTTTAACACTGCACGAAGCTGTGCCAGGTCATCATTTGCAGATCTCCCTATCCTCTGAGTTGGAAGGTTTACCGGCCTTTAGGACTTACTACTACATCAGCGCTTTTGGTGAGGGCTGGGGATTGTACTCTGAGTACTTGGGAGAAGAAATGGGAATGTACGAGACGCCTTATGATCTGTTTGGTCGGTACACTTACGAGATGTGGCGAGCATGCAGATTGGTAGTAGATGTGGGCTTACACTACAAAGGTTGGACAAGACAAGAGGCAGTAGATTACCTAGCTAGCAACACTGCACTCTCGCTCCATGAAGTGAGTACAGAGATCGATCGCTACATCGGATGGCCGGGGCAGGCGGTAAGTTATAAGATTGGAGAGTTGACCATAATAAGATTGCGAGAAGAAGCGACAAAGGCTTTAGGGGAAGCATTTGATATTCAGAAATTTCATGAGCTGATACTGCAAAATGGTTCAGTGCCACTTCCGGTTCTCGAAGAAGAAATCAATTCTTATATCGAGTCTACAAAATGAGGTGAATCAGCATGATCGCAATTGCATTGCGATCTAAATCTTTATCTGCGTGCAAGGATTTGGCCTGTGAGTATTAGACCATGGGATAGTATGGGCTGAAGGTTCGTGTCCCCACGAACCATGGCGGAGGGGCGTAATTTCCACCCGACCGTCACTCCCTGAATTGCTTTAGGATTGAAAAAAGGCAGGGTGAATGGGAAGCAATTATAAGGGAGTCTCACACAGTTACTCTGGTTTCCCCATCTAGTGGGGAAGTTACTTCCGAACGTTACTGTTGAGTCTCCGCGAACCACAATTAGGATTTGAATCAAGCCGCAAGCTTGAAAAAACATGATTCCCCCAAATTACGCTTCTCTAAACTTGCGAGATGCGCGGAGGCGAGGGCACTTTTGCTTTATTACTTAAAATCAATTACTCTATTAGGATTGCTATTCTACAGACTTTCTAAATATTCTACTAAAAGCGCAACACCTTCTTCGTCCAACAATGTGGTACCGATAAAAGGCATCTCTCCATTGGTGATGTTGCGAGATATTCTATCTTTTTCAAATTGTATTCCTGTTTGTTCAAAAGGTGTTTTATGTCGAAAATCAAAGTCACGTTCAGCAGGTATATCCCAAGCATCGGGGTTATGACAATGTGCACAGTTCATGGCCAAATAAGCGCGACCCCTTTCTGACAGAGAAGCATTGACATCAGTATAATCAACCATTTGAGGCAGATTGATCAGGGAGAAATCATCTAAAATACGCAATGACTGTAAGTGCTTAAGTTGATTCATTACAGATCCATTTCTGTTGATATTGCGATTTAAATTCAGAAGACTAGGGCCAATTGGCGCTATTTGCGAATTGGATTGATGACATGCCATGCATTCATTTTGGGTTGGAACATGATAATTGGTAGAATTTAAAATACCTTTTTCATTGATCCATGATACTTCTGTATCACTTCCATTCAACTCTAGCGTTGCATCTGTTTGTGATTCATTCCATATATATGTCGCAATATTCCACTTGCCATTCTGCTTGATTTCCAACCTTGTTTCAATAATCCGCTTACCAAGTTTGGCATCTCTTTCATCGTTGACGTAGAAGAAAGTCTTAGTTAAAATTGTTCCGTCAGGAAAGTTAAGAGAACCATTATTCAATTTGGTAATTGAACTGCCTTCGGGAATTTTGACTAGCCTTTGTTTGTGAGCATAGTCAGTAAAAAGTGAAGAACTTAGTTCTAATAGCTCAAAACCCTCAGATGGCTCCAAATCAGCCATAGTACCTTCAAAAATGCGGTATGAGGATAAATTATCATCAAAAGAATTAGTTTCGGGAAAGCTGAAATTCGGAATTTCCACTTCAGCATCAAACCTTTCTTGTTCACAAGAGCTGACAATTATTATTAGAAGTAAAGCCGCATATCTGGTTATTAAGTTTTTCAATGTTCGAATAATGGGGGTAAAGGATGTAACGAGGTTACTCAAGAATTATTACTCTTCATAAAGTCTGTGATGTCTTACGCAGAGATATAAAACATGTTATAAGATAGGAAGCAAACTGTTTTTAGGTAGCATATGTTCAAAATTCCGAATAAAAGATAATCCCTTTCCCTAGCTCGTGTCTCCATTGATGGCATTAAAGAGTCAAATTAAGCTACAAACTTGTTCTGATGATACCCGCAAATTACGCTTCGCTAAACTTGCGAGATGGGAGGGATTGAAGGATAATTTCAACCCAACAGTTACTCCCTGAATTGCTTTGGGATTGAAAAGAGGAAAGGGCGATGTGAAGCAATTATAAGGGAGCCTCTTTAAGCTACTCTAGTTTCCCAATCTAGTGGGGAAGTTAATTACGTACGTTACAGCTGAGTCTCCGCGAACCACAATCAGGATTTGAATCAAGCTGCAAGCTTGAAGAACCTTAATTCTCCTCCGCCTAGGTTCGTGTCCCCACGAACCACCTACAATCTTAAAATTGCTCACCTAGATGCTTCAGAAAAGAAAAGCTTGTTGATGCATGTTCATAGTATGAAGCGGAAGAAAATCTATATTCGCTAGGATCAGTGGCTAATTTCCATTTTTTACCCAATGGATTTAGATGGATATACTCCTTTGCCTCGGTTCGTGTCCCCACGAACCACCAATAGTCTTAAAATTGGTCACCTAGATGCTTAAGAAAAGAAAAGCTTGTTGATTCATGTTCATAATATGAAGCGGAGGAAAATTTATAATCGCTAGGATCAGTGGCTAATTTCCATTTTTTCCCCAAAGGATTTTGATGGATATACTCTAGCTTCTGATAGGCTACTTCGCGAGTATATAGTTCAACTCCCAACGAATCTCTTTGCCAAAATTCAAAGGTTTTGTTTGGAGCATCAACATAATACTTTGGTAATTCATCTGGCTCTAACATTTTCTTGAATTGGTGAGCGGTGAATTTCAAGAGAGAGGCACTAGGCAGTTCTTTTCCGTTCATCTCGTTAAGCTTCCAAATCAAATGGATATGATTAGGCATAATGACAAAGCCATATACATCTATTAAGTTTCGCCGTGATAAATGATCTAAAGAGTCGATAATGACCTTCTTGAAATGATCTTTAGACAGCAGCGTTTGCCAATTATTGATAGTTGCTGTCCAGAAGTAGATAGTACCAATTTTGAGACTTGAATTTCTTGGCTTAGTAAAATAATCCATTATCTGTTAAGATAAATATTTCTTATGATAAGTGATTGTGTATTTGTTAAGGTTTGCTTGAAGGTTCGTGAGGACACGAACCAAGGCAGTGGTTACTTCCGTACGTTACAGTTGAGGCTTGATAAGTCACGGATTCCCACTTGTGCTCAAATCCGTGGAAGAAGGGGGACAGTCGGCACTTAGGCATATAATTGATAGCGCCTGCTAGCGATTTGTTATTCTTCGTCCTGCTCCTTGTTGTTTGCTCGTTTATTCCTAAGAAAATATGCCTGAGAAAATCCCAAGAGGAAAAAGGGGCTGGCCATTAATGCGGATTTTGGTAGATCATGTCCCATGAACATCGTAAAAAGAAGGAATATCACATACGTAATGATGCCAGCTTTGACACCTTGTCTAACCCAGTTCGACTGGTTTATTTCCAATGGTGCCTTACTGTCGTTCTTGTTAGCATACCGAAGAGAATATCTTCGCATAAAATATAATATTGTTGCTGTTATTATGCTGAAAAATGTTAGCCAGAAGCCGATAAATAGGAAAGTTCGTTGAGTTATTTGCTCATCTAAAATTAGGGCAGCAAAACCTATGAATAAAAGACATAATGTTGCCAATAGTAACCAAAAGAAGAAGAAGATATATAACCAGTTCGAAAATATCTTGTTGGGGTTCATCAGTTCTACGATCCAGGAATAATGGTTAATATCAAGTTATCCGCAACAAGTTGCGCATATCAGACATATGTCTATTTCGCCATTTATTGATTACTTACTGGCGCCTCATCAAATATACCGCTATTATATTAACAAAATGGGCTTATTAGTTGTTCACCACAAAGCTCTTGCCTTCTTCTGCCAGGTAGGATTCAGGAAATTCTGCTCGGGCTTCTTTGAGAAGGGGAGTGAGGTCGCGGTAGCGTGTGGAGAAATGCCCTAGTAGCAGTTGATGAACGTTCGCTTCTTTGGCTAGTGCACCTGCTTGCCTCGCTGTGGTGTGATAGGTCTTGGCAGCCCGGTCAGCCATATCATCCATGAAGGTGGCTTCATGATACAGCAGGTCTACATTTTTCACTATCTCTGCCAGCTGTGGGATCAGACGGGTGTCGGAGCAGAAGGCATAACTATAAGGTTTTTTGGGAGGGTAGGTGGCTGTAGCATTTTCATAGATAAGCTTACCATCTTCATCATAGACATCCTCGCCATTTCGAAGCTGGTTGGCTTGTATTGGAGTGAGTTTCTTATCTACCACTTGCTTGTTGATGCCTCTCTTTTTGGGTTTCTCCTGAAAGAGATACCCAGAGCACGCCACCCTGTGATCTAACGGAATGGTGGTGATGGTCATCTTCTCCGTCTCATAGACCACCTCCGCTTCTCCAGCTGTCCATTCACGAAATTTGATATCGTAAGACAAGCGTGTATCGGAGTATTTGAGCTGTAACTGAATGATTTCTTTCAGGCCCGGAGGACCGACTATCTGTAGGTCTGCCTTGCGACCATAGAGATGGAGCGTAGAGATCAGACCTATCAATCCATAATAATGATCCCCATGCAGATGGGAGATCAGGATATGGTTGATTCTAGATAGCTTGATCTTATACTTTTTGATCTGCAGCTGCGTGCCTTCCCCACAGTCTATGAGGAAATATTGATCTTGTACGCGTAGGAGCTGTGCCGTGTGGTGCCTATTGTGGGCAAAGGCGGCTGAGTTAGATCCTAATATTTGTAATTCGAGGGCCAAGGCGAGTTATTCTCCTTCTCCTTCGGCTGCTTTTAATCCTCTTTCGATCTCTTCAAACATGACCGCATCCTGTCCTTCTTCTACAGTAGGCACGATATTGATCACTTTGTCCAACTGGCTAATGCTGATGAGCTTGGCCACATGATCATTGAGTGCACAAAGCACGAATGAGCCTTTCTCAGTAAACAATCTATTGCCTACCAAAAGCGCACTCAACCCAGAAGAATCCGAATACTTTACTTTTCCCATGTCCAGAATAAGATTCTTTACACCTTCAGCTTGAAGTGTGAGCAACTCAGATTTTACCTCAGGAGCTACTGTTGAGTCCAATTTTTCCTCGTCTATGCTTACGATCGTATATGCGTCCTGTCTGTCTATTGAAAATTTCATATCTCCTCTAAAGTATTAATGATGTTTTGTTTAATTCTATTTTGAATGTCTTCCGCCGTTTCTTTCACAAACTGTGTTCCGGTGATTTGCTCAAAAAGTTCAATGTACCTATCCGAAACCGAAGCTACGAAATCTGCCGTCATCTCAGGGATAGTTTGACCATCTTTTCCTTGAAATCCATTGCTAATCAGCCATTGTCTAACAAACTCTTTCGAAAGTTGTTTTTGCTGTTCGCCTGCATTTTGTCTTTCCTGATAGCCTTCTGCGTAGAAGTACCTCGATGAATCTGGGGTATGCACTTCATCTATGAGTGTGATCTCACCCTTGTATTTTCCAAATTCATATTTGGTATCTACGAGTATTAGCCCTTGCTGCGCAGCTAGCTCCGTACCTCGCTGAAATAACGCTTGAGTATACTTCTCTAGCTGAACGTATTCCTCTTCTTTTACTAAGTCTTGTCTTATGATTTCCTCACGGGAAATGTCTTCATCATGGCCTTCATGAGCTTTGGTGGTAGGCGTTATGATCGGAGCAGGTAGTTTGTCGTGTTCCTTTAGGCCTTCCGGCAATGGCACCCCACAGAGCATGCGCTTTCCGGTATTGTATTCGCGCCAAGCATGTCCAGTGAGATATCCGCGAATTACCATTTCCACAGGATATGGCTCACAGTTTTTCCCGATGGTTACATTGGGATCACAAACCGAAATAACCCAGTTTGGCACAATGTCCTTGGTCTTCTCCAGCATGATCTCCGCGATCTGATTGAGCACTTGACCTTTGTAAGGAATGGCCTCTGGCAGCACTACATCGAATGCCGAGATTCTATCTGAGGCAATCATCACCAAATGATCGCCCACCGAGTATACATCCCTCACCTTACCGACGTATTTGTTGGTCTGGCCCGGGAGTTGAAAATCTGTGAATTTGATACCTTTTGACATGGTCGGCAAAGATAGCGATCTCAGACAATTTTTAAGGATGATTTTGTTAGAAGTATTTTGTATTTCGAACTAGTAAAGGGAAGTTTAAATCACCGTCTTGAAAGGCAACCTGGTACCGTGATATTTTTGGTCCGACAGGACAACCATGTTTATCAGAATTAAGTTTTTTCGCCAACAGCCAACAGCCAACAGCCAACAGCCAACAGCCAACAACTACTCCACCTTAATCACCCCACCGATGTATTCAGATTCTTCGTTCAATTCACCTTTCTTGTCATAGAATTTCCAGGTGCCATGTCGTTTGTTTCGGGCGTATTTTCCTTCATACTCTACGGTCTTACCATCTTTGTAGTAGCTCACAAAATCACCATGAAGCTTATCTAATTTCCAGTTCTCCAAGGTTCTAAGGTTGCCATTTGGGTGATATGTTTTGGTGACACCTTGTTGTATCCCAAAACCGAAATTGGATTCACTGATCAACTTGCCTTTCTCATATAGATAGGTGATGCCGTGAAGTTTTCCGTTCTGATAATTTTTCTTAGCTACGACTTTTTCTTTTTCATCATAGATGGTCCAAGTGCCATGTGGAAGCTCATTGAGAAGCTCTTTCTCTATTTTGAGATTTCCATTTTCGTAGTATTCGTTGATTTTGGCATTGAGCCCTCGGTTGGAGAACTGTGCAACAGAACTAACTTTCCCGTTAGGGTAATATTCCGTGTTTTTGCCCACCCGATATCCATCTGTAAAGGTGAAGTCCTTGTGCAAACTTCCATCCTCATGATAAGCCATATATTCACCATTGAGTTCGCCTCTCTCATACTTACCTACAGATCGCAACTGGCCATTTTCATGGTAATATTTGATGAAGCCAGACCGCTCCCCACGCTTGTTTAGGGCTTCCATTTCAAGTTTACCAGAAGGGTAGAACGTTTTGTAAGAACCATCCAAAAGGCCATCCGCATACTCAGCTTCAAGTTTCAGATTGCCACTTTCATAGTAGTGCCTCGTATATCCATTAGGCTTGCCATTTGCATAGAGAACTTCTTCTTTGACTTTGCCGTCATTGTAGTATTCGCTCACCAGTCCATCGGGTTTTCCCTTTTTAAAATTCGAAGAACCAACTAAAATCCCCTCTTGATTATAGAGTCTTAATTCACCTACCAGTGTGTCATTCACGAAAGTGGCTTCTTGCATGAGTTTTCCCTCGGCGCTATAGATTTTTGTAGGGCCTTGGCGCAGGTTGTTCTCATACTTGGTCTCGCGCTGTATTTGTCCATTTTCATAGTAATTGGTGAAGATGCCCGTCTTGTCACCTTGCTGGAATTGTCCTTTAATCACCACTGCTCCATCAAGGCTGTATTGCTTGTATTCACCATCTATCATGGTAGAGTCACCGTCCAAGATGAAATACTCCTCTTTGATAACCGATGGATTATTGGGAAAGGTGGTGGTCACCCTCATTTGCGCCTTGGCGGCAATTGAAAGTATCAAAAAGAGTAAGATGGATAATGTACGCATATACGAAAAAAGCCTTACGTTTTGACAAACGTAAGGCTTTCGGATTTATTTGTTCTAATTACATTTTCTCCAGCACTATGGCAGAAGCTCCGCCACCGCCATTGCAGATTCCCGCTACACCGATTTTGCCATCGTTTTGGTGAAGCACTGAATTGAGCGTAGCGATTATCCTTGCTCCAGAAGTGCCAAGCGGATGACCAAGCGCCACTGCACCACCATTTACATTGACTTTGGAAGCATCCAAACCTAATTTCTGATTATTAGCCAAAGCCACTACGGAGAATGCCTCGTTGATTTCGTAGAAATCAACATCCGAAGCTTCTAAGCCAGCATGTTTGATGGCTTTTGGTATCGCCTCAGCAGGAGCGGTTGTGAACCAGATTGGTTCCTGTGCAGCGTCCGCAAAACCTATGATCTTAGCCAAGGGCTTAACGCCTAATTCTTCTAATTTTTTCTTACTAACCAGCACCAAAGCTGCTGCACCATCATTGATAGTAGAGGCATTGGCAGCAGTTACAGAGCCGTCTTTGTTGAATACAGGTCTAAGTCCAGGGATCTTATCAAAGTTCACATTGGTGAATTCCTCATCTGTATCCATGATTACAGGATCGCCTTTTCGTTGAGGGATCTCTACAGGCACGATTTCATCCTTGAATTTGCCAGCTTCTGTGGCAGCCGCTACTCGCTTGTAGGAGTTAATCGCAAATTCATCCTGAGCTTCACGAGAGATGTTCATCTCTTTAGCGGTATTGTCAGCGCAGCTTCCCATTGGGAAACCATTATATACTTCCCACAGTCCATCATGCATGAGTCCGTCTAGCATTTGCCCGTGACCATATTTATATCCAAATCTTGCCTTAGGAACATAGTACGGGATATTGGACATGCTTTCCATTCCGCCTGCCACTACACAGTCATTGACTCCCAACATGATCGATTGAGCACCGAGCATTACGGATTTCATACCCGAAGCACAGACCTTATTCACAGTAGTGCAAGGTACATTGTGCCCTATACCAGCACCAATGGCTGCCTGTCTTGCTGGAGCTTGACCCAAACCCGAAGAGATGACATTGCCCATGAATACTTCATGGACATGCTGTGCGTCTATTGATGATTTGCTGAGTGCACCTTTGATAGCGATGCTGCCTAATTCTGTGGCGCTAAAGCCGGATAATTTTCCACCAAAGCTTCCAATAGGGGTGCGGACAGCTGAGATGATGAATACTTCTTCCATATTATTTGAGGTTGTTGTTTACTACTAATAAATCGTTGATGTCTTAAGATAGGTTTAATACGACGAACGTCCGCTACAATCAGATTGAACCAATTTCCGAATCTTGAATAAAATCCAGAACCCAGATTCAAAAACTAAGTTCATCCCAATACCCAATACCCAATACCCAATACCCAATCACCAATCCGGTTTTCCAGAATCTTGAGGTTTAGTTGCTTTGCGTTTCTGCTGCTGAATGTACTGAATTTCATTGTTTTTCATGGCCTCCAAAATCATTCTGGCCTTGTCTTCGCTGATATTCATTTCTTCTAGCTTCTCTTGAGTGCTTTGCTGTTGGTTTTGCTCATCGCTCTCTTCCTGCTCTTCACCTTCCTTTGATTCCTGCTCTTGTTGCTCTTCGCTCTGCTCACCATCTTCTTGCTCAGACTCTTGTTCTTGGTTTTCTTGTTCTTCCCCGCTTTGCTCTCCGTCCTGATTCTCTTGGTTTTCTTGATCTTGATTCTCCTGATCCTGGTTTTCTTGATCCTGGTTTTCCTGATCTTGATTCTCTTGATCCTGATTTTCCTGGTCTTGATTTTGATCCTGTTGTTGTTGCTGCTGATCAAGCTGCTTTTTTACTAATTCGTAGTTATAGCGTGCTTCTTCATTGCTTGGATTGGCTTTGAGTGCGGACTTCAAGTATTGAAGAGATTCTTTTAGCGTTTCTGGTTTTTTGGCTAATACTCCCAGTTGTTGATAGGCGATAGATTTGGTAAGCCGATCACCTTCTGCGGCCACACCTTGGTAGTAGAGTTTAGCGTTGGCAGTATCACCCAAAGCGAAATGGCTGTGAGCCAGATTCAGTCCAATTTTGGGATCTCGAATACTCAAAGTATCATACAATTCGCTGTAAGCGGAAGTTGCCGTTGCGTAATCCTTAGCTACGAAAGCTTTTTCGCCCTTAGATTTCAGACTGTTATTTCTCGAGATCTCAGATGGATCTGCAGAAATCATGAGTAAAAGAAGTAATAGCGTCCTCATATCCTTATCACTTTTACACTTATCAAAACGTCAAAAACCATCAGCAGGAGTGCTATGCTCAAGAAGTAATAGTACTTATTGGCTTTGGTATCCATTTGCTTGCTATCTCGCAATTCTCCTTCTATATCATTGATCGAATTGATCATTCGCTCCACGTCGTTTTGACTTTCGTTGATCTCAAAGTATTTACCGCCAGTATCATTGGCAATCTTTTTCAGGGAGGTATTGTTAATTCGACTTACCACTTCTTCACCTTGATTGTTTTTCTTGAAGCCTCTGTTGGTCATGATCTTGCTTCCCTTCTTAGTCCCAACGCCCAATGTAAACAGTTTGATGCCCGAGCTTTCTATTTCTTCGGTGATTTGAGCGGTTTCCTCACCAAAATCTTCCCCATCGCTGATGAGAATGATGATTTTGGATTTTTGTCTTGATACAGACGACTCTTCATCTGTTAATTTTTTAAGAGCCATTTTCAATGGAGGGCCAAAATCTGTACCACTGTTAGGCACCAGATTGGTAGTCAATGCTCGAATGAAAAGATTCAGTGCATTGTTGTCATAGGTCAGCGGACACTGCATGTATGCCTCATTAGAAAACATGATCAATCCGATCCGATCAGAGCTAAACGCTTCTACCAAATTGCTTAGCTCAAATTTCACTTTCTCCAGCCGTGTAGGTTGCACATCAAAAGCATTCATAGAATTGGAGAGATCTACACAGATGAATAAGTCTTTTCCTACTGATTTGATTTCCCGGGAGGTTTCTCCAAACGAAGGACCCAAAAGGGCCATGATCATTAAAATAAAATAAACTGATCGTAGTGCGAACTTAATGAGCCACTTGCCTACGGGTACATTGAGGGCTGACTTCACACGGTATAAGCGGAGAAAATAGAGTAAGTAAAGCACCGCGAAGGCCGCAATCAATACTATTTCAAATGTGTCGATGGAGTAGGCCCAAGTCATAAGTCGCCAAAAATACATAAGCGTTTGAGAATGCCCAATGTGGAGCGAATTCATTTAACGATTTTTAAGGATCGGACTGTTCTAAAAATATTATGAATGGTTCTGATTTTTTTAAAGGCGCGAGTTAGACTTTTTATATCGAAATGCTATATTTGCACTCCTTTTCAGAGAGGCTCACGAATTAACCGGAGAGGTGGGTGAGTGGCTGAAACCACATGTTTGCTAAACATGCGTACGAGAAATCGTACCGGGGGTTCGAATCCCCCTCTCTCCGCATCTTGATGTGGGTCTCTTTTGGAAAAGGAAAACGCTAGGAATAGTACGCTGGTTGCATAGCTCAACTGGATAGAGCAGCTGCCTTCTAAGCAGCAGGTTCGGGGTTCGAGTCCCTGTGCAATCACTTAAACCCTTCAGATTCATTTCTGGAGGGTTTTTTTATGCGCTATTAGCTTCAAGGCAGCAGGTTAGAGCCGGACGGACGCTTCCGTTCGAGTCCCTGTCTGCGCGGCTCGGTGTAAAAACTACCACTTCTCGTCAAAAATAAAGGAGTCATGCCGTAGGCATCTTGGCTCGATGAAGTTGGTTGCTAGCGCAAGATTCCTACGGAGTGACTTAGGGGTGGTTAGTTTTTTACCCTCTTTTCGATAGAGTCATGCCGCAGGCATCTTGGCTGGCTGTAATTGGTTGCTTGCGCCAAGACTCCTACGGAGTGACTTGGGGGTGGTTAGTTTTTTACCCTCTTTTCGATATAATCATGCCGTAGGCATCTTGGCTCGATGAAGTTGGTTGTTAGCGCCAAGACTCCTACGGAGTGACTAGGGGTGGTTAGTTTTTTACCCTCTTTCCGATAGAGTCATGCCGCAGGCATCTTGGCTCGCTGTAATTGATTGCCAGCTCCAAGACTCCTACGGTGTGACTTGGGGGTGGTTAGTTTTTTACCCTCTTTTCGATAGAGTCATGCCGTAGGCATCTTGGCTCGCTGTAGTTGGTTGCTAGTGCCAAGACTCCTACGGAGTGACCAGGGGTGGTTATTTTTTCAGCCTCTTTCCAATATAGTCATGCCGCAGGCATCTTGGCTCGATGAAGTTGGTTGTTAGCGCCAAGACTCCTACGGAGTGACTTTGGGGTGGTTGGTTTTTACCCTCTTTTCGATAGAGTCATGCCGTAGGCATCTTGGCTCGATGAAGTTGGTTGTTAGCGCCAAGACTCCTACGGAGTGACTTTGGGGTGGTTAGTTTTTACCCTCTTTTCGATAGAGTCATGCCGCAGGCATCTTGGCTCGCTGTAATTGATATCCAGCTCCAAGACTCCTACGGTGTGACTTGGAGGTGGTTAGTTTTTTACCCTCTTTCCGATATAGTCATGCCGTAGGCATCTGGGCTCGATGTGGTTGGTTGCAAGTGTCAATACTCCTGCGCAGTGACAGGGTGGAGATTGTATTTGCTAAACAAAATCAACAGAAATGACGACCTGATTGTGCTTAATAACGGTGCAAAATGATTGGCGTAGTTATCTTAATCTATTCACAATTTCTCATCGTCAAGATTTCTTAATTCATCAGGTTTCGTTTACACTTCAACGACTAATTGGTCAGAGCTTCGGAAGGAAGCTTTAGATTAGCTTTAAGAAATTAAAACCTTTCAGCTTGACCAATTTTGCCTTTCTCTTGTGGTTCGCGATGATTCTTTCATCAAATGAGGATTTTCCATCAGTTATTGAATCCAGATCATGTGTTGTTCTTGATTTGGGACTTTCAGTTCAGTTCGAAAACAAAAACCTTATTTATTTATGGGATTTTGGCGATGGGCAAACGGGATCAGGTTTGCTGGCAGAGCACTGTTATGATTCGGCTGGTACTTATGAGGCTGTATTGTCTATTATTGAACCTAAGTCTGGTCATAAGTTTAGCGACGATTTTTTCGTGGAGGTAGAGATTAGACCAGATGTCTCTCTTGAGATCAATCGAAACTCAGATCAAACAGCATGGGTAGGTGAAGTGAAAGGCCTCGATTCATCCATTGCTGTGGATTATTTTTGGTCGGTAGCGGGTCAGGTGTTTATAGGTTCATCTTTAATGAAGGATGAGATCACTGCAAGCGATACTATCAGACTCCTCGCGAGATTCAATGACGACACCTATCTATCCAAAACTATAATTCCAGCACCATGAGAAAGATATTTTTTACACTTTTCGTGTGTCTTTATGTTGGAGGATATGCCCAGCTGGTACCTAGTGCATTTGAGCAGATTACATACTTAGTCACCTTCGGGTCTGAGAGTGATAAAGGATATGGTGATGACGATTTTAGTCAAGTTTTTTTCTTTGTGGTACCAGAGACGTTTACCAAGCCAGTCTACATAAGGGTTTTTGATCCTGACGTAGGTGGAGGCATTGATGAGCCAAAAGGTGAATGGGATACAAGCACAAAATTTTCTGTCTATGGTGGTGCAGGTACGCATAGCCATGAGGATGCTAAGAAAACCGACCCTGTAGGGAATTATAAGAGTGGGAATCTTATGGCCACCAAGACTTTCAGGGCGGATGATCGCTATGATCAAAAATGGTACACCTTCGGTCCGTTCAATCCATTGGAAGGAGAAGATTCGAAATTGCTAGGAGGTAGAATTTTCAAGGTTATAGCTGAAGGCAGAAGTGGCAATGATGGTAATCTGTATAAGTATTTTTTAAGTACCCAACCATATGAGAATAAGGCAGTTGAGGGTGCCAATGCATTTACCTACGAATACTCATTCAGATTGCCTGAGCAGGCAAAATCAATTGCACATTTGTATCCATTCATAGACAAAAACGTGACATCAATCACGCAACATAATTTTGATTTTGATGATGATGGATCGCTTCTTATTTATTCGATAGCAAAGAATAGACATGTGGCCAAAGCTTCGACTCATCAGCAATGGGGAAGTAGTAAGCATCCCATTGTAGACGAGGAAAAAAACACTACAGTGGATGTTCAGATTGTGAAAAAAATCAATTCTAGGAATGACATGGTCTGCTACATTACCAATCAATATGATGAAGCTGTGGCATTCTTTTCCGTACCGGTGGGAGGCCCGCCTAAATTCAAATACAAAGTAGACATTAGATACAAAGGCAAGGATGATTAAGCGATCATTATTTTTATTGACCATGCTGACGTTAGTAAGTGTTTGCATGGCTAGCCAGCGAGATTTCACTATTAAGGTGTATAACGCCGATCGCGATTTCAACGGGGTGTTTATATATACCATCGTACAAGATGATGATGGTTTTTTGTGGGTAGGTGGAGATGATGGGCTCTATCGATTTGATGGCAATCAAATGCTGAATCTCAATAAAGGCGATAGCACCATTGACAATCTGGTAACAGCTTCCGTGATTTCGGCTGATGGGCATGTTTATATGGGCTACTACGCCGGAGGTATCAGCATAGTGGAGCATGGTAGATATCGCAAGATCTTGCAAAAAGAGGAATTGCCTAATAAGGTCACCAAACTGCATGCTCAGAAAGACAATAGCATATGGGGCCTTACTAATAATAGAGGTCTCGTTCATATTGTGAATGATAACGTGACTCACTACGAGTTTGATGAATTTATAGGTTATGATTTTGTGGTTATTGATGAGGACATATTGGTGGCTACTAATGACGGTTTGCTACTTCTAGGGTATGATGGTGAAGACATTATCTGGAAAGGCCTACTGGAAAGCACTGAAGGTCTTGGGCTCAATTCATTGCTTCAAGACGATCACCAGCCCGACCTGATTTGGGTAGGAACGGATGATGGACTGTTTACCTATCACGTTGGTGATGAAGAATTGACACCACTGGAACATTTCCCAGAGCATATGCAGGTAAGCTCCATGAGCAAAGATCAACTAAACACCCTTTGGGTGGGCACCAAAAATCATGGCTTGATTGAAGTTGATTTGAAAGGTGTGGAAGTTGATGCATTGACCTATTTCAATAAAAGAAGTGGTTTCGAATCGAATCAAATAGGTGAGGTTTATGTGGATACTGAGAATGAAGTTTGGGTAGGTACTTTCGGTAGGGGATTGGTTCAGCTTAATCGGGCATATTTTCACCATTACGAATTGTTCAATACCATCAACGTACAAGGTGTGCATGCAGTGGCTAATTGGGCCGAAGATGAACTGATGTTGGCTACTGAGTCTGGATTGGTACATGCCTATCATCGGGAGTTAAATGATAGCTTGATTTTCGAAAAACTAGAGTACACGAACAAGTATTCCTTCACTTGTCTTCAGATAGATGGTGAATACGCTTGGGCAGGTACCAAAAACTTTGGTGTATTAAAAATCAACGTAGCAACGCAAGAAGTGATACCTGTAGAAATCAGTCCTCAGGATTTGGTTATTCAAAACATGATTCGTGACATCAAGATTGCTCCGAATGGAGATATCTGGGTATCTGCAGCTGGAAATGGTGTTTATCACCTTTCGAGTACTGGAGAATTAATCGAGCACTTCAATACAAGGTCGGGCTTTTATCACAATGAAATCTCCACCATCCATCCAGATAATGCTGGCAATGTTTGGTTTGGCAGCAATGCTACAGGTTTAGCCTTATTGACAAAGGATGGCAAAATGCGCTATCTCTCCAAAGATGAGATCTTTCCATCCTTTGATGTCAACACGATCTCTCAGGATCTTAAAGGCGACTTATGGATCACAACCCAGGGGGCTGGGATCTATAGATTTGATGGAGAAACATTTCAGCAGTTTCAGGAAAAGGACGGCCTACTATCCAATTATTGTAATGCTTCGTTTGTTGACAACATTGGTCAGATTTGGGTAGGTCACCGACTAGGGATCAGCTTGATTCATCCTGATTATGAGTTGATACGTACATTTCATCATCCTGGCGAGCTAGGAGAGACAGAAGCTGAAACCAACTCCGTTTGCAGAGATACTCACGGCAATATTTTCTTCGGAAATCCATTCGGGATCACCAAAGTCAATTTGCCCCACGTCAATTTTAAAATCGCCAAGCGTCATACGCACATTAAGGACATCAGGCTTTTTTATCAAAGTGAGGATCTTTTGGCATATACAGACCGAAGCAAATTGGATGATATGTTGCCGTCTGACTTGGACTTTCCTTATGATCAGAACCACATGACCTTTGATTTTGTGAGCATCAACCTGAGAAACCCGCAAGCGATTTTTTATCAATACAAATTGGAAGGATTTGATAAAGATTGGTCTCCTGTGGAAAAGTCAGATCATGCGACTTATACAAATTTGGATCCTGGCACATACACATTTAAAGTACGAGAGTCTGATCATCAAGAGCTATGGGACGATGAGTATGCTGCCATTACTTTTGAAGTGAGTCATCCATATTGGGAGAGGTGGTGGTTCTACTTATTGCAGGTCGTTATCATTTTCACTGTGATGAGTTTGACTTACTTCTTGTCTAGTAAGGTTAAAAATCTGTTTTTGATTAGGCTAATGGTTTACGTAAGTGTATTCATTGCTTTTGAATATGTACACACAGAAATGGAACCATTCCTCAATGAAGTTTCAGGAGAGACACCAATATTTCAGGTAGGAATCAATTTGGTTTTGGCTCTCATTCTGCTGCCGATTGAAATTAGGGTGACCAAATACTTGAAGGCTAGAAGGATTGCTATGGAAGAAAGAAAAGCTGCCTTGGCAGTTCCAAAATTAGAGTTTGTATGAGATCAATAATTACCATAGTTGTTATTCTATTGGCAATAGTAGCTGAGGGTCAGGTGGTCACTTTAAAGACTCGCGAAGCTGCGGATAGAGCATTCGACAAGTTCTCATATAAAAAAGCGGCGGAGTTATATAAACTGAGTTTTTCGGATTCTGAAGACTCAACAGAGTTGATATTGAGAATTGCGGATTGCTATCGACTGACCAACCAATCAGATAGTGTGGAGCACTATCTATCTATGGTGGCTGGAGAATCAGGACTAGATGCACAATATCATTACTATTATGCCGAGTCGTTACTTAGCAATCAAAAATATGATGAGGCAACTAAATGGTACGAGGTTTATCGTAGCGAATTGGAAAATGACAATCGGACGCCATTGAAATTGTACGCTTTAGATCATTGGGAAATGTTTTTTAAGGATTCCAGCGCGGTTTCGGTCAGTCAAGTAGCGTTTAACTCACCAGGGCTAGATTTTAGCCCAACTCGCTATCGAGACAATTTGGTATTTGTGTCTTCAAGATCACTCGATAAAGAATGGATTACCAATGAATTCAATTGGGATGACACACGATTTTTAGACCTGTTTAAAGTTGATCTGTCAAGCGGAAAGGTCTCTTATTTTGATGAAAACATTAAGAGTACGCTACACGAGGGACCGAGTGATTTTTATAATGACGGAGAAAAGCTAGTCTTTACTAGGAACAATGTAAGTGGTAAAAAAATCAGACGTGACGACAAAGGTGTGACGAGATTGAGGGTGTATTTTGCGGAGAAAACAACCGATGGATGGGGTAATATCAAACCGTTTACACACAATGGTAGTGATTACTCAGTTGGTCATCCGGCAATCTCAGAATCGGGCAATGTGCTTATAGTGACATCAGATAAAAGTGAGGGAATAGGAGGAACTGATTTATATATATCGTTTTTGGATGCAGGTGAATGGAGTGTACCTGTCAACATGGGTGACGTCATCAATTCTGAGGGGCGTGAGATGTTTCCAACTTTGGTTGATCATACTTTGTACTATTCATCAGATGGACTGGCGAGTCAGGGTGGACTGGATATTTTCAAAATAAAACTGGACGAGGCGTATCAACCGATTGGTACTCCTCAGAATGTGGGGTACCCGATCAATAGCAATCGAGATGATTTTGGTTTGATTACGGATGCTACTATGAGCAGTGGGTACTTTTCCTCAAGTAGAAACGAGGACCAGAAAGATGATATTTTCTATTTTGAGAGAACGAAAACTAAAGGATGGGTGCTAGATCGAAAATCAGGTTTGCCAATAGTCGGTGCAGACGTGTTTTTGACAGTATCAGAGACCGGTGAAGAGTATTATCGATATTCTGGTAAAGACGGAAGTTTCATCATTCCGAGAATTGATGCCGAACAGCTTCATGGGAGTTCTGTAAAATATGGTTATGAGAAAATTAACCAACCAACGGTATATAGTCAATCAGATACAGGCAGTTATGTAATTTTTTTGGATGAGATCGTTCCTAAAGTCAACTTAACTTTTTCTGACGGTATAAGCATTGATGAGTTTTTAGACCTAGGAGACTCAATAGGCATTCCTTCAAAAGGCACTTTCGATATTGAACCCATCTTTTATGAATATGATGAATCTTTCTTGACCAATGACGCGATAGCTACACTTAGGGAAGTATTAAGATTCCTACAAGCATTCCCAGAGGTTCGAATGGAGCTGGTAAGCACTACTGACTTCAGAGGTGAAGATGATTATAACTTTGCCTTATCTCAGCGAAGAGCTAATGAAGCCTTTTGGTTTTTGACAAGTATGGGAATAGATAATGAAAGACTGGTGCCTCACGGGTATGGCACTACCAGGCCATTTGTTAATTGCGAAGATTGCACTGAAGAAGAACATCGACTAAATAGAAGAACTGAATTTGTAATTACTGCCATTTCGTCGAAAAAATAAGCATTTTCTTCAATTAGGGTTACACTCCACTTAGCTTTACAAATCACGTTAATATCACCAAAACACAAGTTTTATGGTTTTCATTCTACGCCCAATTCTCATACGACTTGTGTGTCTATTTTCCCTTACAATATTATGTCTTGATTCGTTGGGACAAGACCTAGTCCCAAATTTGAATTTAATCACAAAAGCAGATGATGCTTACGAGAAATTCGGGTACGCCAATGCGCTGAAGTACTATCATTTGGCCAATGATGTGGATGATAAAGATTTATATATCATTGAGCGCATTGCTAGATGTTATATCAAACTCAACGATTCTCAGAATGGAGAAGTATGGCTAAAAGAATACATTAAAAGGCAAGACGGTGTATCTCAAGAAATACAGCTTTTGCTGGCAGAACAGTTGATTCAAAATGAAAAGTATTCAGATGCAGAAATCTTACTAGAGCAATTGGTCCCCACTTCGCTAATATTAAAGCGACTTGACGGGGTGCGGAATTTTGAAAAATTCAAGATTGCTTCAGAGCGTTACTCAGTAAAAGCCCTTGATTTTAATTCAGAGTCCGGAGACTTTGGGCCTATGTATTATGAAGATGGCTTAGCTTTTGTCTCGGCTCGCGATAAAAGAAAATGGGTGAGGAATGATTACAATTGGGATGGTTCGGCTTTTCTGGACTTTTATTACTACAACCCAAATGATTCCACTAAGACAATCAGCAAAATATCCAGCCTAAACTCAAATTACCATGAAGGGCCTGGTCATTTTTATGATTACGACAGGCATTTTGTCTTCACACGTAACAATGCTGCTAGCTTTAGGGTCAAAAGAAGTGACGAGGGTATTTCCAATCTTCAGATATATTTTGCCAATAGATCTAAAAAAGGTGAAGAATGGGGAAGCATTCGGAAGTTTGAACATTGCAAACCAGATTTTTCTATAGGTCACCCGACTATCACTTCCGATGGTAAACTATTGATTTTTGCCAGTAATATGGATGGGGGATACGGTGGTACGGATCTTTATTTTTCTAAAGCTCTGTCAGATAGTACTTGGTCAGAACCACAAAACTTTGGATCGCAAATAAATACTGAGGCTGAAGAACTTTTCCCTTACCTGAGGGGTGACCTCTTATTTTTTGCGAGTAATGGATGGCCTGGATTAGGAGGCTTGGATGTGTTTAGCATCAAATTTATTGATGGCGTACCTAAGGGAAATATAGAGAATATTGGTTCTCCAATTAATAGTAGCAAAGACGATTTTGGACTAATCATAGATGAAAATTACCGCACAGGTTATTTTGCTACCTCGAGAGATGGTAATGATGATCTATACAGTTTTCAGGCTAATTTTGTTAATCTAACTGGCCGTGTTTTAGCACTCAATAGTCTAAATCCACTTGATAGTGTTGAAATGTTTCTAGATCATAAAATTAACGCAAGAGTTAGCGTTGGCTTGACGAATTATCAAGGAAAATACTCTTTTGAAAGTACTTTTAGCGATGAAGTAGATCTATCTGCGGAAAAAGACGGTTGGGTAATGGCTACTCCTATTCGACTCAATATGACTGAAGTTGTAAACGGAGGAAATATAGAAGATATGTATATGTACCGTCCAAAATTGCAGTTCGTGGCAAAGGATTCAGGTGATTCATCCATAATTGAAGACCCAATATTTGAATTTAGTGAACTAGCTAACAACCAACTTGTCGATCCTTCTGGTATAAGTTATACTGTGGATGCAGGAAGGACTTATATCTTAAAAACTTCCAAGCATGAGTATTACGCCAAAAGAGATACTTTTTTCGTAGCAAAGAATGCTCCTGAGATTTCTACTAGGATTATCGATCTGAAGAAAATAGTAGTGGGAGAAAGCATACGCTTGGAAAACATATATTATGACTTGAATAGTGCCTCGCTACGGCAAGAATCAGAAGCCGAATTAAACAAATTATTAAGGTTCATGAATGATAATCCAGATATTGTTGTAGAACTGAGTTCGCATACAGATTCAAGAGGCTCAGCACCTTACAATAAAAGGTTATCTCAGAGAAGAGCTGAATCTGTAACCAAGTACTTACGAGATAATGGCGTTGAGAAATCAAGACTAGTACCCAAAGGTTATGGTGAGTCTAAGCTAGTGAATAACTGTGCTGATGGTGTGAAATGCGATGAAGAAAGACATCAAGAAAATCGCCGCACGGAAATCAAAATATTGGAGGATTAATATGTAAATAGTTCAATTGAATAGGTTTTTTATACAATAGACAGTTGTTCACCGCCAATAATGAACATACTATCGAAAGAGACGGCTTTTTTTGATCGAAAAGAGTCAATTTTATGTAGAAATAAACTGAGTTTTGATGAAGTACCTTTTTAGGTTACTAACTTTTATTATTAGTTGTCTTGCGGTGAGTAATCTTACCGCCCAAACCACTGGACTAATCTACAAGCCCGCTTCTGGTGCTGGATCTGCAATACTTGACCCCAATCAAGATGGCTATACATCTAAGTCAACATCGGGATTTGGTTCTGATGATGAGCTCAATAGCGAAATACCATTTGTTCCTATGCCTGTTTTTGGAAGTGGGGAGCCAGATGGTGATCTGTCACAGGGACCATCATGTGGATTTACAGATTTGGTACGGTCTGACGATAACGAGACCATGTATACCTATTCGGATGGTACATATCTTTATTTCAGATTTCGATTAGGTGGTACAGCAGAAAATTCAAAGGGTTACTCCATTTTAATTGATTCGGATCAAAAATTTGGAGATTCGGATACTAAAGTTGATGGGAATCCTGGATTTGAAGTAGAGATAGTGCTTCGAACGAATTTTGGTGTTAGTATCTATGACATAGATAATGTTAACACCGCAGAAGAGAAAGGGACTTTTTCTGATAGACCATATGATATACATGCCCAAAAATCAATAGCAGGTTCGACTATATGCGGGACAGATTATTTCTATGATTTCTATGTTTCTTATGCCGATTTAGCGGTTGTGGGAATTACCTCATCTACACCACTGAGAATGATAGGCGGTACGGTAATCAGCCCCAAAGAATCTACCGGGGGTACGGTAAGTGACATAGCAGGTATTGACGATGACCTAGGAATAACTGATGATTTATGGGAAGATTTGATTGAAGTATTTCCACCTACGAGTGGAGATGATTTAAGTGGAGGGAGTAAGATACTGCCAAAAGCAGAATGTCCAACTATCTCTAGCCCTGTGGAAGTGGGAGCCACCTCTGTGACTGGTACGTCCTCTGAAGTTGATGGAGCGATTGTTGAATTATTTAAAAATGGGATTTCTCAGGGAACCGCTTTAGTCGCGTCAGGCGCTTGGACTAAGACGATTTCAACCGCTTTGGTGGCAGATGACCGGTTGACGGCAAATGTGAAGGTTACTGATGCCAAATCCGTTTCTGATAGCACCTGTAACGGAACCACTGTGGGGGCACAATGTTCGAGCGCTCCGATTAATTTATCGGTAACTGGAAACAATAGTGGTGTCAATTTCACTATAAGTGGATCTGCTTCAACCCAGTATACCATTTCATTGTATGATGAGTCTACAGGCGCATTGATATCTAATGGGAAGTGGGCAGCAAATGAAAATCCCATAACAATAACTACAGATGCATCGGGAAATGCAACAGGCGTGGTAGATGCAAATCAAGGTTCAGCAGTACCTACTGGAGGTGTTTATTATGTCACTTCTCAGAGTGCAACATCCTGCGAGTCAGATAAGGCTTATATATGTGGAGGTAGCGCCACGGCTACCCCTACACCCACCATTCCGGCTACTATAGAAGTGTCTTCATCAAGCATAAATGTCGGCAATACTTCTAATGGAGCAATATTGACTCTATACATAAATAATATTGCCTCGTCATTTAGTGTTACATCTTCGGGTACTACCGCTGCTATTACTGGTATATCTGGACTCGCAGAAGGGGACTCTCTTAAAGTATTGGCAAATGCTTCTGGGAATTGTCCGACTTTTTCTGCTGTAACTGTGGTAACAGCAGATCCTATTATACTCACTCCACCTACTATAGAAGGAGAGTATTGTGGTAATGTCAGTACCATTTCTGGATTGTCAAGTCATCCTGGAGCCTCCGTAAGATTATATACGAGTTCCACTTCACCTGTAACAACATCAAGCACCAATGGAGGAACAGTCACGGTCGCGGCGAATGGCTCATGGTCCTTTACTGGACTTAGCCTTACCGATGCAAATTATTTTGCTGTGCTGACAGAGCAAACTGGACAGACATCAAGTGGATTGACTACCACTGTCGATATATCTCCTCAGACTACTGGAACGCTCACAATTACTAACCCTGGAGGTAATACCATTAGAAGAGGTGATGCCAGCATTTCGGGTACGAGTTCTATTGTTGGAGCTACTGTTTATTTGTATTTGGATGGTTTTATTATTGATGATTTCACAGCCGTTGTTGATGGTTCTGGAAACTGGCAAATCGGTAACCTCAATGCCGCAAGTACGACAGGGTATGATGTGCTTTATGCAGATGCCACTATTGGTGTCACACAAAAATCGGGCTCCAATTGTGAATCTGATATTGTGACAAATGGTACTGTTCAGTGTCAAGAGCCTGATAATTCAATGATATTTGCCGCAACATCAGCGACCACTGTTTGTGCTGGGGAAACGGTGAGTTTTTCTATAAGTACAACTGAAAATTTGATTGTTTATGAGCTCGTTGATCAAAATGACACAGGTGTTGGACCATCAATATTAGGAGATGGCACAGCTGCCTCCATCACTTCTTTTGGATTGGAATCTAGTGTCACTACTATTAGACTCGTGGCGTCCAGGATTGGTGTCACATGTGACTCTGTAGTTGTTGGGTCTATAAGTGTATCACCGGAGCAAATTAATTTGACTTCTGTAATCACACAGCAACCAAATGATTGTGCATCTCCAAATGGAGCTATTACACTATCGGGTATGAAGCCAAATACGGGTTATACCTTAGATTACAAAATAGATGGTGTGGCTGTTGCTACTCAAAGTCCTACATCTGATGGAAGCGGAGAAATATTATTGAGTGGGCTGTCTCCTGGTGATTATACTGATATTACTATAACTGGCACTGCCATTACACTGGTTTGTGGCAATATAATAGAGGGACCGATATCATTAGTGAATCCATCTGCCCCTACAATTACTTTGGGAACTACAGTTAACGCCACAACCTGTGGTGGAACGGAGGGGTCGATCAACATTGGAGTTCCGAGTAACAATACGGCATATGATGTCAGTTATACCAAAGATGGGTCAATTGTTAACACTACCATTACGAGTAATACAAGTAAAACTGTTGTCATTCCTTCCCTTAGTGCAGGAGACTATTCAAGTATCAATATTACCGTCGCAGGTTGTAAATCGAATAATCTATCGACGGTTTTAACAGAACCTGTAGCTACTATTTCGGTTTCAGGAAGTTCTAATACTACATCTTGTGGAGGCAGTGACGGGGCGATCAATTTGTCTTTTACCAATGTGCCAGGAGGAACTTATTCGATAAGTTATGAGGATGTCTCTTCAGTTACGCAAAGCATAAATAATGTTTCCGTATCAGGGGATGCTACAAGCAGTACAGCAACCTTGAGTAGCTTATCTTCGGGTACTTATAATAACCTGAGAGTTACGGCTGCTGGGTGTCTTACCACTGAAGACCCTGACGTTATCATCTCAGATCCTGCACCTGTTCTTTCCTCCAATGGATTTAGCAATCCAACAACTTGTGGAGGTACCGAGGGTAGCATTTCCTTTTTAGTTTCGGGTTTACCTGATGGTACTTATACTTTTAATTATGTAGATGGTTCTAGTGCGGCACAAACTTTCACCAATGTAAGTGTTAGTACCGGTTCAGCTACTGTATCATCATTATCTGCTGGTGTGTACAATGATATTACTGTCACGAATAACGGCTGTACTTCAGTGGCCAATATTGATGTGACCCTTTCAGACCCTGTTAAGCCAACGATTACGCTGGGTACTGTAGTTAACCCATCCACATGTAATGGCACTGATGGGTCGATTTCTTTGACATTTACGGATGTTTCTGATGGCACATACACATTAAGTTATGTGGATGTTGCAAGTGCAGCACAGACATTTACAAATGTTGTTGTGACTAGTAATGCTTCCACAATTTCAGGACTAAGCGCTGGTATCTATAATGACATTACCATTACCAAAAGCAACAACTGTACATCGGTTGAGAATATAGATGTTACTCTTTCTGATCCGGCTGTACCATCTATTACGCTTGGCACTAATCCATCTGTTTTTGCAGGGACTACTGCAGCAAATTTACCGTATTCAAGTATATCGAATTCTCCCAATCAATATAGTATTACCTATAATGCTGCAGCGTTAGCAGAAGGTTTTGTGAATGTAAGCGATCAGACTTTGCCTGTGTCTCCTATAACGCTTGCCATTCCTTCAGGTGCAGCTGCTGCCACCTATGCCGGGGATTTGACAGTTCGAAACAGTACTACAAATTGTAATAGCGGCACAAGTTCTTTTAATGTGGTTGTGATTGCGCTTCCTGAGTTATCTATTGTTGCTAATTCTGCCAATAATTCGGAAGGGGATGCCGGAAGTACTGCGTTCACATTTACAGTTACTCGTTCTGGTAATACATCTGGTACTTCTTCTGTGTCTTACACGGTTACCGGGGCTGGGGGTAGTTCGGCTTCTGCTGATGATTTTGGCGGTTCATTTCCTTCTGGTGTTGTGAATTTTGCAGCTTCTGAGACTTCCCAACCAATAACGATCAATGTTAGTGGTGATACTGATATAGAGGATAATGAAGGCTTTACGGTGACACTTTCAAGTCCGTCTGGAGCAACATTAAGTACTGCTTCTGCTAATGGTTCGATTAAAAATGATGAGTTTGAGATAAATGCCATTGGTGATGTGATGATTAATGAAAATGTGGCATATACTAGTGTCACCTCAGGCATTAATGGGGGCTTTACAGGCAGTCTGACCTACACCTTG
>JAGDZO010000010.1:0-269761 GCA_049115815.1 Cyclobacteriaceae bacterium | reverse complement strand
AACCGGGATGCGAAGATAGTAAGTATTCTGAATTCCTAAGTGAAACAGAATATATTTTAGTGATAAAAAAAGAAATTATTTCAATAAGGTCTGAGTCCTATCTGGTCCTAAAGAAATTAACTGCACAGGTGTATTCGTCTCCCCTTCAATATGCTTCACATAATTACTCAGGGAGTCTGGCAATGAATCAAAACTCTTAATGTCATTTGTCTTCCAACCCGGATAAGTGCTGAATACAAAATCTTCTCCAAGTCCATCCATGTAGAGAGGAAGCTCTGACGTTGCAGACTCTCCTGCACCATAAGCATCGCATACTTTTATTTCATCGAGATCAGACAACACGTCTGCCTTCATCATAAAAAGCTGAGTAACGCCATTTAGCATGCACGTATATTTCAATGCTGGCAAATCAAGCCAACCACACCTTCTCGGTCTACCAGTAGTTGCACCGAACTCATTTCCTAGCTTTCTTAGCTCTTCGCCATCATCCCCATGTAACTCGGTCGGAAAAGGGCCGCTACCAACTCTTGTGCAGTAAGCCTTGAAGATTCCATATACTTCACCAATCCTTCCTGGAGCTACACCAAGTCCTGTACACGCTCCTGCTGCGATCGTGTTGCTGCTAGTTACAAAAGGATAACTCCCAAAGTCAATATCCAAAAGTGACCCTTGAGCTCCTTCCGCCAGGACACTTTGATTGTCAACCAGAGCCTGATTTATTAAATACTCGGTGCTTAAAATGTCAAATTCTCGAACCAACTCAACAGCTTCAAAAAACAACTTCTCTTCTTCGACTAAATCTGCTTCAAAATTATATCGCTCTAAAATCTCAAGGTGAAAATCTCTCAATTGTCTATATCTCTCGTCAAAATCAGGTTCATTGACGTCTCCTATTCTAAGTCCCTTTCTTGCCGCCTTATCTTGATAAGTGGGGCCAATCCCACGAAGCGTTGATCCTATCTTCTTATCCCCCTTCGCTATTTCATAAGCCTTGTCCAACATTCTGTGTGTTGGAATAATCATTTGGGCCTTATTAGAAATAACTAAATGCTTTTTTAGGTCCAGATTAAATGGAGCCAATTCCTCAATTTCCCTCTTGAATGTAATAGGATCAAGCACAACACCATTCCCAATTACATTTAAAATACCCTCATGAAAAATCCCAGAAGGAATCTGGTGAAGTACATGTTTGTGTCCGTCAAACTCCAACGTATGTCCCGCATTAGGACCACCTTGGAATCTTGCTACCACATCGTACTTTGGTGCTAAATAGTCAACTATTTTGCCCTTACCCTCGTCTCCCCACTGAAGACCCAATAAAATATCTACTGCCATTAATTATTTGATTTGATCGAGCGCTTGCTCTTCGCTATCTACAAGATTGAATATAGCTTCTAACTTAGTAATAATGAGTAATTTCTGAACATGCTCAGAAGGCTTGATAAGAAAGAGTTCCCCTCCCTTATTTCTAAATTTCGTAAGTATAGTTATCAAAACTCCGATTCCACTACTATTAATATATCTCACTTCTGAAATATCAATAAAACAGTGCTTCGCATTTTTGCTCAGGCAATCGTTTACTAATTCTACTAGTTGAGGCCCATTGTTTTCGCCAATTAAATCTCCGCTAATAGATATTCTCAATATCTGTTTTTCAAAAGTGTACTTATAATTCATTGTTTAGCTTCAATTTATGCTCGCAATTCTCTGTTTTGCAATTGGCATGCAATATTAATGAATGACTGATAACTTCGAACTGCAAAAGTTCTCCAACTGTATTCTGAATATTTTGAATCCTTGGATCGCAGAATTCCATCACCTTGTTACAGTCAGTGCATATCAAATGATCATGCTGTCGAAAACCATAAGCTTTTTCATATTGCGCCAAGTTTTTTCCGAACTGATGTTTGGTAACGAGGTTGCTTTCTACAAGCAAATCCAGTGAATTATAAACAGTAGCTCTACTGACTCTGTAATTCTTCTGTTTCATGCTTATATACAAGCCCTCTACATCAAAATGTCCATCACGTGAATATATTTCCTCCAGAATGGCGTAACGCTCTGGGGTTTTCCTCAACTTTTTTAATTCGAGATAGTCTGTGAATATTTTCTTTACTTCTTCAAATACAACCACACTTGCGCCAGTTTTGGGCAAATATAGATCAAGGAAGTAAGAAAGCCCATCAGTTTTCTCTCCTCACGGAAACAACTCCTGCTACTTCTACCAATTTATCAGTCAAGTGATCGATATGCTTTGTGTCACTCACATAGAGCTCTATTTCTCCTTCGAAAATACCCCCTTCTGTGGTGATCTTGATGGATCGCATATTCACCTTCAATTCACCGGAGATTACACTGGAAACATCATTAATTAAACCTAGTCTGTCAGTGCCAATTATCTTTAAAGTGGCTAAAAACGAGTCATCCTGACTTGAGGTCCATTTTGCCTTGACAACACGATAACCATAATTGGAAAGTAATTCAGCGGCGTTTGGACATGTAGTTCTATGAATCTTTATTCCATCATTTACTGTAACAAAACCAAAAACATCATCACCAGGGATAGGATTACAACATTTAGCGAATTTGTAGTCAATCACATCCATATCCTCTCCTATGAGAAGCAGATCTAGATCATTTTCTCTTACCTTCTTAATCTGGGACTGCATCCCTTTAGGATCGCTAACCCTGCGGAATTTGTTCTTGGTCTCAGAATTTTCCTGAAATTTTTTGATCAGGTTGTGATCAATTTTTCCTTTGCCTATTAAATAAAAGAGCTCAGTTGGCGTCTTCACTTCAAAATAGCTTGTGAGCTGCACAAGTGCTTCTTGGCTAAATGCCACTTTTAGCTGCTTCAGTTTGCGCCTCACAACCTCCTTGCCTTCTTCAGCAAACTGTTTCTTTTCCTCTTTTAACGACTCCTTGATTCTCGATTTCGCTTTGGAGCTCACAACATATTTCAACCAATCTTCATTTGGCTTCTGCTTCTTCGAGGTAAGAATTTCTACCTGATCCCCATTTTTAAGCTCGTGATTTAACGGGACCAACTTTTGGTTGACTTTAGCGCCAAGACAATGAGCACCAACTTCGGTATGAATCTCAAAAGCAAAATCCAACGCTGTAGCACCGTTGGGTAGCGTAACAAGGTCTCCCTTGGGAGTAAATGCGAAAACTTCTTCTTGAAAGAGGTTAGAACGAAAATCATCTACAAACTCAATGGCGGAAGAATCATTCTGCTCTAATATCTCTCTAACCTTGGATATCCATTGCTCCAACCCCTGATCGGACTCATTGCTCTTGCTCTCTTTATATTTCCAATGAGCTGCATAGCCTTTCTCGGCAATGTCATCCATTCTACGTGTTCGAATTTGCACTTCGACCCATTGACCTTTTCCACTCATCACAGTGGTATGAAGCGACTCATACCCATTAGACTTAGGAATACTAATCCAATCCCTTAACCTATCTGGATTGGGCTGGTAATAATCAGTAACAATAGAATAAACCTGCCAGCATGCGGCCTTTTCCATTTCAACATTAGTATCCACGATAATTCGAATAGCAAAGAGATCGAAAACCTCCTCGAAAGGAACGTTTTGCTTTTGCATCTTGGTGTGAATGCTATAGATAGACTTAGGTCTGCCTTTTATTTCGTAATCAAAAGAATGACTATTCAATTCATCCTTAATAGGTTTGATGAAATTCCGAATGAACTTGGTTCTGGCATCTTTAGTAGCATCAACCTTAGAATTTATGTGATCATAGGATTCGGAATTGGTGTATTTTAAATATAAATCTTCAAGCTCCGACTTGATTGCGTAAAGCCCTAATCTATGAGCTAGAGGCGCGTATAAATAGATGGTTTCATTGGCGATTTTCAACTGCTTATCGCGAGGCATGCTCCCTAAGGTTCGCATATTATGCAACCTATCGGCAAGTTTGATGAGGATAACCCGAACGTCATCAGAAAGCGTCAACAGCATCTTTCTGAAATTCTCAGCTTGCTGAGAGCTGCCCTGCTCAAATACGCCGGAAATTTTGGTTAACCCATCAATAATCTGAGCAACTTTGGAGCCATACAACCTTTCTATTTCTGATAAATCAATATCAGTGTCCTCCACCACGTCATGAAGAAGAGCTGCTACGATGGACGTAGTACCCAAACCTATTTCGCTAGCACAGATATCTGCTACTTCAATCGGATGAAAAATGTATGGCTCACCTGATCTGCGACGCATATCCTTATGCGCTTCCACGGAAGTATTAAAAGCATGCCTTATCAGTTTGGCATCATCGTCTCTCAGGTAAGGTTTCGCGTGTCTGAGTAACTTTCGATAGCGACGAATTATCTCCTTTTTCTCCTCTTCTAAATCAACCTCAATCATTTCAATAAATTCTTTAATAAAGATCCTTTGACGAATTAAACTTTTGACTATCTTTGCACTCCAAAAAATGCGGATGTGGCGAAATTGGTAGACGCACTAGACTTAGGATCTAGCGCCGCGAGGCATGGGGGTTCGAGTCCCTCCATCCGCACCAAAAATCAACCCTCTTTCCGATCCCGATAGTATTCGGGATGTGTAAAGAGGGTTTTTAATTTTTAATCATTAACAATTACCACATTGGACATCTCACTCGACAAAATCGACAAGACAGAAGCCTTAATTAAAGTTAGCGTAAAGCAGGAGGATTACCAACCTGGTGTTTCCAAAAAGATTAAGGATTACAGTAAAAAAGCAAGCATCAAAGGCTTCAGACCTGGAAAAGTTCCAGAGGGATTGGTAAGGAAGATGTATGGAAAATCGATTCTTCTTGATGAACTTAATCAATTGATATCAGAAAAACTCAATACTTATCTTAAGGAAAGTGACTTGCAGTTTTTGGGCGAACCAATGCCTAAGGAAGATTTCGATACGATCGATTTGGATAGTCAAACTGATTTTGAATTTGCTTATCATGTTGGTTTTGCTGAGGAATTTAGCCTTGCGATTGACAAAAAGCTGAAAATAGAAAAGCATTCGATCAAAATAGATAAAAAAGTATTGGATGAGACGATTGATAATCTAAGGCGTCAATTCGGTGAAATGACTACACCAGACGTTTCTGAAGACAAGGATATTGTATATGGTCAAATGAACAATGCTGATGGTTCTATAGATAAGGAAATTAGCATTGATCTGAACGATGTTGAGAAAGCTAGTTTAAAGAAGTTGACTGGAGTCAAAGTGGAGGATAAAATAGAATTAGACCCTAAAAAACTCTACAAAGACTCGCATAAACTTCATCATCAATTGGATATCTCGCATGATGATTTTGACCAAGTGAAAGGCAAGGTTTCATTTACAGTAAAAGGCATATCGCGTCAAGCACCTGCAGATATCAATCAAGAATTGTTTGATAAAACTTTTGGTGAAGGAGCTGTGTCTGATGAGGCGGAATTCATGGATAAGGTGAAAGAGTCAGTTGGCGGAAGCTTCAAAAATGAAGAAGAACAGTACTTTGACTATCAACTCAGAGAGAAACTGGTAGAAAAAGCCAAAATAAATATCCCAGATGAGTTTTTGAAAAAATGGTTGTTAAAGACCAATGAAAAAATAACTGAGGAGATCTTGCAAGATGAGTACACGACCTACGCTAAGGAATTGAGATGGTCTTTGGTGAGAAATAAAATCGTAAAAGAGCAGGGAATCAAAGTCGAAAACGAAGAAGTGACTGAAGAGGCGAAAAATCTAATACGCGCGCAATTCGGACAGGCAGGTCTAATCGGACAGATGGATGATAAGCTTGATATGTTTGCACAGAATTATTTGGAGGCCGAGAATGGAGATAACTACATGAAAGTCTATAACCAAGTGCAGAATAAAAAGGTGTTTGACTTTTTAAAGGAGAACATTACCATAAAGGAGAAAAGTGTGACGATGGATGAGTTTAGAAAACTATGATCTGAACTATCTCAAGATAAAATGAGTTAGAAAAGAGTCCTTAGTATCCTAGGGACTTTTTTTATTTTTACACAGTTAAGCTAAATTGAGCAGATGATTAATAAAGAAGAATTCAGAAAATTCGCTGTTAAGGGTCAAGGAATCAGTGGTTCTACCTTTGATGCATATACGGATACAGTAGAGAATATGACTCGGGCCGTAATCGAGGAAAGGCCTACCAATTTTAGAGAAATAGATGTTTTCTCCAGACTAATAATGGATCGAATTATCTTCCTTGGTATGCAAGTAGAAGAAAACATAGCTAATATCATTACAGCTCAGTTGTTGTTCTTAGAATCTGTGGATTCTAAAAAAGATATTCTGCTTTATATCAATAGCCCAGGAGGAAGTGTGTACGCTGGCTTGGGAATGTATGACACTATGCAATATGTGAGTCCTGACGTAGCGACTATCTGTACAGGAATGGCTGCATCTATGGGAGCTGTATTGATGACAGGTGGTGCGAAAGGAAAAAGATCTGCACTACCGCATTCTAGAATAATGATACACCAACCAAGTGGAGGAATGCAGGGTCAGTCTAGAGATATGGAAATAACTCTCAAGCAGATGCAAGAGTTAAGAAAAGATTTATATACTATCATCTCTGAGCATTCGGGAAGATCTTATGAAGATATTGAGAGGGATTCAGATCGTGATTATTGGATGAGAGCATCAGAAGCCAAAGAATACGGGCTTATCGATGAAGTATTGGAGAGAAATCCTAAAAAATAATGGCTCAAGTAACATGTAGCTTCTGCGGAAGAAATAAGAAAGATGTTGACCTGATGATATCGGGTATACATGCTCACATCTGTGATAAATGTATCTCACAGGCTCAGCAGATATTAAATGAGGAGCTGAAGACTAAGACTGATGTAGAAAGTCCTTCTTTTAACCTGATCAAACCTGCTGACATGAAACGCCATCTGGATGAGTTTGTAATTGGGCAGGATGAAGCGAAGCGCTACATGTCTGTGGCTGTTTATAACCACTATAAGCGACTCATGCAGGTTGAAAGTAAGGATGATGTTGTCATTGAAAAGTCAAACATCGTGATGGTAGGCCAAACAGGAACGGGTAAGACATATCTAGCGCGCACTTTGGCGAAAGTATTGCAAGTTCCTTTTTGTATTGCTGATGCAACGGTACTTACAGAGGCAGGTTATGTAGGCGAGGATGTGGAGAGCATTCTGACAAGATTGCTTCAAGCCGCCAACTACGAGGTAGAAGCTGCAGAACGAGGGATTGTATACATTGACGAGCTAGATAAGATTGCAAGAAAATCTGACAACCCATCGATCACAAGAGATGTAAGCGGCGAAGGAGTACAGCAAGCCCTGCTCAAATTGCTAGAAGGTACAGCTGTGAATGTGCCACCTCAGGGAGGCAGAAAGCATCCGGATCAGAAGATGATTACAGTTAATACAGAAAATATTCTATTCATTTGTGGTGGTGCCTTTGATGGAATAGAGAGGCATATCGCGAACAGGTTGAACACAAGACCTATTGGGTTTGCTAATGTTGATGATTTCAGTGCAGAGTCGCTTGACAAAGAAAATCTACTGCAATATATCACAGCACAAGATTTGAAGAGCTTTGGATTAATTCCGGAATTGATCGGAAGACTTCCAGTATTGACCCACCTAAATCCATTGGATAAAGACACGCTCACTCAGATACTCACCCAGCCAAAAAATGCACTCATAAAGCAATATGAGAAGCTTTTTGAAATGGAAGATGTCAAATTGACGATGACTCCCGATGCCTTAGATTACATAGTGGAAAAAGCTCTCCAATTTAAGTTAGGAGCTCGTGGTTTAAGATCTATTTGCGAAGCTATCATCACTGACGCTATGTTTGATATACCGTCAAATGAGGAGATCACTGAAATGGAGGTCACCAGGGACTATGCTGAAGAAAAATTCGAAAAATCGAAATTCAATAAGCTAAGAGCGGCCTAACTGAACTATCAATCTAGCGGCATTTTCAGAAGCCTTATTTTTTCCAAGAATATGATCAATCTCCGAGTAGCCCTCGGAGATTTTTTTGTGAATTGATTGGTTCTCGAGTACCTCTTTTAATTCATTGCTTAAACTATCTAACCTGAGGTTATTCTGCACGAGTTCAGTCACAATTGACCTATTGGCTATTAGATTCACAAGAGAGATGTGTCTCACTCGAGTAAGTAATCTCGCAATTAGATAAGTTAGTTGGCTCGTTTTGTAGACAACAACCTGGGGTACTTTTAACAAAGCCACCTCGAGAGTAGCTGTGCCCGAAGTAACAATAGCTGCCTTGGCTCTGACTATATGTCTGTAATAATCATCATCAAATAACTCGATATTCGGAATGTCACCAAGCTGTTCATAAATCTCTTTATCAACTGCATGAGCTTTAGAAACTAGAAAATGGAGATCACTTTGATCGCTGGCTAGTTCCTTTATATAAGGAAGAACTTTCGAAACTTCTTGATTTCTACTCCCGGGTATTACAACAACATAATTTCGAGCGACCTCCTGTTCTTTGAGAGTTAGGCAATGGGCCAACTGCTCCTTAACCGGGTTGCCAACGTATGAAGTTTGCACATCATATGTGCTGAAAAATTCCTTTTCAAAAGGAAGCGTCACCAATACCTGTTTGCAATATCTTTTTATTCTATGAACTCTCCAATCACCCCAAGCCCAAACTTTTGGCGGGATATAATAGGATATTTTTATATTGCTTTTGCTCAATTCCTTCGCCAAACGGAGATTAAATCCTCCAAAATCGACGAGAAGTACGACATCAGGTTTAAAAGCTAGAATATCGGAAATACAAAGTTTGAGCAGATCTTTGTACTGCCCCAGTTTCTTAATAATCTCCCAGAATCCCATTGCAGAATAGGATCTAAAATCTCTATGAATAGTCGCTCCAGCAGACCTCATAGCATCACCACCCCATCCTTGCACAGATAGTTTTGGTTCCAGCTCAAATAGCTTTTGAATAACAGCAGCTGCGTGACTATCTCCTGATTGTTCACCTACAACTACGAAGATTTTCATGCAGACACTTCGCCAAAATACTCTACATAGTTCCGTGGTGTTTCGTAAAGTTTAATGGAATGCAATTGGCAATATCTGCCTAGATCCGGAATCTTGGGAGCAAGGATTTTCCAAAACTCGAGCACCAAATTTTCGCAACTCGCCAGTTTCCCTAGCATAAAATCAACATCGAGGTTAAGGTTTTTATGATCTACTTTATCCGTAATATCACTGCGAATAAGTGTACTAAGTTTTTTCAGATCCACAACAAATCCAGTCTCTGGGTCTGGCGTTCCTTTGACTGTCACGATAAGGTCAAAGTTGTGTCCATGCCAATTGGAGTTTGCACAAGGGCCAAATACTTCTTTGTTCTTCTCCTCTGTCCAATTAGGATTGTAAAGTTTATGCGCGGCGTTGAAATGCTCTTTTCTACTTACGTAAATCATACAATAATTGATGAAATGCAAAGATAGAAAGAAACCTGCTTGTTGGATAACCATACTAACCGAGGATCTGTAAATTTGGATAAACTATACCTCATGATAGTAGTCACAGGAGCTAATGGCTTTATTGGAAGCTGGATGATAGAGAAGCTCAATGCGGAAAATTTTAATGACATTCTTGCAGTGGATGAATTTAGGAATAAGAAACCTCATAATTATCTCCTCGATCTTCACTTTTCAAAAATGCTTCATCTTGAAAATCTCGAAGAATGGCTTAATCAAGCCAATGACCAGGTAGAATTTGTCGTTCACTTAGGAGCAATCACAGACACTACGCTAGAAGATGAAGCTCTATTCGCTAAATTCAACACCAACTACACTAAAATGCTATGGAAAATCTGCGCTATGAAACAGATTCCGTTTATCTATGCTAGCAGTGCTGCCACATATGGAAATGGAGCATATGGATTCAAGGTGGATTATGATAATATCAAAAACCTTAGACCACTAAATCATTATGCAAAATCAAAGCACAGCTTCGACATCTGGGCTCTAGATCAAATAGAAAAACCATACTACTGGGCAGGACTTAAGTTCTTTAATGTCTATGGCCCAAAACGAGAAGGTCATAAGGGAAAAATGGCTTCCATGGCATATCAGATCGAGGAACAAATAAAAGAGACCGGCAAAGTCAAATTGTTCAAATCTTACAAATCAGGTATTAAACATGGAGAACAGAAAAGAGACTTTATTCACGTCAGTGAAGTAGTGAATGAGATATATAACCTGATGCAAGACAGATCTAACTCTGGCATTAGAAACATCGGCTCAGGTAAGGCTAAAAGCTTCAATGAATTGACAACTGAGGTTGCCAAATCACTTAATCAAACCCTTAATATTGAATACATAGATATGCCCCAATCTCTTAGAGAGAACTATCAGTATTTTACATTAGCTGAGTAGTCAATCTTCAGTTTGAGGCATAGAGTAGACAATAAATTTTTCTAACGCTTAACGAATCTTCTGGTAAAGCCTTTTTCTTCGGTTAAAATTTCGATTAAGTAAATCCCAGGATTAAGAGAACCTACGTCTATCGTAAGGTCAGGCTTGGACTCCTCAATCGAAATAGCAGCAACCCTTTTACCTGAAATCTCATAAATATTAACATCTGCATAATTGAAATCTGGTAAATTGCTAAGCATCAATTCTGACATAACCGGATTAGGATAAATCACCAAATCCAATGAATTATCGATTAGTCCTGTTACTGTAACTCTTTCATAAGCAGGCGAGCCAATACATTGACCAACCATTACTTCTACTGAAAACTCTCCATCCTTATCTACTAAGTAAGTTTGATTAGTTGCCCCTTCTATGGGTTCCCTATTAAAATACCATTGGTAAGCATCACCTTGTGAAGCCGTTAAAGTCACTGTCCCGTCTCCGTTAGAAACCGCAGAAATCTCAGCAGTATGTGTTGGGTCAGTTATTACGGTTGAATCTATTCTGGTTACATTGTCCTGATCATCGGTTACAAAAAGCTTGACTTCATTTACGCCTGTCACAAAAGTAACTTCATGGGGTCCAATTCCATCCGCAACCAATGGATCCGCACCCTCACCAAAATCCCAAGTTATTTCTTTCACAGAACCTCCTACTGCGGCTTCAAAAGCAACTACCTGCCCATCGCAGTTAGCTACTCCAGACGATAATGTGGACATGATATCAGCGGTTACCTCACCAGGTACTGGTCCGGAAAGCGTAAAATCATCAATTGCCATACCTGCATCAACCGTGGCTCCATCGCTCTTGAATGCTATTCTAAAAGTAACCGAAGGCTTTCCACCTAAAAAAGAAACATCAGTTTCGAAAGGATCAAACCTTCCTCCAGTCGAGCCAGAGAATATAGGTACTTGCGCACCAAAAACTGCCTGAGGGTCAGATGTCGTATTGTACCATCCAGATTGCAGTTCTTCGTTTAATTTGAGCCATGTAGCACCTCTATTGGTTGAATATTCAACAATGAAACCATCCCATGCAGTCTCAAAACTAAAATTCGCTTTGAATCCTAATACATATTTACCTAATAGAGCGAAATTAAAGACTGGAGTATAGAGATACGCTTCACTGTCGTCCTCATATAGGGATTCATCAGGATCAATAACCCATGCGGATGAACCTGAAGCAGTTCCCTGTTTCCCACTGACTGTAGAAGCCCCAAGAAAAAATCCTGAACCACTAACATTCTCAGCTCCAAAATCTCTGGTATTATTCTCAAAATCACCCCCATCTTCAAGCGTAAATGGAACTTCTAGATTAGGTAATACTAAAATATATTCAGAAAGAGTGCTATCTGCGTCACCAGAGGCACCTGTTATAGATAAACTCACGTCATATACTCCTGGTTCGTTATATGCATGCTTTGGATCACGTTCATTGGAAGTATTACCGTCTCCAAAATTCCACTCAAAAGTGGTCGCTCCGTTTGACAGAAATTCAAATTCAACCTCTTGACCTACGTAGTTGATTTTTTTCTTGGCATAAAAACTTGCCGAAGGTGTTAACTTCTCAACTTGAAAATCATCAAGCATGAAGCCATCATCATTAATTACGTTATCGCTACCAAATCCCCCATTAACACTTAATAGAAATCTAAATACAACAGTTTCGTTTCCGGCAAGAAAAGAAACGTTGTAAGACGTATACTCATTTACAAAATTACCTAACCAGCCTTCTTGATCAGCTAAAATTACAGGATCAATAGCGCAGGCTGAAGTTGGACTTTTGTTATACCAATTAGTGCCCTGGACATCACCTGCAGACCCCAGACGTGTCCAACTTACTTTATCAGTGCTGTACTGAAGCTGAACCGCTGCAGAGGCATTACAAAATTCTGATTCCATACTCTTAAAGAAACTTAATTTATACTCTACTGACTCATCCGAAAAATCAAAAACTGGTGTTTGTAGTGCGCAGCTATAAGTTTCTTTAAGTATATCGGCATCAAGATCTGTTTTCCAAACACGAGTACCAGAATTGGACTCTATTAAGTGATTTGTAGGTGTTCCCAATTCCCAGATATCTACACCCCCAGTTAACTGACCAGATTTAAAATCTGATGTTGGGCCTTCAAAATCACCACCATTCACTAAAAGATAAGGTAAGGCTGCAGTATCGGTTATTAATGGATTTACAACCACTATGAAGTTATATGTATCATTAAAATCTGAGATTGGATCCTCAACATTAATAGAGAAATTAAAAGACTCATTAAATCCGACCCTATCTGGAATAATCAACTCCAAGCCGGAAATTCTACGAGTCTCATTGTTTTGTACCGATCCAAGATCCAAAGTAGTTTCTGTTTCGAAAGCTACACCAGAAGTCTCAGAAATACTTAGTTTGGTTTGAGCAGATGAGGCACTTAGTTCGTTGATGATATCAAAACTAAGCAGTGCTCGATCACCAATTTTTGGTATTTCACCATCTTGCGTTAATAGAGTTAGGTTGGCCACTCTGATGGCTGGTGTGGATTGTGTAAGAGCTGCAAACATATTCAAACGTCCCTTACCCATTAAACCGGCAAACGCAGTATTCTTATTATCGATATCATCAGAGGTTTGTATTAAAAGTTGGCTGACTTGATATTGATTATATTCTGGAAAATGAGCACGTATTAGGGCTGCAGCCCCAGCGGTAATAGGAGATGAGAATGAAGTCCCGCTAATGTTTACGTAAGTATTATTAATACTCGTCGTACGAATAGCGGTTCCAGGGGCTGACATATCCACCCAGTCTCCGAAAGTGCTCGAACCGGCTTTCACGTCATCATCTTGTGTATTAGCTACAGAAACCACATGATCATAGGCTGCCGGGTAATTGATCTCATTCACCCCACCATTTCCAGCAGAGCTTATTAATACTACATCTTTCTCCAGCGCAGCGTAAGTCATGACATCTTGGGCAAATTGACTGTAACCGGCACCACCATATGACATATTTATAACATCGGCACCATGATCAGCTGCGTAAATTACCGCCTCATTGGTATTTAGAAGAAATGCAGAACCATTAGATCTTGTGTCATTATCAGCTGAACACTTAAGAGCCATATACTTAGAATGAAAACCCATACCAGCTACTCCAATACCATTATCTGTATCGGCAGCAGCACATCCAGCTACAGCCGTTCCGTGATCAATATTTGATTTTTTGGCAATAGGATCATTATCTTGTACCACGTTCTCAAAATCACTTCCCGCAAAATCCCATCCATAATAATTATCAATGAAGCCATCATTGTCATCATCTATTCCATTGTCCGGAATTTCTAGTTCATTAATATAAATTTTTTCCGCCAAATCAGGATGTTCATAATCTACACCTGCATCTACAATAGCCACAACAATATCTGAAGATCCCGTGGAGATATCCCAAGCTTGTCTGGCGCTAATACTTGTTAGGTACGTCTGATTACTCAACTCCGGATCATTCGGAGTTAGATGTGTCTCATAGAGGTATAGCGGTTCAGCATACTCGACATTATCAAGTTTCTCCAACTCATTCACCATTATCCGGGGGTCAATATTCTTGTCGAACCTAAATTCTCTATAAAGAGAAAAGTCAATCCCTGATTTCGAGTAAGTTCTCGATTGACTCAAATTTTTGAAGTTTTTGAAGATCACTTTTGATTCTTCTATTTCCAAACCAGGCTTCAACTTAACGTGATCCAAAGCTACTCTCGCTGAACCCTGACCAATGTCGTGGGATTTAAACTTTACGACAACTACTCCTTGTTGGATATTCGAATTGTAATTAGCTCCCCCTTTGACTTGTGCAAAAACTAATACGGGGAAAATAAACAAACAGATAGATAATACTCTATTCATAATAATTGGGAATTTACTTTTTTCTGACGGGGTAAATCTTTTCGGTCTTCTTGGTGACTATGTCTAAAACAGTAATTGGTTCATTCTCCAATCTGCTAGTTCCAATAAGTTGAATTTTATTTGTTGCAAACCAACTAACTTCAGAACCTATAAAGCTTCCACTATAAATTTCTTGACCTGTACTTAAATCATAAATGCTGTAAACATATTCTTGACCAGAGGTCATAGGTTTCTTCGAACAAAGCACTTGCGCTTCATCATCAGAGAAAGCAAAGTCATATTCAAAATCCTCAGAAGTACTATTTAAAAAGTCGATAACATAAACAGGCAATTCATTTGTGGACGTTGGTTCTGCTGTTTTACAGGAATATATGGTCGACATCAACAACAGTGTTGATATAATGGAAAATCTAAACATAGTTCTTTTTTATTGGGTAATAATCTGTATAATAATAGATTCAAGAAATCTTAATTTAATAAATATTCTTATTAGTAATAAGTTCTTTAACTAAGGAATATTAGGGTGTTCCTAAGACCATATTCTGAGAAATAAACAAAAAAAGGGTAATCA
Organism: Cyclobacteriaceae bacterium; assembly: GCA_049115815.1. GTDB lineage: Bacteria > Bacteroidota > Bacteroidia > Cytophagales > Cyclobacteriaceae > Marinoscillum. The sequence continues at coordinate 254,857 of JAGDZO010000010.1, read as the reverse complement.
ACAGATTACCCTTTTTCAATATGATTAATTGTGTATTAATTTTTAACAGAGAAGTTAGCAATATAACCTCCACCGTAATTAATAACGACTGTACCAGCTGCTTCATCAATGGTCAGAGCAGCATCAGCTACAGCCTCCCAAGTTGGATCATAATCTCTCGTAGTGATTTCAGATCCATCAGCATTCAAAGACCATGTCGCATTTGGCTCACCAGACACATCATACAATGGAAGTTGGAAGTCTGTAGGGGCAGCACATGCGTTTGCACCATCATATCTCCAAACCTCGCCATTTCTTTGAAACTTAAACTCATCACCTGACTCACAAGCCGGAAGAGCATCAGCTCCACCTGGATATAGATATGAATCAAAAACGAATGTATTTGAGGATAAGAACAAGAACCCTGGAGGTAACGACCCAACAGCTGTTGAAAACTGAGTGACTCCTGAAGTCATAGTCATCAATGGAACTGTAGTGCTATTATTCCAGTTTCTCAAATCACCACTTGCCACACTTACAATGAATGAAGAAGGTTCACCACCTAAATCACTTTTTGAAAATGCGATCATTCCAGAAGCATCAGTTGTTCCTGTTGCGACTGGATTTGTGTTGTTCAAGAAATCATTTACAGTTGAATAAACAGTAACATCTGCGCCAGATACCGGAGCTGGTTCTTCTGCTTCATCTGTAACCATGATTTCCAAACCTGGTTCAACTATCGCACCACCAGGTACAAGCTGATTCTCTTCACAACTAGCTCCTGCAATGAGAATAGCAGCCATAGCAAAAAGGCTAAAAAATTTATTATAGTTTTTCATTTACTTAGTTTTTAGTTTGAAACAGAAAGACCTCCTGGATAAGTATAAAGTGCTTGTCCAAGTAATTCTAGATCAGAACCTGGTACAGGGAATTGAGTGAAAGTACCTTCTTGCATTGTCTCATAACGTCTTGCATCAGCAAAACTCACCAATGAAGAAGTAAGAATCAATTCAATAGTACGCTCATATTTCAATGCTGCCATTAAATCATCTCTAGATTCCGTGCCAGTAAGTGCCGTTAGAGCACCTCGTCCTACACGTGTATTATTAATTAATGCAGCTGCATCAGTTGCAGAACCTCCACTCATTAATAATCCTTCTGCTTGCAACAAATCATTCTCCGCTTGAAGGATCAAATACATATTACCTGCAAATCCATGAGTATCGTCGTAACGAGAAACACGATAATTACTGTAATGGTAAAGTCCTCTACCAGGGTTATAATTCTGAGTAGGCACGTAAGTAAAATCTGAAGCTAAGCGCGCGTCATCAGTAGTCGCAGGTCCTAAATCAGTGGTTCCATCAACAGGATATCTCGAAGGTTGACTTGGATCCATCAATGAGATAGTTTTTTGATCAACTCTTACCCAACCCGGGAAAGACCCATAGGCTTTGAATTCATCATACCAAAAACTACCATCTCCAACAATGACAAAGTCAAAATCAATCCCTTTGCTAGCATGATCAACAACTGCAGCCCAATCAGCAGCAGTGTTCTCCGCTGCATTCCGAGCAGCATAAGCCTTAAATCTCGCGATATAAGTATGTGCCAACTTAGCAAGTTGATCTTGATCGTAACCAACACCTCTCATGAATGTAGGCCAAAGCACAAAGTCGTTAGCTTCGCAAATAGCGATACACTGCTGTAGTTTACTTACAGCTGAGTCTACAGCAACCATGTAATTTGGCTCTGCCGGAAACGGTATAGATGTAAGGTCAGAAACAGGAATCGTCTCGTCAACAACATATACTCTATCATACAATGCTGCTAAATGTCCAAAAGTTGTTCCTTGGATAAATAACCCATTGGCTAAAAGCATAGGCTTTTGATCAACTCCGTCAATGATTGCAGAATCTCTTTCTTTCAAAAGTCTCATTACATCATTAACAGCACCTACTCCACCATAACCTAAGTTCCATGCACGCTCACCGACACCAGCGAAAGGGCTTGTAGGAGAGTTATTATAGACCACTCTAGGCTCCGAACTATATACGTTCATTCCGAAGTTATTCCAAGAACATGATAGCACGTCTGAAACAGTAGCTAAAACCAAATTAGGTTCAGCACGAGTTTGCATCTGCCAAAAACTGATATACCCTCCATCTATTACTCCTGGAAAATCTTCCACGTTAGAGAGTACTCTTTCAGTATCCGGCTCATTTAAGTTTTCTACTATTAAATCATCCTCTGAACATGCAGAGAAAACAAATAGAATTAAAACTGCGAATATTAATTTATATTTTTCCATAATTAAAATGTTAGTGTTAAGTAACCTGAGAAAGTTCTCATGTTTGGATATGTAAAGCCATCATATGCGTACAATGAAGACGCGTTGTTAGCTGTAGGATCCGGATTTCCTCTACTTACTTCAGGATCATATCCTGTGTAACCAGTAAACTGTAGTAAGTTTCTTCCTACAACTCCAACCTTAACAGAACTTATCCATCCAGCGTTCATATTTTCCCAAAATTGATCTCCAAATTCATAAGAAACATTCAACTCTCTTAGTTTAACATAAGTTCCATCTTCTACAAAATAGTCAACAGGCTCGTTCTGAGAATATATCCCGTTGGCATAGTATCCGAAAGGTTTTCTTTCTCCAGCAGGCTTCTTAGACATATCTTGTTCTCCATGTCTGTCCTGGAACATCATCCATTGCTTAGTTTGGTTATAAACATCTCCACCTTGTTTCCAGTCCATTACTGCAAAAACAGTAAGTCCTTTAAAAGTCAAGCGAGTGTTAAAACCTAAGTTAAAATCAGGATTAACATCTCCAATCTTAGTATACAATTGATTTCCTTCTTCATCAAGAGCTCTTATTGGAGCTTCATTAACTGTACCAATTGCAGAAGCTAAAACAAGGTATCCATCAGAATTGATTACATAATCATCAGCGTTCTGACCTTCAATAAGCTCATCAAAACTCGTCATCAATTTAGCTCCCCAGATTTCTCCAAGAACTCCGCCTTCTTCAACATAGATCAAACCTTTACCAGCTTCATCATTAGGGTTTGGACCAGTTCTCAAGAATGGAATACCTTCTAGTTTAGTCACCTTGTTTCGGATTCTATCCCAAACAACACCTGCTTGCCAAGTAAGATCTTTCTTCTTGATAATATCAACGTTCAAGCCTAACTCATAAACAGTATTCTGCATATCCCCAACATTATCCCATCTAGATGAGTAACCTCCACTTGTAGGAGAAGGAAGTGGTGTGTTTACTATAAGGTCTTCAAGATTTACCTGAGCATAGTTAAACTCAAGTGACAAACGATCGAAAACTGAAGCATTCAAACCAACTTCAAATTCTTTCGCGATTTCTCTTTTCAAATCTGGGTTACCAGCAGTTGACTTAAAACCATTTACACTGAAGGTCTCATACTGAGCATTCCAAACTGGAGGTCTGTTACCTGCAGTTCCATAACTCGCACGAACTTTCAATTCTTGAACCTTAGGAATGCTGATGTCTTCTGAGATTCTCCAAGCACCAGATGCTCTGAAAAATGTTGCAGTTCTTTCATTTCCACCAAATAATGAACTTGATTCTTGTCTAATCAATCCATCAACGATGTAACGTCCATCAAAATTCATTGACCCTACAGCATAGAAACTCTGAGCTACTTCTCTTTCCTGACGAGAATCGATATCAATTTGATAATCAGCAGTTTCAACAAGAGCATCCGCATCACGCAATCCAGTGATGTTGAAATTGTTTCCATCCATGTCACTGCTGTAAAAATCCTCAGTTTCATTTAGGTAACTCAACCTCAAGCCAACATCCATTTTACCAAATGTCTTGGTAGCATACATATTCGCCCAAATATTCTTGGCTTCATTTCTACTAGTATTCAGTCTGTAATAACCAGTTCTATTCGCTGCTGTTACAGGACCGGCTGCATAAGTATTTGGTATGTAATGCTCAAAATTTGTTGTCAAATTATCAATAGTATATGAACCATCAACTTTCAACCAATCAAAAATTTCATAAGCTACAGTCGCATTAGTCATTACTCTGCGTCTTTCATTAGTCAAATCCTGAATATGAATATCATATAGTGGGTTGATTTCATTCGCACTTGTTGGATCTACATCCCAGTTATAAGGCTGGCCATTTTCTTCATTGTCAGCAAAAAGATCTCCATTTGGAGGAAGTCTTAACATGTCAAAAAGAACTGAACCATCACCACCATTACCACCAGTAGAAATTCTATCTTCTGATGACTCTGTGTAATAACTTCTTATTCCTAAAGTCAACTTATCGTTAAAAGCTTTGTTGTCAAGATTTACTCTAAAGCTTTGTCTGTCATACCCATCAACCAAATTAACTACACCATCAGCATGATAGTTTTCATAAGACACTGAATAGTTGGTTTGACCTGTTTCAGAATTACCGCTTAACTGTACATAGTTTGTGTAAAAACTACCTGGATCAAAAATCTGCTCCTGATAATCGTAGTACTCTGTATAAGGGATATCAGAAATCTGACTTGGTTGTACAGTTTGATGAACACTAAAATCAAGCGTTTCACCTTCTCCTACAATCCTATTGTGGCTTTTATTCACATCAATAGTTCTTGGAAGTGAAGATTGTCCAACTTCATTTCTGATCACCAATCTAGTCTGTCCTTTATTTAGTCCAGCACCTTTCTTAGTTGAGATGTTAACCACACCATTCGCAGCACGAGAACCATAAATAGAAGCTGCAGCAGCTCCTTTTACAACTTCTATGCTTTCAATATCTTGTGCATTAATATCTGCAAGGCTACCTTCTGAAATTACACCATCAATAATGATAAGTGGAGCTTGCGAACCACTTAAAGATGTCGCACCTCTCAAAGTAATCTCTGGAGCAGCTCCAGGAGAACCACCCGTAGATGTAACTCTTACACCAGCAACTTTTGCTCTAAGAGCTGAAGCTGGGTCTGTAGCTGGTACAGTCTGAAGTAATTCTTCAGAAACTTTAGCAACTGATACAGAAAGCTCTCTAGTGTCAGTAGCAAGTCCAACCCCTGTCACAACAACCTCTGCTAATTGCTTAACATCAGATGCCATAGCAACATCAATTACTGATCTAGCACCAACCTCAACTTCTTGAGTGGCTAAACCAATAAACGAAAACACCAACGTGCCTCCTTCTTCTGGTACACTCAATCTGTAATTTCCATCCAGATCGGTAGTAGTACCGTTGGTAGTTCCTTTCAGAACTACATTAATTCCCGGAACTGTCTCACCTGTATCATCGGTGACATTTCCTGAAACCGTTCTTTGTGCCATTGCCCCAAGGACAAAGACAAAAGAGAACGTGAAACTCAGTAGTAGAATCCTCTTCATATTAAACTGTTTAAATTGAACATTATGTTTCAACTCTAAATCTATAACAATTCCATCATAATCAACAAGAAAGGAAGAGACTAAAGGAATACTCGTAATTCCTATCAAATCATTGTAAAAAAGCCTTTTTACACTATAATCAGTAAAAAATTGGCTTTAGACCATTCAATGACAAAATAATCATTGTCAATTGAACTATTTTCCTATTATATATTTTGGAAAAAAACTTGAAAAAAAAATGAAAAAAATGCAACCTTCTGCAATTACCCCTCTGGAGTGACTCGAAATGTGATTCTACGGTTGATCTTGCGACCTTGCTCGGTTTGATTGGAAGACAATGGTATAGAACTCCCCAATCCCTTAATTGTAATTCTCTTAGGATCTACTCCTCGATCAGTTAAATATTGTGCAACTGAGAGTGCTCTTCTTCTGGACAGCTCAAGATTGTAAGCATCTGAACCAATGCTGTCTGTATGGCCTTCGATGGTAAAATTAAAATGGGAATTTTTCTTGAGGTAGTTATATATATCATCCAGTGAAGATTTGGACTTCATATTAAGCGTGGCTGAATTGATCTCGAAAAAAATATTTTCCAGAATTACCTCTCCTCCATTTTTTAAAGGCGTCAATGATATATTAATCGTGTCGGGATACAACACTGAAGATTCCTTTGGTTCAAACCTTAAGTTTTCAAAAATGTATCCGCTCTTTTCAATAAACACCCCATATTCATTCCCCTCACTCAATACCAAATAAAATTTGCCTGTAATTGAATCAGAACTAACCAAGTACTTGTCAGTACTATCGTTAAGGTTGTACATCCTAAATTGAGATGCAAGCGGCTTCCCTGTGCTCTCCTCGTAAACCAGGCCGACCACATAACTTGACTTCATCTGAATAATAGTGTCCGATTGAAATGGCATTTTCACCAAAACACTTCTGTTGTTAACCGATTTAACCACTGACTCTTTCGAAAAATATGCGGTGTTGCCGCTAGCGTTTATAAATAAGGAAAGCTCCTCATCCTTGGTGTTGATTGGGAATCCTAAATTCACAGGAGCACTACAATCACTGTCTTTGAGATGTGAATAATAAATATCAAATCCCCCAAGACCTATGTGGCCTTGAGAAGAAAAGAACAACGTGGAGTTACTAGAGTGAATAAAAGGTGTAATCTCATCCCATTTAGTATTGATAGCTGATCCCATATTAACCGGGTCCACCCACGCACTATCAACATACTTACTCTTCCAAATGTCTCGTTTCCCAAACCCTCCTGGTCTATTCGATGAGAAGTAAAGCATTCTTCCATCTGCACTTAAAGCTGGCTGAGAATCCCAATAGGGAGAATTAATAGTGTTTCCGAGATTTTCGGGTTTGGACCATCTATTTCCAACGCGCTTGGTAATGAACAGATCACAACTACCAATCAGCTCTCGTCCTTCGCAAGCGGTGAAAATCAAGATACTGCCATCAGCTGAAATGCTGCATGCACCCTCGTTAAATCTCGTATTGATCTGAGGAGAAATGGACTGGGCAGGAATCCATTCACCTTTGATTTTTTTACTAATCATGATATCCTCATCTGCCGAAGGATCGGAAGCGTCCCGTTTAGTATATATGATCGTATTTTCATCAATGGTGAGAACTGGAAAATACTGCAATCCAAATGCGTTAATACTTGGAGGCAACTCTTCAATTAAAATATCCTTAGGATCTAAGGTTGATCGGACCGAATAGTCAATACACTTCAGTAAAAAGGAGTCAGGTTCATTTACACGTCTCAGGGCTTCCTGAGCTAAGGAATAATTCCCTGTTTCATAATTTATGCCAGCAATTTTATTCCACAAATTCTGACTGATCTCAGAATCTGAAACAGATCTCACCATGGCATTGTAATATGCGCACGCTGAATCCGTCTCTTGATAGATATTGAAAATAGCAGCCAGTCCTAAATAAGATTTTATATATGAGGGATCAATATCTATAGCTTTTAAGAGCATTGACTTAGCACTGCTGAAATCTCTAAATCTAACTGCCTCTTCTGCCTTGTCGGTGAGTTTAACCGCGCGCTTGTTGGGAGATTGACTTAATAGCAGAAACGAATAAAGCACCAATAAAAAAGCAAGAAGGTGCCTTCCAAAATCCTTTAAGGAATATTTAGGTATTTGTGAGTCTGTAGCGATATCCTCCATTTCGGGTTTTTCTTGACATAGTCAACGATCAAAGGAGTCATTTGGTCTTTTTTGGACCACTCTGGTTGCAAAAACAACTGCATATTCGAATTGCACTTTTCTGCATGCTGTTCTGCCCATTTAAAATCTGACTTGTTATAAATAACAACTTTTAACTCATCCGACTGATTGTAATATAATGAGTTTGGCTCTTTAAACTTCTTTGGTGAAAAACACACCCAATCCCATTTCCCTGTAATGGGATAAACTCCGGCAGTTTCCACATGTGTTTTGATGCCCGCTGCAATAAGTTGTTCGGTTAAGTTTTCGAGATCATACATTAACGGCTCTCCGCCAGTAATCACAGCAATCTTTGTGCCCGATTCTTTGGCTGCTTTTACAATGCTTTGAACAGTGGATTTTGGATGATTTTTGGCATCCCAAGACTCTTTGACATCACACCAAACACATCCTACCTCACACCCTCCTAAACGAATAAAAAAAGCAGTTCGTCCGCTATGGCTTCCTTCTCCCTGAATCGTTAAAAAAGATTCCATGAGTGGAAGACTATCTATTTTAAGCACATTATTGAATGTGCTGCTCTTCATAAGACTTTAAGGTATTGAGTAACAATGAAGCGATGGTCATAGGCCCAACCCCGCCGGGAACTGGTGTAATGTATGAGCATTTAGCGGAGGCTTCTTCAAAAACCACATCTCCAACCAATCGAAATCCAGATTTCCTAGTCTTATCCTCAATTCGAGAAGTACCTACATCCACTACTACGGCTCCTTCTTTTATCATTTCTCCTGAGATAAGACCTGGTTTCCCTACGGCGACTATTAGAATATCAGCTGCCTTGGTATGAGATGCTAAATCTTCGGTGTATTTGTGACAAAGTGTAACAGTTGCTCTTCCTTCCTCAGTCATCATCATTCCTAAAGGTGCTCCCACCAAACGACTCGCACCTACTATCACGCAATGTTTACCCTCTGTTTCTACCTTGTATCTCCGTAAGAGCTCCATAACGCCAAAAGGAGTAGCCGGCATGATTAATTGTTTCTTGGATATAATGCTCCCAAAATTCTGGTTGGTGAACCCGTCAACATCTTTTACAGGCTTGACGCTCTCAGTAACTTTCTCTACAGAAATATGCTCAGGTAACGGCAATTGGACAATAAAGCCATCTATATCTTCGTCAGCGTTAAGGTTTTCAACGTGCTTGATCAACTTAGTTTCGGAAATAGTGCTGGCAAAATGCATGAGTGTGAAATCAAATCCCACGGATTTGCATGCGGCAATTTTACCATTGACGTAAGTATGACTCGCACCATCATCGCCTACAATAATGATAGCCAAATTTGGAGCCCTAAAGTCTTGGGTCTTCAATTCACTAACGCGTGCTGATATTTCACTTTTTATATCAGAGGCGATTTTTTTACCATCCAAAAGTATGGGCGTACTCATTTCTCTTTAAAATTTAGTCCAGTTTCAATACTGCCATAAACGCTTCCTGCGGAATCTCTACATTTCCGACTTGTCGCATTCTTTTCTTACCTTTCTTCTGTTTCTCAAGAAGTTTTCTCTTTCGTGAGATATCACCGCCATAGCATTTTGCTAATACATTTTTTCGCAAGGCTTTTACGGTCTCTCGCGCTATAATTTTTGTTCCAATTGATGCCTGAACGGCTATTTCAAACATCTGACGAGGAATCAATTCTTTTAGCTTTTCACAGAGTCTTTTGCCCCATTCGTATGCTTTATCTCTGTGCACGATGGCTGAGAGCGCATCTACAGGATCGCCATTAAGCATGATGTCCAGCTTGACCATAGTAGACTTACGATAACCAATAAGCTCATAGTCCAAGGATGCGTATCCTCTGGATATTGTTTTTAATCTATCGAAGAAGTCAAAGACGATTTCGGCCAATGGTAATTCAAATGTCAATTCTACTCGATCACTGGTTAGGTAAACCTGATTTTTAAGTTCTCCCCGTTTATCAATGCAGAGTCCAATGACCGCCCCAATAAAATCCGATTTGGTAATAATCTGAGCTCTGATGTATGGCTCTTCTACATGCGAAATATAATTAGACTCTGGTAGTTCGGAAGGAGCACTTACAGGCAACACCGATCCATCAGGTTTTATCGCATGAAACTTCACTGATGGCACAGTAGTGATGACTGTCATATCAAACTCACGCTCAAGACGCTCTTGAACGATTTCCATATGCAACATCCCCAAAAAGCCACATCTAAATCCAAAGCCCAAAGCCATAGAGGTTTCTGGTTCCCAAACCAATGATGCATCGTTGAGCTGTAGTTTTTCCATTGAAGCGCGCAACTCCTCAAAATCCGTGGTGTCTACCGGATATATCCCTGCGAAGACCATTGGTTTTACATCTTCAAACCCCTTGATCAACTTTTGAGTCGGACGCTCTACGTGAGTAATGGTGTCACCCACTTTCACTTCCTTGGCCACTTTAATACCAGAGATCAAATAACCCACATTCCCAGCAGAAATCTCGTTCTTTGGTTCGTGCTCAAATCTGAGCACCCCAATTTCATCTGCATCGTAGGTTTTACCTGTATTTACAAATTTGACGCTATCACCTTTCTTAAGTGTGCCGTTAAATACTCTAAAGAAAACTTCAATACCTCTATAAGTATTGAATACAGAATCAAAAATCATGGCCTGTAGTGGCTCATCTACGTCTCCTTTTGGCGCTGGTATTCGCTCCACAACGGCCTCAAGAATCTCGGCAATACCAATTCCTTCTTTAGCGCTGGCATGAATAATATCTTCTCTTTCACAGCCAATCAAATCTATGATCTGATCCGAGACCTCTTCTATCATAGCTCCCGGAAGATCAATTTTATTGAGAACCGGGATCACTTCAAGGTCATGTTCAAGGGCCAGATACAAATTTGATATGGTCTGTGCCTCGATCCCCTGCGCGGCATCTACCACGAGCAATGCCCCTTCGCATGCAGCAATACTCCGTGAAACTTCATAGGAAAAATCCACATGACCTGGAGTGTCTATTAGATTCAAGGTGTGAGGAACTCCTTTATAAGGATAATACATCTGAATCGCGTGACTCTTGATGGTAATACCTCTCTCACGCTCCAAATCCATATCATCAAGCAATTGAGCCTGCATATTACGTGCTGATACAGTCTCTGTAGACTGAATCAAACGATCAGCAAGCGTGCTCTTTCCATGATCAATGTGAGCGATAATACAGAAGTTTCTATAGTGATCCATACAGTTTTAAAAGTCGGCAAAGGTAGTACAAAGAAGGGTTAATAATGAGCCTTTAATCCTAAAAGGAGAGCGTTGTTATTGCCTATTTTTAGAGTCAATAATAATAGTAACCGGCCCATCGTTTATCATACCGACTTTCATATCAGCGCCAAATTCACCAGTACCCACAGGTCTACCGAAGGTTCTAAGGTGTTCTATAAAATTTTCATAAAGTGGAATCGCCATCTCGGGTCTGGCGGCCTTAATATAAGATGGCCGATTGCCCTTTTTGGTCAAAGCATGAAGCGTAAACTGGCTCACCACCAGCATTTCTCCCTCCACATCCATCAAGCTAAGATTCATTTTATCCTCCTCATCTGAGAAAATCCTCATATTGACCAGTTTCTTGGCCAACCACGAAATGTCTTCTTCATTGTCAGCCTCTTCAATGCCAACTAAAATCAACAAGCCAAGCCCTATCTTGGATTTGAGGTCTCCTGCTATGGTGACGCTTGCTTCAGAAACTCTTTGGAGAACTGCAATCATGGATCAACCTAAGCTTCTTCCAATTCTTCATCAATACCTTCTTCCCAATCTTTGAACGCTGAAATATCTTCAGCAAGGTTTTTAAAAATGAAGTAGAACAATGAAATATCATCCGTCAGTCCAAGAGCAGGAATAAAGTCTGGTATGAGATCAATTGGCGTAATAAAATAAACCATTGAGAACACCAGAGATAATATGGTAGTAGCGGAGAATGCCGTGTACTCTTTATTGTAATGTGCTTTGATCATTCGCACAACTATCAGCACTTGGTTTACAAAAGATGAACGCTCTTCCGAATTCTGACTTAAAGAATCGATCCTGTCGCGTACCTCACTCAATAAAGTCTTGACACGCTCGTTTTGAGTGACCGTGGTTTTGGCTTTCGCTAATATCTTATCAATTCTCTTCTTCTTGGTCAAAACAATTCTTTGATTTCATTTTTGACAAAACTTTGCGCCCCTCTTACTGTATCCTGCTCATTTTGCATGGATTTCTCGAAAATAGTACGAGCCAAATCGAAGCTTTTGGCCTGCTCGGTGAGCTCATTGGCCGACTCATTAATCAACGAGATCAACTGTTCTACGGCACCTGACACATACATCCAGGCATCTTCAGACATATAAACTTGCTGCGATAAGTTATGACTAAATTCACTCCTAATCTCCGAAATCAATGCCCCTTGAAGTTCTTTTGCACTCATTTCAGGGCCATTAAGCCTCGGAATAATGTTGTTGGGAGAGATACGCTCGAGCAAAAGGCAAACTCGTTCGTATGCCTGTAGTCTTATAGGCGTAACTATTTCTTGATTCTTATGACGAAGGTTTAAATGCACTTCATCTAATTGCTTCTGCAAAAATGATCGCACGAGCAAATACGCAGTATATAAAATCAAAACACCTGGAATCGTTATTTTCAACAGGTCGTAAACCATCTCCATTTTTTAGTCGTTATCGTAAGATCAAAAATAAGTATTTTCTTTGGCGAAATGAACCTACCGATAGAGATAACGAAACAAGCTCAGAAAGAGATCAATCACATCATGGAGAATAAAAACATTCCAAGTGAGTATGGTCTGCGGATAGGTGTAAAAGGAGGAGGATGTAGTGTTTCTTTTGTGTTGGGTTTTGATAAGGAAAAAGCCAATGATAAGACTTTTCAAGTCGGTGATATCCCGGTATTTATTCAGAAGGGTGAACTTATGTTTTTAGTTGGTAAGCAAGTAGATTTCTATGAAGGGTCTGATGCTCGAGGTTTTGTGTTTGTAGATCCTTCTACTATCCAGCCAAAGTAACTGTCGCTCTCTTACACAACCCTTTGATGGGCGGATTGAGCTTGCTGACGCTCACTTCAACGGAGACTAATTGAGGGAAAGACTTCTTTAATCTCGAAATTATTTTCGCAGCGATGTGCTCTAGGAGTTTTGTCTCTACGCTCATGATGTTTTTTACTTCATCATAGATCGTTTCATAATTGATGGTACCTTCTAAGCTGTCATGATCGGCAGCTTCTTGAAAGTCCACTTCTAAATTGACGCTTACCTCGTACTTGTTGCCAATGATGCGTTCTTCTGGGTAAAATCCGTGATGGGCATAAAACTCCATCCCTTCTAAACTAATACTCCCTACCATCAATCGATCTCGTCAAAAAACGAGCCCTTAGGCTCTGAAGTAGCTTGCTCCTTTGGTGCCGAAACTTTCTTTTCTGAACGAGCGACATTTTTCTGTTCCTCTGATTTTCTCGGTTTCGGCTTGTCACCAGCTGCCAAGCCCTCTTGCGTCAAAGGTGTCATCTTTACTGGCTTTACTTCCAGTTTTTCTTTGTTGATCCAATCTTCGGACTCTCGCATCATAGCTTTCACCTTCTTAGTATGATCCTCCATCTTAAACGCTGGCTGCTGATTAGCTGACCGCTTGATGCGTTCGTGAATATCATCCGCGAGGTTCCTCAATTCACCAGTGATATTATCCCGATGATTTTCCAGCGCTTTATAGTTCTGCTGCAAGTCTTTGACAGCATCTTGCATTTCCTCAATCAAATTCCTAGCCTCCATTTCAGCCTTTTCAATGATATTTTTGGCTTTTGATTTAGCCTCACTCATCATGGCATCAGCGTTCATTTGAGTTTCTTTGAGATGTAGTTCGGCTGCTTTATTAGCTTGATCTACCAGGTTGGCACCTGTATCTTCTGCGGTCTTGAGTGTTTTAAATAGTGAACTCTCTACCTCTCGCAGCTTTTGAACTTCTTTCTCGGCTTGCGCCAATTTGATCCTGAGTTCTTTATTGTCATCCTGAATCCTTTCCCACTCATTAGAAAGAGAAACTAGAAAAGCATTCACTTCATCTTTATCATATCCTCTAAGTTTCTTCTCAAAGGCTTTTTGACGAATCTCTAATGGCGTAATCTTCATATGATGCAAAAATTAATCTTCTCTCTGAACTTCCCAAACCGAAAGGGTGCGATCATCGCTACAAGATACTAACCAATTGCGATAATTCATCCAAAGGAGTTTATTGACGGAAGTAGCATGACCAGCATGGCGTGCTTTATCTATTACTTTCAACAACTTAAATTGGCTACTATCCCATACCTTGATGGATTTATCCATACTACAAGTAGCAAACCAATCATTGAAAGGGGCAAACTCAATGTGATTGATGGCATACATATGAGCTGACACCTTTTCTACGAGTTTATATCCATTATCAATATCCCACGTTTTGAATTTGGCGTCTCGGCTAGCGCTAATCAAAAGCGGCAGTTCTGGATGATATTTAACAGTAAAAACGGATATATCATGCGCCTGAAATACATGCTTCTGGTTAAGATCTAGATCAAATACTTTAATCGTATTATCACTAGTACCTATGGCCAATTCTTTCCTAACTTCATGAACGGCGATACATCGAATGCTTTTCTCCCCCGCTTTCACACGCTTCAATATTTCCAATTCCCAGCTAAGCAAAATGAGCTCTCCTTCTTCGGTGCATACATATATTGTGCGATCCGTTGTTTGAATATCAAAAATTCTTCCCTTCGTCAGGGCAACTGATTTTAATTCCTTTTTTGAAGCTATATCTACCAAATGAATGCCGCTGAAATTTTGTCCAACAACCAAAAGTTCCTTCTCTGAATGGTACTTGAGTGCATAAACACTAGTAGGCACGTTGAGTATCATCTGGCCTGTCTCTGGATTAGCTAAGTCCCAAAGAACCACCATCCCGTCACCCCCTGCAGAAAAAAAACGCTGGTCATCAAGAGCGCATAATGCGTACAAAGAATCCTTATGACCAGTGAGGTGATGTTGTTTTTGTACGCTTATTCGATTCATTGTGGAAATTTTGACGTAAAATTAAACATCGGAGATTAGAACAAACCATGCCTTTACTGTTATCGAAACCAATTTCACCATACTCAGCTTATGCAGTATGGAATATTCAAGAAATCAATGATGACCTTTTGCTCCGAATAGGAGAAAAAACACCCCAAGGAATGCACCCTACTCGTTTGGCTGAATGGATGGTGGGTAGGATCTTGGTACAGAATCTCTGCGCACAATTCGATATTAAGTATAGGGGCATGGAACCAAATGAAGCAGGTAAACCATTCCTCAAAGGATCAACTGCCCAAATTTCAATTTCTCACTCGTTTCCTATGGCTGCAGCTATTATCAATATTCACAACCCGTGCGGTATAGATCTCGAGCGTACTCGTGAAAAACTCATTTCAATTCAGGACAAGTTCCTCCACCCAAGTGAGACCAGCTATCGTGACAATATGGATAAACTATGTGCTATATGGTGCGGAAAAGAGGTGTTGTACAAAATCCATGGAAGAAGAAAACTCAGCCTAAAGGATGAGATGATCATAGAATTTGAAGAGTCCGACCTCATGAATGGGATTATCCTTAAGCAAAATTTTGAAGGACATTACAAAATCCGTTTTGAAAAGCTAAAAGACTATTATCTAGCCTATAGTTTCTGATTCATTCTGGATTCATCAGGTTTTTGTCCAAGCGCTCAATTACCATTTTCAATTCATCAGTTCTCTGGTAATCACCAAGTTTTTCAAAGGATACCATCAGGTTACGGATAGACCTGACAATAATATCTAGATTGGTGCAAGGCTCATAGAATAAGTCTTGAGGAGCTATGTCCAATTGCTCCAGGTAATTGTCAATATCCTCTCTTGAAAAAATCAGCCCTTTGTTGAAAACGTTGATATAAAACTCAGTAGTCTCAGTTTGATACTTAAGAATAAAGAGGTTGGGAAGATTTACTCCATGAATAGGTAATTCCAACTTGCGAGCAATCAACATATAAATAGAACAAAGGGAAATAGGATTTCCTTTCTTCGACTCTAGAACAGCGTTGATCATGCTATTAGCTGGGCTGTGGAAATTTTTAGTGTTGGCCCTAAACCTAAACTTCTCAAAAAGAATGCTATTGATCAATCTCACCTGATCAAATGGTGCCATCTGATCTCTAAATTCCCTCCAGACATCAATATAGAATTGGTGAAAATCTTGTCTTAGCTCTTCAATATCAAGATCGGGGTACTGATAGGTAGCCAAAACCCACAGGCCTTCTAGGAGATCCTCTTCTCTATGCTCTTTCCAATCTATCAAACGCTCTTGAAGTAGCTCAAACTGAAGGGTATGAATCAAATCTTCAATTCGCGTTTGGATCAAAGGATTAAAATTTGTCTCCCACTCCTCCTCCAACAACGGAATCACACTTGTGCCGATTTCCATGAGCTTTTGCTCCACATGGGTCACAATCTCATCATCTTCATCTTCTAGAAGGGTAATCAACGCCTTCAATTCACTGTCTTTGATCAAAATTTAATTGTTTTTCGTTGTGACGAAATTAAAGATAAATCGTCACCTGTCAGCTAAGTTTGAATGACTCCTACATTCATTTGCTTCTGAATTTTCGCATGATTGGCTGCCTCTATTCCGGTGGAGATTACTTTGCGTGTATCCAGCGGATCAATAATCCCATCTACCCACAATTGGGAGGCCGCATAGTATGGACTGAGCTTGGCGTCATAGGTAGCTTGTATTTCTTCCAGCATTTTTGACTTGGCCTCATTCGTTATTTCTTCTCCTTTGGCTTTCAACGAAGATATTTTGATTTGAAGAAGCGTATTTGCTGCAGATTTTCCACTCATTACGGCTATCTGAGCATTGGGCCAAGCATAAATCAACCTTGGATCAAAGGCCTTGCCACACATAGCATAATTGCCAGCTCCGTAAGAAGCACCCATCACAATACTAAACTTGGGCACTACCGAATTAGAAACCGCATTCACCATCTTAGCCCCATCCTTGATAATACCACCATGCTCAGACCTGCTCCCAACCATAAATCCATTGACATCATGCAGAAACACCAATGGAATTTTTCTCTGGTTACAATTCATAATGAAGCGAGCTGCTTTGTCTGCCGAATCACTGTATATCACCCCACCCATCTGCATTTCTGTTCCGCCTCCACTTTTCTTCCTTTTCACTACCTGTCTTTGATTGGCCACTATACCGACGCTCCAGCCCTCGATCCTCGCATATCCACAGATCAAGGTCTTTCCATAATCCTGCTTATATTCTTCAAATTCTGACTCATCCACAAGTCGCTCAATGATACTTACCATATCATAAGTCTCGTTTCGGTCATTAGGAAACAATCCAAATATCTCATTCGGGTCATGCTTTGGATCCTTTGGATCGATGCGATTGAATCCTGCTAGTTCTTGCTCTCCCAGCCTAGAAAAGGTTCTTTTAATGGCATCAAGGCATGTCTGGTCATTTTCATATTTGTTATCGGTAACTCCAGACACTTCACAATGGGTAGTGGCACCACCGAGTTGCTCATTGTCTATTTCTTCTCCTATAGCGGATTTGACCAAATAGCTTCCTGCCAAAAAAATCGATCCTGTCTTGTCTACAATTAGCGCTTCATCAGACATGATCGGGAGATATGCTCCTCCTGCTACACAGCTGCCCATAATAGCGGCTATCTGGACAATACCTTCCGATGACATGATGGCATTGTTGCGAAACTGCCTCCCAAAATGTTCTTTGTCAGGAAAGATCTCGTCTTGCATAGGTAAAAAAACACCAGCGCTATCCACTAAATAAACGATGGGCAACCTATTCTCTATGGCTATCTCCTGAGCGCGTAAGTTTTTCTTAGCTGTCATTGGAAACCACGCACCAGCTTTTACCGTGGCGTCATTGGCCACAATCACGCATTGTCTGCCAGAAATTTTCCCGATTCCCACAATCACCCCTGCAGAAGGGCATCCACCCCACTCCTCATACATACCATCCGCTGCGAATGCAGCTACTTCCAGAAAACTATCAGAGTCATCAATCAGGTATTCGATTCGCTCCCGAGCGGTTAGTTTACCCTTAGTGTGTTGCTTGTCTATTTTACCTGCGCCTCCTCCTTCTGATACTTTCAGAAGCTTACGTTTGAGCTGAGAAACAAGCTTTTTATTGAGGTCTTCGTTTTTATTGAATTTGATATCCATTGTGTTGGAACTAGGGGTGTAATTCAATTTAAACCTATATTTATGGAACGGAAAGGTTAATCCTTTCCGAGATCACTCATCACCTTTTTGTGGCTTTTGCCTAAAGGGGCAAAAAAGTGCTTAGGATATTGATCGATGTGTAATACCAACTTATCAATATCAAGTAATGTTTGATTGAGGTTATTGTAAAGGGAGTCGTTAGAGGCAAGTTTACCCAGCGTCCCGTTCTCATCTGCCAATAATGAAACAGTCTCATTGAGATTATCCACTACTGATCTTATCGAAGCTAATGTTTCGTTGATCTGAAGGTTCTGCAAAGAATCTAACACTCCAGCTGTTTTGCTCATGATTGGATCAATCTGATCAAGCTTTCTGTTCATATTGACTATCAGCGAGTTGGTATTCATCATGATATTGGCCAATTCCGCTTGATTTTGAGCAATAATTTCATTCACGCTCACCGTAGTAGCTTGTACTTGATGAATTGTTTCGTTGATCGCTTCTCCACTTCCTTTGAGGCCTATCAATATTTCATTGATTCGTGTGATGGTCGTATTCAAACCTGAAGATATCGGTTCTGCGCTGGCCAGCAATTCCTCCAATCCTAAATCGACATAAGAAATCAAAGTGTCCCCAGGTGCTAAAGGTCTTTTGAGAGAATTGACCGTGAGAATGATCCCTTTACTACCCAAAAAATCTGTGTTTGCAAGAGAAGCAACTGTAGAATCTCCCAAAGTGATATTCTCATCAATGTCCAACTCAACCAAAATCTGATTGCTCACACTCTGCATCAATTTGATCCTGCTCACGCGACCTACGGTCAGGCCATTGATAATGACAGGATTTGACTTATTGAGCCCATCTACGTTTTCATAAATCGCATAGTACTTGTTGGTAGGAGAAAAGAAATCATTCCCTTTCAGGAAATTAAATCCATAATACAATAGCCCACCTGCTACTAACGCAATCAACCCAACTTTAAATTCTTTTGACATTTCTCGGTCGTAATTTTTTAATTCATGGACTCGATTTCCTTCTTGTAATCACGAAAGGCTCTGTAAATACCTGATGCGATATACACCTGATTGAGTGGATCGTTCAAATCCCGCTCCTCTTTAGGATTGCTAAGATAACCTACTTCCACCAATACACTTGGCATAGCCGTGCTCCACATAAGATATAAATCTGACTGCTTCACTCCTCTGCTCCTGCGGCCTACACGGCCTTTCATTTGCTCTTCTACTTTGTTGGCTAACAACAAGCTACGCTCCTGAAAAGCTGTCTGTGTCAATGAAAACAAAATGAATGATTCGGGAGAGTCTGGATCGAAATCATAATTTTTCTCATAATCATCCTCAAGCAATATCACCGAATTTTCTCGCTTACCAACTTCGAAGTTTTTACCGGCATTCTGAACAGCCATCACGTACGTCTCGGTTCCATAGACACTAGGATTGGCTACCCAGTTGGCATGAATGGAAATAAACAAATCTGCATTGCGCTTATTGGCGATCTGGGCCCTGTCCCTCAGGTGTGGAAAACTATCCGTTTTTCGGGTGAGCAATACCTCCACATCTGGTAGGTTTTCTTTAATAATTCGCTCTAGTTCGAGCGATACTTTCAGGGCAATATCTTTTTCCTTAGAATATGATCCGCTGGTGCCAGGGTCTTTACCTCCATGCCCAGGGTCAATCACTATTTTTCGAACTTTGTAGTCCGTAACTCCTACGTAATTAAAAGCTCCAAATAGGAGTAAGATCGAAATGCTAAAAGGGATTGCAATATTTCTCACAGCTACTCGGTTATATAGTAAAATGCCATAATTTTACGCAAAATTGTAAATTTTTCATCAGTTAATAAAATCCTGAAGGCTTGAGGAGGATCATTGTAGTATCTATTTTTTTCGCGGCAATATTCGCAGCGAAAGCCCAGACGGATACTACCTCCACTGATTCTGAAGTTTTCAATGATATCAAAGCCTCACCTGAATTTAACATTACTGCCACAGATCAAATTCTAGGCCAAGATTCTACAAAGAATGGTATAGTAACACTGGACAGCCTCGATTCACCCACTCCGCCGGATTCTGTTGCCAATAAACCTAAGAACAAGCGTAATGATATAGAGACCACTATCAATTACCATGCTCGAGATTCTATGGTATTTGAGATTGGTAATAGGCGGCTATTCATGTATGGCGATACACATATTGACTATGGATCTATTACACTCAAGTCAAACCAAACTTCCATAGACTGGAACGAGCGCCAAATTAAATCAGAGTACACCTTGGATTCCCTAGGCAGGAAAAGAGGAAAACCTATTTTTTCTGACAGAGGAGATTCCTATGAAACGGACAATATCCTCTACAATTTCAAAACCAAAAGAGCCATCATCAAAGGAGTCGTAACGGAGCAAGATGGTGCCATCATGCATGGAGCAGATGTGAAAAAAAATGAGGAAAACGAGCTATTCATCAAAGATGCCAAATATACGACCTGCAACTTGGCAGACCCTCATTTCTTTATCAAGTCTCAGAAAATAAAAGTGATCCCTGGAAACAAGGTGCTATCTGGACCATTCAATCTTAAATTTAGAGAAGTCCCTACGCCGCTATGGTTTCCTTTCGGAATGTTTCCTCAGCCAAGAGAAAAGGCATCAGGGATCATATTTCCGTCATATGGTGAAGAGACTCGAAGAGGATTTTTCTTGAGGGATGGTGGCTATTACTTCGGATTTAGTGACTTCTACGACCTGAGATTGACGGGTGACATCTACTCCAAAGGAGGTTACGCTTTTGATGCCACATCAAACTATAAAGTTAGATACAAGTTCAATGGAGCCCTGAATTTTACTTATAACAAAAATATTGTAGAAACCGCCGAAGCACCTCAAGAGACTAATGATTTCTGGATTCGGTGGAACCATAGACCTGAGACACGTGGGAATTCAAGCTTTAGCGCAAGCGTGAATGGTGGATCTAGGAGTTTTAATGAAAACAACAACGTGGCGATCAACAACCCGTCCAGAAGTATCAGCTCTGAATTTCAATCAAGTCTTAGCTACAATCAGAGGTTCAGAAGACTCCCTATGAATATGTCCATGAACTTCAGACATAGACAAAACATCCAATCGGGAATTTATAACATGACATTGCCAGATTTTGCCATGAATATCAATAGAATTTATCCATTTAAAAAAATCGTGAAGTCATCCAAATCACCATTGGCCAAAATAAGTTTTAGTCACAATTTCAATGCTAAAAATGAGTTTTCAAATGCGCCATTGAGCACTTCGTCATATGGTTTCAATGTAGTGAATGAGGGAAGTGCTAATGAAGATACACTTCAATTCAACATCCAAAATCTAAGCGAAATATATGATCGAGCTAAAATTGGAGGTAGACACACCATTCCTATCTCCACCTCCTTCAACGCTTTCAAATTCTTCACTGTAAGTCCTAGCTTCAATTACCAAGAAGTGTGGTACACGCGCGAACTACAATACACCGAAGTGCCTGAAGAGAATGGCGTTCGTGTCGATACTGTAGAGGGCTTTTCCAGAGCAGGGAGCTGGAGCTCGGGAGCGTCTATGAATACCCGGTTGTACGGAATGTACTACCTCAAAAACATAGCAGGAATAGAGGCGATACGACATGTTATGACACCAAGTCTATCATTCAGCTACAACCCCGATTTTGGAGATGAGAAATATGGAGTGTATCAAACTATACAAACTGACAGCTTAGGAACGACTAGGCGAGTCTCCAAATATCAAAACTTCGCGTATGGTAGCCCAACCGGGAGCGAAAGCAGGACATTGGGGTTCTCCCTGACCAATAATCTGGAAATGAAAATCAGAGACAAGAAAGACTCAGTCAATGAATTCAAAAAGGTCAAGATCTTTGATAACCTCTCTATGAATACCGGCTATAATTTTGCTGCGGATTCATTTAAGCTAAGAAATATTGGATGGAATGCACGTACCAGTTTTTTCCAGCAAAAGGTCAACGTAACGCTTAGTGGAAACTTCGACCCTTACCTCTATGTGGACGATGGTACTGAAGCAGGAGACAAGGTGGATCGCTACGCCTGGAATAATGGTCAGGGACTTGGTACGCTAAGAACATTGACCTCCGCGATTAACTTCTCACTCAAAGGCAAAAAAACCAGTGACTCTCAAGCCGATAGAGATCGTGATCAGCAGCTAGGTGGTCAAAATGATCTGAGTCCATTTGCCAATGATGGCAGCTTGATTGATGATAGCGAATTTGGTACCGAAGAAGAGAAAGCCTACATCAAAGCCAACCCCGAGGAATACGTAGATTTCAATGTGCCATGGAGTCTCAGGGTAGGCTATAATATTAGTCGGTCAAAAAATGGCCTTGCCGAACAGCAAATCTCTAGTCACGGTGTACAATTCAGCGGAACGCTTGGGCTCACCGACAAAACTCAGATTACTTTCAATTCGGGTTATGATATCAAAAATGCGGATTTCACTCAAACAAGAATTGGAGTTACCAGAGACCTACACTGCTGGTCATTGAATTTCAACTGGGTGCCTTTCGGAAGATTCCAATCATTTAGCCTTGTCATCAGGCCAAAGTCCGCCATCCTTCAAGATCTTAAGCTAGAAAAAAGAAGATCATTCCAAGATTTTTTTGGACAATAAGCTAGTAGCCGTTTTCGGAAATTTGTCTAAATTTCATACATCAATAAACGGACCCATGAAAAAAACCTGCATTATAGTTGAGGATGACCCTGGCCATCAGGATATTATAAAATTTTACCTGAGTAATATTGGCAACATTGAAATCCTAGGACTTTATGAAGATACGGTAAATGCGGTGCGTCAAATTGAAAAGCAGAAACCTGATATCATTTTTTTAGACATCAACATATCAGGCTTACAGGGTCCCGAATTTCTAGAATTTCTTGAGTATCAACCTCAGGTCATCATGGTTTCAAGTTATCCCGAGGAGTTTATGCAAGACAATTTTGAGATTCCGTACAAAGCCTATCTCCAGAAGCCTATCAACGAACAAAAGCTCAGAGAAGCTATCGATCGAACCTCATAAAATACTTTTTCATATCTCCTAGTACTGTGTATTTTTGCGACCTAATCAACAGTAATTATGGGAAGAGCATTTGAATATCGCAGAGCGGCAAAAGAGGCAAGGTGGGACAAAATGTCCAAAATATTTCCGAAGCTAGCCAAAGCCATCACTGTAGCAGTAAAAGAAGGTGGTCCTGAGCCTGAGATGAATGCGAAATTGCGTACGGCTATCCAGAATGCCAAGGCGCAAAACATGCCTAAAGACAATATCGAAAACGCCATCAAAAGGGCAAGTGGGTCGGATGCTGCAGATTATCTAGAAGTAACTTATGAGGGAAAAGGTCCTCACGGCGTGCTGGTATTTGTAGAATGTGCTACTGATAACACCACAAGAACAGTAGCCAATGTCAAGTCCTACTTCAACAAAGCCGGTGGCGGTGTGGTGCCGAATGGCTCACTGGAATTTATGTTTAATAGAAAAGCGGTATTCGAATTTGAGAAGACAGATGACATGGATATAGAAGAGCTGGAACTTGAGCTCATCGATGCGGGTCTTGAAGAAATTGAATTGAATGAGGACATCATCTATCTCTATGCCGATTACACCACATTCGGAACACTCTCAAAGGCACTGGAGGATAAAGAAATAGATGTAAAGAAAGCCGTACTACAAAGAATCCCAACTACTCCTGTTGAGTTTTCAGAGGAGCAAATGGAGGAGATAGAAAAGATGCTAGATAAGATAGAGGACGATGATGACGTGCAAGCTGTCTATACCAACATCGCCTAATATCAGACTATAAGCTCACCATCTTGCGACCTGCTTCCTGAATAGCGTAGGTCTTATGCGACTCAAAAGTAGATTCGCCAAGATCAGAAAGCGAAGCTTGTAATTCGGATGGTACTTCTGTACCCTCACTTTCCCACCATTGATCTGCATAAGCTTTGGACTCTTTTTCATCTATATCAAATAGATTGATCTGAGAGTCTGAAATGACCCATATCTTATCTTCTGCTGCATATTTGTTGAAAATCATTCCACGAATATTTGTGGCATTCTGATCTGCATTCTTAAAATATGCCTCGGTATATGTCATGGTGTCTGGCTCAGTCATCTTATTGTCCCAGAATTTTTTAGAAGAAATGATCTGGGCAGTAGATACGAGATAGGTTGATTCTTTCTCAAGTGGACTTCCACTTAGATCACAAGAAGCTTTGAATTTTTTCTTTTTGGAAAACAGACCGAACATGCTAGGTTATTTGAGGTTTTGACCATCCTATTTTACTCTATGAAGAGAAAAAGGTTACCCAAAACCTGTTAATTAATACAAACTGTTAATCTTTTATCTGAGGATCAACGATTTCACTATCACCTGCCTGTAGCATATGTTTTGGGACATTTTTCTTGATGTACTCTGCAAGCTTGAGAATAAAACGTTCTTTGTCGAACTGCTTGGTCATGACCAAGCTGATCTCTCGCACCTTCTTTCCTTCGAGCAAGGGCAAAATGCGTTCTTCCTGCTCTTCATTGAGGCTCAGGAGAGAAAGCTCTGGCAAGATGGTCATGCCTCCCTTCGAATCTACGATCCTTACCAGTGCATCAATGGAATTGCTGCGATAGTTGAACTGTCTATCTCCTTTGATCCTGCTCAGGTCACAAAAGTCATTGAGCTGATCTCGAAAGCAATTCCCTTCATTGAGGATCCAAAACTGATCATAGTTGATATCGTCCATTGAGAAATACTTTTTGGAGGATAGCGCGTCAGACACATAAGCATAAAATTTTTCAAAGAAGAGCACCTCGTTAACGAGCCCTGGTGTGCTGATGGGCGTAGAAATGATCCCAGCATCCAACGTGCCTGCCCGCACTCCAGATATGACCTGATCAGTGGTCAATTCATGAATATCGAGTTGAAAATGGGGATAGTCCTCCAACAACTCACCAGAAAATAACGGAATCAAAAACGGGGCGAGTGTTGGAATCACCCCAACTTTCAAATCACCTTCAAAACTTTCGGTAAGCTCCTGCGAGAAATGTGTCAATTTTCGAGCGTCTGTCAAAATTTGATGTGCGCGATGGAGAAACTTTTGTCCATCAGCAGTTACCTCTATCGGATGACTATTTCGGCTAAATAGTTTAATGCCTATCTCCTCCTCAAGTTTTTTTATCTGAGCACTTAGCCCGGGCTGAGTGATAGACATCCTATCCGCGGCTTTTTTAAAGTTGCCTGTTTCTTTGAGGCACAGCGCGTATTCCAATTGATTCAAAGTCATAACTTAAAGTTGTTACTTTTTTGAATTGATAAAAATTAACAAAGCCTCAAAAATTTCTCGCATAATTCTCCATGTTGAAATATCTTACAACTGAGACATTCATCACGACGTAAGCCAAACTATGAATAAACTTCTGGTCATAACATTTTACATCCTTTCTACGGCAGCTTTTGCTCAAATAGGCACTACATTTCCCGAGCTTGAAGGAGAAAATTTGGTGCACGGAGAAATTACGATTCCCGAAGATGTAGCGGGCACACATACCTTAGTAGGACTTGCTTTTTCGAAAAAGTCCGAGAAGCAGCTAAACACTTGGTTCACGCCTGTTTATAATCAGCTGATCAAAGAACCTACTCCGGGCCTTTTTTCTTTTGCCTATGATGTGAATGTCTATTTCGTACCCATGCTCACTGGTGCTAAACGACCAGCCTACCAGAAAGTAATGGAGAAAGTAGAAAAAGAGGTGGATAAATCCCTTCATCCACATGTGCTCTTCTACAAAGGAACGCTTCATGAATACAAGGAATCACTTAATATTCAAGACAAGGATGTTCCGTATTTCTACTTGTTGGATAAAAATGGCAAGATCATCTATGCCACCACTGGGGGATATAAGCAAAGCAAGCTGCAAAAGGTAATTGATCAACTTCCATTTAAGTAAGTAGCTTCGAATCATGAACGATGGCCCTATAGGTATTTTTGATTCGGGATTTGGTGGTCTGACGGTCTTGCGCGAGATCCATAAAGCCTTACCTCAGCATGATTTCCTCTATCTGGGTGACAATGCCAGATCGCCCTATGGATCAAGGTCATTTGAGACCATCTATGAGTACACTCTGGAGTGTGTTCGCTATCTATTTGAGCAGAATTGTCCATTGATCATTTTAGCCTGCAATACAGCTTCCGCGAAAGCGCTTCGCAATATCCAGCAGAACGACTTACCGCATATTTCCGCTGAAAAGCGTGTCTTGGGAGTAATCAGACCCACGGCCGAAGTGATAGGCAATTATTCTAAATCTAAACACGTCGGGGTTTTGGGAACTACAGGTACGATCAATTCTAACTCCTATTTGATTGAAATTGAGAAACAAGATCCTTACTTAAAGGTGTTTCAGCAGTCATGCCCTATGTGGGTTCCGATAGTAGAATATGGAGAGGCAACGAGTGACGGAACTGATTACTTCATCAAACAATACCTAGACGAATTATTCGCACAATCTCCTCTAATCGACACCATTTTATTGGCATGCACGCATTACCCATTGCTTATAGAAAAAATAAGGAAGTATGTGCCAGATCATATCACTATTTTGAATCAAGGGGAGATTGTAGCCCCTAGCTTAGCTAACTACCTGAATCGGCATAAAAATCTCGCTTCGCACTGTTTGACGAACCAAAATCTGGTGTTCAAAACCACAGACTCAACCGAGCATTTTGATAAACATGCTACTGACTTTTTTGGTAGAAAGGTATCATCTCAATTCATTCATATCTAAAGTAGGTATCCATGGCATACAATGAAGAGCTTGCATTTCGGATCAGACAAACCTTTGACGGTTTTAACTCTTCTGATTTTTCAGAAAAGAAGATGTTCGGAGGTATCGCATTTCTGTACAAAGGAAAAATGACCGTGGGAGTAGTCAAGGAAGATCTAATGGTAAGGGTGCTAGGCCACAAAATGGATGAATGCATGGAAAATCCTCATGTTAGGCCTATGGATTTTACCAAAAAGCCCATGAAGGAATTTATCTACGTAAGTCAGGAGGGGTTCGAAACAGAGGTGCAATTAATGAATTGGATTAACCTAGGTATAGAACACGCTAAAAGCAAAGCTGAATGAAACTAGAAATTAGAAAACTTGGCCATACCGAGAAAGCTCCCATGGACCTGCTGCTAGAAGCAGATCCTTCGGAGGAGATGATAGAGAAATATCTATATACTTCGGAATGCTATGTAGCTGAGATTGGTGATGATGTAATTGGGGTGATCGTGGTAGCGCCAAATACGGCTCATGAAATAGAGTTGAAAAATATCTGCGTCGCTGAAAAGTATCGAAATATCGGTATTGGAAAAGATCTGGTGAAGTATTTCGTAAGACTCGCCAAGATGGAAGGCTACAAAGATTTGATCGTAAAAACTGCTGATGTCAGCAAGCGTGCCATCAAGTTTTATGAGAAGATGAAGTTCGAATACTTCTTCACCGTGAAAAGTCATTTTATCAAATACTACGAAGAACCCATCATGGAAGACGGGCAGCAAGCAGAAGATCAGATAGTGATGAAAAGGAGTTTGTAGAGGTGGTTACACCACCTCTACGAACAATCCTTCTTCGGTCTTTTCTACCTTGGCGTGACCGCCTCTGGTTAACCCTTTTATAGCTTTATCCCACTTTTTATTGGATAGTCCAGCTTGCTCTTTAAGAAATTCAAGTGTCATTTTAGTCTCTTTCGTGAGCAACTCGAAAACCAATTTTTCATCTCCATTCAGCTCAGGTCCCTTAGCCTTTCTTTCTGGCTTCATCTGAGGGAAGAACAGTACGTCCTGAATCGAATTTGAATTGGTCATGATCATCGCCAATCTGTCAATCCCAAGTCCAACACCAGCTGTAGGCGGCATGCCATATTCTAGTGCCCGAAGGAAATCTTCATCCAATACCATTGCCTCATCATCACCTCTCTTGGCCAACTCCAGCTGATCCTCAAATCGCTTACGCTGATCTACTGGGTCATTGAGCTCGGAGTATGCATTCATGATTTCTTTTCCATTACAGATCGCCTCAAAGCGCTCGACTAAACCTGGCTTAGATCGATGCTTCTTGGTCAAAGGTGACATCTCTTCTGGGTAGTCAGTGATAAACGTTGGTTGTATCAAAAGACCTTCGCACTTCTCCCCAAAAATTTCATCAATCAACTTCCCGCTACCCATACTATCATCTACCTCGATATGAAGCTTCTTAGCCGTTTCTCTGAGTTGATCTTCATCCATCTCAGAAATATCGATCCCTGTGAAATGTTCAATCGCTTCAAACATGGTGAATCGTTTCCAAGGTCGCTGAAAGTTAATTTCATGCTCACCTACTTGCACCTTAGTATCGCCATGAAGATTGATAGCAATCTGCTCTACAAGAGCTTCCATCAGGTCCATCATCCAGTTGTAGTCCTTATAAGCCACGTACAGCTCCACTTGCGTGAATTCCGGATTATGAAAACGAGACATTCCTTCGTTTCTGAAATCCTTGGCGAACTCATAGACACCATCAAAACCACCTACTATCAACCTCTTCAAGTAAAGCTCATTGGCTATGCGCAAATAGAGTTTCATATCCAGAGTATTGTGGTGCGTCTCGAAAGGGCGAGCAGCGGCTCCACCGTGTATTGGTTGGAGGATAGGTGTCTCAACCTCCAAGTAGCCATGATTATTGAGAAAATCTCTAATAGTATTTACTAGCTGAGTTCTCTTTTTGAAAGTCTCTTTGATCTGAGGGTTGACTATTAAGTCTAAGTATCTCTGTCTGTATCTCTGTTCAGGGTCTGTGAAGGCATCATAAGTCTTCTTATTCCCTTCCTCATCTTCAGTCTCCTTCACTATGGGCAAGGGTCTCAGTGACTTGCTTAATACCTGAAGGCTGGTTACATGAATAGAAATCTCACCTACTTCGGTGGTAAAGACATAACCTTTGAGACCTATGATATCTCCAATATCTAGCCTCTTTTTGAAGATATCATTGTATAATGACTTATCCTCTCCAGGGCAAAGATCATCTCTCCTCAAATAAATCTGTATTCTCCCGTAGCTATCCTGAATCTCGGCGAACGAAGCAGAACCCATGATTCTTCTGCTCATCAGTCTTCCTGCAATAGAGATATCCTTGTAGTCAGTCTTCCGGCGCTCGTAATTCTCCTTGATATCCTTGCTGCTGACATTCACATCAAAAAGTGCTGCAGGATAGGGATCCACACCCATTTTCATCAAAGCCTCACGCTCGTTTCTTCGTTGGATTTCTTGTTCGCTTAAATGCATTCTAATTTATTTACTACGCCTTCTTTTTATTTCTTTTTTCACCAAAGTGTATTCTCTGCCGCTTTGACCAGCTATCGAAGTATTCTCATTGGCCCTTCTAAACAGGTAAGGAAGCACCTTTTCCACAGGCCCATAGGGTACATACTTAGCAACATTGTATCCCAAATCAGCCAATTTGAAAGAGATATTATCGCTCATGCCCAAAAGCTGTGCAAAATAAACCCTATCATCTGACTTTTCTATACCATACGTCTGCATAAGATTGACCAATTGTTGACAAGAATCTTCATTGTGAGTGCCCGCACAGATCGCAAACCGATCAATATGCTCCATTGCAAATGCCAGAGCGGCATTGTAATCTTTGTCCGTAGAGGCTTTGTCTTTTTGAATAGGGTTCTGATAATCAAGCTCCTCTGCACGATCACGTTCTTTTTCCATATAAGCTCCACGCACCAGCTTGGCTGCAAATAGACATCCCGCCTCAGTAACCAATTTATGGCCTTGCTGCATATTGCTCAATGCTGCGTGGCGATAAAGCTGATAAGTATTGTACACGTATGGTTTTTCGCGATTGTATTTCAACATCAAATCATATGTGATACCGTCTATGACATCCTGAATCCAGGATTCCTCTGCATCAATCATAAATTTCATATCGTTCTTCACAGCATTTTCCACGATCTTATCGATCCGGAAAACCATCTTGTCAAATCGACTTTGCTCTTCTATGGTAAGCTCTTTACCGGCCTGCTTTTTGGCCATAAGTTTGGGAGAACCCAGACCCGTCAGCTTGATCACACAGAAAGGAATACTTACATGCTGCTTGGCATATTCAGAAACTCGAATTGCCTCTTTGAACGCTTCATCATAACCCTCTTCGCTCGCCTCCCCTTCCACGCTGTAGTCAAGGATGGTTTTGACCTTTGACTGTGCCAGCTCGATCATTCTTGGCTCACTACCTTCTATTGACTCTCCTCCACAAAACTGATCAAACAATGTGTCTCGAATCAATCCCTTAACGGGTAATTTCAAATTCAATGCCGTGGTGGTCATGAAAGTTCCCAACTTAACAAGCCAGGGATAGTCCATCGTAGAAAACACAAAATGTGACTTACGCAAACCCGCATCAGTCTTATGAGCAAAGGCAGTTGCTGTGTCTTCAAAGTTGATTTTAGAATTTTCTGACATACTTTTGGATTCTTGTTTTCCTGACACTGTTTGAATAGGGTGGTATCAGAAAATAGGTGGGCAAAGATAGTAAGGCCCACATCATTTTTTTATTCGATTTAGTACTGATCTTACAATACACAATCTTGCATATTCCAGATTATATTTCCTTTACCAAAGACCCAGCAAAAAGTTTACAAGAGACGCTCAAAACCTTGCGGCCGGACCGTGTTGCTTACCTTGTAGACGAAAACACGAGAGTGGATTGTCTGCCTCTGCTGGGAGATTTGGGTGATGGGTTGGTCATAGAAATTGCTAGCGGAGAAATCAACAAAAACCTAGACACTTGTCAATCAATCTGGACGGAGCTCACCAATGCTGGATTTAGCAGAAAATCTTTGCTCGTCAATGTAGGTGGTGGTGTGATAGGTGATATGGGCGGCTTTTGTGCAAGCACATATAAACGAGGTATTCGTTTTGTCAATTTCCCAACCACATTATTAGCTGCCGTGGATGCCAACATTGGCGGTAAGCTTGGTATTGATTTCAATGGATTCAAAAATCATATTGGCATATTCAATGATCCTGATGCGGTGATTATCTGCGATAGGTTTTTGAAGACGCTTCCTGAGAGAGAGTTGAAGTCTGGTTTTGCGGAGGTTATCAAGCACGGACTTATTTTTGATCGAGCCTATTTAGAGGAAATCAAATCAGTACCATTTCCAGAGCATGATTGGCATGCAGTCATTCGACGATCTGCGGAAATCAAAGGTGCGGTGGTAGCTGAAGATCCTAAGGAAAAAGGGCTTAGGAAAATTTTGAACTACGGACACACGCTAGGACACGGTATCGAGACGTGGTATCTCAATGCTGGAAAATCGTTGCTGCATGGTGAAGCAATAGCCGTGGGTATGATTCTAGAGGCTTATTTGGCTAATAAAATCGAACAACTCAGTCTTGAAGAATTGGAGGTTATTACCGGTTTCTTGATAGAAACTTATGGCAAAATAGAGCTACCACCATTGGATGAGGTGCTCTCTCTGGTGGTGCATGACAAAAAGAATACTGGGAGTAAGATCAACTACTCACTCCTGACCGCCATAGGAAAATGCTCTTATGACGATCAAGTGGATCCTGATTGGATATCAAAATCGTTTTCTTACTACCAAAATCTTAAATAAACAGATCATCGCCACTGTCAATTCTCGGATGAGAAGTAGTTTTGGCAACTCTTGATTTTCCGCTGTTGATTTTTTTCGGGGCTGAAAATAAGAATGCAACTGATCCAACTAAAATAGTTGTGATTAGGGCGCTGAGGGTTTTTGTAATGGACATCATTTTTGAAGTTAATAATTGAGAATAATAAACGGATTAGTATCTACATATGTTTGACAAAATTCCGTTCATCTAATAAAAATAAAGTTTGAAATATCAACTGTCAATATTCGATGAATCACTCCAAGGGAGGGTTCAATTAACCTCTTCGAAGAGTGAAAGCAATCGAGCACTTTTAATTAATGCGCTAAGTGGGAATAAGCTGGTGTTGGACAACCTATCCGCCGCTCGAGATACTCAAACGATGACAAGACTCATGCAAGAAGCTGCTGAGGTCTGGGACGTTTTGGATGCGGGTACTACCATGAGGTTTTGTACAGCATATTTGGGAATCAAAGGAACTGGCCAAACCATCACTGGAACTCCAAGAATGTGTCAGCGGCCAATTGGCTTACTCGTGGATGCATTGAGAGCGCTCGGCGCGAATATTGAATATCTAGACAAGGACGGATATCCTCCTCTCAAAATACAAGGAATACAAAAACAGCAAGCGGAAACGATAGAAATACCAGGTAACATTAGTAGTCAGTTTATCAGTGCCTTGCTCATGATAGGGCCTACTCTACCGAAAGGATTAACCCTAAAACTCACGACCGAAGTATTTAGCAGACCCTACATTGAGATGACTCTTGGCCTCATGAAAAGATTTGGTGTTGAATCATCTTGGTTAGGTGACACCATCCGAATCGAACCTCAAGATTATACCAAAGGATCGTACACCATAGAAAGTGATTGGTCGGGCGCAAGCTATTGGTTTTCATTAGCTGCGCTAACTAAATCTGCCAACATCACCTTAGGCGGCCTGCGTGAAGATAGTTTGCAAGGAGACCAGAAGATAGTAGATATCATGAAGCAGCTCGGCGTAGGAACAACATACACCTCAGGTGGCGCCCTTCTGACGAGCACTGGGAAAGTACAGCCAGAAATATCCATTGATTTCAGAACTTGCCCTGATTTAGCTCAGACGGTGATGGTGACAGCTGCCATCAAGGGATCAACTTTGAAAATGGTAGGACTAGAAAGCCTGCGCATCAAAGAAACTGATCGGATTGAGGCTATGCAAAATGAACTCAAAAAACTAGGTGCTCAATTGATTGAATTAGACTCTGCCAACTGGATCATGAAACCAGGAATAGTGCCTAGCAATATCAGCACCATTGATACATATGACGATCATCGAATGGCCATGGCATTTGCTCCAGTATGTGCCGTGCGAAAGGTGACTATTGATGACCCTGATGTGGTACAGAAATCTTACCCAGCGTTTTGGAAGGATCTACAATCTGTGGGAATTACCTACATGTCCTATTGAGAAACTTTAAGTTCTCATCCAAGCAAGTTTGATTGCTCGTTTCTGGCCATTGAAATGTCATATCAATTACCTAAAGGGTCTTAATCTAACTCACCCTACTCGTAAGTCTGTCAGCTAGATCAATGTTGATCTTCTTTCTATTATCTTAACGCTTCATTTGGATCTGGGCTTTGGCTCAGTAAATCGAATAGTTAGACCATGAAAGAAACGTACTACAACAGAGAAGACCTTGGGAAATTTGGTAACATCACCGAATTCCAAAAGGAACTAGGAGATAAATTTTTTGATTACTACGGTAGTGTTTTCAAACCCGGAGCATTGACTGCAAGAGAAAAATCGCTAATAGCACTGGCAGTTTCGCATGCCATCCAATGTCCGTATTGTATAGATGCTTACACTTCTGATGGACTCAAGAGAGGATTGGATGAGGAAGAAATGATGGAAGCGGTACATGTAGCGGGGGCGATACGCGGTGGAGCCACACTGGTACATGGCGTGCAGATGATGAACCAAGTGAAAGATAAAATGATGTGATGCCCACCGGGCAGTCCAAAATAAAGATTAAATGAGCTTAGCTTCCCTAAAAAGGCAAAAAAACGAATTGGCAATAGCCAAAAAACAGGTAGCCATCTTAGATGATAACACGTCTATCGGCATCCCAAGTTTTGAGTCGAAGATTGATCCTTTGGGATTATTCCCGCTCAAAGCCACAGGCATTGAGATATTCCAAATCAATGTAGGTAAAATGTGCAATCAGGTCTGCAAACATTGTCATGTAGATGCCGGCCCAGATCGTAAAGAGATCATGACCCGTGAGACCATGGCTCAGATCCTTGATGCTCTTAGAGACACTGATGTAAAAACGGTTGATTTGACAGGAGGAGCTCCGGAAATGAACCCAGATTTCAGGTGGTTCGTAGAGGAGATTTCGGCTATGGGCAAATCAACCATAGTTCGGTGTAACCTAACTATCATCACAGCCAATCCAAAGTACAATGACTTACCTGAGTTCTTCAGAAAACATAGAGTTAATGTAGTATCATCTTTGCCATACTTTGCGGCAAAGCGAACAGATGCACAGCGAGGAGAAGGCGTTTTTGAGAAATCTATCAAAGGCCTCAAAATGCTCAACGAAGTAGGATATGGCAAAGCAGATTCTGGATTAAAACTAGACTTAGTTTATAATCCATCTGGCGCATTTTTGCCTGGAGATCAAATGGAGCTTGAAGCCCAGTTCAAGCAGAAACTTATGGATCTTTATCAGATAGAATTTAATGAGCTTTTTGCTATCACCAATTTACCAATTAGCAGGTTCTTGGACTATCTCATCAATACTGAGAACTATGAATCATATATGCACGAATTGGTGAATGCCTTCAATCCTGCTGCTGCGGCTGGAGTGATGTGCCGAAACACCATCAGCGTCAGCTGGGATGGATACCTATATGATTGTGATTTTAATCAAATGCTAGATTTGAAATTGGAGGATGCGCCTATTCACATTTCAGATTTCGATCTGGAATTGACCAATAATCGTTCAATCCGAATCAGTCAGCATTGTTTTGGCTGCACGGCAGGTGCTGGATCTAGCTGTGGTGGGGCTACTGCTTAGGTTTTTCCCTACTTTACAGCAAATTTCGATTACATGATCAAAAACTGCTTTGTCCTTATTTTAGGAATAATGCTATTAACAGCATGCGCTCCCAACAACACTTACTATAATTGGACGGCACCAGATTATTCATATAAACAATACAACAAGATTGCGATTTTTGGCTTGTCAAAAGACCTCCAAGATGCCAATGATTTTGAAATAAGCACATTCAATCAGTTGAGAAAAAAAGGTTACGCTTGTGTACAAGGCATGGCATTGCTTCCACCAGAGTGGGCCAAAGATTTGGATGTAAAAACAATTAGAAAAAATTTGCTTTCCAAAGGTGTGGAAGGCGTACTATCACTGGCGGTGGTCAATGTGTCCACTCGGGCAGTTTTCACTCCTGACGCCACTTACATTGTGCCGTATTCTAGAAGTAGATTTGGAAGCACATACATCACTACCTACCAAGAAATTTATCAAAAAGGTTACTATTCTGAGATGAGCAATTTCATTTATGAAGCTCATTTCTATGATCTCACTTCAGATGACGTAGACAATAATTTAGTTTGGACTTTCCAATTCAAATATGATCATGCTATACCGGGAATTCCGGCTTTGACTCCTTTTTCTAAGACCCTCCTTGACGCTTTGGCGAAAGACAAAATACTTTGATAATCTAGACCCTTATCCGTTCGAAACTTTCGAATAAAGTGTTCAAGCCTAAATTCAAATTAGAACAATCTTGAATTTTCATATTCCTCCAACAATTTTGGCCTTTTCAATTGAAGATCAAACTCTTCGTTCAGTCTGGAAATAAAATAATCTGCGAGAT
This sequence comes from Cyclobacteriaceae bacterium, assembly GCA_049115815.1. Classification (GTDB taxonomy): domain Bacteria; phylum Bacteroidota; class Bacteroidia; order Cytophagales; family Cyclobacteriaceae; genus Marinoscillum. The sequence goes on along the minus strand of JAGDZO010000010.1, from coordinate 219,397 downwards.
AGGGAGACGCTTTTTCAAGGTTCTGATGCACGAAAAAATACAGTTTGTTCAATCCCATGGCCTTCCATGTCTGGATGCGATCTATCCAATCCTCCATCCTCGAATAATCTGATTCGTGATTGGCTCCTACGAATCTCACAAAAGCCTCACTAGTGGTTAATCTCATATGTAACAGATCCCTCCTACCTGCTGTGTCGGTAATCACATTGGCTACATGATGCTTTTCAAGCAGATCATAAAGCCATTCAGAAACTTCCTCATCGTGAAACCAATGAGTATTGCGTAGCTCTATTGCTAGCGGAATGTTGACATACCACGCCTCAATAAATGCTTTGACCCGATCTCTATCTTTGGGAGCAAAGTTGTCATGAAGCTGAATAAAAGCCATTTCCAATTTGTCTCCGAAATGTGAGATGTTGTGGCAATGCTCATCTACATAAACTTCTACCTCCTTTAGTCGCTTGAGGTGGCTGATATATCTGGAGACCTTGGGGAAGAATTTGAAATTGTCCGGCACTTTGCTAGCCCACTTTTCCATTTGGTCAGGACCATAATTGCGATGAAAAGTGGCATTATGCTCAATACAATTGAATTGGCGAGCATAGTAAGCCAAATCATCTTTGGTGCCTCGTGGATAAAAATGTTTGAGGTCAGCTCGGTTCCATTTTGAGCAACCCACATATGCTTCAAATGCTTCTCCAGAACTCTGCGTAGTAAGAATTCTTTCCGTACCCGGATGATCTTCAGGCAGTACAAAGTCTACAAGCGAAGGATCCTCTACTGCTCCAAACTTCATGAAACTAAAAGATCAGCATAAACAGAAACAACAAAATGAGCAAGATGGCGACTACCTTGTAACTGTTAGAAAATTCAGTGAATTCATAACTACAGATAGGGCAAACTTTTGACTTTGCATCCACCTCCATCGCACACGAAGGACATTCTCTTGTCTTAGCCATGCTGTTGTTCCGTACTTATTTCAGCTTTCTGTACTTTATTCGTTTCGGTGCTTCGTCTCCCAGGCGTTTCTTTCGATTTTCCTCATAATCAGAAAAATTACCTTCGAACCAATACACTTGTGAATTCCCTTCATAGGCCAATATATGGGTGCATATACGATCAAGAAACCACCTATCGTGAGAGATGATCACAGCACATCCTGCAAAGTTCTCTAAGCCTTCCTCCAACGCCCGGAGTGTATTCACATCCAAATCATTGGTCGGCTCATCAAGTAAGATCAGATTGGCGCTTTGTTTCAATGTTATTGCCAGGTGAACCCTGTTTCGCTCTCCCCCAGAAAGTACACCTACCTTCTTGGTCTGGTCAGAACCTGAAAAATTGAACCTGCTTACATAAGCTCTTGCGTTCATTTCCTTATCACCAAGCTGAATGATTTCATTGCCTCCTGATATTGACTGAAAAACAGTATCATCCGACTTCAGATCATCATGTTCTTGATCCACGTAAGCCATTTCTACAGTACTACCCACATCGAAGGTACCGGCATCTGGTTTCTCTCTCCCCGTGATCAGGTTAAACAAAGTCGTTTTACCAGCACCGTTCGGGCCAACTACCCCTACAATTCCACCCTGTGGCAAACTGAAAGTAAGATCTTCAAACAACAGCTTGTCACCGTAAGATTTCGACACGCCTTGCGCTTCAATCACCTTGGCTCCTAGTCTAGGCCCGGGTGGGATATACAACTCTAGTTGTGATTCTTTTTCTTTTCCTTCTTCTCCTAGCAATTTATCATAAGCCGAAAGTCTAGCCTTGGCTTTTGCCTGTCGACCTTTTGGAGTCATTCGTACCCATTCCAACTCGCGCTCTAGCGTCTTCTGCCTTTTGGATTGGGATTTTTCCTCATCTGCTAATCTCTTCTGCTTCTGATCTAGCCAAGAGCTATAGTTCCCTTTCCAAGGAATACCTTCTCCCCGATCCAGTTCCAATATCCATCCAGCCACATTATCTAGAAAATACCTATCATGAGTCACAGCGATGACTGTACCCTCGTATTGTTTCAAGTGCTGCTCTAGCCAATGAACAGATTCAGCATCCAAGTGATTGGTAGGCTCATCGAGCAACAATACGTCGGGTTCTTGTAGCAATAGGCGACAAAGCGCTACCCTCCGTTTCTCACCTCCAGATAGGTTTTTGATTATTGCGTCTTCTGGTGGCGTTCTAAGCGCATCCATGGCACGTTCCAACTTATTGTCAAGTTCCCATGTGCCCATCTGATCCAGCTTTTCTTGCACCTCGCCTTGCTTCTCGATCAGTTTATTCATTTTATCGGGATCATCTAGTATTTCCTGATCGCCGAATTTCAAATTGATTTCGTCGTATTCTTTCAGCAAATCAGTAATCTCGGACACAGCTTCGCTGATTACCTCCTTCACTGTTTTATCAGGATCCAACTTTGGTTCTTGCTCAAGCATCCCTACACTGAACCCCTGCGAAAAGACCACTTCACCCTGATACTCTTGATCTACACCCGCGATGATTCGCAATAATGAGGACTTTCCTGAACCATTTAGCCCCAACACGCCTATCTTAGCTCCATAAAAAAAGGAGAGATAAATATTTTTAAGTACTTGTTTCTTTGGAGGGTAGATCTTGTTGACCCCCGCCATTGAAAAGATTATTTTTTCGTCAGACATTTTTGCTTAATTTCAAAAAAGAAGACCAAGTTACTTCATTTATCCGTTGTAATAAGAGCATAGAATAACAGATTTAGGATCGTGAGCGAAGCAAACATACCTTTCGGAAAAATCATTGAGAATCGTATCTACTTAAATGCATGGGGTTCGCATGATGATCGATTGATAGGTGAGGTCAAAAGTGATCCTGAGCAGTCTGTTAAGTATTTTGAGAATCGCTTTTCTGATCTCAAAGCCAAAGTAGATCAGCTTGAGTCAAACATTGAATCATCTCAAAACAAAGGATCTTTCCTCATGAAATTGATTCATCTGAGGGAACTGCTGGCAAAGCACGATGGCCTGGGGGATTATGCAGCTCTTGAAACCCGATTACTAAACATCGAAAGCAAACTTCAAGGACTGATAGAGGCCAATCGTCAGCGCAATTCTGAAATCAAGCGAGCGCTTATTGCTGAGATCACTACCGCTTCTGAGAAAATCAATTGGAAAGAAGCCACTCAAGAGATCCATGACATCAAGGCCAAATGGATCAAAACTGGAAGCCCGAAAGAAGAAGATCAAGAAGAACTAGAACAGCAGTTTTGGGGCGTGATAGATGCATTCTTTGAAAAGAAAAAGGAGTTTTATGAGGATAAGAAAAGGCTAGGCGATAAAAGAAAAAAAGCTTACCAAGGTCTGGTAGATGAGGCCAAGAAAGTAGGCTACTTATCTGGAGAAGCTAAGGCAAATAAGATCAATGAACTAAAATCTCAATGGGAGGAGGTAGGAAACATTCAAAAGGAAGATTTTGTCCCATTGCTTAAAGCATTCAACCATAACCTAACATCAAAGCCCGCTACCTCCTCAAAAGCTCCATTGGATCTAACTAAGGTTTTCAAGACCATTGAAGATTATACCGAAGGCAAGGTCAAGTATGGATTCAAGCAATTGGAAGCACTCAAAGTCCAACTGAAAGATTATAGACCTCAGGATCAAGAAGGAAAAACCCAACGTCAGGATGCTTTCGATAGAATCCAGATACTATTGGAAAAAGACTTCATTGATAAGCTGGCACAAAAAAGATTTAAAAATTTTAGAGAATTAGAGAAACCTAAGAAGGCAAAAATTCGAATAGCCATATTACAAGAGTTGATTAATCGTGATAAAGCGGACTTAGAAAAATATCAGGAAAACTCAGCCAATTTTTCAACTCCAAAAGGAGGCATGATTGACTTAGTGGAAAAGAAAATTTCACAACAACAGGCTAAAATTGCAACAAAAGAAAAGTTAATGAGCATCATGAAAAAAGATTCATGATGACCATGAAAACGAGACTAAAACAGATAAAGAAGAAAAAAATTTGATTTTACGTTTTAAAATCTATTTTTGCACGAAATTTTAAAGGCACACCATTATGTATTGGACACTAGAATTAGCTTCATATTTAGAAGACGCTCCTTGGCCAGCAGTCAAAGATGAATTGATTGACTTCTCTATCAGATCTGGAGCACCATTGGAGGTAGTGGAGAACTTGCAAGAGCTTGATGACGATGGTAATCCATTTGAAAGCATAGAAGAAATATGGCCTGATTACCCTACTAAGGAAGATTTCTTCTTTAATGAAGACGAGTATTAGCAGAGTTAATACTTTCTTGAAAAAATATAGAGCCTCTATTCAGAGGCTTTTTTCGTTTTTGAGAATGGCTTCTGCCAAGATAAGATCCTCAGGAGTAGTGATTTTGATATTTCTATAGTCTCCATCGACGCGCTCCACGCTCATCCCGGCAGCTTCGAATACAGAAGCATCATCAGTAAAAGTAGTCATCTCCTTTCTCTCAAATGCCTTGGATATTAGGCTCATTTGAAAAGTCTGGGGAGTTTGTACTTGATAGTATAAGCTTCTATCTCTTGCAATAGTCTGATCACCATGGGTCTCTCGAATAGAATCCTTTACAGGAACCATGGCTACACCACTGCCCTTCTTCATGGCAGATTGGAAAGCCGCGTCTATTACCTCGCTTGATATCATTGGCCGAACCGCATCATGTATCGCTACCAATTCGCCTTTTACCAGTTTCAATCCCTGTCGGACGCTTTGAAAGCGTGTTTCCCCACCTTCTGCAATTCCTATCTCCTGATCAGTTAAATACTCCTTTTTGATCTCATTCCAGGTATCAAAATGATCATGAGGCAAGACCACTACTACCTGGATTTCAGAATCATAATGCAAAAAAGCCTCGATGGTATGTACCATCAGAGGCTTCTCTAATACTTTAATGAATTGCTTAGGTAAAGAATTTTGCATTCTTGTACCACTACCACCCGCTACTATTATTACACTTTTCAGCATAACTCTAATCTAATGATTAGATGATCAACATAGCGTCACCGTAGGTAAAGAATCTATATTTTTCTTTCATTGCTACTTGGTATGCTTCCATGACGAGATCATACCCTCCAAATGCAGATGCCATCATCAACAAAGTTGATTCAGGTAAGTGAAAGTTTGTAATGAGCGCATTACAAATCTTGAAGTCATATTGAGGGAAGATGAACTTATCAGTCCAGCCCGTGTTTGCTTTCAATCTACCACCAGCGGATACCGAAGATTCCAAGGTACGCATAACAGTTGTACCCACGGCCACTACCCTTTTCTTATCGTCTAGTGCTCTGTTTACTCTAGTAGCTGTTTCTTCACCCACAAAATAATTCTCTGAATCCATTTTGTGCTTGGTCAAGTCTTCCACATCTACAGGCCTGAAAGTACCTAATCCGATATGCAATGTCACAGCATTGATATCCACACCTTTGATTTCCAATCTTTTCAGAAGCTGAGGTGTGAAGTGAAGCCCTGCTGTTGGTGCAGCTACAGCTCCCACGTTTTTTGCATAGATCGTCTGAAAACGCTCTCTATCTTCTGGCTCAGCCTCGCGCTCTATATTCTTAGGAAGAGGAGTTTCTCCCAATCTGTCAATCATCTTGTAAAAATCAGTATCATCACCATCAAACAGGAATCTGATGGTTCTTCCACGTGAGGTAGTGTTGTCAATTACCTCTGCTACCAATTCTCCCTCACCGAAGTAAAGCTTATTGCCAACACGAATTTTTCTTGCTGGATCTACAAGTACATCCCACAGTTTCATTTCTTTATTGAGCTCTCTCAAAAGAAAAACTTCAATTTTTGCACCAGTTTTCTCCTTATTGCCGTATAACCTAGCTGGGAAAACTTTAGTGTCGTTGATGACAATCATATCATCCTCACCGAAATAATCCACAACATCCTTAAAAGTTTTATGTTCTATCTTTCCAGAGTCCTTATGAATAACCATCAAACGAGATTCGTCTCGGTTTTCAGTAGGGTGAAGTGCAATGTGGCTAGATGGAAGATCAAATTTGAAAGCAGATAATTTCATATTCTATGATTGAATTAATCAATTTTATTGACAAAATAAGTCCGCAAAATTAGTGAAAAGTTTTGTTTCTCTAGCATAAAATGGATATTACATTAACTTATCAACCCTCAAAATTAGCATTGTGCATATCTTAAGATTAATCCTTGAAAGTTTTCGTTTCGCTTGGAACGCTCTCCGAATGAACCTGCTGAGAACTACGCTTTCTTTACTAGGTGTCACCATCGGGATCTTCGCGATCATAGCCGTATTTACTTTAGTAGACTCGCTTGAGCGAAGCATCAAAGACAGTTTGAGCTTCCTGGGGACTAACAATATCAACGTAGAGAAATGGCCATATGGATTTGGAGGAGGGCCTTATCCTTGGTGGAAATATATGCAGCGACCATATCCAGATTATGACGAATATGAATTCCTTAGAGAGAATGTGAAAAATGCGCAAGCCATGTCAATTTTCACAGTGAGAGGTGGAGTTACGGCCAAATACAATAGCAGTAGCAGTCGTGACCTTGATTTACTAGGTGTGGTGTTTGACCATAAAGACGTCTATGAGATACCTATCATCAAAGGACGTTATTTCACGCCTCAGGAAACTGCTGCTGGGAGAAACGTCGTTATTCTCGGGCACAGATCAGTTAAAGAGTTGTTTCCGGATCAAAACCCCATCGGTAAGAATGTGAAAATAAAGGGGTTGAAATATCATGTCATTGGGGTAATCAAAGAGGAAGGAGAAAGTTTCCTTGGAGGTCCTTCCAATGATGAAAACATATATATGCCCTACAAATCGTTTGTGAAGATATTTTACTCTGGTAGGCGCAATGGCGTGGAACCGCGTATCACAGTAAAAGGTCTGGATAAAGATATTGGTTTGGTGGAGCTAGAGGCTGAACTAAGAGGATTAATGCGGAAAAAGCGAGCCTTAAAACCTAAGGAGGAAGACTCGTTTGCACTGAATAGGCCAGAAGCAATAGCCAATTTCATAGGCTCGACCTTTGATGTAATTGGTTTGGCTGGCTGGGTTATCGGCGGGTTCTCCATTTTGGTTGGAGGATTCGGTATTGCCAACATTATGTTTGTCTCTGTAAGGGAGCGAACCAATATCATTGGCATTCAGAAGTCTCTAGGTGCAAAGAATTATTTTATTCTTTTTCAATTCCTTTTTGAATCAGTATTCCTTAGTATCATCGGTGGTGGCGTTGGGATTTTGCTGGTCTGGATGTTGTCATTCGTCAGTCTTGGCTCATTAGATTTGGTATTGAGCTTCTCCAACATTATGCTTGGCCTTGGAGTATCTGCAGTCATTGGAATGGCCAGTGGAATCATCCCTGCCGCAATGGCCGCTCGCATGGATCCAGTAATCGCTATCAGGACGCAATAAGTTGTTTGAACACATTATTCAACAAAAAAACCGAATCTCGCGATTCGGTTTTTTTGTATCTATCTCTCAGATTGGCTCCAAGGTTTATTCTACTGCTATTTCTTCAGTATCCAATTCTACATCCCCACGAATCTTCTCCTTGATTTTGGCTTCTATTTCTTCCATTAGTTCTGGATTGTCCTCTATCAACTGCTTCACAGAATCTCTTCCTTGCCCCAGCTTGTTGTCATTGTACGAGAACCATGATCCCGATTTCTTGACAATATCAAGCTCTACACCAATATCTAGAACCTCGCCCGATTTACTGATACCCTTACCATACATGATATCAAACTCGACTACCTTGAATGGAGGAGCTACTTTGTTTTTCACCACTTTCACACGAGTACGGTTACCCATTATGTTGTCAGCGCTCTCCTTAATCTGCCCTATCCTTCTTATATCGAGTCTTACAGAAGCGTAAAATTTCAATGCATTACCACCAGTAGTGGTTTCAGGGTTACCAAACATAACACCAATTTTTTCCCTCAATTGGTTAATGAAAATACAAGCACATCCAGTCTTATTAATCGCGCCTGTAAGCTTTCTCAATGCTTGAGACATCAACCTCGCCTGTAGTCCCATTTTACTGTCTCCCATTTCCCCTTCGAGCTCAGCTCTCGGAACCAAAGCTGCCACAGAGTCAATAACAATAATATCAATAGCGCCAGAACGAATCAAGTGTTCTGCTATCTCCAATGCCTGCTCACCATTATCAGGTTGTGAAATCAATAAATTCTCAGTATCAATCCCTAGTTTCTCGGCATACAACTTATCAAATGCATGCTCCGCATCTACAATAGCAGCCAAGCCTCCTTTCTTCTGTGCTTCTGCTATACAATGCATAGCGAGTGTCGTCTTACCCGAGGATTCAGGTCCATACACTTCAATCACCCTACCCTTTGGTATACCTCCCACCCCAAGAGCAATATCAAGGCCTAAAGAACCAGTAGAAATAGTAGGTATATCCAACACCTTATTGTCAGACAATTTCATGATTGTACCTTTACCGTAGGATTTCTCCAATTTGTCAATGGTTAATTGGAGTGCTTTGAGTTTTTCTGAATTATCCGACATTTCTATTAATATGGTTTGGTGATGTTCGATCTAAAGTGGTAAAACTACTTTCTTTCTTATAAATACACTATTAAAACTAATTTTTTTAGTAATAAAATGATCAAAAAAGTACTGTGGGTTGTTTTGCTCATAATAATAGCATTTTTGAGTTATCATTGGGAATTAGTCAATTATGGCATACTACAGACCAAAGGTCAAATCAATGTGATAGTCAATGCTCGACCCATTGATGAATTTATTAATGATCCCGATTTCCCTGATTCACTTAAACAAAAGCTGCTTCTCACAAAAGAAGTGAGAAGGTTCGCCATAGACTCACTTGGTCTGAAAAACTCAGAAAATTACACCAAACTATTTGACCAACAAGGCAAAACCCTACTTTGGAATGTCTCTGCATCCGAACGGTTCGAACTAAAACCTTATAAATGGGAATTCCCATTTTTAGGCGCTATGCCATATAAAGGATATTTCGACTTGGACAAAGCCAAGGAAGAAGCCAATCGATTGGAAGCCTTAGGGCTGGACACTCGTGTAAGAAGAGTAGGTGGATGGTCAACCTTAGGCATACTCGAAGATCCCCTGCTGTCAAATATGCTTGGCAGAAATGATGGTGCACTTGCTGAAGTCATCATCCATGAACTCACCCACGCTACATTATTTGTAGTAGGTGAAGTTGCTTTCAATGAGAACCTGGCTTCTTTTATCGGCGAACGAGGATCCGAACAATTCCTGATTTCGGTATTCGGCGATAGCTCTGCCCAGCATTTAGAGTACCTACAATCCGAAGCAGATTCTAGGCTACTCACCAAAATCGTACTTCATGGAGCAGAGCAGCTTGATAGTCTCTATGGAACCTTTAATGATGAACCAATAGAATTCAAAGATTCACTGAAGCAATATCAGATTCAGCAAGTAGTGAACGATCTAAAAAAAGGTGAATTCTATAATGAGAGATACCGAAATATTTTCGATAAGCGACTTCCTAATAATGCCTATTTCATGGCTCAAAGAAGGTATCACAGTCAAGAGGACTCGATACAATCTATATTGGACAATTATGGTGGAGATATTCGGGTTATGCTCAAAGGACTCAAGGAGCAATATGGACATTAGTGCCAGTTATCAAATTGTTACCTTTTAAATGATAAATTGAATTCTATTTAAATTTGAATAATATCGAAGAACAATTGATGGCGGTTGTTTTAATCATCAGTCATAAAGATTAATTTGAGGGTAATACGCTCAGCAAACGGATTCTTAAAATAGTAAGTGAACCATGGCCAAGAACAATCAAAAAATTCTTCTAGTTGATGATGAGGGTGACATTCTTGAATTACTCAAATACAACCTCGTAAAAGAAGGCTATGAAGTAAAAACGGCCTTGGATGGCATCAAGGGAGTGGAGATTGCTAAATCATTTGTGCCAGATTTGATAATTCTCGATATCATGATGCCTAAACAAGATGGTGTGGAGACATGTCGTCAAATACGTGAGATTCCTGAATTGATAAATTCATTCGTCATCTTTTTAACTGCCCGCTCTGAAGAATATTCAGAAGTAGCCGCCTTTGATATGGGTGCCGATGATTACATCACCAAGCCCATCAAACCACGTGCCCTGGTGAGTAGAATCAATGCATTGTTCAGACGGGAGTCCAAAAAGAAAAAGGAATCCAATCAGATAGTGATTGAAAACTTAACTGTAGACCGAACGAGCTACACAGTATTTGTAGATGAGGAAAAAATAAGCTTGCCAAAAAAGGAATTTGAACTGTTATATTTTCTGGCGAAAAATCCCGGTAAAGTATTTAGTAGGGATGAATTGCTACAAAACATATGGGGAACAGATGTGTATGTGCTGGCCAGAACAGTGGACGTACATATTAGAAAGGTGCGCGAAAAAATAGGTGACGGCTATATTTCAACTGTAAAAGGGGTTGGTTACAAATTCGAAACCAACTAGCTCTACTTCATGATTATCAATTCTAGAGGCCTGGCTTTGTTGCTAGGAGTTGTCATTTCCTTTATTACCATCGCATTTTTGGCGCTGGTTCCTACCATTTTGCCATCTGCGCTCGCCATTGCTTTCGGGATCACATTTTGCGCATCCTATATTATTATAAGAATGGTCCTCGAGTTTTTGTTCTTCAGACATATCAATGATATCAATGAAGCATTGAACGAATTCAAGGATCAGGAATTATCAAACATTACCAAACCAGCCAGAAGGGCATCATTCAATCCCCTCAAACGTATCAACAGAGAAATATTTAGCTATGCCCAGAAAAAGCAGTTAGAAATATCTGAGTTGAAAAGAATGGAAACTTTCAGGAGAGAGTTTATGGCTGATGTATCACACGAACTTAAAACTCCGATTTTCGCGGCGCAGGGATTTGTTCACACATTGCTAGATGGTGCGGTAGAAGACAAAAAAGTAAGAGGTAAATTTCTTAAGAAGGCTGCCAAAAGTCTTGACGGGTTAGATATCCTCGTTCACGAGTTGCTCACTATTTCCCAAATGGAAACTGGCGAAATCAAAATGCATTTTGAGTATTTCGATATTGTGGCCTTGACTAAAGAAATAGTGGATCAATTAGAAGATAAAGCTGCCAAGAATGATATCTCTATGAAAATAAAGAATCCCGATGAACAACACTTCGTCGAAGGAGATTATCAGCGCATTTATCAAGTCATGACCAACTTGATTTCCAACGCCATCAAGTACACCAAGAAAAAAGGCAAGGTCAAGATTGAATTTAAAGAAGAGAATGGTCAAATTTTGACCTCCGTAATTGATACCGGCAGAGGAATCCCTAAGGAAGATCTTAGTCGTATTTTCGAAAGGTTCTATAGAGTAGAGAAAAGTAGATCAAAAGAAAAAGGAGGAACAGGATTGGGCTTATCCATCGTCAAACACATCATGGAAGGTCATGGATCTAGTGTAGAGGTTACAAGTGAATTAAAGAAAGGATCAACATTTAGCTTCAAGCTCAACAAAGGAAAGCCTACTGCTTATAGGTTGGAGGAAGACGAAGAGGAAGAAGATTATGCATAAAAGTCTAAGAAGAATTACACTCAAGGATCTCATCATTTTTGAAAACGATCATTATTGGGTGATCAACAAGCCTCCTTATATCTCCACTTTAGAGGATCGAAATGATCCTATTAACATTCTTCAATTGGCCAAAAATGAATTTGAAGATGCTCAAGTATGCCACCGATTGGATAAAGAGACCTCAGGCGCATTAGTGATAGCGAAGCATAACGAAGCCTATCGGCATTTTGCCATTATGCTCGAGAAAAGGCAGGTGAAGAAAGTATATCACACAGTACTGAATGGAATTCATGAATTCAAAGATCTGAGCGCCGATCAGCCTATCTACTCATCAAATATGAAATCGCGGGTTGATTTCAGATCCGGCAAACCATCGTTGACCTTGATAAGTACCTTGGAGACTTTCAAGTATCACACTTTGGCAAAGTGTTTTCCTGTCTCAGGCAGACTACATCAGATCAGAGTTCATATGGCTCACCATCAAGCTCCCATCGCTTGTGACCCAGTATATGGAGGTGAATTTATTTATCTGTCGCAACTCAAGAAAAAATACAATCTATCTAAAGGTGCAGAAGAAGAGCGACCAATTCTTCCAAGAGTGGCCCTTCACGCTTATAATATTGCCTTCTATGACTACAACGGGACAGAAGAAGATGTAATTGAAGTGGAAGCACCATACCCTAAGGACTTTCAGGTACTACTCAAGCAGCTGCGTAGATACGTATAATTTTAATTCGCAAGCTTCTTTTGTTTTTCAAAAATTAAACTTCTATTTTTGTGTCCCTTTTCGAGGGGAGAACCCTTAAGCTCATTTAAACGAATAAAAAATTGGATACTTTAAGCTATAAAACGGTATCGTTAAACAGTGGTACAGCTGAAAAGAACTGGGTCATCATTGACGCAGATTCTCAAGTGTTGGGAAGAATGTCTAGCGAAGTAGCAAAAATCATCAGAGGTAAGCATAAAGCTAGCTACACTCCACATGTGGATTGTGGTGATAATGTCATTGTGATAAATGCTGATAAGGTGAGACTTACAGGAAAGAAATGGACTGATAAGCAATATGTAAGACACACAGGATATCCTGGAGGTCAGAGATTTCAGACTCCATTAGAAGCGAAAGCGAAAACTTCGCGACTACTAGTAGAAAGAGCTGTGAGAGGTATGCTACCAAAGAATAGACTTGGGAGTAAGCTTTTCACAAACTTATACGTCTATGAAGGTGCAGAGCATCCTCACGAGGCACAACAACCAAAAGAAGTAAAAATTTAAAAACCTAAATGGAAATCACTAACACCATTGGAAGAAGAAAAACCTCTGTAGCTAGGGTATACCTACAGGGAGGGAAAGGTAAAATCACTATCAATGATAAGGATGTTGCCACATACTTTCCTTCTGAAATTTTACAGACCATCGTCAAGCAGCCTCTAGTGAAGCTGGAATTGGATGGCAATTTTGATATCAGTGTGAACGTAAAAGGTGGTGGCCCTTCAGGTCAAGCCGAAGCTGTTCGTCACGCGATTGCTCGAGCTCTTGCTGAGATCGACCCTGAGAATAAGTCTCCTTTGAGAAAAGAAGGATTTATTACGAGAGACCCGAGAATGGTCGAGCGTAAGAAATTCGGAAGAAGAAAAGCAAGAAGAAGATTCCAGTTCAGTAAACGTTAAGATATCACAATGAAAAAGCTCGATTACAAAGAATTATTGGATGCTGGTGTACATTTTGGTCACCTTACACGTAAGTGGAATCCACAGATGGCGCCATATATCTTCATGGAGAAGAATGGTATCCACATCATAGATCTAAATAAAACTATCTCTTCTATGGATACTGCAGCGCAAGCGCTTCAGGCTGTAGTAAGATCTGGTAGAAAAGTAATGTTCGTTGCTACTAAGAAGCAAGCGAAAGAAGTAGTAGAGACTGTAGCGCAGAAACTATCTATGCCATACGTAACCGAAAGATGGTTGGGTGGTATGCTTACAAACTTTGCAACGATTCGTAAGTCACTAAAGAAAATGTCATCAATTGACAAATTGATGAAAGACGAGGCTTACTTGAACCTAGCGAAGAGAGAGCGTTTGATGATTACTCGTGAAAAGGAGAAATTAGAGAGAGTTCTTGGTGGTATAGCTGATCTTAATAGACTGCCGGCGGCCCTATTCGTGATTGATATCAAAAGAGAGCACATCGCGGTAGCTGAAGCACAAAAACTAAACATCCCGGTATTCGCACTTGTAGATACCAACTCTGATCCTACGCAAGTTGATTATCCAATCCCTGGAAACGACGATGCATGGAAAGCAATCAACTTGATTACTAACCATATCGCGGCGGCTCTAGAGGAAGGACTTGCTGAGCGCAAGAAAGATAAGGATGATGCCAAAGCGCAGGAAGAAGAAGCAGCTAAGAAAAAAGCTGACGAACAAGAGGCATAAAATTTTTAATGAATTGAAGTAAATATTGAACACTGCTCCTATCTATGGACGGTGTTCAATTTTTGTTAATAAGCGTTGCTGAATACTAAAAAATAAAATTAACATGGCAATAACTGCAAAAGACGTAAACAAACTAAGACAAATGACCGGTGCAGGTATGATGGACTGCAAAAAAGCCCTTGTCGAGGCTGATGGTGATTTTGATAAAGCGATCGAACTTCTAAGAAAGAAAGGTCAAAAAGTATCTGCAAACAGAGCGGACAGAGAAACTACTGAAGGTGTAGTGGTCACTAGAACCAACTCAGAAGGATCTAAAGGTGTTGCCATTGCATTGACTTGCGAAACTGATTTCGTTGCTAAAAATGATGACTTTGTAGCATTGGCTAACAAAGCAGCTGACTTGGCGTTTGAAAACAATCCTGCAGACACTGACGCATTGCTAGCACTTAGCGTAGGGGATATTACATTAGGTGAGAAAATCACTGAAACCACTGGTAAAATTGGTGAGAAGATTACTATCTCATTCTATGAAAATCTAGAAGGTGAGGCAGTTGTGCCATACATCCACTCTAATGGCAAATTGGCTGTAATGGTGGTATTGAAAAATGTGAATCGCGCTGACGTAGAAGAAGCTGGCAAAGATGTGGCTATGCAAATCGCTGCTATGAATCCTGTGGCTGTTGACAAAGATGGTGTTGACTCTGCGGTTATCGAAAAAGAAATTGAGATAGGAAAAGAGCAAGCTCGTCAAGAAGGTAAGCCTGAGCAAATCCTTGAGAAAATTGCACAAGGAAAACTTCAGAAATTCTTCAAAGAGAATACTCTATTGAGTCAGTCTTTTGTTAAAGACAACTCAATGTCTATCCAACAATACTTGGATAGTGTAAGTAAAGGTTTGACTGTTGCTGATTTCAAGAGAATCTCAATAGGTTGATTTCTGACTGACTATTCACAAAAAAAGCCTGCTCTTTTTCTAAAGAGCAGGCTTTTTTCATTTGGTGTTGTTCAGTCCAGAAATAGCATTGCTTCAAAGTAGCGTTATAAATCAGATCAATGACTGATATTATTCGTAAGCCACTACGGTCTCATTATCAGAAGCCAAAAAATCTTCATCTAGATTAAGGACAAACTCACCATGTGCCTTTGTCTTCAAAGTCAAGTAATAGGAAGCCTCTCCGGACAGCCTGTCGTTGTGATATTTCATGCTTTTCACCTTATAGCTTCCATATTTTGTATCTAGGAATTGCTGCAATGGCTCGGTGACGTTCTTTCCCTCAGCGGACTCCTTCACCACATTCCCTTTAGTATCCAGCCAAGCCTGCATCTCGTTGGCATTGTGTATAAAGGTGACGAAATATCCCATAGACTCGCTACCCAGTATTTTTTTCCATTGTACCATGGTACTACCCGAATACTCACCATAAAACCTTACTACGGTTTTGGGTGCTACATCGCCTTCATTTACAATGATCTGCGAATAAGAGGTAGAAGAGAAACCAAGAATTGAAATAATGAATAAAGACTTCCAATACATATCCAATAAATATCTAGTGCTTTTGGAAGTTGCTTAAGAATTATGATTTATTCAATTTCACATTCGTCAACAAGTGCTTTTTACGAATGATCGGGAATTATAAGATTTCAATTAGAATAATATCAATATCCTATCGCTTCACCGCTTTCATGATTTCTCACTTTCACCTCTTCCTTCTCAGATATTTCTTCATCCTCAGGCTCTATTGCCTTAGATAATAACGCATCCAGGTCAGGCTGGCCACCATCTACCCAAGCCGTGAACCAGAAATCTCCAGTCATCTTAATAGCCGCCCGCATTTGTCGTTCTACCATTCCATCTAGCATGGTATGGTAGTCCCTGGAGAACTCGTATGAATAAACCCTCACAGTGCTAGCACCCCGCTCCTCATAGCTGTATTTCTTATCGTCAGAATAGCGCAGCGTAAGTTCACGCTCAAACTGTAAGACAGAATCCAAAGCATGGTGCGCACTTTCTACGGCCTTCCAGGCTTCCAATTGAGTGTTTTTGATATACTCAGCTTTGCCGGTGAATAAATCGAAGTAATCAAAAAATATTTCGGGTAAACGGGATTCCCAAAAACCATGAATTCCTACTTGACTGGTCAATTGACCGTTGTAGTTTTCTGTAGTATGTAAAGGCACGTGAGCATCACCTATGTAATGGCCTATGTCCACTGAATATCTCAATATTCTATCTACATCTCGATTTAGAAAAGCCTGAGTCAGCTGATACTTCACCAAATTAATATGCCATGGCACTATACCGTACGCCTTGAGGGTATCTTCGGTATGGAGTGCTACCGCATCATTCCAGTATCGAGGCATCTTTTGTAGCGCACTGTCTCCATAAACGTCGAGATCTATGTAATGACGAGCCGCTTCTTCCTTAATGATATATCTTCGCTTATCTGGATTGATAGCCTTCTCGGTGATGTACCCTATATGATGTTTGTAAAAACCAATCATCTCGATGGGTAAAACAAAGGTCGCAATACGATTGATTTTCTGATGTGAAAAGAAACCCCAGCCCATAAATAGCGGAGCGGTAGTGACAATTAAGATGAGTATCTTTCGTGGGTTCATATTCAAGAGAAAATTAATCAATTTCTAATTTGAAATAATTATCACAACTATAAGAGTTGTATTTGTTTTTTTTCTCATTTACTCTATCTTTGCAACCCTTAAACAAGGCTAGGAGAATATTAAAGCTTATGGCAAATCATAAATCAGCATTAAAGAGAATTCGATCTAACGAGTCAAAAAGACTTAAGAATCGTTATCAGCACAAGACTACAAGAACTTTTATCAAAAAGTTGAGAGACACAGAAGATAAAGCTGAAGCTGAGAAGCTATTGGTGGAAGTGGTGAGCATGGTGGATAAACTTGCTAAAAACAACATCATCCATGACAACAAAGCTGCTAACTTGAAATCAAAATTGACAAAAAAGGTACAAGCTCTATAAGAGTAGTGACTTATTCATATTGCAAACCCTGTTTGATTGATCAAACAGGGTTTTTTTATTACCTTGACGAAATCAAACTCACAGGTAATGGAAAGTCATTCGTATCTATCTATCACTCAATGGGCAGAAGAGGATCGTCCAAGAGAAAAACTCCTATTAAAAGGAAAATCGGCACTCTCTGATGCCGAGTTGATAGGAATATTACTTGGTTCGGGGACCAAGACTTTAAGCGCAGTAGATCTTGCCAAAAACATTCTTTCACTCGCATCTAATGATCTGCATCAACTAGCCAAGCTCTCCATCCATGATTTGGTCAAAGTAAAAGGTATTGGGCCTGCCAAAGCCATCACTATTATCAGTGCTTTGGAGCTAGGGAGGCGCAGAAAAGAAGCCGATCCCATCAAAAAACCTAAAGTCACTTGCTCTAATGACGCTGTTGATTATCTAAAATCCGACATGGTAGACATGCAGCACGAAGAGTTTTGGATACTCTTACTGAAACGAAACAACGAGATCATTACCAAACATCAAGTAAGCAAAGGAGGTATCTCTGGCACAGTGGCTGACCCCAAAATTATTTTCAAAACAGCACTCGACCACAATGCCTCAGGAGTAATCCTAGCACATAATCACCCCTCCGGAAATCTCAAACCAAGTGAGGCAGATATTCGATTGACTAAAAAATTGAAATCTGCCGGTGAAATGTTAGATATCACTGTGCTTGATCATATTATTTTCACGGATCACTCGTACTTTAGCTTTTCAGACGAATCCTTAATGCCATAATGCGCAAACTACTTTTTATTATCGTTCCAGTCTCTCTCTTAGCTATTATTGGATACACGCTCAACAATGACTCAAGAGATCAAAACTACATCAACAAAGTAGCTGACATTAGGGCGGAAAGAATCCGGTTTTTGAAATCTTCGGATCAATCTCCTTTCATACAGCACGATATGAAATATGGACCTTTGTCCTTTTATCCCATCAATGAAGAATACAAAGTTCGAGCAAACCTTGAGCGAATAGGCACACCTTCTCGCGTACAAATATCCAATAGTGATGGAACCAAAGCAACTTATCTGAAATTTGCGTACGCCAAATTCTCACTTGATGATCAACCACTTAAACTTCTCATTTTAAAACCTACAGGTTTTGGTGTTTTGCCAAATACCTATTTCACGGCATTCGCTGATAAAACCAGTGGTACTGAGACCTATGGCGCAGGTAGGTATCTCGATTTGGAAATCGGGAAGTCAGACAATATTATCATTGACTTCAATTTGGCCTACAATCCCTACTGCGCGTATACATCGAAATATACATGTCCTCTACCTCCTACGGAAAATTTACTCCCCGTGTCGATAATGGCCGGAGAGAAGGATTATAACTATTGATTTGGTAGGGCATTGTGCTGGCCTTTCTTATTTTTGTAGGCTATGTAAATGGAAAGTATCCATTTACACTATTGATGTCACTCAAGCGCCCCAGCGCTTAAAAATTCTTACTTGAACGGATGAAAATCTCCTACAATTGGCTCAAAGATTATATACAAATCGATGAGACACCTGAAGCAATCGGCGATGTACTTACCCAGACTGGATTAGAGGTCGAAGGAATCGAAGAAATAGAAAAAATCAAAGGAGGTCTTAAGGGACTTATTGTTGGAGAAGTAGTTTCCTGCGAGCCACATCCCAACGCTGACAAACTCAAGCTCACCAAGGTAAATGTTGGCAAGGAAGAATTACTAGATATCGTTTGCGGTGCACCAAATGTGACTAAAGACATCAAGGTAGTGGTGGCGCCAGTAGGTACAGAAATACATCCATCAAGTGGTGACTCCTTTACAATAAAAAAAGCCAAAATACGGGGTGAGGCATCTCAAGGAATGCTATGTGCTGAAGATGAAATCGGCCTTGGATCTAGCCACGATGGTCTGTTGATATTAGAGACCGATCTGCCAAATGGTACTGCCATATCGGAACTGTACCCATCCGGAACAGACTATGTATTTGAGATCGGGCTCACTCCCAATCGCGGTGATGCGACAGGTCATCTAGGTACGGCAAGAGATCTCAAAGCATACTACAATAGAGACCTTATTATTCCAAGCTCCAAGGCTCACGAGATCAAAATTGATCAACCAATAAAGGTAAAAGTTGAAGATCCAGTAGCTTGTCCAAGGTATTCAGGAATTACTATCAGGGGCATCAAGGTACAACCATCACCTGATCGGATGCAAGCTCGTTTGAAAGCTGTAGGGCTATCCCCTATCAACAACATAGTGGATATAACCAACTATGTCATGATGAGCCTGGGGCAACCAATGCATGCATTTGATGCAGATAAGATTGCTGGCGACCAGGTCGTAGTAAAATGCTTGCCTGAGGGCGAAGCTTTTAAGACACTAGATGAAATAGATCGCAAATTGTCTCACAAAGACTTGATGATCTGTGATGCAGAGAAGGGAATGTGTATAGCTGGGGTATTTGGTGGGATTCATTCGGGAATCACAGATAATAGCACAAGTATCTTTTTAGAAAGCGCATATTTCTCGGCAGACTCGGTACGAGCTACGGCTATGCGTCATAGTATCAGTACGGATGCCTCTTTTAGATATGAGCGAGGTGCGGATCCCGAAATGACGATCCCTGCACTTCAGATGGCAATTGACCTGATCTTAGAGCATGCAGGTGGTTATCTGGCTTCTGAGTATGTTGATATTTATCCTGAGCCTATCGCTCCATTAACTATATGTACTTCATTTGATAATTTCAATCGCTTGATTGGTATAGAAATTCCAAAAGAAAGAGTCCTTCAAATCCTGGATCTTTTGGATATCAAATGTGAAAACAATGATGGAGAAAATTTTGTGGCCGTAGTTCCACCATATCGAAGTGAAGTGACCCGAGAAGCTGATTTGGTGGAGGAAGTTCTCAGGATCTACGGTTTCAATAATATCCCCATGTCAAATACGCTATCAGCGGGATATCTTTCTTCGTTCAACGAAAAAGAGCGTTATAAAATACAAGAACGCTTAACTCACTTCCTTTCGGGGAAAGGGTACAATGAGATTCAAACTAACTCGTTAACCAATCCTGATTATCATAAGAATTTGAATCTCGGAGGTGATGCGATTGAAATACTGAATAAGTCAAGCGAAGACCTTGGCTACATGAAGACATCATTGCTCTACACAGGGCTGGAGTCGGTTAGGCACAATATCAATCGTAAGAATAAAAACTTGCGATTTTTCGAATTTGGTAAAACCTACCATTTGAAAGGTGAAGAACGTAAAGAAGAAGCGGTATTGGGGGTCTATCTAACGGGTAACACCAACGAAGAAAGCTGGTTGGATGAGCCTAAACCAACTAGCATTTATGACATATTAAGTGTTACTTATTCGCTTCTGGATTCTCTTAACATCAGCAATTATGATGTTTCACCAACCAACCATGAATCATTAGATTTTGGCGTTGAGATAGGCTTAAATAATAAGATAATTGGTCATGTAGGAAAAGTGAAAAATAAGATCACGAAGTATTTTGATATAAAACAAGAGGTCTTTTTCGCGGCATTCAATTGGACCGACCTTGTGAAAGCTACCAAGGTTGAGAAATCCTTCCAGGAGATTTCTAAATACCCAGAGGTCCGCAGAGATTTGTCATTGGTATTGGATAAAAAAGTATCTTACAAGGAGATACGTGATTTAGCTTTCAAATCCGAAAGAAAATTGCTAAATCGCATCAATGTGTTTAGTGTCTACGAGGGAGAAAAACTTGAGGCTGGCAAAAAATCTTACGCTTTAAGTTTCTATATTCAGGACACAACAAAAACACTCACTGATAAGGTCATAGACAAAATCATGAATGGTCTTATTAGAACGTTTGAAAATGAAGTTGGAGCAATTATTCGAAAATAAATGAGCAACGATATACTGAGATCAGAAATCAATAACCTTGAAAGGAAAGTTAAGCTCCTGCTTAATGAATACTCTCAAATGATCTCAGAAATGGATGCTTTGAAGAAAGAGAATAGCGAATTGAAAGCTCAATTTACAGAGAAGGAGACTACTCTGGCTAACTTTCAAAATCAAACGAAAATTAGTAGAATTGTAGAAAGCATGGCGGTTGGCGATAATAACGCGGGCGATTTGAAGGAAGTGCTTGACGAATATATTCAGGAGATAGATAAATGCATTGCTCATTTGGGTGAAGCTTGAGTTAGCGAATGGCAGACTTATCAATAAAATTAAAAATAGGCAACAGGGAATACCCAATGAGGGTAAAACCTGAAGATGAAGAACGTATCAGAAAGGCGGGTAAGATGGTCAATGAAAAGATCAAAAATTATCGTAACCAATTTGGTATCGAGGACTATCAAGATTTGCTTGCTATGGTCGCTTTTGATTGCTTGGTTGATAAAATGAAAAAGGAAGAAACTACCGAATCGACAGATGAGGTGGCAATAGACCAAATAAAAAACCTTAGTCAACTGATAGCGAGTTCAATTTAACGCTCCACATATTCTAGTCACCCTTCATTGTTCCGCATCCTAGCGGTCATGTATGTTAAGTTCACATACATAAATAGTCAATGGATATAATATACATTTTGATTGCGATACTGGGCATAGGCCTTGGTGTGATCATAGATAGAGTGCTCTTAAAGCGTTCGGTGAAAAAGAAACTCCTTCAAGCTGAAGAGCAGAAGAGAATGATTCTCAAAGAGGCTGAAATCACAGCTGAAAGTATCAAAAAAGAGCGAATGGTGGAGGCCAAAGAAAAGTACTTGAAACTCAAGTCTGAGTTTGAGGAAGAATCCAACCGCAAGAAAAACCAGATTATCTCCAATGAAAATAAGCTCAGACAGAAAGAATCTAATCTGTCGAAACAGTTCGAGCAAAACAAAAGAACAGAGGCGGAGCTAGAATCCATGAAGGAGAATGTGCAAGCTCAACTTGAGATTGTCAAGAAAAGGAAAGAGGAATTTGAGAAGCTGAAAAACGAACAAGTAGCGATTCTTGAAAAGGTAGCCAGCCTGTCTGCTGATGATGCTAAAGCACAGCTGATGCAAACACTCAAAGATGAGGCTCGTACAGACGCTTCGGCGCACATCAAAGACATCATAGAAGAGGCCAACCTCACTGCCACGAAAGAGGCTAAAAAAATCGTCTTACAGACGATTCAAAGAACAGCCACTGAGCACGCCATAGAGAATTGCGTATCCATCTTCAACATAGAAAGTGATGACATCAAAGGAAAAGTAATAGGTAGAGAGGGCAGAAATATCCGTGCGCTTGAAGCAGCAACAGGTGTTGAGATCATTGTAGATGATACCCCTGAAGCCATCATTATTTCTGGTTTTGATCCTGTGAGAAGGGAGATTGCAAGACTTTCACTCCATAGACTGGTTCAGGATGGAAGAATCCACCCAGCTAGAATTGAGGAAATCGTAGCGAAAACTACTAAAAACATCAATGAAGAGATCGTAGAGATCGGGGAACGAACGGTGATTGATTTAGGAATCCATGGACTACATCCAGAACTAATCAAATTAGTAGGGAGAATGAGATTTAGATCTTCTTATGGTCAAAACCTACTTCAACATTCGCGCGAAGTAGCGAACCTATGCGCAACACTAGCTTCAGAACTTGGTCTTAATACCAAACTCGCTAAGCGTGCAGGACTCCTTCACGATATTGGCAAGGTATGGCCAGATGAGCCTGAGAAGCCGCATGCTATCATAGGTATGGAGCTCGCTCAGAAGTACAAAGAAAATCCTGAAGTGATCAATGCTATAGGAGCTCACCATGACGAGATAGAGATGACGAGTATGATCTCGCCTATTGTCCAGTCATGTGATGCTATCTCTGGTAGTCGTCCGGGTGCACGCCGCGAGATCATGGAGCAGTATATGAAGCGTCTTAAGGAGCTTGAGTCTACTGCGCTATCTTTTGATGGTGTGAATAAATGCTACGCCATCCAGGCGGGTAGGGAACTAAGAGTGATGGTAGATGCTGAGAATGTCACAGATCAGCGTGCTAGTGAGCTTTCGTTCAATATCTCGCAGAAGATCGAAAAGGAAATGCAATACCCGGGTCAGATCAAAGTAACTGTCATCAGAGAAACGAGGGCTGTCGCATTTGCGAAATGAGTCAATCTTATAAAACTACTTGAGGAAAGCCTTACCAGCAATGGTGAGGCTTTTTTGGTAAAGGATTCTTCTCAATCAATGAATATGGTTACTCGTGACCTTATTCATGCTATGGAAAACGCACAAGTGAAAAACACTTGCGCGATAGATGCATCTCGCTTATCTCTATTTTCACTCCCTGAGCACCCCTCTAAACATACTCGCCTTAGAATTATAAGGGTTTCCTGAAGTCCTTCTGAAAGAAACAATCAGACCCGTGTGCCAAACAGCATCTTCTATCGGACCATTGATCTGGTTCCAGAAAGGATACTCTTGCTGACTTGATTCAAACTTGATGGGCAGGTCTTTCAATTTCAGATTGCCTGAACGTAAAGAATCAGATGCTGACTTTAGATTTTTTAATGTCTCATACCTTAGCTTTTCAAAATCCCAATCCTCCACCCCTACACTAGCGTGAGGAATTCCTTTGACACAATTAAAAACCAACTGAGTCAGACCGTGGATATGGGCCAAAGTTTCAAGCGCAGTTCTTGCCTCCCTACTGGGTTGATAGCTTAGATCTTCTGGTCGCAGGCCTTCTGTGGCCCAGTAATATCTAAAGCCCAATCCCTCAAGCATCCTAACCACTACCGTCTCAGCTGTAAACTCGCTTGGAGCTTCTGGAATCTCTCGGAATGGCAACTCTTCATCTTGAGCCATGCTTGAAAATGCAATCATTGTGGTGATGAGATAGATCAATATGGTTTTCATAGTAATGTGGTAAAATTGTTATTGTCAGCCGGTAATAAGTTCCTCTCCATTCAAATCGGTGGTGAGAATCTCGCTCATATAGTCGAAGTAAGGTCGCATCTTAGCGAATACCGCACTCAAGTTTTCTCCAAAATCAGGGTCAAGCACATCCTCATCGGTAAAGTGACGCTCAACATAGAGCTGTTTGTATCTCAATAATTCTATAGCCGGATCATCTTTTGAAAACCCCTTTGGGGCAGTTTTTACTTGTTCACCTTTAAGTTCTCCAAATGTTGAAACAAACTCTTTGCCAGTTAGCAATTCTTTAAGTCTATCCGGCTCCTGCTGAATTTGCTTTCGAATGTGCAATAAATCCTGTGAATTGGGCCCAAAGAAACCTCCTGCAGCAAACGAGTTGCCGGGCTGAATCTGATAGTAGTAACCTCCTCGTAAGTAATGAGTCTCTCTTTGGAATCCCCCACCCCAGTTGTTCTTGTATGGAGTCTTATCCTTTGAAAATCTTACATCGCGATAGATTCTGTACACTCTACCCTTAGTGATCTGATCATGTGAAGTCATTAGGTTGGCGAGACTTCCATGAAATGATTTCATCTCCTGCTGGGCTACCAGATACCTTTCCTTGTTATTCTCAAACCACTCCCGGTTATTGTTGTCAGCAATGTCTTGCAAGAATGAAAGTGTGATATTGGTTATAGGCATGATCGATTCTTTTGCAGAGGCTATGAATAATACAGACAAAAAAGAGGCAATCTCAAAAGAAGCGCGCCATTCTGATTTCAGTTCAGAATCTTTGTTCCGATAGGCAATTCGATAATCAGACCCTGAAAAAGGTTCAGGTTGACTGTTCTAATTTGCCTTCTGAGAAAACCTCAAAAGTTGATCAAATCTCAACAATTAAGCTGAAGCCTTCAAAAGTTTGTTTTTGACAGAAGCGATTTTGTTAATCGCATCCACATAAGCCCTCACAGAGGCGATGATGATATCTTGATGAACACCAAAACCCATATAATGCTGGTCAGCGTGCTTGACTCTCAGATGAACCTTGCCATCATCGTTTCTATTACCCATGGACTGAACCAAAAATTCGTCCATATCGAATATCTCACCCAGTATATTGTCCACAGCTCTGAAAGCCGCATCTATTGAACCTGTACCTGTTGCAGATGAATGAACCAATTCATTGTTCACCTCAAGCTCTACGGTAGCAGATGGGAATACTGATTCTCCGCAAACGATCTGAATGTTCTGAAGCTTGATTCCTCCTTTAGGTAACGCGCCATCCACCAACAAGATCAAGTCCTCGTCAGTAACATCTTTTTTGGCATCAGCCATTTTCAAGAAGCCATCATATACTTCTTCCACCTTCTTTTCATCAAGATTGTAACCTAATCTATCAAGGTGATACTTAAGGGCTGCCTTTCCACTTCTAGCAGTCAAGATGATAGAAGACTGTGGAATCCCTACATCTTCTGGATCAAGGATCTCGTAGCTTTCTCTGTGCTTGATCACGCCATCTTGATGGATACCTGATGAGTGCGCAAAAGCGTTTCTACCAACGATCGCCTTATTGGGCTGCACTGGCATACGCATCATTTTGCTCACCAATAAGCTCAGAGCATAAATGTGCTTACTCTCAATGTTGGTATGAAGATCAAGCCCTTTATGCGTTTTGATAATCATGGCCACTTCCTCCAAAGAAGTGTTTCCTGCACGCTCCCCTATTCCATTCATCGTGACCTCTACTTGTCTTGCCCCATTGACCACACCTGCCATTGTATTGGCTGTAGCCAAACCAAGATCATTGTGACAGTGGCAAGAGATGATAGCATTCTCAATTCCTACTACATTGTCAGTAAGGTATTTGATTTTAGCACCGTACTCTTCCGGTAAGCAATATCCAGTGGTATCAGGGATATTGACCACCGTAGCGCCAGCCTTGATCACCGCTTCTACCATTCTGGCCAAATACTCATTATCGGTACGTCCCGCATCCTCGCAGTAGAATTCTACATCCTCCACATATTTTTTCGCATATTTGGTAGCTGCTATTGCGCGCTCCAATATCTTTTCTCGATCGCTTCTGAACTTATATTTGATATGATAATCTGATGAGCCAATACCTGTATGAATCCGCTTTCTTTTGGCGTATTTCAATGCGTCAGCGGCAAAGTCAATATCCTTCTCTACAGATCGGGTAAGGGCACAGATAACTGGATCAGAAACTGCTTTTGATATTTCGATCACCGAGTTGAAGTCCATTGGACTAGAGATGGGGAAACCCGCTTCTATCACATCTACTCCTAGCATTTCCAGTTCTTTCGCTACTTCGATCTTCTCTTTCGTAGATAGCTGACATCCTGGTACTTGCTCTCCGTCTCTCAATGTGGTATCAAACACATATACCTTATCGCTCATGCTCTATATTTTTAGTACTCACATCGCACCTTTCGGCCGATTTCGTTACTTGGGTTAATGGGGAATTTTACTCTTCGAAAGTAGAGGAGTCCTCTTCAAGTCAAAAATCAGATAAAATTTTAATTACGATTCCTAAATGACATAATTCGTCAATTATGACTTAATTAGAATATAATTATATTAATTTGATACTATGCCTAAAGAACGCTCCGACCATTTGTTCACACTGATCAAATCCTTGCGCAAAAGCGAGAAAAGGTACTTTAAAGTGCGAAATAAGGGCTTAAACGCCGATGATGCCAAGTACTTATTGCTATTTGATGTGATGGATAAGGCAGAACAGCTCAATGAAGAGGATATCATCAAACAAAATGATTGGATAAACCCTAATCAGTTTAGCAACCTCAAGGCTCATTTATACAAAAAAATACTACAAAGTCTAAAAGAATATACCGCCTCTTCAAATGAAGATATTGCCATCAGAGAGCAAGTAGATTACATTCAGATCCTTTTTGATAGAAGTCTATACCAACAGAGCAACCAACTCCTCTATAAGGTGAAAAAGGCTATGAGAAATAGCGACAATCTGGAACTAAAGCTAGAAGTACTCAAATGGGAAAAACACCTGCTGCCTCACTCCATAGGAAGGCACAACGAACGTAGGGTGAGTCAGGTAGTAGAAGAGGCTAATGTGATCAATGAGAAAATCTCCAGGGTAAATCAGCTTACCAATTTGAGTGCTAAGTTAAATGCCATGTATCTCAAGACTGGATTTATCCGAAACAAAGAGGATCATCAGAAAATCAAGGAAATATTCGTGTCTCAGATTCCGGAATGGAACGAAAGTGAATTCTCTTCTCGAGAAAAGCTATTGTGGTATGAGATTCAGTTGAGCTACTACAGTTTCATACAAGATTTTGAACGTGTCTATGACTATGCCAACAAGTGGGTGTCAGTATTTGATACGGTACCAAGCTCCACCTATTACTTTGAGATGTACCTCAAGGGGCTTAACCATCTTCTCAATGCTCAGTCTCGATTGATGCTTCACCGAGAGTTTCAGGAGACACATAAGCGCTTGCGAAATCTCTCTGATCATCGCTTGGTAAAACTGAATGACAACCTTCAGATCAGGTTATTTAAATACAGTTACGCCCACCAATTCAATGGCTATTTCATGGTAGGTGACTTCCAGAAAGGTGTGAATCTATTGAAGCGAATTGAAACACGATTAGAAGGTTATATCGGTTTGCTCGATAAACATTCGGAGCTGATCTTGTTTTACAAAATCGCCTGTTTGTACTTTGGAAATGCCAATTATCGTCAAGCACTGAAATGGCTCAATCGTATTATCAATTCGGAAGATGAAGATATTAGACAAGATGTTCACTCCTTCGCGAGGATAGTCAATCTCATCACCCATTATGAATTGGGAAATAGAGACGTAATCGAATATTACATTCGGTCTACCTATAGGTTCTTACTCAAAAAGCATGATTTGCATGCTTTCCAGCATTACATCTTGGCGTTTCTCAAAAACCTCACAAGAGAGACTACACAGAAACAATTACTAGATGCTTTTGCGCAGCTACGAGAGCAATTGCTGAAACTCGCAGAAAGTAAATATGACAAAAGAGCTTTCGTCTATTTTGACATTATCTCATGGCTCGAAAGTAAAATAGAAAACCGAAGTGTAGCTGAAGTAATCAAAGAGAAAATAAGCAAAAAACGTTCTTAAGCTTTGCTTAGAATGCCTTCCAGACAATGATTTAATCTTCACTTAAATTAGCGCCTACAGGAGAGGAGTTAAAGCATTGAATCAATCCTTGATCCTACTAAATCTCAGCGCCTTTAGCATGAAATCTGGAAGGGGCTTGAGCGGGTCTCTCTTCTCTACATTCAAGAAAATCCCTAATTTCTCTAATATCGGAATCTTATAAACCTCTATCATTTCGATCAGTATGCCATCAGGATCGTCAATATAGGTGCAGTGCACTCGTGTCGTCCCTCCCATATCCAAAGTATCCTTGGTATCGCACGTGAAACCAAATCCTTTCTCTTCTAACTCCTCGCCTAGGGCCTTCATGCCTCTCACATCGAGTCCTACATGAACAAAACCGACATCTCCCCAGATACGACCTTTGAAAATCTTTTTAGGCTGGTAATCCATTGCTTGAATCAACTCGATATAGGTATCCGCTGAAACCTTGGCGAAACCTCCGCCGGGAGGATTTGATTGCGTCAAACGAATTCTCCTAAAAGTCTTGTTACCACCATTTAAACTTCTGAAATCTGCGAAAACTGCTGTTTCATCATAAACAACTTTGTCATACCCTAAGATGTCTGAGTATAACTTCAAAGACGCATCAACATCGGACACACCAATCACGCAACCATTCGGACCACCTGTGATATGTCCCGTTTTAGTATAAAAATTCTGTCCCGGAATGACCTGAAAAATCAGATTATTTGGGTCTTCAACATAAAAGGTATTCCCTCCGTCAGGCATTTGAACAATGTCTGAAAGCAGTTTAGCACCATTGTCTTTGAAGTATAGAAAAGCTTCTTCTACATTTCTGGCCTTGATCTGGTTGATATAGATGCCAATATCTCCTAATTCTGTTTCAAAATCAGGCCCTTTTGGCTCAAACGACGTTGGGCAAACCACCTCCATGGCACAGCCTCCCTGAAGGTTCAGAATCATTGTGGCACGCTTGGTGATAGTTTTATTATGCGTATAAACGTCCATCAGGGGCGCAGGAGCTACACCATTGAAAATGGGAATATCCATCCCGATAAATTTCCGATACCACTTCTGAGAAACTTCCGAATCTGAAACTCCAACTCCAATGTGTTGGATACCATTAATACGTTTATACATATGTCTGAAATTTGAATTGGCTAAATTAACATGAAGCGCAATATTAGCCTTTGTCTTTGAGCATCTTTTCGAGCTCCAACATTTCGTCTCTTAGTCTGGCAGCCTCCATAAAATCAAGATCCTTAGCCGCTGTTTCCATTTTCTTTTTGGTGTCCTTGATCAGCTTGGATAGCTGATCAGTATCCATATACGCTACCACCGGATCTGCTGCCACTGTAAGAGCTACATCTTCGCCAGAATAGTACTTCTTAGAACCTTTTTTACTATCAGCCGCAGATGTCTGACCAAGTATAGCCTCGCGATTCTTAATAATGGTAGTTGGAGTAATCCCGTGCTCCTTATTATAGGCCTCTTGAATGGCACGGCGCCTATTGGTCTCATCTATCGCTCTCTGCATAGAATCAGTCATCTTGTCCGCGTACATAATAACCATTCCATTCTCATTTCGGGCCGCTCGACCAATTGTCTGCACCAGAGATCTTTCATTTCTAAGAAAACCCTCCTTGTCAGCATCTATGATCGTCACTAAGGAAACTTCCGGAAGATCTAGCCCTTCTCGAAGCAAGTTAACCCCAACCAGTACATCAAATACCCCAAGACGAAGCTCTCTAAGAATCTCTACTCGATCCAATGTATCCACTTCAGAATGTATGTATCGAGTTTTCACACCGGCATTAATCAGATACTTGCTAAGTTCCTCAGCCATCCGTTTGGTCAAGGTGGTGATGAGTACCCTTTCTTTACGTTCTACCCTGATTTGGATTTCCTCCATCAGATCATCTATCTGGTTGACACTTGGTCTCACTTCGATGATCGGATCAAGCAGTCCTGTAGGTCGGATCAATTGCTCAACAATGATCCCTTCAGATTTCCGCAATTCATATTCACTGGGAGTGGCACTCACAAACACCACCTGATTGAGCATTTCTTCAAACTCATTGTAAGTCAATGGCCGATTATCCATTGCTGAAGGTAGTCTAAACCCGTAATCCACTAGGTTTACTTTTCTTGCCCGATCACCTCCCCACATTCCCCGTACTTGGGGTATAGATACATGACTTTCATCTACAATCATCAAGTAGTCATCTGGAAAATAATCAAGCAAGCAGAAGGGACGATCTCCTGGCTCTCGTCGATCAAAATATCTTGAATAATTCTCAACTCCAGAGCAGTAGCCGATCTCTCGGATCATTTCTATATCAAACTCAGTACGTTCTTTGAGCCTTTTAGCCTCCATGAATCTGCGTTCCTGCTCAAAGAAATTGACCTGCGCGACCATGTCATCTTGTATCTCTGTGATGGCTTGGTTGAGCGTATCCTTGCCGGTGACAAACAGATTTGCTGGAAAAATACTCACGATTCTTTCTTCCGAAAGTTTCTCTCCGCTCACTGGATCTATTCGATGAATCGCTTCAATCTCGTCTCCCCAAAAAATAAATCGATAAGCAAAATCAGCATACGCCAAGAAGATATCTACAGTATCTCCCTTCACTCTAAACGTACCTCGCTTAAACTCCACTTCGGTTCTGCTGTATAAAATATCCACCAGTTTAAAGAGAAACTGATTTCTAGGGATCACCTCTCCTTCTTGTACTCTGATCACATTCTTCCCAAATTCCTCTGGATTTCCTATACCGTAAATGCAAGAAACAGAAGCCACAACAATTACATCTCGCCTGCCCGTGAGCAGCGCGGATGTCGCACTTAGTCTGAGTTTTTCAATCTCCTCATTAATGGACAAGTCCTTTTCTATATAGAGATTGGTAGTAGGCAAAAACGCTTCCGGCTGGTAGTAGTCATAGTAAGAGATGAAATACTCCACAGCATTTTCTGGAAAAAAGCTCTTAAACTCTCCATATAGCTGAGCAGCTAGCGTCTTGTTATGACAGAGGACCAAAGTTGGACGTTGTACTTCCTGTACTACATTGGCCATGGTGAAGGTCTTTCCTGATCCGGTTACTCCCAGCAATACTTGCGCTGCTTCACCATTTCTGATTCCTTCCGTCAGTTTGGCTATAGCCCCAGGTTGGTCTCCAGTCGGCGTGTACTCTGATGTAAGTTTAAATTGCATTGATCCCTATGAATTCCAAATTTCCCATGATCGATCAGCCTGTAGATACAGCATCTCCAAGCCGTTCTTGGTCCTTGCTCCCCTTTTCCTTCCTTCTAGCATAAACGCCGTTTCCTCAGGGTTATAGACGATATCATATAGGTATTGCTTGGCATGGATCGCTTCGTAAGGGATATCCGGTTTCGTTTCCAAATTAGGACTCATGCCTAATGGCGTTGTATTGACAATCATACCTGCATTGGCTACATACTCAGGTTTCTCATGAAGCTCCTTATAGACCAAATCGCCTTTGGTTCTTTGTCGAGAAACCACCATGTATTTAATACCTAAATCCAAAAATGCAGCCTCTACAGCCTTAGATGCTCCACCTCCTCCTAGAATCAGCGCTTGCTCACAAGTAATATTCCCTTGGAAATAATTGATCATTGACTGCTTGAAAGCCAAAAAATCTGAGTTATACCCGACAAGTTTTGTTCCGTCTCGCTTGATCACATTGACAGCCTCTACTTTATGGGCGCTCGTATCTAATCTATCAAGAAATCGCCTGACATTCTCCTTATGCGGCACTGTCACATTGAGTCCTACCAGGTCAGGGTACCTCTCCCACAGGGCTGGAAAATCCTTCAAATACTCAATATCAAAAAGATCATATTTGTGGGTATCTGAAAGTCCTAATTTCTCAAACTTCTCTGTAAAATATTCTCTTGAAAAAGAATGACTGAGAGGGTGTCCAATTAATCCGTAGCGTTTCATTCAAAAATTGATTTGATCAGTTCGCGAAAAAATATCGCCCTTAAATATACAGCATTCGGACTTTGGCTAGTAACTAATTAGGCAGTCTTGTTAGCCCATTTTTCCATGAACCAAACCAGTAAAAAACCAACCATCATAAGTCCAATAGCCAAGCATAAGTGAAGGTCCAATGAGGGGATAAACCATTCATATCCGATGGCCTTCTGTTTACCACCTTCCAGAGTCATGTACTGCGTAACCTTCCATGGCCATATAATGGCCAAAGAACCAGCAACGAATCCTGTAAGAATACTGATCGTGAGGTCTTGATAGTTTTTGAATAGATAGGAAAGCATCCTAGAAAATAAGATTAATCCTACTACACATCCTATAGCAATGGGAATCAGGACTCCTATTTCAAGACCACTTATGGCTTTCATAACCAAAAGGTAATTACCCATGAGCAACAGAATATATGATCCTGAAAGCCCAGGAAGTATCATACTGCAAATAGCCACTCCTCCACAAAGCACCAAATAGAGAAACGAACCATTAGCCTCTGCCGGTGGTAAAAATGCTATCCCTGCAGCCAGTACAACTCCCAAAATAAGTGCTACGATATTAGCAGGGGACCAGACAGAAATCTGCCTACCAACCCCAATCACAGAAGCTATAATTAACCCAAAGAAGAAGGCGAGAGTGAGTTGTTCAAAATTGACAAAAGCATATTCAAGGATTTTTGCCAAACTCAAGATGCTGATGGCAATCCCTCCAAAAATAGAAACCAAAAAATAGAAATCAGTCTTAAGGACAAACATCTTAAAATCGCCGTTAAGAATCAGTTTGACTGCATTGAGATCAAAGGACTTGAGTGCATCTATCAAACGTTGATAAATGCCTGTAATAAAAGCGATAGTCCCCCCTGATACACCGGGGATTACGTTGGCCGCCCCCATGGCAAGTCCTTTCAGGACAAAGCCTAAATACTGATTCATTTATTTAGGAAGTAATCAAATGTATCACCTCTCAAACCTAATCTGATAGTTTCTAAAGGTATGATGTCATTTGGAGCGATGTTACCAAGGTTTACATTGGTACCGATGAGCTTGATAAACCACACTTGTTGAGCTTTCTGTGGAGCTTCCCAAAGAATTTTATCCTCGGGAATTTGTGTTAATATCTCTTCTACCAAACCCTGTCTCACTTCACCAGAATCTCTAAAAAGTCCTACATTTCCGCTTTCACGTGCTTCACCTATTACCTTCCAAGCACCTGCTTCTAACTCAGTTTTCATCTGCTCAATCCATTTGTAAGGCGGGATTATCTTAGCAGCATCTTTCGACCCTACCTCGCTCAAGACAGTAACCTGCTTTGAGAGGGTTTCTATATAACCGCATTTTTCTTCGTGATTCATCTCTATAGAACCATCAGAAACCTCAGCATGCTCTAGTCCATACTCATCGAGTACTTTTCTATAATCATCAAACTGATCCCTAATGATAAACGCCTCAAACAATGTACCTCCCAAATAAACAGGCAACCCAGCTTCCTTGTACAAAGCCAGCTTTGCTTTAAAATGTTTGGTTACGTAAGAAGTTGCCCACCCCAATTTGACTATGTCAATGAAGTCACTAGAAGTTTCGATCATGTCTTCAACCTCTCTCAGACTAAGACCTTTGTCCATGACCATGGTAAAACCGGTATTTCGGGGCTTGTTTGTCCTTTCGGGAATTTGGTTTAAATGGTAATTCATATTGGTGATTTACGAATACTTTGTTGGACGGCAAAAATCTACAATTCCAACGACATAGCCGACTTAGATTACTTGTTTTTTCGGTACTGCTCTATGATGCGATACAAGGCCTTCTGAGTCTGAAGATTTGGCAGGAAATCAAACAACTGCAGGTGACCATCAAAATCCAGCATTAAGGCAGTCTCTAGGTGATTGATCGCCAATTTATATTTCCCATCCTCTATCAGATAGACCACACTTCTATAGAAAAGATTTGCATCATCAGGATTGTCTACCAGTCCACTTTCAATAGTTTCTTGGGCTTTTTCAAACTCTCCTTGCTCATAAAAAAGATTTGACCAATCTAGCCATAATTGGCTATCGTCTGGTTGATAATCACTCGCCTCTTCGTAGGCCTCATGTGCAGCAATGATATTTCCAAGAGCGCTTTCCGCATCTGCCAATGCCTTCCAATAGGCTCCATTTTCTTGATCCAATTTGATCGCCTTGTTGAAAAAATGAACCGCCTCATACCACTTCTCTTGATACATCAAGCTAGCGCCCAAACCATACCATGCTTCATGGTACATCTGATCCAACTTGGTCGCCTTCTGATAATTTTTGATGGCTAAATCCAAGTGCATCATTTTCTCATAAGCGGCTCCTATATGACAATAGGTCTCGGCCGTTGGCCCCTCAAGATCCATTGTTTTGGTATAAGCGTTCAATGCCTTATCAAAACGCTTCAAATTCATGTAAGCATTTCCCATATTGAAATGAGCACTGCTGAAATCCTCATCGATAGCTACGGCATACTCATAGGCATCTACAGATTTTTCAAATTGCCCTAGCTTGTTATAAACGATACCAAGGTTATACCAGGCATATTCAGAGTATGGATCCTGATCTATGAACTTGTGATAATAGTCTAGGCTGCTCTCAAGTTCTCCCGAAATATCGAGGCAGTATGCTAACTCATATAAAGCATTCTCATTAAGCATGTTGAACTCAATGGCATGCTTATAATTTTCTGCTGCACTTACATAGTCTTCCAACCCCTGATAAGCCAATCCAATACTGTAATAGATCTCATCCTTATCTTCAGAAAACTCAATGGTCTTCTCATAGCACGCTATAGCTTGCTTGTATTCTGCCATCAGCGAGTGAATCGTTCCTTTCTGATTGAGCAATTCAGGATCATTCGGATGATAATTTAGAGCATTTTCAAGCGTAGAAATAGCCTCATCAAGGCGATCTAACTTAACCAGTAAATCAGCTTTCTCCATCGTGATATCCAGCGAAAAAGTATACTGTTCAAGGCCAACATCACAGGCTTTCAGCCCATGACTGTATTTTTCATGGTTTTGATAAAAGGAAATTACCTGAAGAAAGGATTCTTCATCAAAGTAAAATGCGGAGCGATTTTTAAGGAATGCTTCAAACTTCTTCACCAACTCCCTCTCTTCCTTACGCTTATACTCTTCGTGCATATAAATTACGATTATAGTGCATTATCTAGCTATAACAAGATAATCCAAAAACCTGTGGCCCTTCCCTGAACCGATCAAAAAAGTTTTCCACAAAGCTAGACTAGATCAACGAATTGTTCAGGAGATCGGTCTTGGGAATTGATACTTGAAGGGATTTCTTCAACCCTTCTACTTGTCCGAATCGATGCAGATCAGATCCCAAAAAATCAACATGGCCAAGCTTCAATAATTTCATGGCCTTTTTTCTGGGAATCGGACCATAAAAACCCTTGATAGATGGAAGAGAAACCTGATACATCACTCCCATTTCAGTTAAGTGTTCTGATAGTTCGGATTTTGGTTGCCAATATTCGTATCGCTCAGGATGAGCTAGTACTGGTCTAAATCCTCGGGAAAAAAGTTCAAAAACTGTCTCTTCAAGAATGATCGGCTTTGTCTGAAAACCTGTCTCGAACAAAACATATTTAGCCTCACCAAAACTAAGAATCTCCGCCCCTTCTTTAATTCGCACTAAAAAATCAACATCCAAAAAATACTCTGCAGCCGCTTCCACGATCATATCAATTTTTTGCTTCGTTAGTTCTGCTTTCAACTCTGCCAAAGCATTCATTATTATACTTGGAGTATTTGGATAGAACTCTTGATAAATGTGAGGCGTGGTAACAATCTTCTTATATCCTAAGGAAGACATAGCCTTGATCGCTGAGATTGCCTCCTCCATAGTTTTCACACCATCATCCAACCCAGGTAGCAGATGACTGTGTATGTCCACCTGAAGGTTTGGCTTGACTTTGCCTGCCAACCAACCTAACATATACGAATCAATTGAAGGTACATGCTATTCCTTATTGTCTTCGTAGTAACCATAACCATAGCCATAGCCATAGCCGTATCCATAGCCATAACCATAACCCTTGCCTGATGCTTTGACGGAATTAAAGATTACGGTCAGATTGGAGAATCTGTTGATTTTCCTCAGATTCTCAATTGACTTAATAAATGATCGTTTGGAATAATCCGCCCGCACAACATATAGTTGTAAGTCCGATTTTCGCATGCTCATAACAGCATCTGTCACCAATCCCACCGGTGGCGTATCCAATATCACCAAATCGTATTTCGCTTTTAGCTGAGCCAATATACCGTCATACTGATCTCCAAGAATCAACTCAGAAGGATTGGGCGGATTAGGACCAGCAGGAATGTAGTCTAGGTTTTCAATGGATGAATGAACCACACAATCCTCAAGTTTGCTTTTACCAATCAGCAAGGTACTCATGCCATTAGCGGAAGCTTCATTACCAAAAGCCAAATGAACCTTTGGTTTCCTCATATCCAGATCAACTACACAAACTTTCAGTTTAGAAAAAGCGATTATGGCTCCAAGGTTGACCGCAATAAAAGTTTTTCCTTCACCCGATATGGTAGAGGTGATAGTCACCATCTTGGTTTGGTTCGTTCCGTTTAGAAACTCCATATTGGTCCGAATAGTCCTAAGAGCCTCACTAATTGAAGATTTGGAGCTAGGCTTAATGATCAGCTTAGTTAATGGCAGCTTGTGATTGGTGTACTCCGGAACTGCTCCAAGAATAGGGCTGGATGTTAAACTCTCCAGTTCCCTCATACTTGAAATCTTATTGTGAAGTAGGTATCTGACCAACACAAAAATGATAGATAGCAAAATGGATAAGGCACCCGCCGCGGTATAAATAATCGTTGGCTTGGGCTTGATAGGGGTACTTGGTAGAGATGCCGGTTCCAAAATCACATAATTCGTCACAGTACCCGCCTTAGTTATCTCCAGATCCATTCTGCTTTGCCAAAGTGACATCAAGTAGGATTCTTGCAACTCATAAAATCTCTTGTTTTTATCAAAGGTAGTGCTCATCTCAGGGAGCTTTTCGAATTGAGCCTCCAACTTGTCCGCTTGATCGTTCAGCTGGCGAAGGTTTCTTTCCAAAGCCAATTTCTGATCCGGGATAAACTTTTTAAGCAGCTCTCTTATCTCATCCAATTGCCGGTCCAGCTGACGTATGGCATAAGTGTTTTCATTATATGAGTAGAGTTTTTCTCGGCGTTCTGATTTTACTTTTTTGAATTCCGCAACCAAATCATAAAATGCCTTAGGAAGATTCGCCGATATAGGGTAGACAAGCAGTGAATCATTTTCGATGAATTCATTCTCAAGATTTTTCAACCCGAGTAAATGAGCCTTCAATTTCAATCTTGTAGAATCGAGACTTTTGAGATAGTCTATCGTGACCTGTAAGTCGCGCGACAAACTTAGCGTCTTGTTCTCAATAATAAAATCTTCAAAATAAGTCTCAAATGTTTCTAGCTTGGATTCTGTGAGACTAATCTGAGAATTCAAAAAGGCAATTTTCTGCTCAATCGCTTGATTCTTCGCCTGTTTAGTATACTCTAGATATAGTGTGTCTATGGCTGTAATCAAGTCATGAGCCTTATAGACATTGTGATCTGCCAACGATATTCTGATAGTCCTAGCGCTAAAATTCTCTGGTCGAACGATCACATTTGTCTGGAGGTAATTGATCAGTGCATTTCTCCCATTTATGGTGAAATAATAGGTTCCACCTACTTCAGGGTATTTGAAATGCTTAGTTTTTTCAATTAGAAGATTAACATTTTGATTTTTAATCTCTTCACCAAATGCATGAGAGGTGAATCCTCCCCCCAAATTAATTTCAAAACTATTTTCTCCAGTGATTTTCAAATCAATAGGTCGATCATAAAAACCAGAATTCTTGACCAGATGTGAAACCACGAAAGGGTGATTGTGATATCTCTCATCTGTGAGGTAACGACCATAGTAGTGATAGGAAACATCCATTCCCACCACATCAATGACTTTAGAATAAAACAGTCTTGATTTGAGCAATTCTATTTCACCAGAAAGCTCCTGCCCCATCACATCAGCGGTAGCTGCACCTGTTGTCAAACCCAAAGTGGTTGCTTCGCTCTCAAAGTCCAGTTTTAAGATAGAGGTAGACTCATAAACCGGTTTGGTATATCGCACATATACATAGGCTATCGAGAAACCAACAATGAGAAACAAAAGAATCCAGATCAAATTCTTTCGAACGATAAACAAAAATTTACCTAGATCAAAAGCGTTGAAAATCTCGTTCTCACTGGCTTGGCTATCTAATGGATCTACCTGGTTCAATTTGTTAAATTCTGAATGACTAAAACAAACGCAATCACACTAGACGTGATCGATAATATGGGAGAAATATCTCTTAGAGCTTGCTGCCAAGGTCTCCTCCACGGTTCTATATAAATAATATCACCTGGTAATACATCTACAACCGACTCCCTCATTCCAGAAATGGTCGTCATATCTATCAGAAACACCTCCGGATCGCTAAGATCTCCTCTTATCAAGCGAATATTTCCGGCCTTTGCTCCCAGATTCAACCCTCCCGAAAGTGCCAATACTTCTGCTAGCGATGTGTGCTCGTTGGTAAGTGGTAATACTTGACCTCCATTAACTCCCAAAACCACAACTCTCCTATTGGCAAGAGTCATTTTGACAAAAGAATCTTTGAAAAACTCGTCGTATGCTTGTTCTATAACTGATTCGGCCTCTTGAATGGTGAGTCCAGATACCTTCACCAGACCTACCATAGGTAACTTGATTACGCCATTCGATTGAACTAAATATTGAAAATTAAGAAACTGGTTTTGTCTTCCTTGCTGGCCCATTTGCTCAGGATCGACAAGACGCTCACCGTCATTGGCAAATACATTGACTTCCACCCAATCATTGACCACCAAGATGTGATTCTCCATGGCCTGCTGAACGGGTTCAGATAGATCCTCCTCGGTGAAGTTTTCGTCAAGATTAAAAAGTATATCCTGTTTATACACTTTACATCCAGACACGAGTGTTGCCGCTACGAGCAAAAAAATAATTAATCTAGGCGTTCTTAAAATCATTAATGATCTCAATTTACTGTCAAAGATAGCTTAATTGTCATCCAATGCTAATCTAACAGCTATTTAGCTATTGTCTGTCAAAGCACCAATCTTCGCAAGGTATTCTTGTATTACTTTATTTTCTTCAAACTTCTCCACAATGATGTCTCTTGATTTTTTCGACATTATTTGAAGTTCGCCCTCCGTCATGGCTAGCATCATCTCCATCTTGGCAGCAAGATCAGTAGCATCCTTCACCTGACACAAAAATCCGTTCTCCCCATGAACGACTACATTATTGCACCCGGGCACGTCGCTAGCGATTAATGGCTTTGCCATCGCTCCACCTTCTAGAAGAGTTCGCGGAGTTCCTTCTCTATAAGACGGTAGCACCATCACATCACACGCTCGCAAAATGTCCCTAATGTCTTCTGTTGGCTTCAAGTAATTGAGAATCCTACGAGATCGCCAATTCTCCAATTCAGAAGGGAGTATAGATCTAGAATGACTGGGATCCAATTCTCCAATCAAGGTGAAGTTGGCCCTATGTCCATGTGCATTGATCAGCTCTGCAGCACGGGCAAATTCCCGGACTCCTTTGTCAATAATCAACCTAGCTACCATCAAAAACTGTGGGACTTGATTGTTAGGTTGATCATATGGTTGGAAAAATGTAGTATCCACCCCTGATCCCGGCACCAACCCCGTTTTTTGCATGTTTAGTTTGACTGTGTCGGAAAACTCAAGTCTATCCTCTGCATTCTGAAAAAACACCCACTGGCATCTTCGCAGAGCAAATCCATATAACTCAGCGGCTAAACGCCGCTTGAGACCCTTCCACAAGAATACCGTTCCAAGACCACTAACATTGGCGATAACAGGAATACCATAATTGCGTGCAGCTAAGGTTCCATATATGTTCGGCTTGATGGTATAGGTAAGCATTGCATCAGGCCTGTGCTTTGAAAGTATCCCTTTAAGTTGATTGTAAAAACGAAGGTCTTTAACTGGATTAAGCCCCGTAGGGGAAATAGAGACATGGTGAAATGTGCACCCGAGTTTCTCAAGCTTAGCTGCATAATCGTCTTTTGGAGCGATAGCCATTACTTCATGACCATCAGCCAAAAGCTTTACCACAAGTCCCTTTCGGAAATTGTAGATATTCCAACTGGTGTTGATCAGAATAGCAATTTTCATTATCAGCTAAACTAAAGAGCCTACTTGATTTTGACTAATTTTACGACATCTGATATGATAGTGGCGAAATCAGGAGAA
Organism: Cyclobacteriaceae bacterium; assembly: GCA_049115815.1. Classification (GTDB taxonomy): domain Bacteria; phylum Bacteroidota; class Bacteroidia; order Cytophagales; family Cyclobacteriaceae; genus Marinoscillum. The sequence goes on along the minus strand of JAGDZO010000010.1, from coordinate 178,931 downwards.
GATAAATATGATAGATACTAAGAAAGAGCAAGAATTTGGAGTATTGGTGGCTGTAGCGCCAAAATCACAACCTGATGCCAAGACTCAGGAATATTTGGATGAATTGGAGTTCCTCGTTCAGACACTAGCAATAAAGGTAGAAAAAACCTATACTCAGAAGTTGGAGCATCCGGATAAGCGAACCTTTGTGGGTAAAGGGAAGCTAGCAGAGATCGTAGAATACGTGAAGGCAAAGCACATCAAGAATGTGATTTTTGACGATGATCTATCTCCTTCTCAGTTAAGAAACCTCGAGAAAGAACTCAAAGTAAAAGTCTACGATAGGAGTTTATTGATACTAGACATCTTTCTCAAAAGAGCCAAAACCAATCAAGCCAAAACACAGGTTGAACTAGCTAGATATCAATACTTGCTCCCTCGTTTGACAAGAATGTGGACTCACTTGGAAAGACAAAGAGGTGGGACGGCCACTCGTGGTGGAGCTGGTGAGAAAGAGATTGAGACGGATAGAAGAAATATCAGAAACCAAATCAATGTCCTCAGAAAGAAATTGGACAAGATAGAAGTGCAAGCCACTACCAGGCGCAAGTCTAGAGATGGAATAGTTCGTGTGGCCTTTGTGGGATATACCAATGCCGGCAAGTCCACTCTTATGAATCTATTGAGTAAAGAAAAAGTATACGCCAAAGATGAGCTTTTCGCAACGGTTGACTCCACTGTGAGAAAAGTGGTCATTAATCAGCTACCATTTTTACTCTCTGACACTGTTGGTTTTATTAGGAAATTGCCTCACAATTTGATAGAATCATTCAAATCCACTCTAGAAGAGGTGAAAGAAGCAGATATTCTTCTCCATGTAATTGATGCTTCAAACCCTTCTTATGAGGACCATATTCATGTGGTAGAGCAAACTTTGGAGGAAATAGGAACAGCAGATATCCGGAGAATCAACATTTACAACAAGGTAGATAAAATAGAAGATTTGGAGTCTTTTGACACACCTCACAATGGTCAAAATTCGATCTTCGTATCCGCTATTAATAAATTTCATTTCAATGAATTGAAAGATCTGATCATCAAGGAGGTAGAAAAAGAGCACCTAAAGATTTACCCTAACTACCTGGCGCCAGAATCTTATTGAAGGGGATTCCTGAGTATTGTTCTTGTTTGCATAGATTATCCGGAGTTTTCGCGGCATCATAAATGCCATAAAACTTGTCATTTTGCCGTCCTACAATTCTCTTGGTCCCATAGTTCAATGGATAGAATAGGCTACGCCCCGGAAGTTGCCTAAACTTTAGAATTTCATAGAGCACCTCCTTTTTTATCGTTTACAATATCTCACACCCAGCTTAAAACCACAGTATCAGATTTACTTTGGAGTCTAGCAATAGATTTTACTAGTTTTGCCGTCCTACAACCCTATTGGTCCCGTAGTTCAATGGATAGAATAGGCTGCGCGCCCCGGAAGTTGCCTAAACTTTAGAATTTCAGAGTGCACCTCCTTTTATATCGTTTACAATATCTCACATCCAGCTTAAAACCACAGTATCAGATTTACTTTGGAGTCTAGCAATAGATTTTACTAGTTTTTCCGTCCTACAATTCTCTGGTCCCGTAGTTCAATGGATAGAATAGGCTACGCGCCCCTGAAGTTGCCTAAACTTTAGAATTTCGTAGAGCATCACCTTTTTTATCGTTTACAATATCTCACACCCAGCTTAAAACCACAGTATCAGATTTACTTTGGAGTCTAGCAATAGATTTTACTAGTTTTGCCGTCCTACAATTCTCTTGGTCCCGTAGTTCAATGGATAGAATAGAAGTTTCCTAAACTTTAGATCTAGGTTCGATTCCTAGCGGGACCACTTTTCGTACCCCTCTTCAGGTCAAACTTTCCTAAACTTTAGATCTAGCCGGGTCGCCGTTGCGATTCGATTCTTGCCGGGACCACTTTTCATCTCACTTCCCAAGCCAAACTTTCCCTTCATTTGATTAGTTTAGGATTCACAACTTAAACTTCACCCCGATATGGAAGATTTGATTATGTTTTTCGAGAGTGTCCCGACATGGTTTCGAGCGATGATCTTAATTGGAGGAATTGTGCTCTTCTGGATTTTCGAAGGGATTCTTCCTTTATTCAAATTTGGATATCGAAAAGTCAATCATGCCGGTTTAAACCTCTTTTTCACGCTTACCACAGCGATTATCGGATTTGGATTAGCGGGCGTACTATTGATTGCTTCAGATTTCGTAGCTGAGCAGCAGTTCGGACTTCTTTATTTGATTGATTTACCGCTGTGGGCTCAGGTAGTAGTAGGAATATTTTTACTTGATTTGATAGGCGCGTATTTAATTCATTGGACAGAGCACAAAGTGAAATGGATGTGGAAGTTTCATTTGGTGCATCATAGTGATACCACAGTGGATGTAACTACAGGGTTAAGACATCATCCTGGTGAAACTGTGTTCAGAATAGGATTTACCATATTGGCAGTCATGATAGTAGGTGCACCGATTGGCATCATTATGTTTTATCAGTCACTATCAGTTTTGTTCGCACACATTACTCACGCTAATATCAACATGCCAAAGGGTTTAGACAAGGCGTTCTCGATGGTATTCGTCACGCCAAATATGCACAAAGTGCATCATCACTACACCCAACCTTTGACAGATACGAACTATGGGAATATTTTTTCTATCTGGGATCGCATCTTTGGGACGTTTGCGAGCGTTGAAGATATGAGTGAGTTGAAATATGGAATTGACACACACATGGAACCGAAGGAAAACGATCGCCTATCCAATTTGTTAGCCATTCCATTTCAGCCCTACCGCACTCCAAATGGAAAATTTGCGGATCCACCTGAAAAATAACATATGAAGTACCTATTGGCGCTATTGATTGGCCTACAGCTCCTCAACGTATATGCACAGGAAAAAGAAGTAAGTGTATATCACGAAGTGCTTGAAGATCAGTCAATCAATATATACGCAAAAAATCACACCAACGTGTGGCAAAGTGTCAATGTGGAAGGTAAGATAAAAGGGATGACAGCAAGTACAGATCTTCCAGTGCTTACCCTGCTAACGGGCAATGAGACCAAACTAATCACTAATCTGGTACCTGAAGAAGGTAAGTCTTATTCCTATAAATACAAGTACACCTTCATCATAGGAGATGTCACTGCTGAGCACAATGACGACTATGTCTATCGACTTCCATTCCCTAAAGGGCAAGAATACTTGGTGGGTCAGAGCTACAATGAATTCCCTACCCACATCAATCAGTTTGCCATTGACTTCAACATGGATGAAGGAACCAAAATATCCGCCATCAGGGATGGAGTAGTGCTTCAAGTGGTAGATAAGCACTCTAAAGGCTGCCCAAATGAAAGTTGCTCTAAGTATAACAACTATATCATGGTCAGGCATGAGGATGGATCCATTGCTGATTACTCACATATTCAGAAAAAAGGTGCTCTTGTCCAGCTGGGTGACTCTGTGAAAGCAGGACAAGTGATTGCCAAAAGTGGCTCTACAGGATGGGCCAGTGGGCCGCATCTTCACTTAGAAGTGTACGTGATGCGATTCACCGGACAAGAATCGGTAAAAGTGGAATATCATCTCGATAACTCCACTATTGGCATTCCTAAAACCAACGAGAGCTATAGACAGACCTTGAATTAACTTAGTGCTTTAAAATTCGCAGTTTCCTGGAGTTCGTGGAAACGGGATGACATCTCTAATGTTGCCCATACCAGTTACAAACTGTATCATACGCTCAAAACCCAAACCAAACCCACTATGAGGCACAGTACCAAATCTCCTTGTATCTAAGTACCAAGACATTTCATCTGTAGGAATACCCATTTCTGTCATACGCTCCGTGAGTTTATCCAGATGCTCTTCCCGCTGAGATCCTCCCACTATCTCACCAATTCCCGGAAACAAAATATCCATAGCTCCGACAGTTTTTCCGTCATCATTTTGCTTCATGTAGAAGGCTTTGATGGCTTTCGGATAATTATATAGGATAACTGGCTTCTTAAAATGCTTCTCTACCAAGAAACGCTCATGCTCAGATTGCAAATCCGCTCCCCATTCGTTAATCAAATATTGGAACTTCTTTTTCTGATTAGGCTTAGATTTTTTTAAAATTTCTATAGCATCAGTATAACTCAAGCGCTCAAAATCATTCTCCAAAACGAACCTTAGTCGATCCGTTAAGGTCATTTCAGCACGTTCATTCTGAGGCTTAGTTTTGTCTTCTTCGGTTGCTCTTTTCTCCAGAAACTCCAAATCATCAGCACAATTGTCCAGAGCATACTTGACCAGATATTTGAGCATTTCCTCTGCCAAATCCATGTTGTCAGTCAAATCGTAAAACGCCATCTCCGGCTCGATCATCCAAAACTCAGCCAGGTGTCGGGTAGTATTGGAGTTCTCTGCTCTGAACGTAGGACCGAAAGTATAAATCTCAGAAAGCGCCATAGCAGCCAGCTCGCCTTCAAGCTGTCCACTCACTGTAAGATTGGTCTCCTTTTCAAAGAAATCTTGCTTAAAATCGACGTTTCCTTCCTCCGTCCTTGGGATATTTTCCAAGTCAAAATTAGTGACCTTAAATGCTTCTCCAGCACCTTCGGCATCCGAAGATGTCACAATCGGGGTGTTGATATAGAAAAAACCTTTGCTATTGAAGAACTGATGCACGGCAAATGCCATGGCATGCCTTACTCTCATGATTGCACTGAAAGTATTTGTTCTTGGTCTTAGGTGAGCAATCTCTCTAAGAAACTCAAGACTATGACGCTTAGGTTGTAGTGGATACTTATCAGCATCTGCTTCTCCAAAGATTTCGATAGATTCCGCTACTAGTTCTACAGATTGTCCTGCACCCTGAGACTGCACGAGCGCACCTGTGGCAGAGATACCTGCTCCTGTGCTAATCCGCTTGATGATATCCTCTCCGAACTTTTCAGCATCGGTTACTACTTGCAAATTATTGACCGTGGAGCCATCATTGAGCGCAATGAATGCAACATTTTTGCTTGCTCTCTTGGTGCGTACCCATCCCATCACTGTTAGTTCCTGATTTTTAGGATCTGTAACCAGTACCTTCTTGATTTTTGTTCGTTTTTCTCTCACGATTTCAATAACTTAAGTGTCTGTAAAACAGCGCAAAAAAAAGGCTTTTTTGACGTTTTAACTGCGCAAGTGCTAGAAATATTATTGTTCTTACATAGAAATGGCTCCAATCATCCATTTAGAAAAATGATTGATGTGTCTTTCTTCAAAGAATCGCCTAATTATGATATTTTTGACTTCTGCTAAACAGATGTAATGCAAAAATTAAATCTTACTCAGTCACTTTCCCAGAAGCTATCTCCTCAACAGATTCAGTTTATCAAGTTGTTGCAAGTGCCCACAGCAGAATTGGACACGAGGATCGAAGAAGAATTGGAGGTGAATCCCGCGCTAGAAGAAGGTGCAGAAGAGAAAGAAAAAGATGAGGAATATGAAGCCCCCTCCGAAGCGGAAGAATCCGATGATAGCCCTGAAGTAGAAAACATTGAGGACTATCTGCAGGATGACTATGCAGGCTACAAGATGCAAGGTGATGGTCGCAATCCTGATGAGGAAGACCGAGAAATGCCTATCTCATTTGGCCTGACACTCCATGAGCAGCTCATGACCCAATTTGGTTACCTCAAACTTGACGAAAGACAACATGCAATAGGCGAGCAGTTGATCGGGAGCATAGATGCTGATGGGTACATTCGCAGAGAGCTGGAGGCCATAGTCAATGATTTAGCTTTCGCTCAAAATATAGAGACGGATGTGGAAGAGCTGGAAGAAATTCTATTCAAAATTCAGAACTTCGACCCAGCAGGAATAGCAGCAAGAAGTCTACAAGAGTGCTTACTCCTGCAGCTCGAGCGGAAGCAGGATGAAGAAGAATTGGTGGATATTGCTAAGCAAATCATAGACAGATGCTTCAATGAATTCTCTAAAAAGCACTATGATAAAATCGCAAAAAGATTGGGCATAGAGGATGAGGAAGTCTTAAAAGATGCCATCTCGCTTATCACTAAGCTTAATCCTAAACCCGGAGGAAGTGGTGCTGATATGGTCAAGACTCAGTATGTGATTCCAGATTTTATGCTGACCAACAATAACGGCAAACTGGAACTGACTTTGAATTCCAGAAATGCGCCAATGCTCAAAGTGAGCAGATCTTACTCAGAGATGCTGCAAGCCTATGATAAAAGTGATAAAAAAGACAAGAAACTAAAGGAAACGGTTTCATTCATTAAGCAAAAACTGGATAGTGCCAAGTGGTTTATTGACGCTATTAAGCAAAGGCAAAACACTTTGCTCAATACCATGCAGTCCATTATTGACTTTCAGTATGAATACTTTCAAGAAGGTGATGAAAGCAAACTGAAACCGATGATCCTGAAGGATATTGCTGATATAATCAACATGGATATATCTACAGTATCTCGTGTGGCCAACAGCAAAGCCATCCAGACTGAATTTGGAGTGTTTCCTCTCAAATATTTTTTCTCAGAAGGGATAGCCACAGATTCTGGTGAAGATGTGAGTAGTCGTGAGGTCAAGCATAAACTGAAAGAGTTTATAGATAACGAGGAAAAATCAAAGCCACTGTCTGATGACAAATTGGAGAAGCTTCTTAGAGGTGAAGGATACAATATTGCTCGAAGAACCGTGGCAAAATATCGTGAGCAACTAAATATTCCAGTTGCCAGACTTAGAAAGCAGCTCTAGGTGTCTGATTTGATGAAAGTCGTATCGGCCATCTTCCATCCTCTATTGATGGCTACCTACTGCAGCATGCTTTTCTATGTTACCATTCCAGAGATATTCACTCCTATCCCACGTGAGTTTATCCCCTATTTCATAGGTGCCATATTCGTTACAACTGCCTTGATACCGGGTTTGTCCATCCTGTTTATGCTAGTAACCAGCAGAGTGTCCAACCTTGAAATCACAGATATACGCGAGCGATTCTTTCCTTTTTTCTCTATAGGATTGTTCTATGGTGCTTCTACTTATATGTTCTACACCAAAATGATATTGCCTCAGCCATTGCTGGTGATCATGCTTGGGGTTACCGTAATGATCTTTTTGATTCTATTGATCAGCCTTAGGTTCAAAATCAGCGTTCACTCGGCTGGTATCTGGGGGGTGGCTGGTTTCTACTCAGCCCTATCGATAAAATATTTAGCTAGCGGCACTTTGCTGCCTTTATTAGTCATATTCTTGCTGGCAGGATTGACAACTTCTTCTCGACTATATCTCAACCGTCATACCACTACTGAGAGCTGGAGTGGAGCTATTTTTGGCTTCCTTTTTTGCTTTATGTGTTTTGCGTTTTTTGGTTAAAAACCGCTGAAGTTGATACCAATCGTAAATGTTTTGGGATTCTTCCCAGAGGCATCTGGTGAAGAACTAAACATATCATTGACGTACATCTTGTAGAAAAAATGGCATGTTTTGAATCCAAATCTTGCCTGAAGGCCATATCTAAATCGCTGTACATTGAAGTCATCATAGAGCTTCTCTTTGATAGAGTTCTCACCGAGAAAATACTTCACCTTGGTATGAGCGCCCATTCTAAAACCAGCCACTCCTCCTAATCCAATAAAAAATCCCTCACCCTTCACTGTGCTAAAAGGGTGAATTCTAAACTCAAGAGGTAATTCGAGATAGTTGACCACCAACTTGTTTTTGACCAATGGAGAACCTGAATCAAGTGAATCCAATACAGGAAATCCACCTCCGTTATTCATCCATGTGAATTGATCGTCAAATGAATATTTATCAAAAGTGAATCCGATGGATGGATGAAATGAGATGTAATCGTTGATTCTCGCTCTGTGATTGTAATAAATTCCAAAAGAGTTCGATCCCCAAAGGTGGTTAGGCAGCTTATCTGGTTGCTGATTTACAAAATTGAATCCAAAGTCGATCATTAGATCTCCTGGAAAATCAGGCTGTGTGGGCTTGACTTTGTCCTGACTAATTGCAGTAAATGCTAGTGAAAACAATAGGAGAACTCCGAATATTCGCTTCATGTAATTGTAATTTGGCGCAAAGATAGAATCTATTTTAAAACCTAGGTCTTTAACGATGATATATAGGACAAATTATTAACTTTGCCATCTATTTAGGCAATGGCTTCCTAGCTCAACTGAATACCTGCCTTGCCGGCAGGCAGGGAGCACCTGATGAGAGTCCAACATGGCACACTCAGGAGGATGAAGGTTTGAAATTCAAATTTGATTCAAACCAAATAAAAATATTAGAAGCAAATGGCTTCCTAGCTCAACTGAATAGAGCACCTGATTACGGCTCAGGAGGTTGCAGGTTTGAATCCTGCGGAGGTCACGAGAACCCATCTATTGCAGATGGGTTTTTTTGTGCCCAAAGTTTTTTGAATAGCTCAATAAGCGTACCCCTATTCCACATCACTCCCCCACCAATTGTTTCCTGGATCAAAATCTTTGCTCAAAAATTCCAAGCGCTCAGCTTCCAGCTCGGCCAGTACTTTTGTTCTGACCATGTCGAGGTGCTCAAATTCTTTTTGAGCAGAATATTCGGGATCTTTTTGGGGATATTTAGCATCAACACTATTGAGAAACTCAAAGAGTTTCGTGCTTAAGTCGTTCACCTTTTGAGGAAGTTCAGCTGCAAGATCAGTTTGCTCGGATAAGTCGTTTTTAATATTATAAAGCACCTGAGTACTGTCCTCGTAGTAGTGAATGAGTTTCCAATCACCTTCTCTGATGATAGAAGAAGGTCTGCCACCTTGATTTCCATAATGGGGATAATGCCATATCAATGGTCGCTGCGATAGCGTTTCTCCCTGCATCAAAGGCACTAGACTTTGGCCATCAGTGTGTTCGTCAGGAGATAATTCAGCACCTATCAATTCTAGTATTGTCGGGTAAAAATCGGTTCCTGATACAGGTGTGCTGGTTCGTTGGCCTGGCTTTGTGATATTAGGGGCTTTGATGAAATATGGTTCTCTGATTCCTCCCTCGTATTGATAGCCTTTGCCTCCTCGAAGTGGTCTGTTGGAAGTAGCGAAAGCATCACCTGCTGCTACACCTCCATTGTCAGAAGTGAAAATAACAATCGTATTATCATCAAGACCTAGTTCATCCAACTTAGCTAAAACTAGGCCCACTCCATCATCCATTGCTTCTACCAAACCTCCATAAACAGGATTGTCCTGCACTTGCCGTATGGGCAGAAAATGTCCCATCTCAAATCCGGTAGAGTCTATTCCCATAGCTTCAGCTTTGTCTCTATATTTCAACCATTTCTCCCGGGTTGTTTGTATTGGGCCATGGACTGCATAGAAAGATAGAAAAGCAAAAACTGGCTGCCCTGTTTCTCTTGGATTATGCTCATTGAGAAAATCAACTGTCTCTCGAGCAAGTCTCATGGACAAATTTTCACCGGGGTTTCGATCTGCAAGCTTGGGGTTGTTAAATGGATCAAAATAACCGCCTCGTGGACCGCCTTTCTCGTAACCCCCGACATTGATGTCAAATCCATGATCTTCAGGATACGATCCTTCATTGCCGAGGTGCCATTTACCAGCAAAAAATGTCTTGTATCCATTGGCCTGCATAGCTTCTGGTAAGGTCACATATTCTGTCGATAAGTTGTGCACATAATCTGCAGGCAGCAATTGATTGAATCGTCTCTTCTCCCTCCACTTTTCTCCCGAACGAGCGCCTATCCAATCCGTGATTCCATGTCTGGCAGGGAATTTACCTGTCATGATACTGGCTCGTGATGGACTGCATACCTGACAAGCGGCATAGCCTTCTGTAAAAATCATCCCTTTATTGGCAATGCGATCAATATTGGGTGTTTCGTAATATTGACTTCCCATCACACTCAGGTCATGATAACCAAGGTCATCAGCCAAAATAAATAAGACGTTAGGCCGAGCTGGCTCTGTTGGTTGACAGGCTAGGCACCACCATGCCAACAACAAGAAAATGGTATTTGTATGAAATGCTTTCACTTTGATCATTGAGTTAGTCAGTTCGTTTAAAGTCATAAATTATGAAATTATCATCAAACTCATGAATGATCGCTCAAACCTGAATTTCTCTTCAGCAATTTCTAATTATCCTTCACCCACAAACAGAAAAAGCCCGTCTTTCAACGAGCTTCTAATTTCTATATACCGAGATGCATTAAATGTGAATCGGTCTATTTTCTGAAGCTGCTAAGCAGGCTTCTTTCACTGCCTCCATATAAGTAGGGTGGGCATGAGACATGCGAGCCACATCTTCCGCCGAAGCTCTGAACTCCATGGCTGTAACACCTGTAGCAATCATATCTGCAGCCCTAGCTCCAATGATGTGCATACCTAGTATTTCATCAGTTTCTTTATCTGCAAGTACCTTCACCAATCCATCCAAGTCCATTGAAGCCCTTGCTCTACCCAAAGCCTTAAAAGGAAATTGCCCTTTCTTATAGGCTCTTCCTGCTTCTTTGAGCTGCTCTTCAGTTTTACCTACGCTGGCAACTTCTGGCCAAGTATATACCACACCAGGTATCAAGTCATAATTGATATGTGGTTTTTGTCCAGACATTTGCTCAGCTACAAAAACACCTTCTTCCTCTGCTTTGTGAGCAAGCATGGCGCCCTTCACCACATCACCAATTGCCCAAATATTATCAATGTTGGTTTTCAAATGTTGATCAACTTCTATTTGTCCCCTTTCGGAAACTTTGATACCCACATTCTCCAAGCCCAATCCTTCGGTATATGGTTTACGTCCTATTGAAACCAAGCAGTAATCTCCCTTAAGTTCTAACGACTCTCCTTTTGGGGTCTCCGCAGTGACCGTCACATTCTTACCCTTAGAACTCACGGCAGTTACTTTATGACTGGTGTAGATATCAAAACCTAGTTTTTTTAGAGACTTCTGAAGTTCTTTTCCCATCGTTCCGTCCATGGATGGAATCAAATTGTCAAGATATTCCACAACAGAAATCTTAGCTCCCAATCGAGCATATACAGATCCAAGTTCCATTCCTATCACGCCTCCACCTATTACGATCATGTGCTTCGGAACTTCCTTAAGTTCTAATGCCTCGGTGCTCGTGATGATTCTCTTTTTATCAATATTGATGAAAGGAAGTGAAGCAGGTTTTGATCCAGTGGCTATGATGATTTTTTCAGAAGTGATCTCCTTCTTATCCTTACCAGAAGTCACTACCACGGTGTTTTTGTCTTTGAAAGACCCGACTCCTTCCAGCACGTCAATCTTATTCTTCTTCATCAAATAAGAAATCCCTTCTACGTTTTGCTTTACCACATCCGTTTTACGGGCGATCATCTGCTTGATATTGACCTTTGGAGGCGCAATATCTATCCCATGCTCTTTAAAACTAGATTCTGCATTATGAAAATGCTCAGATGAATCAAGCAATGCTTTCGAAGGAATACATCCAACATTGAGGCAAGTACCTCCAAGCGTTGGATATTTCTCTATAATGGCAGTTTTAAATCCTAGTTGTGATGCGCGTATGGCAGCCACATATCCACCAGGGCCTGATCCGATTACTGTTACGTCGTATTGCATGTTGTTCTATTTATTTTACAGTACTGAGTACTTAGTATTCAGTACAGGGATTTTTTCAATCCAAAAATCATCTTTTTTAAAGCATCTACTTTATCCAATTGAGAGTCAATAACATCCAAGTAATTAAATCTTTTTGCTAACAACAGTTGAGTTTCCAACTCAAACAAAGAACCAACTGCTATTCCTAGAAATTGCTTAAACTCTCCTTTCGTATTCCTTCCTGCTCCTTCGGCAATATTGGATGGCACTGAAACAGAAGCTCTTCTGATTTGAGATATTAGCCCAAACCTCTCATCACTTGGGAAGGAGTCAGTCAATTTATATATATCTTCACTCAAATCCATTGACATTTTCCAGACTTCAAGTTCCTTATATTTATGCATAAGTAATCAACCTATCCTTGTACTTTGTACTTAATACTTTGTACTATATCTCATCAGACTCCCAACAACAACCTCGTCGGATCCTCCAGTAACTGTTTTACTCTCACCAAGAAACTTACGGATTCTCTGCCATCGATAATTCTGTGATCATATGACAAGGCCACATACATGATTGGTCTTACCACAACTTCTCCATTCTCCACTACAGGTCTTTCCACAATATTGTGCATTCCTAGGATCGCTGATTGCGGAGCATTGATAATTGGTGTAGAGAGCATTGATCCGAAAATTCCGCCATTAGTGATGGTGAAAGTTCCTCCTTGCATTTCGTCAATACTCAACTTACCTGCTCTAGCTTTTAATGCCAGTCGCACTACTTCTTTCTCTACTTGATCAAAACTCAGTTTTTCGGCATTTCTAATCACCGGAACTACCAACCCTTTAGGTGCAGAAACGGCAATTGACACATCACAATAATTACTATAAAGAATCTCTTCGCCATCTATCTGCGCATTGACCGCTGGCCATTCTTGAAGTGCTACCGTACATGCCTTGGTGAAAAATGACATGAAGCCTAATCCAACTTCGTATTTCTCCTTAAAGGTCTCTTTGTATTTCTTTCTCAGCTCCATGATAGGCCCCATGTTCACCTCATTGAATGTGGTCAGCATGGCAGTTTCATTCTTCACAGATACCAATCTTTTAGAGACTGTTTTTCTAAGAGAGGTCATTTTCTCTCTATTCTGCTCACGACTTACTCCCGAACTAATTACTGGCGCTTCCAAGACAGGCTTAGAAGGTTCTGTAGGTGCAGGTTTAGATTCAGCTTTTGGTGCTGATTTCTGAGCAGCCATGGCATCTTCTTTCGTAATGCGACCATCTTTTCCTGTTCCTTTCACACTATCAGCTGAAATTCCCTTTTCACTCAAAATTTTAGCTGCTGCTGGTGATGCATGCCCTGTAGCATAGCTATCTGATGATGAAGCTGGTACCGAGGCACTTTCAGCCTCTTGCGCTGCTGGAGCAGCCTCTGAACTACCTCCCTCACTTACCTCAATCTTACAAATCAAAGCTCCAATCTCAACGGTTGCACCTTCTTCAGCTATCACCTCCAGAGTTCCGCTCGCTTCTGCTGTTAGCTCAAAAGTTGCCTTGTCAGATTCTATCTCAGCAATCACTTCATCCAACTCCACAAAATCACCAGTCTTCTTTGACCAATTGGAAATGGTTACTTCGTTGATAGATTCACCTACAGTAGGGACTTTCATTTCTAGTGTTTCTCCAGTCGGCTTTGCCTCTTGAGCTGGTGCTGGAGCCGGCTCTTTGCTTGTAGATGCGGCAGCTTTGGATTCGTCTATTTCGCAAAGCACTCCTCCAATCTCAACGCTATCTCCTTCTTGTGCCACTATTTTCAGTGCTCCAGCAGATTCTGCTGTCACTTCAAATGTTGCTTTATCGGATTCCAATTCGCAAACGACTTCATCCATCTCTACGATATCACCATCCTTTTTGGTCCATTGTGCTACCGTTACCTCAGTGATCGATTCACCTACCGTTGGTACTTTCATTACTAGACTCATAATTCCTTATATTTTGAATGCTTTACTTACAATTTCCGCTTGTTCACTTTTGTGAACTTTTGAGTAACCAGTGGCAGGTGAAGCCATTGGCTTTCTTGACACCAATTCCAACTTCAGACGTGAAACTCTGAGCATGTAACTCCATGCTCCCATATTCTCCGGCTCCTCTTGAACCCAAACCAGTTTGGCCTTAGGGAATTTCTTCAACTCTTTCTCAAGTTGCTTCTTAGGTAGAGGATGGAGCTGCTCTAGTCTGATTATTGCCACATCTTTCCTTTTTGATTTTTGTTGCTCCTCAAGAAGATCAAAATAAACCTTACCAGTACACAACAACACAGTTTTTACAGACTTACTAGTCACATAGCTATCACCAATCACCTCTTGGAAATTTCCTTTTGTAAACTCCGATATGGATGATGCTACTTTTGGATGTCTCAATAGTGATTTAGGCGAGAACACCACACAAGGTTTCCTGAATTCCCAATAAAGCTGTCTTCTAATCAAATGAAAGAAATTCGCCGGAGTGGTGATATCCGCCACAATGATGTTTTCTTGAGCAGTCATCTGAAGAAAGCGTTCCATCCTCGCACTCGAATGCTCAGGTCCTTGTCCTTCATAACCATGAGGTAGCAGCATCACCAACCCATTCATCCTTTGCCATTTTGTTTCAGCACTTGTGATAAACTGATCGATCATCACCTGGGCTCCATTGGCAAAATCTCCAAACTGAGCTTCCCAAATCACCAAAGCATTCGGAGTAGCCATGGCATAGCCATATTCAAACCCAAGTACCGCATACTCAGACAATAGAGAGTTGAAGATCCTGAACGGTTCTTGTTTTTCCTGAATATGATCCAAACTACTATAAGGTTCATTGGTATTGGAATCAAACAGGTAAGAATGCCTGTGAGAAAAAGTTCCTCTCTTAACATCCTGTCCAGACATCCTGACAATATTGCCCTCTGCCAAAAGAGAACCATAAGCTAGGAGCTCAGCGTCAGCCCAGTTTAACACCTTCTCTTCAAAGAAGTGAGCTTTCCTTTCCTTCAACAGTTTATCAATTTGCCTCAACGGTCTAAATCCCTTTGGAATAGTTGTCAAAGCTTTTGCCACTTTCGTTAACACTTCTTCTGTAATCCCAGTCTCAGGAGACTTATCAAAATCTTCTACTTTAGACCTTCTCAAGAAATGCCATTCTTCCTCAATTTTCTGAGGCTTATACGGAAGAGGCTTTTGCTTAACCTCATCCAATCTATCCTGAAGCTGCTGCTTAAATTCTTTGTCCAGACCTTTAGCCCTAGCTTCATTGATGTCACCTCTTGCAATTAATTGCTTCACATAAATCTCTCTTGGATTAGGGTGCTTCGCAATGAGATTATAAAGTTTAGGCTGAGTGAATTTAGGTTCATCACTCTCATTATGACCGTGTCTTCTGTAGCAGAGGAGATCAATGAAAAAATCTTTCTGAAATTTCTGTCTGTACTCAACAGCCAGATTGGCTGCAAAATTTACAGCTTCAGGATCATCACCATTCACATGCAAAACTGGAGCATCCACTATCTTGGCTAAGTCAGTACAGTAAATACTTGATCTCGCATCATCAAAATCTGTCGTAAATCCGACTTGATTGTTGATCACAAAATGAATAGTGCCTCCAGAACTATACCCTTCCAATAACGACATCTGGATACATTCATATACTACTCCCTGACCAGCAGTCGCTGCATCTCCATGAATCAAAACCGGAATTGCTTTGGACATGTCGCCTCTATACTCATCGTCAATCTGAGCTCTGGTATATCCAAGTACTACTGGATCCACAGCCTCTAGATGAGAAGGGTTTGGTGCTAGTTTGACATAAATTTTCTTACCATTTACGTCTATATAACTCGAATACCCCAAGTGATACTTCACATCGCCATCACCCATGGTCAGGTCAAGGTCGATGCTGCCTTCAAATTCGGCAAAAATCTCCTCATACGTTTTGCCCATGATATTCGCCAAAACATTGAGTCTACCTCTGTGAGCCATACCGATCACCACCTCCTCAGCTCCTAGTTCGGAAGCTTTGCGAATGATCTTATCGAGGGCAGGAATGGTGTTTTCTCCACCTTCCAATGAAAATCTTTTTTGCCCCAAAAACTTGGTGTGCAAGAAGTTCTCAAAGACGACCGCCTCGTTGAGCTTAGATAAAATTCTAATCTTCTCATCATCGGTAGGCACCACATCAACGCCTTCCCGCTCTACCTTACTCTTCATCCAATCAAAGATCTCAGAGTTCCTAAGGTGATTGTACTCGTAACCAATGTGTCCCAAATAAATTTTTTCAAGCCTCTCTTTGATGGCTTTCAGAGAGGTCTTATTCAATCCAATCTCAGAACCTACCTCAAACTCTTTGGCGAGATCAGCCTCAGACAATCCAAAGTGGGACAATTCCAATCGTACGTTGTGGGGTCTTCTAGCTCTTACGGGATTGGTATCGGACTTTAAATGAGCCCTTGACCTGTGGGCGTATATAAGGTTACGAACCTTGATTTCATCTGAGCCAAGTTCACTTTGATCGCTGGGACCTGAGTCTCCATACCTCTGTTGTGAAAATTCAAATCCTTCGAAGAATTTTTGCCATGTCTCATCTACTTGTTGTGGATCTTCTTTCCAAGATTTGTAGAGATCATCAATGTAACCAACATCGGCATTGGCGATATAAGAATATTTATCCATATGGATGGGCGTATGTTTTAAAAACCTAACAAATATACTGCTAGTTAATGAATTATTTAAACCGCTTATTCGCTTATTCAAATACTTAGGCTAAATTCGATCAATTATTACAACTCTTTTATAAAATAATTTTAAAGGCTATCTTTGCGGTCCTTTTAACAAAAACTTTGAATGGACGTGTTCCATAAACAAAACAAATTATGCCTGTAAAAATCAGACTAGCGCGTCGAGGACGCAAAAAACAAGCGATGTACGATATAGTGATCGCTGACTCAAGATCGCCACGTGATGGTAAATTCATTGAGAAGATAGGAACGTATAATCCTAATAATGACCCAGCAACTATCAATTTGAATGACGAAAAAGCATTCGATTGGGTAATGAAGGGTGCTCAGCCAACAGATACAGTAAAGGCTATGTTGTCTTATAGAGGTATCATGATGAAGAAACATCTTCAAATTGGTGTACTTAAAGGTGCAATCACTCAAGAGGAAGCTGATAAGAGATTTGAAACATGGGCTGCTGAGAAAGAAGCTAAAGTTCAAAACAAAGTAACTAAGCTTACAGCTGACAAAGATTCAAAAGCTAAGGCCAAACTCGCTGCTGAGAAGAAAGTGTCTGACGCAAGAGCTGAAGCAATCGCTGCTAAGAAGAAGGTAGCTGAAGATGCACTTGTTGCGGAAGTAGCGGAAGCTAGCGCTGACGAAGCTGAGAAGGCCTTGGAAGAAGAAGGCAATGAAGCTGTAGCCGAAGCGCCAGTAGTAGAAGAAAAAGCTGAAGAGGCTGCACCAGCTGAAGAGCCAAAGGCAGAAGAAGCTGCTCCGAAAGAAGAAGCTGCTCCGGAAGCAAAAGCTGAAGAGGCTGCACCAGCTGAAGAAGCACCAAAGGCGGATGATTCTTCTGAAGAGAAGAAAGAAGCTTAATACTTTATAAAATGGGTTTCGGTGAATGCTACCAACTTGGTAATGTAGTCAAGACCCACGGACTCAAAGGGCAAGTCGTCATCTTCTTAGATGTTGATGATCCATCAGAGTACAAAAAATTGGAATCAGTTTTCATTGACATCAATGGCAAGCTGATTCCTTTTTTTATTGAATCCCTCAATCTTCAGGGAGATAGAGCCATTGTGACTCTGGATGAAATAGCCTCCATTGAAGATGCAACCCCCCTTATTGGTAAAGACCTTTACTTACCACTTAGAAATCTGCCCGATCTACCTGAAGGCAAATACTATTACCATCAGCTTCCGGGCTTAGACGTTGTTGAAGGAGGTACATACATAGGTTTGGTGAAAGAAGTTTTTCAAATGCCCAACAACAATCTTCTAGCAGTCGATCATAAAGGAGTTGAGGTGCTAATACCCCTCTCAGACGGTGTAGTAAAAAAAGTGAACCTTTCTGAAAACAAAATTGAGGTGGTATTACCAGAAGGTCTGTTGGATGTTTACCTCAACGATAAGCCATGAGACTAGATATCATCACCTGTTTGCCCGAATTATTTGATGGGCCGATCAACCAAAGCATCGTTAAGAGATCTCAAAGTAAAGGTCTAGTAGAAATAGTCATCCATAACCTGAGAGACTACTCCACGGATAAACATAAAAATGTTGACGATTACGCATTTGGTGGTGGTGCCGGGATGGTACTAACCATCGAGCCAATAGACAAGTGTATAACTAGGCTCAAGTCACAGAGGTCTTATGAAGAGGTGATCTACCTCACTCCTGACGGTGAAACTTTCAAACAAGGTATAGCCAACCAGCTCTCCTTGAACGAGAACATGATTTTACTTTGCGGTCATTACAAAGGAGTAGATCAGCGGGTAAGAGATCATTTAGTGACCAAAGAAATTTCGATTGGAGATTATGTGTTGTCTGGAGGAGAATTAGCTGCTATGGTGCTGGCAGACGGGCTAATTCGTCTTGTTCCAGGTGTGCTCAATGATGAATCTTCTGCCTTAACGGATTCATTCCAAGATGGACTTCTAGCCCCTCCCGTATATTCTCGCCCAGCCGAATATAAAGGCTGGAAAGTACCAGAAGTACTCACATCAGGCCATGAAGCCAAAATAGAGCAATGGCGACATGAAGAGGCAGTGAAAAGAACAGAACTGCGAAGGCCAGATTTGTTTGATTAGCTTTTGGCTAGTCGCCTATCGCTGTTAGCTCTTAGCCTTACACTGATTGTCGAATTGTTAAGCTGAGTTTATCGAAACTGAAGACAATGCCAAGAGAATTTTTCAAATTCCCATTTTCACTTCTTAATAATCACTCTTTTTAGGTATTTACAATCCGACCAACCTTAATGATCTTTGATGTGAGGATTTAAGTAATATATGCATATTCACCTGTAGGATTTGGACTCTATCTGCTACTAATCAAAGACAACAATCAAATCCAAATAACAAATTCATTATCCTATTATCATGCATGAGAATCATAAATAATCAGCATAATATAGAAATGGTATTGATACTAGGCAATATAGGGCTACTTCTTATCGCAATAGCCTCCGCGATAATGTGGAATTTACAACGACAAAGACTCAAAGAGCGAGAATTGAAGTATCAAAAATTGTACGGGCTTCTAAAGACACAAGAACTAGAATTTGCTTATTCCGTTCTAACAAATCAAGAATATGCGAACCAAAGTATCGCCGAGGAATTTAAAAATGACCTGAATAGCATACTAATTTCGGTAAACATGTTCACCGATGCTTTACAGAAGAAAACCGATCTAACCTCTCAAAAGAAGCTAGCTAGAAAAATCGGCGAGGCTTCTCTTTTGGCTTGTGATGTGGCAAACAAGATTTCGAACAAGCTAATTCTTAAAGGATCGAAGCATTTCTCACTAGATGCTGCCATAGAGGATATGGTTTTAACCCTCAATAAATCAACGACTATCTGCGTAACCGGAAATGCTCAACTAACGATAGAACTTACCAGCGAAAAAAGTCTTTACATTTATCGCATAATTCAAGCTCTTATTAATAATACCATAAAATACACTAAAGCATCCCGAATTAACTTTGATCTTAATCTCATCGGCAACAGCGTGACGCTCATTTACGAAGACAATGGGGTTAGGTTTGAGCCAAAACTCGGAGATTCAAAAAAAGGATTAGGATTCAAAAATATTGAGTCTCGCGTTGAGCGCAGAGGGGGAGAAATAACCGTAGAAAGTCAAGGGAATAAAGGAACAACTGTCATTTTGGAATTACCAGTAACATGAGAGACATCAAAGTTTTACTAGCTGACGATCACGCCATTGTCATGGAAGGACTCAAAGAAGTCCTCAGTTCGGATGAAGAAATATCAGTAATGGGCACCGTGTCTAACGGAGAAGAAGCACTTCGTTTTGTCAAAAACAATAAAATAGACATAGTGATTCTCGATATTAACATGCCGGTGATGGATGGGATCTCTTGTGCTAGAATTTTGAAAAAAGACTTTCCTCATATAAAAATCATCATTCTCACTATGTATGCTCAGAAATCCTTTGTAGAAGAAATAGTGAAAATTGGTATTGACGGATGTCTACTTAAGAATAATACTGGAAAAGAGCTCATAGATGCCGTGCTAAGAGTAATGGGCGGCAGCCAATACTATGACCGAATAGGCACCTTTGTCTCTGAAGAAGAAGAGGTCTTGCAATACAAATTAAGTCCTCGTGAAATAGACGTGATCCGCTTGATGGCTGAAGGTTTGACCAGTGCGGATATAGCCGAAAAGCTTTTCCTCTCAGACCACACCATCAAAACGCATCGAAAAAATATTCTCAAAAAACTCAATGTGAGCAACTCTTCTCAAGCAGTACAATACGCCCTTAAAAACGACCTGCTTTAGCTGTTTTGCTTTATTTTGATAGACCCAAAATAATCTCAAATTTTTAATGATAGCGCCTTTCCCAATTGCTAATTAATTATCTATATTTGCACTCCTTTTTGAGAAACACTCAATAGACTATTATTATGAGCGAGTTAATAAAATTTGTAGAAGAAGAAAGCAGAGCGGCAAAAACCGAATTCCCTGCATTCGGTGCTGGTGATACTGTAAACGTTCACTACAAGATTAAGGAAGGCGATAAAGAGCGTATTCAGCAGTTTCAAGGAACTGTTCTTCAGATAAGAAATGTAAATTCAAACGGCGAAACTTTTACGGTAAGAAAAGTATCAAGTGGTATCGCAGTAGAGAGAATATTCCCAATCCTATCTCCAAACATCGACAAGATCGAGTTGGTAAGAAAAGGTAAGGTGAGAAGAGCTAGACTATTCTACCTAAGAGGAAGAAAAGGAAAAGCGGCTAGAATTAAAGAGAAGCTGTAATTTTCTTTCAAGACATAGCACTAGCCAACTTTATGATATAAAGTTGGCTTTTGTGTTTTAAGGCCATTAGCCAACCCTGACGTTTTGGCATAAAAATCACTTATTTTAACCACGTCAAGCAAAACGTATGGTTTTTGCAAACATCAATTCCAATGACAGTCACTTTTCATAAATATCAAGGCACCGGCAATGACTTTGTAATGATCGATGATCGTGCTGAAACCTTTCCTCGCGACAACAAAAGCCTCATTGCTCATCTCTGCGATCGAAAAATGGGCATTGGCGCAGATGGCGTTATTCTAATTCAGAATCATCCTGATGTAGATTTTAGAATGATCTATTTTAATCCAGACGGATCAGAGAGTTTGTGCGGAAATGGCAGTCGATGTGCCATTGCGTTTGCTAGTTCTTTAGGAATGATAAGTGACAAAACCACATTTGAAACAACTGATGGCGTGCATGACGCTTTTATGGAAGATGACATCATTCATTTTCACTTATATGACGTAAAAGGCATCTCTCAATATGAGAACGACTGGTATATCAATACTGGCTCGCCGCATCATGTCAGGTTGGTAGAGGATTTAGAAGAAATGAATATCGTGACACCTGGTAGAGAAATTCGAGAAAGTGAGCATTACGCGCCAAAGGGAACGAATGTGAATTTTGTTCAGAAATTAGCTGATGGAATTAGCGTAAGGACTTACGAAAGAGGCGTAGAAGATGAAACGTTATCTTGTGGAACAGGCGTCACGGCATGTGCTCTTGTTGCTAATCTTCTGGATTATGAAAGTCCTGTTTCGGTCAAAACTAAAGGTGGAAATCTTACCGTTTCCTATACAGTAACTGGGGATCAATCTTTTGAAAATATTTACCTTGCAGGGCCGGCAAAGAAAGTTTTTGAAGGCACTATGGAAGTATAGCAACAACACTTCCGAATCAATTTTAGACTTACAATAAGAAAATATATACATGTTAGATTTAGTCACTAAAGGGTTAACGAAAATATTCGGAACCAAAGCAGACAAGGATATCAAGGAAGTGACTCCTTACATAGCCAAGATTAACGCTGAGTACGATAAGCTTAGCTCTCTATCTGATGACGACCTTAGGGGAAAAACCAATGAGCTTAAGGAGTTCATTGCTGAAAAGCTCAAAAACGTAGATGATGAATTAAAATCTCTGCATGACAAAATAGAAATAGATGAGTCCATCGACATCCTGGAGAAGGAACAAATCTTTGAGCAGATAGATGCCCTAGAATCTAAGCGCGACGAATCTCTTGAAGATGTATTGATGGAGATTTTGCCACAGGCCTTTGCTGTGGTGAAGGAAACAGCAAGAAGACTCACAGAAAACAAGCAGCTGGTGGTGACTGCCACTATGATGGATCGTGAGCTGGCGAGCAAAAAAGATCATATCAAAATTTCAGGTGATACTGCTACTTGGGCAAATACATGGAATGCTCACGGTACCATAGTGGAATGGAATATGATCCACTATGATGTTCAGTTGATCGGTGGGATCGTACTGCATCAAGGAAAAATAGCAGAGATGGCCACCGGAGAAGGTAAAACACTGGTCGCAACATTGCCAGCTTATCTGAATGCTTTATCAGGCAGAGGTGTTCATGTCGTTACGGTGAATGATTACTTGGCTAAACGGGATGCTGAATGGAATGCTCCGATTTTCCAATTCCATGGCTTGAAAGTCGAGTGTATTGACAATCACCAGCCCAACTCACCTGAAAGAAGAGAGGCTTACAAGGCAGATATTATCTACGGTACCAACAATGAGTTTGGGTTCGATTATCTCCGTGATAACATGGCACGTTCTCCTGAAGAACTAGTTCAAGGAAAGCATCATTACGCCATGGTGGATGAAGTTGATTCTGTTTTGATTGATGAGGCAAGAACTCCTTTGATTATATCAGGACCAATTCCTAAAGGAGATGAGCATGAATTCTATGAATTGAAACCAAGAATCAATAAGCTGGTTGAGGCTCAAAAAAAGCAAGTGGCGGAGTTTTTCAATGAAGCCAAGAGATTAATCAAAGAAGGAAAAGAGGCAGAAGCCGGCACTCCCCTATTCCGAGCATTCAGAGGGCTACCAAAGCATAAGCCCTTGATCAAATTTCTGAGTGAGACAGGTATTCGTGCTATTCTTCAGAAAGCCGAAAATTACTACTTACAGGACAATCAAAAGTTGATGCCGGAGGCAGACGAACCTTTGTATTTTACCATTGATGAAAAACACAACAGTATTGACCTTACAGAAAAAGGGATCGATCTGATCACTGGTTCTGGCGATGATCCCAGCTTTTTCATATTACCAGACATTGGTGCTGAGGTGGCGAAGCTCGAAGCGCTTACAGACATTGACGAAAGTGAGAAGCTTAAGCAAAAGGAAGAAGTCATTCAAGACTATAGCGTCAAGGCTCAGAGAATTCATAGCATCAATCAACTCCTGCGTGCCTACTGTATGTATGAGAAGGATACCGAATACATAGTAGTCGAAGACAAGGTGAAAATTGTCGATGAGCAGACGGGTCGGGTAATGGATGGTCGTAGATACTCTGATGGACTACATCAGGCAATTGAAGCTAAGGAAAATGTCAAAGTGGAGGACGCCACTCAGACTTACGCTACCATCACCTTGCAGAATTACTTCCGAATGTATCACAAGCTCTCTGGGATGACGGGTACTGCGGAAACAGAAGCTGGCGAACTTTGGGATATTTATAAATTGGATGTAATCGTCATCCCTACCAATCGCCCTATCCAACGTGACGATAGAGATGACAAAGTATATAAATCCATTCGGGAGAAGTTTAGCGCTGTAGCGGATGAGATCGAAGAGTTGAAAGCTGCGGGAAGACCTGTGCTTGTTGGTACCACTTCCGTGGAAATCTCCGAGTTGCTTTCGCGAATGCTTAAAATGAAGAACATTGATCATGAAGTGCTCAATGCCAAGCAGCATGCTCGAGAGGCCGATATTGTGGCGAATGCGGGTAAACCTGGTGCTGTAACTATTGCGACCAATATGGCGGGTAGAGGTACTGATATTAAGCTTTCTGAAGAAGTGAAAGCTGCCGGAGGATTAGCCATTATTGGTACTGAAAGACATGAATCTCGAAGAGTAGATAGACAGCTAAGAGGTCGTGCTGGTCGTCAAGGAGATCCTGGATCTTCACAATTCTATGTGTCTTTGGAGGACAACTTGATGAGACTTTTTATGTCTGATCGGGTAGCCAAAATCATGGATAGACTGGGACTAGAAGAAGGCGAAGTGATACAACATAGCATGATCACCAAGTCTATAGAGCGCGCTCAGAAAAAAGTAGAGGAAAACAACTTCGCTACGAGAAAACGTCTGTTGGAGTACGATGATGTGATGAACTCACAACGTGAAGTGATTTATAAGCGCCGTAAAAATGCCCTTTACGGTGAGCGTCTCGAGCTAGATATCAACAACATGCTCTACGACACCTGTGAAGACATTGCATTGAATGCAAAAGGTGATGACAATCTTGACAGTCTCAAACTGAATGCTATCAGTGTATTGGGTATAGACTTTCAAATTGAAGCAGATGAGTTGGTGAAAATCAATGAAATGGAGCTTTCAGAAAAGCTATACCAAGCTGCCAAGGAGCATTATAAAGTCAAGAATGACTTCAACGCTTCAAGGGCGCTACCACTGCTCACTCAAATCTTGAAAGATAAGGGAGCAACAGTACAGAATATCCTTGTTCCTTTCACCGATGGCAAGAAACAGATCGGAGTGTCAGCAGATTTGAAAAAATCTGTCGATACTGAAGGACGAGAGATGATCAAAGCCATGGAAAAAATGATCACTTTGGCGATCATTGATCAAACCTGGAAGGAGCATCTAAGGGAAATGGATGACCTAAAGCAATCTGTACAGAATGCAGTCTATGAGCAGAAAGATCCATTGATCATTTACAAATTCGAAGGATTCGAGTTGTTCAAAAGATTCTTAGGTAAAGTCAACGAAGAATCGACCTCATTCCTATTGAAGGCACAGATACCTATTCAGGATCCTAATGAAGTGCAGGAGGCCAAAAATCAACGCTCGCGTCAAAACTACCAAGAGTCTAAGGCTGAAAGCGGATCGGTTTTGAATCGTGGACAAGCCAATAGACCTCCTGCCGAGAAGGTAGCGCCGGTGAAAACAGTGAAAATTGCGAGTAGAAACCAGCGCGTTACAGTGCAGTATGCTGATGGATCTGTGAAAAAAGACGTTAAATTCAAGACTATTGAAGAGGATTTAAAATCAAACAAATGCGTCATACTAGAATAATAATACTGATACTAGCTGTAAGTTTTTGGGGATGTAAAACAAGTTCGGTTACTTCCTCTACGGCTTCTTCCTATTCTGAAGACCTTACTCAACTAAGGCCAGAAATGACGCCTTTGAAGAATAATAACAAGGATCTTGTAGTGGTTCAAAACGATGGGAAAGTCCCGAACAACCATCTCAAAGCAGAGCTCGATAGTGTCAACCAGATCATCATTGCAAATAATCTAAGTCGTGAATTTGTGGATGGGTATACCATTCAGATTTATACTGGGAATGACCGAAAGGAAGCTGACAGAGCTGCTGAGACAGCATCTTACTTGCTTTTGGACATTGACCCCAAAGTAGAATACGCACAACCTAATTACAAAGTGAAAGTCGGACAATACGTCAATCGATTGGAAGCACATGAAGTTTTTGAAAAACTTAAAGAGAGTTTCCCATTGGCATTGTTAATACCTGATAGAATTCGAGTGACCTATGACTAAGACTATCGAAGCAATAAAAGAATTAAGTGAAGCGTATTTTGAGGATATTCAAAATATTCGGCATCACCTTCATAGTCATCCAGAACTATCGTTTGAGGAATTTGAGACGGCTAAATTCATTGAAGAGGAGCTTCGCAAAATGGGAATCACCAACTTTGAGCGCAAAGCCAAAACGGGGATTACTTTCACACTGAAGGGCAAAGAGGATAATGGCAAAGTGGTAGCGTTGCGGGCGGATATTGATGCTTTACCTATCACAGAAGCCAATGACGTGTCTTACAAATCCAAGAATGAAGGTGTGATGCATGCTTGTGGACATGATGTGCACACTTCATCGCTGCTAGGTGCTGTGCGTATCCTTAGGGAACTCAAAGATCATTATTCGGGCACTATCAAAGTTATTTTTCAGCCTGGTGAGGAGCGTCTTCCAGGAGGCGCATCTGTACTGATAGAAGAAGGGATTCTTGAAAATCCAAAACCTACCAGGATTCTTGGACAACATGTAATGCCATTTATTCCTGCTGGAAAAGTCGGTTTCCGTAAGGGTATGTATATGGCCAGCGCAGATGAAATTTACTTCACGGTGACTGGTAAAGGTGGTCATGCTGCTATGCCAGAAAATGCCGTTGACCCAGTATTAATTACCAGTCATATCATTGTTGCTTTGCAGCAAATAATAAGCAGAAACTGTAGTCCTAAGATTCCATCTGTTCTGTCATTTGGGAAGGTAGAGGCCAAAGGCGCTACCAATGTCATACCTAATGATGTGAAGGTAGAAGGTACTTTTAGAACTTATGATGAAGAATGGCGCACGGAAGCACATGCACGCATGAAAAAAATGGCGGAAGGTATAGCGGAATCCATGGGTGCTAAATGTGATTTTAAGGTCATGAAAGGATATCCTCACCTTAAAAACCACCCGGAATACACTGAAGCGAATATGAAGGCCGCCAAGGCTTATTTAGGTGAAGAAAATGTTGAGGAAATCGATCTATGGCTTGCCGGAGAGGATTTTGCCTTTTATTCTCATCATGTGGATGCCTGTTTTTACCGATTAGGCACTCGCAATGAAGAAAAAGGAATAGTATCTGGAGTTCACACACCTACTTTCGACATAGACGAATCATCCCTGAAAATTGGAATGGGTCTGTTTGCTTGGCTGACAATTGCAGAGCTTAACAACTAGAGAACTAATTTTTCTGAAGTGTAATTAGAGCGCAACTTCAAACTGCACCCGCACTCTGAAAAAATCTTCGCTCGTAGCATTGTCTACCCAAGAGAAGTCACTTTGGACTTTCAAGGCATGCCCAACTACGTATCGCGAGATACCAAGCGTGTATTCCTTGATTCCAGTTATGCTTGTAAAATCTTTATGGTTTGGCGCAATCTCCGTGTAACGTCCTGCTACTTCCACATTTGATTTCATTAAATAACCCAACGAAGTAACAGAACCGCTTCCGTATCCGAAACCATCCACTGGTGCATCTGTCCTTTTATTAGCATACTCAGAACTCCATGAAAGTCCCTTGTACTTAAACACGGCATCTATAAATACGGTTGATAAATCGGAAAAAATATAGCTACCGGTACTATCTGTTAAAAATGACCCGAGATTACCTCTTGATCTTGGCGTTTGATGGTTGTAGTCATACGTAGCACCAATGGACAGTTTTGGAGAAGCCTCTCTCGCCAGATCCGAACCAAAATAATCCCCCTTCGAAGTGAATTTACCGAATGGTAACAATTCCACTCTAGCCGTATATTCTCTACCGTTCTTCGGATTATCAATCAGGACACCTCTTCCTTCTCCCATGGAAATAGCGAGGGCTCCCCGAACCACCATGCTGCCCATACGATGATTGGTTCTTAATTGAACTCCAATATCTCGATCGATATTAAACTCTGAATTGACCAAACTCCGGTCTACAAATTGCAGGTCTTGAGATGAAATAACACGCTCTCTATTGCCTGGGAGTTTAGCTTGGCCAGCCCACAAATACCATTTCGGTGCAAATCTCCATTTCACAACAGCGTCCAATATCATATTGGAAGCTCTTCCCATTTCATCTGGTCCTTGAGTGTCACTATTGGACAAACCTAGTTCCACTTTGTATATCACTTTTGGATTAAAGACATATCCGTCAAACTTCAACCTGCTTCTTCTAATTAAAAAACTTTCGTTCCAAGTTTCAGACTCAGGTGTATATTGCCCGGAATATAATGATTGAAACCTAAAGCTAAATTTCATTGCGAAACTCGAATCAACTGCTTGCATTCTTATGCCTTTACCCAAAGATCCGGCGATAGGAATTTGGGCATTTGATTTTTCAGCCAAACTCAATATTCCTATAAAAAGAAAAGAGAAAATGAATGATTTATTCAACTTAAGTTTATTAGAGCGAGGTTTATTGTAATATCAACAATTAGCAAGGAAGTTGTACCAAGGACATTCTATTATGATAACATTGCCTTAATATTCAAAGCTTATTTTTACCTTTTAATTCGAAAAATACCCACATGGAATACGGACTTATTGATTTTCTCAACTTACTAGGAGCCTTAGCATTCTTCATATATGGTATGAAAATAATGAGCGAAGCTATTCAACGTGTAGCTGGATCAAAAATGCGGGGCATACTTAGGAGTATGACCTCTAATAGGTTCAAAGGGGTATTAACAGGATTTGTCATCACAAGTTTGGTACAGTCCTCATCTGCAACTACCGTTTTGGTCGTGAGCTTTGTGAATGCGGGTCTACTATCGCTGGTTGAATCAATTGGTGTAATTATGGGTGCCAATATTGGCACCACTATTACGGCTTGGCTCATATCAATAATAGGTTTCAAGGTCAAAATAGATGCTTATGCGCTTATTATTATCGCTCTAGCATTTCCGTTATTGTTCTTTTCTAAAGACAAAATCAAGACATGGGGAGAAGTGTTTATCGGGTTTGCTTTGCTCTTTATGGGGCTCGCATACCTTAAAGATGCCGTTCCTGATTTGAAATCAAACCCTGAGATTTTAGCTTTTCTGAGCCAGTACTCGGATTTGGGCTTTCTCTCGACAATTCTATTTGTATTCATTGGTACGCTTATCACAGTGATTGTTCAATCCTCTAGTGCCGCCATGGCACTCACTTTGGTGATGGCCAACAATGGATGGATTCCTTTGGAGCTGGCGGCAGCAATGGTTTTGGGTGAAAACATCGGGACTACCATCACAGCAAATCTTGCAGCTATAGTGGGTAATGTGCATGCTAAAAGAGCGGCCTTTGCTCATTTCATATTTAATGTGTTCGGGGTAATATGGATCATCATTTTGCTTCATCCATTTTTAGCAGTCATAGCGGGATATCTTGAATCCGCAACTGGCGTTTCTCCCTATACTGATGCTACTTCTATTCCAATCGCATTATCATTATTTCATACAACATTTAACATTATTAACACCCTCCTGCTTTTAGGTTTCGTCAATTTCATAGCATCTATTGTGGTCAGATTAGTCAAAGCCAAAGGAGAGGATGCAGAAGATTTTAAGCTAGAATATATTGGAACTGGATTATTAAACACTGCAGAGCTTTCACTTGAGGAAGCACAAAAGGAAACAGCCTCCTTTGGGAAAATCATCACAAAAATGTCTAGCACTTTACGGGAACTTTTGACTGAACCTAAGAACAAGACGCAGAAAAAACTCATCAAAAAGATGAGAAAATATGAAGAAATCACGGATCACATTGAAGAAGAAATAAGTAAATATCTCACCAAAGTATCCGATGGTAAATTGAGCGCTTTTGCCTCGACTCGTGTAGTGAGCATATTAAGCATCATCAACGATCTGGAGAGAATTGGAGATGTGTTTTTCCAGATCTCGAAAGATTTTGAAAATAAAAAGAACGACAAACTTGAGTTAACCAAAAAGCAAAAGGAAAACCTTAAGAAAATGCATGACTTGTTGGATGATTCGATAAATACCATGGTCGAAAATCTCAATTCAGATTATAAAAAAGTATCAATCGATACTGCAATTGCCCACGAAAACTCCATCAATAGTTGCCGAGACGAGCTTCGATTACACCACATGAGTCAGATGACATCTAAGAAATTCGATCCGCAGGTTGGTGCTTTATACAAAGATCTTTTTATGTCTTTTGAGAAGATAGGTGATCATGTGATTAACGTAACTGAAGGCATTACTGGTGAATCTGAGAGAAAACTCAATCGAGAAGAGGAAGTCGAATAAATCATAGCCCTTTGAACATAATCAATAACTAAACTCATTGGAACAACCCAAAGTGTATAATACCAAGGATATATTTTCTATCTCGGCGGCAATAATTGGATTTTTTATCGCAATTCAATTGTTAGCCACCTGTTTCCAATCTTTTGGACAAGAAATGACCAGTAGCTTTAACTTGGTTCTTTCCAATCCAGGAATAGGGCTTTTGGTAGGTATTTTGGGCACTACACTACTCCAAAGTAGTTCCACGACTACATCAATGGCGGTAGCGGCAGTTGCCGCTGGTGGGATTTCCATGGAGCACGCCATTCCTGTAGTTATGGGTGCTAATATTGGGACAACACTCACGAGTACGATCGTTTCTATGAGCTATGTCACGAAGAGGGCAGAATTTAGAAAAGCCGTTTCCGCGGGAACGGTCCATGATATCTTTAATTTGCTCACCTGTATCTTACTTTTTCCTTTGGAACTAAAATATGGTTTGCTCAGTACTGCTAGCCATCATTTGACTTCATTAATTGCTCCATCCAGTATTTCAACAGTCGCAGCATCGTCATCACCTGGTGTCATTGAAACATGGGGATTCGCGCTTATTGACTGGCTTGGAGGCTATATAGTGATTATTCTTTCCATAGCACTTCTTTTCACCACTATTAAGGTTATCTCCAATATCCTATACAAGCGCTTAATCGGAAAGGCCAAAACGAAATTCGAAAATCTGGCTTTTCAGAACACCTTTAAATCTTTTGGATGGGGTTTTATACTGACCGCTGTGATACAAAGTAGCTCACTTACCACATCTCTCATAGTGCCTCTGGTTGCCACGGGTAAAGTAAAACTTAAGCGTGCTTTTCAATTTGTAGTTGGTGCCAACCTTGGCACTACCATAACAGCGTTGATGGCTGCCCTTTTTAAAAGTGAAGCAGCTATTAGCCTTGCCATCGCGCATTTGCTCTTTAATTTGGTAGGAATCCTTATTTTTCTAGGAACACCTTATTTAAATAGGCTACCGGTATTTCTTTCAGATAAACTTGGAAGTATTGCACTCAAATACAAGATTTCCGGATTTGCATATATCGTCCTAGTTTTCTTTTTGCTCCCATTTACCTTGATATATTTTAACCAGAAAAAAATAGATCAAACCTCAATTAACGCTGAGGTTGAGCAAGTCAAGCGAATTGAACAAGAATGATTATTCATTCAGTTCTTGATATTGTATAAATTGTCATTCTAGATAAATTTTACTGCATGTCAATTATTAACAATTTGCTGGATAAAGTTTCTGAATACATCAGAGTTAGAGGCGAAAAACTCAAACTGGATATCATCACGCAGGTCTCCAAGATTTTGGCACAATTCATTGTCTTGAGTAGTATCGCTTTGATATTCTTATTCCTTATTGTATTCCTTTCCCTTGCATTAGGTGCCTATCTCAATTCCGTTCTGGACTCGCCTCACTATGGTTACCTGATCGTTTCGGGCATTTATTTAATTGCTCTATTTGGACTCTTTGTGCTCTTAAGGAGCAACAAAATGCAGAATTGGTTGGAGGAATTGTTTATTAATATGACAGACGCTGCAGAAGAAGATGAGTAGTAAATCAATAATAGCTAAAAAGGAATCATTAGCTCTAGCTGAAGCCAAAATCAGACATGAACTTGAAGATGTCTCAGAATTATTTGAGACTAAAACCAAAAACATACTGATATTCTCTGCGATAGGTGGAGCAGTATTACTTGGAGCATATGGATTGTACAGTTTTTTAGGCAATAAGGAACAAAGTCCAAAACCAAAAAAACGAAAAAAATCCTCCTACGGAATTCAAAAGTTGTTGGTAGAAAAAGCTACCGGTGCAGCAATAAATTATATTTCGGAAGAACTCAAAAAATCGTTCGACAAGAAGAAAAAATGACCTCAGAGGTTATACGTTGATGAGTGATTCTCTTCTTCTCATTTTTCCTGCAGGTATTCCAAACATCATTTTGAATCTGCGGCAGAAATAGGCCGTGTCTTTGTAGCCAACTTCTTTTCCTATCTCACGAATACTCATTTTAGAAGTTCGAAGCAGGTTTACTGCTTCTTCCATTCGTTGATATTCGATATAATCCTGAGGGTTTATACCAGTGAGCATCTTGAAGTATTGACCAACGTAATCTTCAGATACATTAGCCACACCAGCGAGCACCTTATTAGAAAGATCATCCCCCAAATTCTCCTTTATAAACGTGAAAATATCAATGAGTCGAGGATCTTTGAAATATGTACTATTGGTGGCGAACTGCTCTACAAACAGTCCCTGCTTCAATATATACCTGATCAATTCAACCACCAATTGCTCGGTAAGAACCTTTACAATCCTTCCTTTTCCCGGTGAACTAGAGTTAAACTCTTCGTTGATTTGTCGTATCAGTTGTGCTGATTTGCCATCATCCTCTACTTTAAATGGTGGAATATCTAGAGAAGCGAAGAAATTGACTGAATCAAACGCCTTTGCCTCAAAAGAAACATAGCTGTGACTCTCAGCCTTTTCAGAATTCCCAATATAGCTCTGGAAATATGACTCCTTATTACTTAAGAAAACATCCTTCGACACACTTACTGGCGAAGAACTGCCATATGTTATAGGCACTTGTCTTCCACCTGGAATAAAATAAACTTCATTGACCAAGCACGAACCTCTTTCTTCTCCAATCTTCATAGATCCACTATTCACCAAGATTAGAGAATTCTCGATTTCGTAGTTATTCTCGATTGTTACAGGCTTCAAAATATTAATATTTCTAGCCTTGATAAATCGAATGCCTAATGATTCTATGATCTTATTATAATCCTCCACGCTGGTAATAAATATGACTAAAAATAGATATAGTCAATCTTGAGATTGAATTAATTGTATAAATCTAATATGAAATATTGAATTTATACAAGAAAAATGCGTGTTAGGTTCAAATAGAAAAGTTATATTATTTCAATACATTCCTTGAAATCACGATTTTCTGGATCTCTGAAGTGCCTTCATATATCTGAGTAATCTTCGCATCCCGCATAAATCGCTCCACGTGATATTCCTTCACGAACCCATACCC
This sequence comes from Cyclobacteriaceae bacterium, assembly GCA_049115815.1. GTDB lineage: Bacteria > Bacteroidota > Bacteroidia > Cytophagales > Cyclobacteriaceae > Marinoscillum. The sequence goes on along the minus strand of JAGDZO010000010.1, from coordinate 146,153 downwards.
ACCATGAATTTGTACGGCTTCTACAGCATTCTCCATGGCTATCTGGGATGCATACAGTTTTGCCATAGCGCTGGCTTGGGCATAATCCTGCTTTTGGTCCTTTAACACAGCTGCTTTCAGGCAAAGGAGTCTAGCGGCCTCTACTTTTGTCGCCATATCGGCAATCTTAAATTGAATGGCCTGATGCTGGGCAATCTCCTTTCCAAACGCCTTTCTTTCTTTGGCGTATGCAATGGAACGCTCCAATGAACCTGAAGCTATTCCCAAAGCCTGAGAAGCAATACCTATTCTTCCTCCATTGAGGGTACTCATGGCAAAAGTAAACCCAAACCCATCCTCGCCGATTCGATTTTCCTTGGGGACTTTTACATCTGTAAACATTAAAGAATGTGTATCTGAACCTCGAATACCCAATTTATCTTCCTTCTTTCCAACCACGAATCCATCCATTCCCTTCTCTACTATGAGACAATTGATTCCTTTGTGTTTCAATTCTGGGTGAGTCTGAGCCATGACTAAATAAACAGAAGCAGTGCCGCCATTCGTAATCCAGTTTTTGGTTCCATTGAGCAAATAGTGATCTCCTTTATCCTCTGCAGTGGTACGCTGAGATGTAGCATCTGATCCTGCTTCAGGTTCTGAAAGACAAAAGGCACCTATCTGCTCCCCGCTTGTAAGTTTCGGAAGATATTTTTGCTTCTGCCCCTCGGTACCAAAGTGTTCTAGTCCCCAGCACACCAAACTGTTATTGACCGACATGACTACTGAAGCTGATGCATCAATCTTGGAAATCTCCTCCATCGCCAGCACATAGGAAACCGAATCCATTCCACCTCCCCCATATTTAGGGTCTACCATCATCCCTAAGAATCCGAGCTCTCCCATTTTTTTAATCTCATCATGGGGAAATCTCTGTTCATTATCTCTTTCGATAACGCCTGGCAGCAATTCCTTTTCAGCAAAATCTCTAGCTGCTTCTCTGACTGCTTCTTGCTCTTCTGTAAGGGTGAATATCATGGGTAAAGGGTTAATGTTGTTTGTTTGAATTTGATCAATGGGTTCACAAATCTAATGGATTTTGTTATGCATGCATAACATTTATATATCAAAAAAGGCTCTTCTGAGCCTTCTTCGATTATACTATATTAATCTCTACTTCCACCAAGATAAATCATCACCCAATAGAGCAATGTAGCCAAAGATGAAAGCGCCGCAATGACATAAGTCTGAGCGGCAGTATTCAAGGCGTCCTTAGCCATCTTATGTTCACCTTGGGTTACAATATTTCGATCTTTAATCCAGGCAAGGGCTCGGTTACTCGCATCAAATTCGACGGGCAAGGTAATAAATGCAAACAGCGTAAAAACCGAGTAGCAACCGATGATCACAAGCACGGCAAAATTGAAAGGCAACACTTGAGGGAGTAAAAAAGCACCAAAAAACATCATCATAAACACGACATTGATGATCCTTCCACTAATATTTTGAATAGGCACCATAGCTGATCTAAATTCTAGAAAGCTATAGGCCGTAGCGTGCTGGACTGCATGACCACACTCATGGGCAGCTACAGCTGCAGCTGCAGCAGACCTTCCATTGTACACATCAGGACTCAAGTTTACAGTCTTATTTGAAGGATTGTAATGATCTGTGAGTGTACCCTGTACGGAAGTTACAGTCACGTCGTGTATGTTGTGATCGGCAAGCATGAGCTGAGCAATTTCCCTCCCACTTAAGTTCGAAGAAAGCCCCATTTTGGAGTATTTCTTAAACTTATTTTTCAGTCTGGTACTTACTACCAAACTGGCAATCATAAAACCGATAATTATTATAAATAGCATCTTGTTATTTTAACTTTTTAATTGTTCAATTAATCTAGAAGTAGAGCGCCCTTTAGTCAAGGGTACCAATTCTACTCTACCTCCATGATCCTTTACGATTTTTGCTCCTGCAATGTTGTCAATTTTGTAGTCATTCCCTTTGACTAATACATCAGGTAAAATTTGCCCGATAAGATGCTCAGGTGTGTCCTCCTCAAACAACAACGCTGCATCTACCATTTCCAACGCTCTCATTACTTTAAGCCTATCATTTTCGCCCATTATTGGTCGCTCTGATCCTTTAATTCTCTTTACCGATGAATCTGAATTGAGCCCGACAACTAACTTGTCTCCAAACCCTTTTGCAGCATTCAGATTATCAATATGCCCAGCGTGCAATAGATCGAAACATCCATTAGTAAACACAATGGTCATACCTTGTTTTTTCCACTCCTTAACCTGCTCAATAATTGCATTACTCATCTGATTCAGTCGTTTCAGCATCAGGTTTCTTCTTTTGAATCAAGAATGAAATTAACAGAGCAATACCGCCAAAACCTGCTATAGCCACAATTTGAGATGAATGGAGCAGTGTAGCCAAAAACACACCGGTCGTTTGGTCTACTCCATATAATAAGAGCATCGCGCTAATAAAAGCGTGGTATGTTCCTATACCTCCTTGCACAGGTACAGCAAGCGCAAGACCTCCTGTGATAAGCAACATGATTCCTACCATCCAAGATAGATGTGATGTCTCGGGAATAGAAAAAACAATGAGATAAGACATAAAATAGTAGGTGACCCAAAGTACTAGCGTAGAAATAATGAACCCTGTGAGGTTCTGAACTTTTCGCAATGATAGTAATCCCTCAATCAAGCTATTAATGAACGACCTTACCTTGACTGATTTTTGATATAAAAAATAAGCTAAAGCCAAAAAAGCTATGCCTCCGATTAAAAGCACTAAAGCAGACTTCCATACAATTCCTGAAACACCTTCAAGTCCTTCAATCATATTCGACATGAAAGTCATCAGTCTTTCGTACTCTACCAGGAGGGTTAACAAAATAAGCACCAACAAAGTGATCATATCGATAATTCGTTCAGTAATCACAGTACCAAATGAAGTAGCCACGGGCACATCATCGCTCCTCTTAAGCATAGCACATCGAGTAACCTCGCCCAACCTCGGAAAGGCCAGATTGGCCAAGTACCCTATCAATATCGCTAGATTCGTTCTGTGAACATTTAGTTTGGGGAAACCCAATGGTTTGAGTAACAAATTCCATCTGTAGGCTCTGGCATAATAAGCCACCATCGACAGAAGAATACTTACCACCACCCAACTATAGTCTACTTCTTTGGACTTGCTGATAAACTCTTGCAGATCAATATTTCTGAAAGCAAAATATAACAGCACAATGGCCAATAGCAAAGACAGTACATATTTCAGAACTGATATGGCCTTTTTCATGCGTTGATTTTAAAGGAGTTTATTTTGCTCGTTTGGAAAAATAACAACTGGCTCATAGGATTTAGCCTGTTCTTTTTCCATAGAACAATAAGAGATAATAATGATAATATCACCCACTTGCGCCTTTCTGGCCGCTGGTCCGTTGAGACATATTTCTCCTGAGCCCCTTTCGCCTTTGATCACATAGGTTTCAAGGCGTTCACCATTATTAATATTGACTATTTGTACCTTCTCATTGGCAATTAGGTCCGCCGCTTCCATGAGATCTTCATCAATGGTAATAGAGCCCACATAATGCAGCTCAGCTTGAGTAATTTTTACTCGATGAATTTTCGATTTAAGTATTTCGATGTTCATTTCACAGTCAATCTTGCGGCAAATATAAGTTATCAATTAGTCTTACACCTTCAACATATCCCGCAACACAAAACGCAACAGACTGAGAATTGTTGAATTCCAGATCTCTCAAATCAGAAGGGTTTACAATTGAAAAGTATTCTATCTCCAAACCATCTATGGCCTGATAAAATTCCATCACCTCTGCTTTAACAATTTCTACTTCAGTGTGCGTGTTCCATCGGTCTTTAGCTAATTGTAGTCCTTGATAAATATTCGCCGATATATCCAGTCCATTCTTTGAGAGCCTCATATTCCTTGAAGATCTCGCCAACCCTGAATCCGTACGAGCTGTTGGCAACCCTACGACCTCCACCGGACTTGATAATTCTTCAGTCATTTTCTTAATCAACAAAAATTGTTGGAGATCTTTCAAACCGAAGTAGGCTCTGTCCGGATTTATTTGGTTAAAAAGCTTGGTCACTATTACCCCTACCCCAGAAAAATGACCAGGTCGGAAGTGGCCTTCCATGGTATCTGCAAGACTACCAAAATCAATAGATATTTTGGGCTTAGATAGATACATGTCCGATGCTTCTGGACAGTACAAAACATCTACGTTTAGTGATTTAAGACTCTCAATATCTTGTTCCAAAGTTCTAGGATAGTTCAATAAATCTTCCTCTCGGTTAAACTGAAGAGGATTGACAAAGATGCTGACCACTACGTTATCATTGGCATTGCGAGCTGCTTCTATAAGCGAAAAATGTCCCAGATGTAAAGCACCCATAGTAGGCACTAGACCAATTTTCTTTCCTTCCTTTTGAAGCCCTCTAGTGAGGTTAAAAATATCTTTGGGGTGCTTGATTACCTCCATCAAAGGAAGAATTAATGTTAGCTAACTTATTGAAAATGTTGATAATATGGCGAATTTATGGTAATTTTGGGGTCATTTTAGAAAATCCTCAAATAAAATAGCACGTCTATGTCGAATTTAAGAATCCTTTATGTGGCAAGTGAAATTAATCCTTTCCTCAAGACTTCAGAAGTAGCTGACTTTGTCAGAAGACTTCCTCAAGCAATGCAGGAAAGAGGAATGGAGATTAGGATTTTAGTACCAAGATTTGGCTTAATCAACGAGAGAAAAAACAGACTGCATGAAGTGGTTAGACTTTCGGGTATTAATATTTCTGTAGGTGACGAAGAAAAACCATTGGTGATCAAAGTTGCGTCTATTCCGAATGCTAAGCTTCAAGTCTATTTCATCGATAACGAAGATTACTTCCACAGAAAATCAGTGTTCTTCGATAAGGAAGATAATTTCTATGAAGACAATGATGAGCGCGCAATATTTTTCTGCAAAGGCGTTTTAGAAACTGTGAAGAAATTGGGTTGGGCTCCGGATATCATTCATTGTAATGACTGGATGACTAGCTTGATTCCTCTATATGTTAAAACAACATATAAAAATGACCCAATATTTAAGGAGTCAAAAACCATCTACACGATGTATGACAATAAGTTTTCTCACAAGTTTGGCGCAGACCTATTAGACAAAGTGAAGATGTTGGATATAGATGACAGTATGCTCGGACCATTGAAAACTGCAGACTATGAAGGTTTTGTGAAAATGGGTGTGGAATACGCCGATGCAGTCAACATAGCTAATCAAGAAACTACTGAAAGTTTTGTGAATTTGATGAAAGAATTGGCTGACAAAAAAATTGACACCATCGAAGAAGATGAGAATTTCGAGGAATCGTATTTTAACTTATACAATGAGCTTGTTGGATAAAGTATTGCACTTCAAAGTATCGGGATTGGCTATTGCGCTGATCCCGTTTTTTTTTGCCTGTGACGACCCGACAGGGAATGGTCTCGACTTAGACTCAACAGAAAACCCCATAAAAGTGGAGAGTCTAGAATTCGAACTCCCCAGTTCAACTATATATATTGATAGTTTGAGAACGGATGAGTATGCATATTCTCTTTTTGGTCAATATCAAGACTCTATCGTAGGTAGTGTAAAGGCGCTTTCTTTCAATAGATACAATCGAAATTCTATCTCTATTTTGCAAGGCACAGAAGCAGATGAGGATAGTCTGGCGTACGTGTCTTCTTCTCTTGTTCTCAAAATCATAGACGCACGAACGCCTGGTTCGATTTCAGATGATATAATAAGAGTACATCAGGCGCTTGACACCATTTACAATCAACCTGTATATCTGTCTAATAGAGAGATGGAATATGATCCAGAGCCTATCGGTGAGTTGAGCTTTGATTTTGACGACAATTCAGATAGTATTCTCACCATTCCTCTTAATGAGGAGTTTGGGATGTTTATGTACGAAAAACTGGATAAGGCCAAAGATTTAGGTGATTATCGAGATTCTTTATTTAGCAATCTTTATCATTATCCTGCGCTTTCATTGATACCTGGAGAATCGAATCAAGGACTCTATCATCTTGACCTAACAGACGATACCACAAGAATCAATATAGTGTTACAATCCATCAACACAGGAGAATTATACACTTCCACTTTCGACTTGGTTAGATCGCATTATACTCAGGTGATTCGGGACAAGTCGACTGGGAAATTGACTGATTTGACGGAAGATTATAGTGTAAGCAACGTTGAATCCTCCCTTGTGTATCTTAACAGTATAGCGGGAGTCTATCCAGAAATATCATTGAAACCATTTGAGGATTTCATTAAGGCAAATGAAGATTTCATCATTAACAGAGCCACTTTAACAATGGGAGTGTCAGCATCTCCTGATTCTCTTAACTATGTCAACTCGCTAAACGCATTTTTCAGAAAGGAGAATGGCAGAATCAATAGTTCAGGAGTTGAATTAGGCAATGGTTATTTCAGTGCCCTATTGAGTGAAGGAGCATATACAGGAGCCGTTCAAAACCCTCCTGCTGCAGAAATTAACTTCAACACTGATGACTTTAACTACCAAAAAGACGTAACACTCTTTTGTCAGGAGTTGGCTGATTATTACAATGCTTTTGGTAATCCACTTACTGAAAAGTTGGTGTTACTTAATACCAATCGAATTGACCTCAATCATTCGTCTTTGATTAAGCAAGACATTAAATTAACCATTTATTATACTAGCCTAAAAGAATAAAAACGCATGTGTGGAATTGTAGCCTACTTGGGAAGCAAACCTGCTTACCCAATTCTCATCAATGGCCTAAAAAGGCTAGAATATAGAGGCTACGATAGTGCCGGCGTGGCATTAATAGAAAACTCCAATCTTGAAGTTTACAGAAAGCAAGGCAAGGTTAAAGAGTTGGAAAATTTGGTTGGTGATTTTCGTTTTGAAAGCACCATAGGAATTGGCCATACTCGTTGGGCTACGCATGGAGAGCCTAGTGATAGAAATTCACACCCTCATTTCTCTCAAGGGAAGAAATTGGCTATGATTCATAATGGAATCTTTGAGAACTACTCAGCCATTAAAACTGAACTCATGAGCAAAGGCTATGAGTTTAGAAGCGATACTGATACAGAGGTCTTTATTGTTTTTGTAGAAGACCTACAAATAAGTCTAGGTCTCAAATTAGAAGAGGCAGTTAAAATCGCATTGTCGAAGGTAGTAGGTGCTTACGCATTGGTAATACTCTCGGTAGAAGAACCGGACAAACTTATAGCAGCGAGGAAGGGAAGTCCAATGGTCATTGGCTTAGGTGAGGGTGAATACTTTATCGCGTCTGACGCCACTCCAATTATCGAATATACAGATCAAGTAATCTACTTGGACGATGATGACATAGCCATTGTCAACAGGAATGGATATGAGATTTTGGACAAAAAAGATATTTCTAGGAATCATCCTATTCATAAACTTGATCTTAAACTTGAGACGATAGAGAAAGGTGGATATGAGCATTTCATGCTCAAAGAAATCATGGAGCAACCCAAGTCGATTGCTGACTGTATGAGGGGACGGGTTAATCCCATTGACGGTAGTCTTACCCTCGGCGGAATCCGAAATTACGCCAATGCTCTTGTAAATGCGGAGAAAATCGTCATTGTAGCCTGTGGCACTTCCTGGCATGCAGGGTTGGTGGCGGAATATCTGTTTGAAGATATATGTAGAATTCCGGTAGAGGTTGAGTACGCATCGGAGTTTAGATATCGAAACCCTATCATTAATGAGGGTGACATAGTCATCGCAATCTCTCAATCGGGTGAAACAGCCGACACACTTGCAGCCATAGAATTGGCTAAGGCAAATGGCGCTCTGGTCTTCGGAGTAGTCAATAACGTGGGTTCTTCCATTTCACGCATTACGGACGAAGGGGCATATTTGCATGCTGGCCCAGAAATTGGGGTTGCCTCCACCAAAGCTTTTACTGCTCAAATTACCGTACTAACCATGATTGCTCTAAGAATAGCGCATCGTAAAGGGACAATATCTGAAAGCCGCTACAGACAACTGGTAGTAGAACTTAGCAATATTCCCAACAAGGTGGCTGAAGCTCTCAAATCGAATGATTTAATTAAGGAGCTTTCTAAAAAGTACAAAGACGCATTAAACTTCTTATATCTAGGGCGTGGTTACAATTTTCCAGTAGCGCTAGAGGGAGCTCTGAAACTCAAAGAGATATCATATATCCACGCAGAAGGATACCCTGCTGCCGAGATGAAACATGGTCCGATCGCCTTGATCGATGAGAATATGCCGGTTGTATTTATCGCACCGGATGATAGCTCTTATGAGAAAATCGTCTCCAACATACAAGAAGTTAAGGCGCGAAAAGGAAAGGTTATTGCCATTGTCACTAAGGACGATAAGACTATCAGAAACATGGCAGATCATATTATTGAAATTCCTGAAACGGAGGAGCCATTTTCGCCATTACTTACCGTAATTCCACTTCAATTACTCTCTTATCATATCGCAGTGATGCGAGGATCTAATGTAGATCAACCTAGAAATTTGGCTAAATCTGTTACGGTTGAATAATATAGCCTATGGCAGAATGATTATTGATCCTCTCATTAACTTAGTCAGGTACTTTGGTAATGCTGAACCACAAAATCGAAAATCATGAAGCAGATCATTAATTCATCAAAAGCACCGGCACCTATAGGTCCTTATTCTCAGGCAATCAAATCTGGCAATATTTTATATGTCTCCGGTCAAATAGCCATTGATCAATCATCCGGAAAACTTGTGGATTCAAGTATAGAAGAAGAGACCAAACAGGTAATGATTAACATCGGTTACATTTTGGAGGAAGCCGGAATTAATTATTCTCACATTTTGAAGTGCTCCATCTTTATCAATAACATGGAGCAGTTTGCTCAGATCAATGGCATTTATGGGGAGTATTTTCCTGAAAATCCCCCTGCCAGAGAAACAGTAGAAGTAAGCCGGCTGCCTAAAGACGTGAATGTGGAAATAAGCTGCGTGGCACATCTCTAATGAAGCTCTCTCCGCGACATGATTGTACTTTGGTCTCGGAATATTCTAAACACAAAGTGCTCGCTTTGATCTCTGCCAATACCCAATTAGTTGATACTGATTTTCAAACTACCCCAACAGATTTCAACGGTCAGGTAAACCCAGATGGCTTTAGGATATCATTAAGGATCCGAACACCTCAAAACAGTCTGCCGCTCGCCATTGCTAGCGTGGAAGACACCTCGGGAGGAGCTATCATTTTCATCCAACTCAGGCTTTTTCCTGCTGCCAAATTATTCCTCCGACTTTCCACGGCACTTGCGTTTGTAATAGGAACCATATTCTTTCTATTTACCAAAACTCTTGCCATTACTGCCGTTGCGATTCTTTTAGCTCTCCTAAATTATGTGATTTTGACACTCAACTTTCACCGAAACGCCGATAAGACCATCATTAAGATTAATGAATCTCTTCAATAGAGATATTGAGAATTTGAGTGACTTGATCCATCATGGATTTGATAGCTTTGCAGACCTAAATTCAAACATCAAAAAATGAGTCAAGTGAGAGTAAGATTTGCACCAAGCCCGACAGGAGCACTTCATATTGGAGGAGTACGAACAGCCCTTTTCAATTACCTTTTTGCTAAGCAAAATAAAGGAACTTTCATTTTGAGAATTGAAGATACCGATCAAACAAGATTTGTAGAAGGTGCCGAGGAATACATCAAAAAATCCTTAGAGTGGTGCGGGATAACCCCAGACGAAAGTCCATGGACAGGTGGTGATTATGGGCCTTATAGACAGTCCGAGAGAAAAGAAATCTATCAGCAATATGTCCAAAAATTGCTTGATGAAGGAAACGCCTATTATGCTTTTGACACAGCTGATGAGCTCAACGAAATGCGCGAGAGACTCAAGGCTGCAGGCATGGCTATGCAGCATTATAATGCTGCCTCTAGAACCACGATGAAAAACTCTCTTACGCTTTCCAAGGAAGAAACTCGGAAGCGAATCGACGCTGGTGAACCATATGTAATCAGATTCAAAGTCGATCCGAAGGAAGAAGTAAGACTAAAGGATATTGTGAGAGGGTGGGTACATGTGCACGGCTCTACATTGGACGATAAGGTACTCATGAAATCTGATGGACTGCCTACTTATCATTTGGCCAATATCGTGGATGATCACTTGATGAAAATCACCCATGTCATAAGAGGAGAGGAATGGTTGCCATCCGCCCCACTCCACGTGTTGCTATACAAGTACTTGGGTATGTCAGACTCCATGCCGCAATTTGCGCATTTACCACTGATCCTAAAACCTGATGGAAATGGTAAATTGAGCAAAAGAGCAGCAGATAAGGCCGGATTCCCAATATTTCCTCTAAACTGGAATGACCCTTTGACCGATGAGCTGTCAATAGGATTTAAGGAGGAAGGTTATCTACCGGAAGCGTTGGTTAACTTCTTGGCTTTCCTTGGTTGGAATCCTGGAACCGAACAAGAAATCCTTACACTACAGGAGCTAGTTGAGCTTTTCAGCCTTGAAAGAGTCAACAAAGCGGGTACCAAATTTGACATAGATAAAATCAAATGGTTCAATCAACAGTATCTGAAAAGTACCGACCCAAATAGCCTGGCGGTTATTGTTCAAAATGACTTGAAAACGGATTTTGATATAGATGCAGAATTACCTCTGTGTTTATCAATAGTAGAATTACTCAAAGAACGCGTCACTTTCCCTCAAGAAATGGCCCCTAATGCACTCTACCTTTTCAAAAACCCAACAGAATATGATGAGAAAACTGTCAGCAAAAAATGGAATGATGAAGCTAAAAATGCAGTAAATCTGTATGCCGAAGCAATTAAAAACCAAGTAGAAATTTCGGCGGAATCAGCCAAAGAACTCTTTTTTGGTTTGATGGAGGAGCACGGCATCAAAGCGGGTAAAAACATGCAAGCGCTGAGGATGGCTATTACTGGTGAAGGATCAGGGCCTGACCTGATGATGATTATTTCACTTTTAGGTGGAAATGTCGTGTACGAACGTATCCAATACTCCATAATTGAGTTAGATAAACTAACCAAAAGTTAGTTTCATGACTAAAAAAGAAAAGAAACCTCGCGTACACAAAGCACTAGATGGCTTTGAATTGAAAATCGACAACTTTGGTCAAATCACATCCAACATGGAAATTGATAAGATCAACGAATTTCTAAACAAGAACGTAGCTGACAAAAAATTATCAGATCGTGAAGATCTTGACATCAATCCGGATGGTCAGTAGGTTTTGATCTTATCAAAGAAGGAAAAATAGCAGGCACTTCATTGCGATAGCGCTCATAAGCTTCTCCAAACTCAGCAATCAACTTTTGCTCTTCCCAATAAATTCCGAATGGTAAATAGATTAAATTGATTGCTACAGTCAATAAAATGAGATCTGTGGGATAGTAGAGAAACATCCCTAAAAACACCAATATGGTGCCAGAATAAATGGGATGACGTACATAGCCATGAAGGCCTTCTCGACAGAGTCCCGAAAAACTGCTTTTTTTAAGACCTAAAAAGCTCTTGACTGACACGAATCGAAAAGAGGTGACTACAAGTATCACTCCATAATATGACAAGATCATGGCCCCATATCTCAGGTATCCATGAGGACTGAAAAGTAAGTTTGAAGTGGAAATCGCCATTAAATACATCAAGCCTAAGAGCCCACCAGTACTAATTGTCGAATAGAATAGACGGTAGGCTCTGGTGCTTGTTCCCAAACTTTGAAAGAAGTAATCTTTCACGGGATTAGCTGCCAATAAACTGTGGATAGCTAAATAAAATATCCAACTGCCGCCAATGGTAAAATATTCTATAGAGGTCATCAAAAAGATTAAATTTGCACGCTTAATATAACACCAATAATATGGCTAAAGTTAAAATCGCACTCATTAAGGAAGGTAAAATTCCTGTCGACAAAAGAGTAGCGCTTACTCCTACACAAGCGAAAAAAGTAACAGAAAGATTCCCTAATGTAGAGTTAGTAGTGCAGAGCTCGGATATTCGATGTTTTACTGATAAAGATTATCAGGACGCTGGCCTAAAAATCGTCCAAGATGTAAATGATTGCGATGTTCTATTGGGTGTGAAAGAAGTGCCCATTCCTAACCTCATAGCTGAGAAGACCTACTTTTTCTTTTCGCACACTATCAAAATGCAACCCTACAACCAGCCCTTAATCAAGGAGGTGCTGACAAAAAAAATAAGACTAATAGATTATGAAACGTTAACTGATTCTTCTGGAAAGCGGATTATCGCTTTTGGAAGGTGGGCAGGCATTGTGGGGGCTTACAATGGAGTATGGACCTTTGGCCAACGGTACAAACTATTTGATATCAGACGCGCATCAGATTGCTTCGATTTAGAAGATTTAAAAACAGAATACTCCAAGGTTAATTTACCCAAGATCAAAATAGCCATTACAGGCGGGGGTCGGGTAGCTAAAGGCGCTATTGAAGTATTGCTGGGCATGGGCATCAGAAAGGTAACACCAGCAGAATACGTAAGTGAGAGGTTTGACGAACCTGTATTTACTCAGCTTAATACACGCGATTATCATATCAGAAAAGAGGGAGGAGAATTTAGCAGGCATGAGTTTTACAAAAATCCTGAGCTTTATGAGTCAGACTTTTTGAAGTTTGCCAAAGTGACAGACATGTTGATAGCATCTGCATTTTGGGATCCTAAATCTCCTGTTTTGTTTCAGAGAAGCGATATTTTGAAAACTGATTTCAGGATCAAAGTTGTAGCTGATATCACTTGTGACATAGAAGGCTCTATTCCTTCTACCAAAACGCCAAGTACAATTGAAGATCCAATCTACGATTACAATCCTAGCGATGATGAAACTGAAAAAGCATTGAGTGACGAGGGAAATATTACCGTGATGGCTGTTGACAATCTGCCATGTGAGCTACCTAGAGATGCATCTGAAAGTTTTGGGAACGAACTTCTCAACAATGTATTACCCGAACTTCTTGGCGATGACTCTAAAGACGTCATCAAAAAAGCAACCATCACCGAAAATGGTGAATTAACGTCATATTATCAATACCTAACTAATTACGCAGCAGGCGTGGCAGAATGAAAGTACTCGTAATAGGCTCTAGCGGTCAACTTGGATCAGAAATCAACGACCTTAAAAGTGAATTCCCAAACCTGGAATTTGATCTGGTAGATTATCCCAAGGTAGACATCACCAAAAGCCGTCACATCAATGACCTTTTCAAAAACAATAAGTACGATTATTGTATTAATTGCGCGGCTTATACTGCGGTAGATCAGGCTGAGAAAGATCGAGCAGCGGCTAATGCGCTCAATGCGCAAGCATGTCTGACTTTGGCTAAGGCTTGTATTCCCTACAAAGTGACGCTAATACATATATCTACAGATTTTGTATTTAACGGTGAGGACAATATTCCTCTGGTAGAGACCAGACTTACGGACCCTGTCAACTATTATGGGCTGACCAAACTTAAGGGTGAGTTGTCCATTCAAGGGGCAATGGAGAACTATTTCATTTTCAGAACTTCTTGGCTCTACTCCTCATTTGGCAAAAACTTTGTCAAAACGATGATCAACTTATCCGAAACGAAGGATGAACTTAATATCATTGTAGATCAATTAGGATCACCAACATACGCACGTGATTTGGCAAGAGCCATTCTCAAGCTTGTTGATTCAAAATCTACAGATTACGGGTTATACCATTATAGCAATGAAGGAGTAGCCTCTTGGTATGATTTCACCAAAGCCATTTTTGAGTACAAGGGAATCAATACGCCAGTTTATCCCATTCCCACAGAAAAATACCCAACACCGGCTGCACGACCACACTATAGTGTAATGGACAAATCTAAATTTAAGAAAACCTTCAAAATAGGCATTCCACATTGGCGAGAGAGCCTGAAAGAATGTCTAACACGATTGTGATGAGTCAATTCTAATAAAGATCAGCTTTACTAGAATAACGGTAAGAATCACCAACAAGAATTCTTCTTTTCAGATCTTCAATAACGAAGATCGATAAGAGATAAAAAAAGCCAAGACCTAAACGATCTTGGCTTTAACATTTTTATCTCAATTGATAATCAACCATTCATAGAAACGAGAAATTCATCATTGTTTCTGGTGCCTTTCATTTTGCTAAGTAAGAATTCCATGGCTTCATTGCTATTCATATCAGACATGAATTTACGCAAGATCCATACTCTCTTAAGCTCCTCAGGATCCATCAACAAGTCTTCTCTACGTGTACCAGAAGTAGGTACATCAATGGCAGGGTAAACTCGTTTGTTGGAGAGTTTTCTATCAAGCTGCAGTTCCATATTACCAGTACCTTTGAATTCTTCAAAGATCACCTCATCCATCTTAGAACCTGTCTCAATCAATGCTGTAGCAATGATGGTCAAAGACCCGCCATTCTCTACGTTTCTAGCCGCACCAAAGAATCTTTTCGGTTTGTGTAGCGCATTGGCATCCACCCCTCCGGACAATATCTTTCCTGATGATGGCACCACAGTATTGTAAGCCCTGGCCAATCGAGTGATAGAATCCAAAAGGATCACTACATCATGCCCGCATTCTACCATTCTCTTGGCTTTCTCCAGTACAATGCTAGACACCTTCACATGCTTATCAGCTTGTTCATCAAAAGTGGAAGCGATCACCTCTGCTTTTACCGATCTTGCCATATCTGTAACCTCCTCCGGACGTTCATCTATTAGCAATATCATCAAATAAACTTCAGGATGATTTTCAGCTATTGCATTAGCAATATTCTTCAGCAATACGGTTTTACCCGTTTTTGGCTGAGCTACAATCATTCCTCTTTGACCTTTCCCTATTGGAGCAAATAAGTCTACTATTCTTGTAGAATAATTGTCTGGCTTAGAGCTTAGGTTAAGTTTTTCTTCAGGGAAAAGAGGTGTCAAATATTCGAATGCCACTCTGTCTCTAATCTCTTCAGTTGTTTTTCCATTGACACTAGAGACTCTCAACAGCGCAAAATACTTCTCACCATCTTTAGGTGGACGAATCTGCCCCATTACAGTATCTCCTGTCTTCAAACCAAATAATTTGATCTGAGAAGGCGACACATAGATATCATCAGGACTTGCCAAGTAATGATAATCACTTGATCGTAAGAAACCATAACCATCTTGCATGATTTCAAGCACACCCTCGTTTTCTATGACTCCATCAAACTCCTTGATGTCCTCATTAAACTGAGCCTTCTTGCTTTTATGATCATGTCTAGGATCGCGTCGCTCGCGTTGATCCCTGTTTTCTTTGTCTGCTGGAGCATTTTCATCACCGTCGCGCTCTCGACGCTTATTGGGACGATCATCAGATTTAGACTCTCTCGGAAGTCTTGAATCTTTCTTCGCAGGCTTCTTGTCTTCTTGGACCTCTCCTTCTTGCTTAGAAGCACTTTTGTCATCTTCAATTTCGATATCAAGAGATTTCAATATATCATCTGATCCTTCTGCTTCCTTTGCAGGGGCAGGGGTCTCTTTGACATTTTCTCTCTTTTTGCTCGCTGGCCTTGGTTTCGGTTTAGGCTTAGAAGGTTTTTCATCAACCGGTTTCTCAGTTTTAGTTTCCTTCTTGATTTTTTGAATTTCATTGTCAGGCAGAGTTGCCTGTTTTTCTAGGATCTCATAAATAAGCTCCTTTTTTGCAATTTTTTTAGCATTCTTCACGCTAAGCTCTTCGGCAATCTCTCTTAGTTCAGAAAGAAGCCTTACGCTCAAATCGTCTAAAGTGTACATAAAATAAGTATTGTGGGTTTAGTAAACCTGTTTCTATTGATTAGAAACGTGTGGAAATGTTAGTAAATAAAAAGTATGATTTGGGCTGTATTAGTGATAGCCACTTGAATTGATGCACAAGTATATGCTAACGTTCAATATTTCACAAACTTACAGACTAAAAACTACCATAAGGTGATTTCTATTAAATCATCATGGCATTTCTATTATTGGAAGAATGGCGGTTACTTTGCAACTCCAAAAATCGATCTAAATGTTAGTTATAAGCGCCATCCGTGAAAATTTTGATAAGTATAAAGAAGGTCTACTCAAACGTGGTATTCAATCTGCAGAAGAAGATCTTAAATCACTAATAGACTTAGATGATCGGAGAAAAAAGACGCAGCAGAGTCTGGACGAAATCAAAACAAAATCTAATCAGCTGGCTAAAAACATAGGCCAACTCTACAAAGAGGGAAAACAAGAGGAGGCAAATAATGCCAAACAACAAACTGCCCAGCTCAAGGTTGAGAGTAAGGATCTGGGTGAGGAATTGTCAAAGTTAGAGCAGGAGCTGCTAGAGAAACTTTACACAATACCAAACATCCCTAACCCACTTGTCCCAAGCGGGAAATCGGAGGAAGACAATGAGGTCATCAAAGTGGAAGATGGAGCCATTCCAAAATTATATGATGGAGCGAAACCTCATTGGGATTTGATTGCGCAGTATGATATTATAGATTTTGAGCTAGGCAATAAGGTAACTGGAGCGGGCTTCCCTTTTTACAAAAAAGAGGGAGCAAGATTAGTTAGAGCTTTGGTCAACTACTTTCTGGATGAAGCTCAAAAAGCTGGATATCACGAAGTGCAAACTCCAGTACTGGTCAATGAAGACTCAGGTTATGGTACTGGTCAGCTCCCGGACAAAGAAGGACAGATGTATGGTATTACAGATTCCAATCTATATCTCATACCTACAGCTGAGGTACCAATTACCAATATCTACAGGGATGTCATCATTGACAGTAAGGACCTTCCTATCAGGCATGCGGGGTATACTCCATGTTTTAGAAGAGAAGCTGGCTCATGGGGTGCGCATGTACGTGGGCTCAATAGGTTGCATCAGTTCGACAAAGTAGAGATTGTACAAATAAGCAATCCGGAAGACTCTTATAAGCTACTCGATGAGATGGTTTCTCACGTGGAAGGACTTATTAAAAACCTAGGTCTACCATATAGGATATTGAGACTTTGCGCGGGTGATTTAGGCTTTACATCTGTTATCACTTATGATTTTGAGGTTTATTCTGCAGCCCAGGAAAAATGGCTGGAAGTGAGCTCTGTTTCCAATTTTGAAACTTACCAAGCCAACAGATTGAAACTGCGAATCAAAGACAAGGATGGTAAGAAGCAATTGGCCCATACGCTCAATGGCTCAGCCCTTGCTGTTCCGAGAATTTTAGCTGCTATATTGGAAAACAATCAAACTGCGGAGGGAATTCAGATACCAGAAGTACTGAGGCCATATACTGGATTCAGCAGTATCAGCTAGCCCCATGGGGCACCAAGTACTTGATCAGTTTTTCATACAAATGATCCGGGTGGAATGGTTTCACTACGAAATCCGTCAGCCCCGTTTCTTTCATTTGTTGCTCTAGATCTAGAAGTGCCGCAGCTGTAAGCGCCAATATCGGCAATTGCGCTCCTTGTTCTCGAAGCGCCTTAGTTGCCTGATAGCCATCCATCACGGGCATCTGCAAATCCATTAATATGAGATCATACTTATTGGGCTCATACTTATCCATGGCAATTTGACCATTCTCAGCAACCTCTACTTCACAATGCCATTTCTCAAGGAATCGTTGAGCCACCATGATGTTGATGGCATTATCTTCTACGAGTAGAATACGTTTATCTTTCAGTGGATCAACTAGCAAACTTGGCTTAGAAACCTTCTGTCTGTGACCCTTAGCCAGCTTCAGGCGCATTGTAAAAAAGAATTCAGACCCCTTCCCTATTTCGCTATTCAATTGAATTTGGACACCCTGTAATTCAAGAATCTTTTTAGAAATAGCCAATCCAAGTCCCGTGCCACCGTAGGTTCTGTTGATGGAGGTATTGGCTTGATTGAACCGCTCAAAAATCTTCTCACGGTCTAACTGCGAAATACCAATACCAGTATCCTTGACGGAAAACCGAATAGCAATATCTTCAGGATCGCGCTGTACCAGCATCATGCTTACTCTTACGGTTCCATTTTTGGTGAATTTGATAGCATTGCCAATCAAATTAGATAGCACCTGAGTCAATCTACCTTCATCTCCTTTATATAGAGACGGCAGCTTAGGATCAAATACGAATTCCAATACCGTCTTCTTCTCCTCCGCAATAGGCTTAAATCCGCTTACCAGATTGGCGCCAAGGGATTTTAGATCTATCAAATTTTCCTCCAACAAAAGCGCTCCCGCTTCTAACTTGTTGTAATCCAAAATATCGTTTAATAGCCTCAGAAGGTTTTCTGAAGAAAACTTTAACGTACTCAAAGAGCCCATTTGATCCTTTCGTGGATGACTGTCTATCAAATGGTGCGTAAGCCCTATTACGGCGTTCATAGGGGTTCTTATCTCATGAGACATAGTCGATAGGAAATCCGACTTGGCCTGCAAGGCCGCCTCTGCCTCTTTCCTATTTTCCTCCCAGGCTATGGCCACTTGCTGTGACGTAGTTACGGACTGTAAGAAAAAGAATACAATATACCCTAGTGGCCCAATAAACTCAGGCACTCTGATATACCCCAAATGCTCTAAACTGATCAAGCCTAATACAGTGAGTATTATACTAATCCCTAAAAACCCAAAACGCGATCCTGGTCGTTTATTAATTAGCGCTTTGATATAGATATAGAATCCAACCACAATGCCTATCAACACGAAAATGATGTAAATCATCAACAACTTCGTGAAAAATACAGGAGGCGTAATAACGACTAATACGATAAATAATCCAGCCACTCCCATGATTACAATATCGAAGATTGGCAGTGAGTCTTCTGGATAAGTACAATAGACATACCTTATCAGGAATATCGACATTAGATAGATAATGATATATTCCAACTTGACAGCCAATAGCCAGGAGACCTCCGGAAAGAGCCAGGTCACCAAATAACTGTCACGACCAAAGATGAAATAACTGAAGCTCAGACAAAACAAAGAGAAATAAAGGATGCTCAGCTGTTTTCTACCAAAAAAATAAAGGCCAAGAAAAAACAACCCTCCCATGATCAAGGCACCTGTGAGCAATGCATCCAATGTCAAAATGATGTTTTGCTTACCCTTAAGGTATTCGGAGTTCCCGAATTTAATACTTCTATAAGGCCCTCCCCTTGTGTGACGATAATTGGAAACTTGAAGTGTAAATACATTGGTATCTGCCAATATCTCTTTCGGAATCTCCTGTGTTTCAAGTCTCCATTGCGGCGTAGAAGTCTCCTTGTTCCTACCTACTATACCATTTTGAGCTATCAGCTCATTGTTGACATAAAAACGATAACTATTGTAAAGTGGAGGAACAGTAACGGCGTAATCACCATCTGGATCAAGTATAACCTTAATTTGATAGGTACCATATCCATTGGCATTGTAATCAGTCTCCGGCAGATTGTTCCAAATCATAGGAAAATCTACTAACTCAGCATTGTCGGCAGAAAATTGATCCGCGCTGATCAGCTCCTTCCAATAAAACCACCATTTACCATCTAGACTTATCGATTCTTCTAAGTTGGTTTCTCTTAAGTCGACAAAACCCTCATCGCCCACCTGCGCATTGGCTTGACCAATTACTACAGTGATTACCAGTAATAAACAAAACTTGAGAGCGACTAGATTTTCTTTAAACAAGTGTATTGGTGTAAACTGCTACGATGACTAACAAAACTGTATCTCAAATTAAGAGTATGTAGGTTAACTCACCTAAATCTTTGTCCAATAAAAATAATTCGACCTACTTTAGATGCATGAAAATAAGAAAAGGAACAAAGGAAGATATTCCAAGAGCATTTGAATTGATCAAAGAACTAGCTCTTTTCGAAAAAGCACCAGAAGAGGTGACCAATACTGTTGCTATGATGGAAGAAGATGGCTTTGGTGATCACCCGGTATTTGGCTTCATTGTAGCTGAGGAAGATGGAGTCATACATGGAATGTCCATGTATTACTGGAGGTACTCTACCTGGAAAGGCAAGAGAATCTATCTGGAAGATCTCATAGTTACTGAGACCATGCGAGGCAGGGGTATCGGTAAGTTACTCTTCGATGAGACCATAGCTATTGGCAAAGCAGAAGGCGCTACAGGTATGATGTGGCAGGTACTTGACTGGAATACTCCCGCTATTGAATTTTATAAAAAATACAATGCGAAGATTGAAGATGAATGGTTGAACTGCGGGTTAGACTTTTAAACTTCCTCGAGGTAGGTTCTGAAAGCTACAAATTTATTTGGATACCTATCCAAGACCTCTTTCTGTAAATCAGCGGCATGATGATCTAGATAATTGGTCAGGTCAGCCTCGCCAGACGCAAAATACTGAATGGCATATGTAGAACCAGTCGCATCAGGAGCCTCATTGAGCAATCTGAAAAACTTTTGATCGGTGAAGCACCCAGTATCCATCACTTTGGGAATATGTGAGGATTTCATCCACGACAACCAATCCATTTCAACAGATGGATCAATATTTACGGTAACATTATATAATATCATAAAATCCGACGGATTTGAATAAACAACTTCAAAGCTAAATGGGTTTCTTACACGCATGCAGATTCTCTCTAAAAATATTTTACTCCCCGCTATAGTTTTGGTACTGCATATAGTAGGTGCTGTGGGAACCATATCTGCAGATTATAACGAACTGTTTTTAGCCCTAACTCCACTCAATTTGGTTTTGACTACTGCCATAATCCTTATCGGCTATAAAGGAGATATAAAAAAAATAGCGTTTGGGTTCATTAGCTGTACGCTACTCGGTTTTAGTATTGAGGTGATTGGTGTTATAACGGGTTGGCCTTTCGGTGAATACACTTATGGCGAAACGTTAGGCTTACAGCTATTAAACGTACCACTTGTCATAGGATTAAACTGGTTTCTTTTGACCTATTGTTTCTATTTGATTACGTTACTATTCAGAATTCACTTTCTAATAAAATCCTGCTTAGCTTCCTTGGGAATGGTACTGCTAGATCATTTAATTGAACCTGTTGCCATCAGTTTAGACTATTGGTCCTGGTCATCGGGTAACATTCCTTTTTCCAATTTTGTCGCTTGGTTCGTCATTTCTTTGGGACTCCAACTAATTCTCCACAAGATCAAACTCAAAGGCCCGAAGGTTTTGGCACTCATGATAGTCTTGTCCCAATTTCTATACTTTTGTGTAGTTTTTGCAATTAAAGTTTAAACACTTTTAGCCATTTCGTGTTGCAATTATTGAATTAGGTATAGTTGAACCGTATAGAGATTTTATGAGTACATTTTCCATTAAGGACTTAGAACACCTTTCGGGCATCAAAGCCCACACCTTGCGAATCTGGGAGCAGAGGTATTCATTGATCAGTCCGAAAAGGACCGATACCAACATTCGTTACTACGATGATAAAGATCTTAAGCTTGTGCTTAATGTCGCGCTTCTAAAGGAAAACAGTTTCAAGATTTCGAAAATCGCAGAAATGGAAGCCTCAGATATGCAATCAGAGGTTTTGAAGCTTACAGAAAAAAGCCTAAAGTACCCAGAGCAAGTTCATGCGCTCACACTTTCCATGATTGACATGGATGAGGCGAGGTTTGAAAAACTGATATCCACCAACATTCTGAGACTTGGTTTTGAAAAAACCATGATCAACATCATTTATCCATTTTTATCGAAAATTGGGATACTATGGCAAACTGGGGCTATCAATCCTGCACAGGAGCATTTTATCTCCAATCTTATAAGGCAAAAGCTCATTGTAGCTATAGATGGTCAGGCAATCGAAGTAAGCTCAACAGCCAAAAAGTTTATTCTTTACCTACCAGAGGGGGAAATGCATGAACTTAGCTTACTATTCTCCAATTACCTTATAAGCTCACGTGGACACAAATGCATATACCTAGGTCAGTCTTTGCCATTTGAAGATCTTAAGCATGTTTATGAAATACATAAGGCTGATTATATAGTGAGCGCTCTCACGTCAGTCCCTGGCCCTGCTGAAATTCAACCTTTTGTGGACCGCCTAGCGGATGCTTTTCCAGAGGCGCAAGTACTTCTATCAGGCTATCAGACCATAGGTCAAGACTTACAATGCAAGTCAAACGTGACGCTACTCACTAGAAACGAGCAACTCCTAGAACTCCTAGAATCTATCAATCACTCTATTTTTGATTAATCTTTACTAATTTTAATTAAACAGTATTGCAGATTGCATTTTGGTATAATAAACACGAATAAGGGCTTTTTAAGCCCTTTTTTATGCCTTACACTCATTCTTCGATCTGAATAATTGACCTTTTTGTTTATTTTTTATGTAAAAACATTAAACATTCTGTTGCTATTTTGTTTAACCTTTCATACTTTTGATTAAACAAAATCCAAATCTTATGACAGCAATAGAATTTAGTTACAAAGTAGATCAGCTTACCAGTTCCCTAAAACCTTTTGCTCTTAAGCTGACCAGAGACATGGAAGATGCCAATGATCTTCTGCAAGAGACCATCCTTAAAGCATTTACCAACAGAGATAAATTTGCTGATGGTACAAATCTCAAGGCATGGATGTATACTATTATGAAGAATACCTTCATTACCAATTATCAGAGAATGGTTAGACGCAATACGTTTATTGATACTACCCAAAACCTTCACTATATCAATTCTACAGATAGCACCATTCAGAATAGTGCATACACGGATTTTGCTATGAAGGATATCAATTTTGCCATCGATCATCTCCAAGACACATATAAAGACCCGTTCATGATGCATTTTAGAGGATTTAAATATCACGAAATCGCAGAAAAATTGAACATTCCGATTGGCACTGTGAAAAATAGAATCCACATTGCAAGAAAAGAGCTCAAGGACCAGCTAAAGGTCTATGCGAAAAAGAATTAAATGCCTCAAAAAGTAGGAATTATTGGATCAGGGTTTGCTGGTCTTTCAGCAGCCTGTCATCTAGCTAAGGCCGGATACGACGTATCAGTATTCGAAAAAAACAGCACCCCAGGCGGAAGAGCACGTCAGCTCCAAATGTCTGGGTTCACCTTCGACATGGGTCCGTCTTGGTACTGGATGCCGGATGTTTTTGAGCACTTTTTTGCTCAATTTGGCAAAGAGCCCGATGACTATTATCAGCTGGAAAGATTGGATCCTTCTTATAGGGTGAAATTTAAGGATGATCAAGTTGATCTTCCTGCCTCCATGTCCGAGCTCGAAGCGCTTTTTGAAAGTATAGAAACAGGAGCGGCCAAGTCTTTAAGAGAATTTCTGCGTCAAGCAGCCTTTAAGTACGAAGTTGGCATCAATGACTTGGTATATAAGCCAAGTCGTTCTCTATTGGAATTTGTAGACGGTAGAATTCTGAAAGGCTTGGTGAAAATGGATGTTTTTACATCCATGAGTAAGCATATCCGGAAATTTTTCAAAAACGAGAAGCTGATTCAGCTGCTGGAGTTTCCAGTATTATTTTTAGGAAGCACACCAGAAAACACACCAGCACTCTACAGTCTAATGAACTATGCGGATATGTCTTTGGGTACTTGGTACCCAAAAGGCGGGATGTATAAGATAGTGGAAGGCATGGTCAAACTAGCAGAAGAATTGGGAGTTATATTTCACTTCGATCACGCTGTTACGTCTTTCAATTACGAAGGAAAAACCATCAAATCTATATTGACCGCTAAAGGAGAATTTCCAATAGATGTTGTCATCGGATCTGCTGACTATGAGCACATAGACCAAACCATACTGCCGTCAAAATTTAGCAACTACAACACAAAATATTGGGAAGGAAGAACAATGGCTCCCTCCTCTTTATTATTCTATCTGGGAGTAGACAAGAAGCTTCCGAACATGAAGCATCATGTACTGTTTTTTGACGAAGACTTCAAGCAGCATGCTCATGAGATTTATAACGACCCACAATGGCCCTCCAAGCCTTTGCTTTATACATCAGCAACGTCTCTGACAGATGATACTGTAGCACCTGAAGGATGCGAAAATTTAGTGGTACTTATACCTGTAGCGCCAGGCCTGACGGACAATGAAGAAACACGAGAGAAGTATTACGAGCTAGTCATGGACAGGTTGGAGGCCTTTACAGGTACCAATATCCGAGATCACATAGTTGTTAAGCGAAGTTTTGCCCACAATGATTTCGTTTCAGATTACAACTCATTCAAGGGAAATGCCTATGGATTAGCCAACACGTTAATGCAAACGGCCATTTTGAAGCCATCATTAAAAAATAAGAAGCTATCCAATCTTTACTTTACCGGGCAATTGACCGTACCCGGCCCAGGTGTCCCACCCACTATCATTTCGGGAGAAGTGGTAGCGAGAGAAATCTCCAAAGATTTTAAATAATTTTAGGAAATGGATCTGTACTCTACTACGGCACTCAAATGCAGTAAGCTAATCACCCAGCATTATAGCACGTCCTTCACCTTGGGCATTAAGACTTTGGACCGGAAGCTTCATCTACCTATTTACGCCATTTATGGCTTTGTGCGCTATGCTGATGAGATCGTAGATACTTTTCACAATCACGACAAAGCTGAGTTACTAAAAAGGTTTGAAGAGGATGCATATAGGGCAATAGAAGAAAGAATTAGTCTCAACCCAGTCCTCCATTCGTTTCAATTGGTGGTCAATGAATATCATATCGATAAGGAGTTGATTGCGGCATTTTTGAAGAGCATGGAAATGGATCTGCATAATGAGACATATAACCAAGACGGGTACGAAGAATACATCTATGGCTCTGCCGAAGTAATCGGATTGATGTGTCTCAAAGTGTTCACCAATGGTGATCAAAAATCTTATGAACATCTTCGTCCAACTGCCAAAAAATTAGGCGCCGCTTTTCAAAAAGTGAATTTCCTAAGAGATATTCAAAGTGATTTTAAGGATAGAGGTAGGGTTTACTTTCCTGGTGTTGACTTTACTGAGTTCACCGAATCGGATAAGCAAGACATAGAAAAGGACATTACCCAAGACTTTGCAGAAGCATTAATTGGAATTAAACAGCTACCAAAAAGCGCCAGAGCAGGGGTATATCTAGCATACGTCTATTACCTCCAGCTATTCAAAAAAATCAAAGGGTTACCATCGAGCAAAATCGCAAACTCCAGAGTAAGGGTGCCTGACAGCATCAAGTTCTTCTTACTGCTCAAGACATTGATCGCCAACCGATTAAACATCATCAAGTGAGTGCTCTATACCTTGTCCTTAATTTACTTACCATTTCCTTTCCACTGGTTAGGTCTTTCGAGCCAAGGGTAAATTATTCATCACGCTGGAAAGCACTTTTCCCTGCTTTGTTTATCACTGCTACCTTCTTTCTGGTCTGGGATGTGATTTTCACCCGCAATGGCGTCTGGGGATTCAACCCGGATTATCTCGTGGGGATCAGCCTTCTAAGCCTACCGATAGAAGAATGGATGTTTTTCTTTACTGTTCCGTTCGCCAGTGTATTTATTTACGATTGCATTCATGTCTTTTTCAATAAGATTTCGACCAACAATGCCACAAGAGTTGCCACGCTTATTTTAGGATTAATGCTTATTGTTTTGGCATTAGCCAATCAGAGCAAGTCCTACACATTCTGGAACTTTTCGTTCGCTGGTATATATCTTATCTTAATCGGTGTACTTAATCCTGTCTGGCTGGGAAAATTTTGGCTCGCTTATATTATTCATCTCATCCCATTCATATTAGTCAATGGAATTCTCACTGGATCATTTCTAGAAAGCCCGATTGTCTGGTACAATAACCTGCAAAACCTTGCAATTAGGATTTTCAGTATCCCTATTGAAGATACCATCTATGCGCTATTGCTGCTCCTGATGAATGTGAGCATTTACGAAATGTTAAATAAACGATTCCAACTTAGAACATAAGAATGATCTTTTAGTTAATTATCCATGCTAAACCTCGATGTAAATATTGATATAAACTCTGGATTCTGCTTCGGTGTAGTCTATGCGATCGAAATGGCTGAAGACATTCTTGAAGAAGAAGGTCATCTGTACTGTTTGGGTGATATTGTACATAATGACGAAGAAGTAAAGCGGCTTGAATCCAAAGGACTAAAAATCATTAGTCATGAAGATCTAAATGCTATCACTGATGAGAAGGTCCTCATAAGAGCTCACGGAGAGCCTCCAGCCACATACAGAATAGCAATAGAAAATAACCTTACGCTGATAGATGCTTCTTGCCCAGTGGTACTCAAACTTCAGAATCGCATTAAAAACTCTTACGATAAGAAAGAGGACATATTTATTTATGGCAAACACGGTCATGCAGAAGTCATCGGATTAAAAGGACAAACCAATAACGAAGCGACTGTCTTTCAGGATATTTCCGAATTGAATACCGAAACCCTTCCTGAGGAAATCACATTGTATAGCCAGACAACCAAAAGCACTGACAGCTTCTACGAAATAAAAGAGAAGCTCGAAGAATCGGGTATTGCTGTGAAAGCTCATGATACCATCTGCAGACAGGTATCCAATCGAGATAAGGAACTAAGAGTCTATTCTCAAAAATTTGATGTGATCATCTTCGTGTCAGGGACCAAATCCTCAAATGGCAAGGTTTTATTCAATATCTGCAAAGAAAATAATCCTAACACGTATTTTATTTCAAACAAAAGTGAACTAAATAAGGCTTGGTTCAGACAAGACAGCACCGTAGGAATATGTGGCGCCACTTCAACGCCTATGTGGCTAATGGAAGAAGTAAGAGATGCTTTATTAAATTATTGAAATGAATTACCTCATCAATGCTGGTATAGTCCTTTTGGCCTTTCTCACCATGGAAGGAGTGGCATGGGTCACACACAAATACATAATGCATGGCGTATTGTGGACTTGGCACGCATCCCATCACAAGAAGCATCGGCACGTTCTTGAGAGAAATGATCTCTTTGCGCTTGTCTTCAGTATACCTTCCATCGCTTTGATCGTCATTGGATTTGAGTACCCAAACTTGGATTTTCTCAAATACGTCGGTTTTGGCATCCTTGGATACGGTATTTTCTATTTCATTTTTCACGACATCATCGTACACAGAAGAATTAATATCCCATTCAAAGCCAAAAGCGCATATATGAAGCGAATCATGCGGGCACACTATGTACATCATGAAGTGCATACCAAAGAAGGAGCCGAGGCGTTTGGATTTCTTTTTGCCAAGAAAAAATACGAAGAGAAGTCCGATGATCGCACTAATTAAGCCGTTAGTCGAATATATAAGCCAAGTGTATGGCTATTATTCTGAAAAGCGTTATTATTGAATTTCAGTTGGAACTACTCACATTATTAAGACCCAGTTTGATTTATTATAAGTAAACAAACATTATGTCAAATCAAGATGAATCGTGGGGCCCAATAGCGGGCTTCAGCAACTATGAAATCTCTGATAAGGGAAGGATTAGGAGCAAAACCAGAAAGACCTGGCACAAAGGCAGCAAGACTAACATGACCATCAAAGGAAAAATGATGAAGCAACGTTGGAACAAGCTGTGCAAGTGCTATTTCTTAGACCTTATCGATGACGATAAGAAGAGAAAAACAGTTTATCCTCACAAGGAGGTAGCTAAAACTTTTGTTGAAAATTCAGACCCAGACAATTTGACGATGATTATCCATGTGGATAATAATCCTAGAAGCAACAAAGCTGACAATCTAAAATGGGTTACTGCATCAGATCATATGAAATGGCAGTTTGAAGTTGGTAATAAAAACAACTTTAAGGTCTGGAAAACAAGAAAGAAGCGATACAAAAATGGCTTTAAGCCTGACACTGTCCTTCCGGGCAGACCGAAAAAAGTAAAAGCAGAATAAAAAAAGGCCGTCGTTGACGGCCTTTTTTTATTTCATCGACTTATAAGTCCTAAGCACCCCTACCACGCCGAGTAAGATGCCCACACCTAAACAGATGTAGTACCAAGGCTCAGACATGGTGTAAGAACCCGATACTGCGTTTCCTATCACCTTCCCAAAATCTTTTGGAGAATGGGTCTGTGCCCAATAAATCATAAAAATTCCCACAGCCAACATCGCCAATCCTCTTATCATGCCACTTTTCATATCATAGAAATCGTTTAGTTCAAGCCCAACTTACTAAAATCTGAGGTGAAAAATAATTTCCCAATACTGTATTCATCAGCTAGCCTATTCAAACAAAATAATATTCTTTGAAATTTCGCATCCGCGGATTTCTCCGTGGAGATCCTGTGACTTAAATTTGCCGCAATTTGGACTAATCTAAACTACCAAGAAATTATGCCTAAGGATTCTAGCATCAAATCAATTCTAATTATCGGGAGCGGACCCATCATTATTGGACAAGCCTGCGAGTTTGACTATTCGGGTTCTCAAGCGGCAAGATCGCTTCGCGAAGAAGGAATTGAAGTGATATTGATCAATAGCAATCCTGCTACAATCATGACTGATCCTGTAACTGCAGATCACGTCTATCTCAAGCCGCTCACCAAAGCATCTATCAAAGAAATTCTTGAAAAACACGACATTGATGCGGTATTGCCTACGCAAGGAGGACAAACAGCACTCAACTTGGCGATCGATTGTGACAAGGCTGGGATTTGGGAAAAATACAACGTTCGAATCATAGGTGTAGATATCAACGCTATAGAAACCACTGAAGATCGTGAGAAATTCAGATTGAAAATGGCCGAAATAGGTGTCCATACTTGTAAGGGCGAAACAGCTACGTCATTTCTGAAAGGAAAAGAAATCGCTCAAGAAATTGGATTTCCATTAGTCATCAGACCTTCGTACACCCTAGGTGGCTATGGAGGTGGCTTTGTGAATAGTGCCGAAGAATTTGACACTGCCCTTAATGCAGGACTTCAAGCCTCTCCTATTCATGAAGTGCTAGTAGAGCAAAGTATCCTTGGTTGGAAAGAGTACGAACTGGAACTTCTACGTGATAATCTTGGTAACATCATTATCATCTGTAGCATAGAGAACTTTGACCCTATGGGTGTGCATACCGGTGACTCAATCACTGTGGCTCCTGCCATGACTCTGCCTGATACGGTTTACCAGCACATGCGTGATTTGGCTAAGCAAATGATGAACGCCATTGGGCAATTTGCGGGTGGTTGTAATGTGCAGTTTGCTGTACACCCCGAAACTGATGAAATAGTAGGAATTGAGATCAACCCTAGGGTCTCTCGGTCGTCTGCTTTGGCCTCAAAAGCTACGGGTTATCCAATTGCCAAGATAGCAGCCAAGCTGGCTATAGGGTACAACCTCGACGAACTTAAGAACCAAATAACCAAAACCACTTCAGCCTACTTCGAGCCGGCTCTTGATTATGTAATAGTGAAAATTCCTCGATGGAATTTTGACAAATTCCCAGGTGCGGAGCGAAAACTGGGACTCCAGATGAAGTCTGTAGGCGAGGCAATGGGAATAGGACGAAATTTTCAAGAAGCATTGCAGAAAGCATGTCAGTCCTTAGAAATTAAGAGAAATGGTCTTGGGGCTGATGGCAAAGAACTCACAGATCAGCACGAAATCTTACATAGCCTAGAGCATCCGAGTTGGAATCGTCTTTTCCATATTTATGATGCCTTCAAATTGGGTATTTCATTCAAAACGATCCATAAACTCACTCGAATAGATCCTTGGTTCCTCCATCAAATCGAGGAGCTCATCCTATTGGAAAAAGAAATTGGCACCTATTCTTTGCAAGAATTACCAAAGCAACTTTTGGTTGATGCCAAAGAAAAAGGTTATGCCGACAGACAATTAGCACATGTGATGGGCTGTCTCGAGAGTGAAGTCTATCAAAGAAGAATAGATCTCGGCATCAAACGGGTCTATAAGCTTGTAGATACTTGTGCTGCGGAATTCGAAGCTCAAACTCCGTACTATTACTCTTCTTTTGACCAAGAGAACGAATCGATAGCTACGGATAAAAAGAAAATTGTAGTGCTCGGCTCAGGGCCAAACAGAATCGGTCAAGGAATAGAATTTGATTATTCATGCGTGCATGGTGTATTGGCTGCAAAAGAATGTGGTTACGAAACCATCATGATCAATTGTAATCCAGAAACAGTTTCCACTGATTTTGATGTGGCAGACAAACTATATTTTGAGCCGGTTTTCTGGGAGCACATTTATGACATCATCCTTCATGAAAAACCTGAAGGTGTAATCGTACAGCTCGGTGGACAGACTGCCCTTAAGCTTGCTGAAAAACTCAGCAGATATAATATCAAAGTCATAGGTACTAGCTATGAAGCGCTAGACTTAGCAGAGGACAGAGGTAGATTTTCTGATCTACTAAAAGAACAAAACATCCCGTATCCAGAATATGGAACAATCGATGATGCCGATCAAGCAGTAGAACTATCCAAAGAAATAGGCTATCCACTTTTGGTTCGTCCGAGCTACGTTTTGGGTGGTCAGAGCATGAAGATCGTGATCAACGAGCAAGAGCTAGAAGAGCATGTAGTTAAGCTTCTTGCTGAAAAAACTGATGGAAAAATTCTTCTAGATCATTTCCTTGAGGGGGCCATCGAGGCTGAAGCTGATGCGATCTGTGATGGTGAAGATGCTTATATCATTGGTATCATGCAGCACATTGAGCCAGCAGGAATTCACTCTGGTGACTCTTACGCTGTATTGCCTCCTTACAACCTTGGTGATTTTGTCATCAGACAGATCGAGGAATATACAGTCAAAATAGCCAAGGCGCTAGATACTGTCGGACTTATCAATATCCAGTTTGCTATCAAAGATGACAAGGTTTATATCATTGAAGCTAACCCAAGAGCGTCACGAACTGTTCCATTTATCTGCAAGGCTTACAGAGAGCCTTATGTAAATTACGCTACCAAGGTGATGCTTGGAGAGAAGAAGGTTAAGGATTTTGATTTCAAACCTCATAAGCAAGGATATGCTATCAAAGAACCTGTATTCTCATTCCATAAGTTCCCGAATGTCAATAAGGAATTAGGCCCTGAAATGAAATCTACTGGTGAAGCCATCTACTTCATTGATGATTTAATGGACGATTATTTCTTAGAAATTTACGCTGAACGCAACAGATTCCTGAGCAGATAGTTTAAAGGAGTATTATGTTAAAATTCTTACTCATAGTCGGGCTCATATTCTACGTCATATATAGAGTGGCCGGATTTTTCTTTAAGGCGGTTTTCCTCTCTGCACAGCAGAGAGCACAAAACAACCCTTATACTCAGCAACGACAAAGTCAAACCAGACCTAGAAGCGGTAATTTGAACATCGATTACATGCCTAAGGATAAGAAGTCCAAAGATGACTTTAAGGGTGGTGATTATGTGGATTTCGAAGAAGTCAGCTAAATCAAGCCTTCTTCACTGATAAAACTGTAGTACATTATATCAATTAGCCAACTTCGGTTAGTTTTGCATTTCATCTAAAGACCCATTATGGCTTGGTTTAAAAGACAAGACAAAGGAATCAGTACTCCTACAGCGAAGAAAAAAGAAGCTCCTGATGGGCTTTGGTATAAGACGCCTAGTGGAAACATCATCCACATGAGGGAGCTCAGAAACAATGCTTATGTATGCCCAGATGATGACTATCATGTCAGAATCGGCTCCAAAGAGTATTTCGAAATCCTTTTTGACGACAATAAGTTTACGGAGCTGGATGCGGACATGACTTCTGCTGACCCGCTGAAATTCACTGATAGCAAGAAATATCCGGACAGAATAGCAGCCACTCAGAAAAAGACCGAGCTCAAGGATGCCGTCCGAACAGCTCATGGCAAGATGAATGGTAAGCCTATCACCATCTGCTGCATGGATTTTGCATTTATTGGAGGATCTATGGGATCTGTGGTGGGAGAGAAAATAGCTAGAGGTATAGATTACTCACTCAAAGAAAAAATCCCTTTCTTGATGATCTCTAAATCTGGAGGGGCCAGAATGATGGAAGCAGGATTTTCCCTGATGCAAATGGCTAAAACCTCGGCTAAATTGGCACTACTTTCAAAGGCAAAAATCCCTTACATTTCATTGCTAACCGACCCAACTACTGGTGGTGTAACAGCATCTTATGCCATGTTGGGAGATTTCAACATAGCCGAGCCTGGCGCGTTAATCGGATTTGCTGGACCAAGGGTTATTAGAGAAACTATAGGAAAGGATCTTCCAAAAGGATTCCAAAGCTCGGAATTCGTGCTGGAGCATGGTTTTTTAGATTTTATAGTGGATAGAAGGCAAATGAAAAATAAGCTAACTACCCTGCTCAAAATCATTTATTAATCAAGAAACAATCACCTTAATTGGTAGTTAAATAGGCGGTGACAAATAGGATCATTACAACTTTCTTTGGGAGAGTTTTATCAATTATATTTGCGCCGTTATTAAGTTCAACAAAAAGGCTCTAGCCCTATGTCATCAATCATTATAACTTCAATTATCGCCTTCACTTTGGTGATCTTGCTTTTGGTTTTCATTTTGCTTTTCGCACAATCAAAACTGGTGCAGTCTGGGCCCGTGAACATCATCGTAAATGGTGATGAAGCGAATCCTATCACCACTACTGCAGGGTCAACCCTATTATCTACGCTTTCTGGACAGAAAATATTTCTTCCTTCGGCTTGTGGAGGTGGAGGTACCTGTGCCATGTGTAAGTGTACTGTAGAAGAAGGTGGTGGAGATGTACTACCTACAGAAGTAGGTCACCTGAGCCGTACCGAACAAAAAGAAAATGTAAGACTCTCTTGCCAAGTGAAGGTGAAAGAGGATATGAGAATAGAGATTCCTGAAGAAATATTCGGAATCAAAAAATGGGAAGCTACAGTGGTAAGAAATTACAATGTGGCCTCATTTATCAAAGAATTTGTAGTTGAACTTCCAGAAGACATGGATTATCAAGCTGGTGGCTACATTCAAATTGAGGTTCCTCCTACTGAAGTGGATTTCAAAGACATGGACATCACAGCTCATCCAGACGAGCATGACACTCCAGATAAGTTCCAAAAGGAATGGGATAAGTTTGGACTATGGGATCTCAAAATGAAAAATGATGAGACCATTGAACGTGCATATTCTATGGCTTCTTATCCTGCTGAAGGACGTGAGATCATGCTCAATGTACGTATCGCCACTCCTCCTTGGGACAGGGCAGCTAATGGCTGGATGAAAGTAAATCCTGGTATTGCTTCTTCTTATATTTTCGGATTGAAACCGGGCGACAAAGTGACTATCTCTGGTCCTTACGGTGAATTCTTCATCAATCCATCAGATGCTGAAATGCTATATGTTGGTGGTGGTGCTGGAATGGCTCCAATGAGGTCTCACCTTTATCACTTGTTCAAAACTCTCGAAACTGGTAGAAAAGTGAGCTACTGGTATGGTGGTAGATCAAAAAGAGAATTGTTCTACATCGATCATTTCAAGCAACTAGAAGATAAATTTCCAAACTTCAAATTCTACATGGTACTTTCAGAGCCAATGGAAGAGGACAACTGGAAAGTGAAGAAAGACATGGAAGACACTGAAGGAGATGGCTTCTTAGGATTCGTTCATCAGTCTGTAATAGACAACTACCTAAGTAAGCACGATTCTCCAGAAGATATAGAGCTTTACTTCTGTGGGCCTCCATTGATGAACAATGCCGTTCAGAAGATGGGTGAGGATTTTGGTATCCCAGATGAAAACATAAGATTTGATGATTTTGGTGGTTAATACCAATCGATAAAGCAAAAAAGAGGAAAACATGGTTTTCCTCTTTTTTTTGCCCTTATCAAACCATGGTTCACAGGGTTAGTTCTGACAACTATTTTCTTAGATTTGTTATTCAACAAACTACCTCATGGACCTAAAACTATTCCTTGATCCGATCAGTAAAGAGATCACAGCTACTCACGACAAGACCTCTGCTCTAGCCAACTCATTTTATATCAACGAAGAAAACTTTCCTGACATTGATGACATGGACATTGCTATCATCGGAATCAAGGAAGCACGAGGCGCCGCTGTAGTCCACCAAGAAGGGATTGCAAAATCAGCTGATGAAATAAGACAGCATCTTTATTCACTCAAGAAAGGAAGTGGGAACCTTAAAGTTGTAGATCTTGGAAATTTGCGTAATGGTCCTGAGTTGGAAGATTCATATCAGCGACTAAAAGAAGTAACGGCATTTTTGCTTGAGCAAAACGTATTGCCAATTTTCATTGGAGGCAGTCACAATATGGATATTGGTCAATACCAAGGGTACGAAAGTCAGGATAAACTCATCTCACTTCTCTCCATCGACAACAAACTTGATTTAAGTGATCCTAAGACAAGCCTTGATGATGATGCCCACATACATAAGATATTCAAGCACGATCCAAACTACCTCTTTAATTATACTCAGCTGGGCTATCAGTCTTATTTGGTAGATCAGAAAGAGACCGAGCTGCTAGAGAAATTGTATTTCGAGGGAATGCGTCTCGGAGTAATCAAAGAGAACGTAAAGGAGCTTGAGCCTACCATCAGAGACGCAGATATGATCAGTTTTGATTTGTCGGCATTACAAGCTCACTATGCTCCAGGAGCTACCGATTCCAAGGTATACGGACTTACTGGTGAGGAATCCTGTCAACTATGCTGGTATGCTGGGCTTAATGATAAACTTAGCTCTATTGGCTTTTATGGATATGATGTCAATAGAGATACGCCCGATAAGAAAACGGGATTTGTGCTCGCTACTATGATTTGGTATTTCCTAGAGGGCTATTACAACCGAAAAGGAGATTCCAATTTTCATTCGGATGATTATCTTGTGTATGAAGTTAGCCTTGGGGGAGATCCTTCGAGTATCAAATTTCATAAGAGTAAGGTTTCAGAAAAGTGGTGGATGGAAATACCTAACCCCAATGAAGACTCGGGATTTATTAAAAGTCGAATGATACCGTGCAGTTATTCTGATTATGAAACCGCACTGGATGGAGAAGTCCCCGGCAAATGGATTAAGACCTATTCGAAAATGGTTTAAATCAATATTGGTCTGGAATAACCAACCACAGAATCAAATAAACCAAAATACCAGGAAATGCCGCACTAAGAACTGAGACTAAGACATAGGCTATCCTAACCAGCGATGGATCTAAATCGAAATATTCGGCAATGCCGCCACATACTCCTGCGAGCATAGATTGAGACCTTGAACGATACAACCTTCTTGTCATTCTTATTATTTGTTATTTAGATATGGCAAGTTCTCCGTAAAAATACGAAGAAAACGCATTCCTGAATTATAATTTACCCCTGACGAACTGCTGGTTTTCGTGCTCTTAACTTTATTCAACTCTAACTCTTGGGTTGAGTCTGGAGATTTAACGGAAAGATCTTCCGCAGTGAATATCGAGCTATTGAAGCTCATCAACGCAGCAACAATCACTCCGAGTATAATTAGCAACGTCTTAGTAAGACCTCTTTTGATATTCTGATTGACTCTAGGCATGGTATCTCTCAATTTACAAGGGTAGTGCCAACAATTATAACTTGCTGTTTATCTGTGTTTTACATAGATTCATATATCGCTCAGGTTAGAATAATGTCCTAATTCGTACACTATATTGACAATAAGTGTCCGCTCACAATCACCCACACATAAAGCATTTAAAGGTGCATATTCTAATAGATATAAGGATGAATCAATATCTTATCGATTAGATTAGTCAATCAATTTTGATGCACACTCCATGAAACTAAGGTCTATTACCATTTTCTGTTGTCTACTTTATACTACCATCTCTCTGGCCCAAGAGGATAAGCAAATGGACTTTGAAGAATACAACCCCATTTCCACATTAGTTGTACCGGAGAATATAGTGACCAAAGCAAAATTTCCATTCATAGATGTTCATAGTCATCAATGGAATCTCACCAAAGCAAAGATTCAAAAGATCAAGGGAGAAATGGACACGCTCAACATGGCCATCATGGTCAATCTAAGTGGACGAGGATACAATCGTGCAGCTGGAGACATTGATAGTCAAGAGTACCTTGAAACGATGGTCAGAAGGATCGAAGGAGAAGCAGATGGACGCATAGTTGTATTCACGAATGTATCATTCAAAGAAATAGGTAAGGAAGGTTGGTCTGAGAATGCTGTAAGGGAGCTGGAAGAAGATGTGAAGAATGGTGCCAAGGGCCTAAAGATTTTTAAAAACCTGGGTATGGGTATCAACGATATCGATGGAAATAGAGTAGCTATTGACGATCCTAGAATAGCTCCGGTATGGGCGAAATGCGGTGAGTTAGGAATACCGGTATTGATTCATGCCGCAGACCCTAAATCCTTTTGGGACCCTCATGATGAAACCAATGAGCGCTGGCTCGAGCTCAAGCTACGGCCGAGAAGAAAAAGAGAAGCTGATGACCCTGCTCCCTGGGAGCAGATTATTGCAGAGCAACACGCTATATTCAAAGCGCACCCAAGCACTACTTTCATCAATGCGCATATGGGATGGATGGCGAACGACCTCAAATCGCTAGGCGAGCACCTCGATACCTACAGTAATGTAAACGTGGGCATAGGAGCTGTGATAGCCGAATTGGGCAGACAGCCCAGAATGGCTAAGGCATTCTTCGAAAAGTATCAAGATAGAATACTGTTTGCCAAAGACACATATAACCCAGATGAGTACTATACTTACTTCAGAGTGCTGGAAACCGAAGATGAGTATTTTCCTTATTACAAAAAGTACCATGCCTTTTGGAGCATGTATGGAATTGGATTGAGTGATGAGGTACTTAAAAAAGTATACTATAAAAATGCCCTCCGAATTATCCCTGGTTTAGATAAATCACTTTTCCCCGAATAGGCACAAAAAAAGGCTTGCGATGCAAGCCTTTTACTTAATATTATGTGCGCGACTATCAGTCCGCAGTGATCGGATCTACGAAAACGTAAGATCTATCTTGTCTTGTCTTTCTGAATCTAACAGTGCCATCAATAAGGGCGAATAACGTGTGGTCTTTTCCCATACCTACATTTTCACCTGGATGATGCTTAGTGCCTCTCTGACGAACAATGATGTTCCCAGCTATAGCAGTCTGACCACCATAAATCTTCACGCCTAGACGCTTACTTTCTGATTCTCTACCGTTCTTCGAACTACCTACACCTTTCTTGTGAGCCATGATTCTTAACCTTTAATGTCTTCTATTAATACTTTAGAAAAATTCTGACGATGGCCATTCTTTTTCTGATAACCTTTTCTTCTTTTCTTTTTGAAAACAATTACCTTGTCTCCTTTGACATGTCCTAAGATCTTGCCAGAAACCTTGGCTCCCTTAACTGTAGGTGCACCAACTTTTACTTTACCATCATTATCTACTAACAACACTTGATCAAAGTCAACCTTCGTTCCTTCTTCACCATCAAGTAAAGGAGCATATACAAAATTGTCTTTCTCAACCTTGAACTGCTTTCCTGCTATATCTACTATTGCGTACATGTTTTCTATTTGCTTTTTCAAAAAGGAATGCAAAGATATGGCTTGTCATTTAATTATCAAACAAAGCCTTAGTATAAATATGGGATAAAAAAAAATTCACTTTTTTTTTACTATTTAAAACGCTCATTCAGCGCCATTTTTCATGAAGTTTTCATTAGAAAAAGTGGTCTTAAATTCCTTCTTAACAGTCAGTTATAGAATAATTCAAAATAATTTTTCAAGGCCATTTCCCATCAATTCCCGACTTGATTTTTCAGCTTTCTTTTTACACATTTGTAGGCACAACTAGAACGAAAGTACACCGCCTTTCTTCCTCTGGTTGTCTCCCGAACTTTGGATTCAAGAGAAATAGACCGGTTTTTTTGGCAAAAATCGCGTGTTTTAGGCTATTTGTGGATAACTTGTTAGGGATGTGGATAACACTGTTGATAGACCACCTGTTGTGTGGGAAATGAAATTCGAAAAAAGATACAACTTATGAGCCAGTCGGAAGAACCATTACTAAAAGAGAATCCTAACAGATTTGTCCTCTTCCCTATCGAACACAACGATATCTGGAAAATGTATAAACAAGCTGAAGCCAGTTTCTGGACAGCTGAAGAAATTGACCTCAGTCAAGACTTAAAGGATTGGGCTGCCCTTAATGATGGAGAACGCCATTTCATTAAGCATGTGCTTGCGTTTTTTGCTGCAAGTGATGGGATAGTCAACGAAAATCTCGCTGAAAATATGGTCTCTGAGGTGCAGTATACTGAGGCAAAATTCTTCTATGGTTTTCAAATTGCCATTGAAAATATACACTCAGAAACCTACTCTTTATTAATAGATACTTACGTAAAAGATCCGAAAGAGAAGGATGATCTTTTCCACGCCATAGACACTATGGACTGTGTGAAGAGAAAAGCCGAGTGGGCGCTGCGTTGGATTGATGAAGGCAACTTCCAAGAGCGACTCATCGCTTTTGCTGCCGTAGAAGGAATCTTCTTTTCTGGAAGTTTCTGTTCCATTTTTTGGCTTAAGAAAAGAGGCCTAATGCCAGGACTTACTTTCTCCAATGAACTGATCTCTAGAGATGAGGGACTGCACTGTGATTTTGCATGCTTACTATAC
This sequence comes from Cyclobacteriaceae bacterium, assembly GCA_049115815.1. Lineage (GTDB taxonomy): Bacteria > Bacteroidota > Bacteroidia > Cytophagales > Cyclobacteriaceae > Marinoscillum. Next base: position 107,450 of record JAGDZO010000010.1, on the reverse strand, counting down.
AACAATCACATTATAGAAAAGCTAGATACTGCTTTAGTCACAGACATCATCAAAGAAGCAGTAGAGATCGAAAAAGAATTTGTCTCAGATGCTTTGCCTGTGAAACTCATCGGAATGAATGCTGACTTGATGTGTCAATACATCGAGTTTGTGGCCGACAGACTTTTGGGCGAGTTAGGTTGTGAGAAAATATACGACTCAACCAATCCGTTTGACTTCATGGATATGATTTCCTTACAGGGCAAAACCAACTTTTTTGAAAAGCGTGTTGCGGAGTACCAAAAAGCCGGAGTGCTTGATAGCAGCAAAGGCTTGGAAGATAAGCCTAAGTTCAGCCTAGACGAAGATTTTTAATCAATAACTAAATATCCACCAGCTGCATCAACCTAATTTTTCACCATCAATTAAATGCCGAATAACAAATGCTAGTAATTAAAAGAGACGGAAGACGAGAGTCCGTAAAATTTGACAAAATCACCGCGAGAATAGAGAATCTATGTACTGGGCTGAATGGGGATTTTGTTAAACCAGTAGAAATTGCCAAAAAGGTAATAGATGGTCTGTATGATGGAGTGACCACTATCGAACTGGATAATTTGGCTGCAGAGATCGCTGCGACCATGACCACTCGTCACCCTGATTTCGCCAAGCTAGCTGCAAGAATTTCGATCTCTAACCTGCATAAGGTAACGGAAGGTTCTTTTTCAAATACCATGAAAAGACTTTACACTTTCGTAAATCCTAAGACTGGAGCCAACGCTGCATTGCTTTCAACAGAAATCTATGGTATTATTCGCGCCAATGCTAAAAAATTGGACGATGCGATCAACTACGAAAGAGATTACAACTATGATTTCTTCGGGTATAAAACACTAGAAAGATCATACCTGATCAAGCTTGATGGTAAGGTGGTAGAAAGACCACAGCACATGTTGATGAGAGTCTCTGTAGGTATCCATGGTGAAGATATTGATGCAGCCATTGAGACTTACAACTTGATGTCTGAGAAGTGGTTCACTCACGCTACACCTACATTATTCAATGCAGGTACACCTAAACCTCAATTGTCATCTTGTTTCTTGTTGAGCATGCAAGATGATAGCATCGATGGTATTTACGATACACTGAAGCAATGTGCTAAAATCTCCCAGTCGGCAGGGGGTATAGGCCTAAGCATACACAATGTGAGAGCAACTGGCGCTTACATCAAAGGAACTAACGGCACATCCAATGGAATTGTGCCTATGCTTAGAAACTTTGACATGACGGCACGTTATGTTGATCAGGGAGGTGGAAAACGAAAAGGAAGCTTCGCTATCTACTTAGAGCCTTGGCATGCTGATATCTTCCATTTCCTAGAATTGAAGAAGAATACCGGTAAAGAAGAATTAAGAGCAAGAGACTTGTTTTATGCGCTTTGGATTCCTGATTTGTTCATGAAGCGTGTAGAAGAAAATGGTGACTGGTCACTTTTCAGCCCAGACGAAGCTCCAGATCTGCATGACTCATATGGAGACAAGTTTGAAAAACTTTATGAGAAGTACGAGCAGGAAGGCAGAGCAAGAAAGACTATCAAAGCACAGGAGCTTTGGTTCGAAATTCTTGAATCTCAAATAGAAACAGGCACTCCTTATATTCTCTATAAGGATCACGCTAACAAGAAATCAAATCAGAAGAATTTAGGTACGATCAGATCTAGTAATCTCTGCACCGAAATCATGGAGTATACCTCCAAAGACGAGGTGGCGGTTTGTAACTTGGCCTCATTGGCACTGCCAATGTTTGTGAAGGACGGTAAGTTCGATCATCAAAAGCTTTACGAAATCACCAAAGTAGCTACGCGTAACCTCAACAAGGTGATCGATGTAAACTACTACCCTGTACCTGAGGCAAAGACATCCAATATGCGTCACAGACCTATCGGTCTGGGAGTTCAAGGATTGGCCGATGTATTCATGCTAATGGATCTGCCTTTTGATTGTGAAGAGTCACGTCAGATAAACAAAGATATTTTCGAGACCATCTATTTTGCTGCTATGGAAACGTCCATGGAGATAGCTCAGGTAGAAGGATCTTACGAAACCTTCAAAGGTTCGCCTGTATCTAAAGGTATCTTCCAATTTGACATGTGGGGTGTTACACCAGACTCAGGAAGGTATGACTGGTATAGCTTGAAACAAAAAGTGAAAGAGCATGGTGTGAGAAACTCGCTTTTGGTGGCTCCTATGCCTACTGCATCTACCTCTCAAATCTTGGGTAACAACGAGTGCTTCGAGCCATATACTTCAAACATTTATTCAAGAAGAACTTTGTCTGGTGAGTTCATCATTGTCAACAAGCATTTGATGACAGATTTAATCAAACTGAAGCTGTGGGATGATCAGATGAAAAACAGAATCATGGCTGCCAATGGGTCTGTACAAGACATTCCTGAGATTCCAGAGAAAATCAGAGAAAAATACAAGACAGTATGGGAGATTTCACAGAAATCGATCATTGATATGTCCGCAGACCGTGGTGCATTTATCTGCCAGAGTCAAAGCTTAAATATTCACCTGACCGATGCTAACTTCGGTAAGATGACGTCTATGCACTTCCATGCTTGGAAACGAGGATTGAAGACGGGAATGTATTATTTAAGAACTAAGGCTGCTACTGATGCTATCAAGTTTACAGTAACCAAGGAAGCGCAAGCTCAGCCTAAAGCACAGCCAGAAGCTGTAGCAGTAGCTGAAAAAGCTCAAAATCAAGATGCTATCCAATGCTCTCTCGATGATCCGGAAGGATGCGAGATGTGCGGGAGTTGATTTTAAGAATTCCAATACTCATGGGCTCATTTCGAAAGGAATGGGCCTTTTTTATGCTCACTGAGCTCTGGAAAAATTAGTTAAAAGTATACTGACGTTCAGAGAGAATGAACCACTATTTACGGGCCTAATCCATCAAAGGATGCGGTGCTAATTCCAACTCAAACCACTTCGCTCTTGCCAATAATTTTCAGGCGTAGTTTTAAGAACATTCAGAATGTCTTTCTCCTTGCTTGTTAGTTGAATATCAAGTGCCTGAACGTTAGATCGGAGATGAGACTCCTTGGCTGCACCACTCAATACCACATTCACAAATGGATGATCCAAGACAAAAGCCATTGCTACAGCATCAATACCAACTTCATGGTCTTTAGCTATTCTATCTAGCACTTTAAAGTAATTGGCTTTCTCATTTCTAGCAGTCAATCTGCCATTAGCCACAGCTTCTTTCACTATCACACCAAGTCCAAAATCATGCGCTTCTCTCAGCGCATCTCCCGCTGATTGTTCAAGACAATTGAAAGTAGCTTGTACAGATCCGAAAAGCGGCTGCTCATCAATGGTCACTTTCAATGCTTCTTGGATTATAGCGGCTTGCTGAGCCCCGCTTACAGACAAACCAATGATGTAACCCTCTGATTTGATTTCTTCCAATCGCTCCAATACTTGGGTGTTCTTTAACACCCCACTCTCAAAGGTGGCCGAGTGAATTTGGTAGAGTTTGAGGTAAGGGGCAAGTCTTGACTTACTCTCTGGCCATTGCAGGTTCAGTCGCGGAAGGGTATGCTCTTTGATCTCATGCTTATCTGCATCTACAGACCAATCCGCAGTATAGTAATAACCCCATTTAGAACCGACCATCAAATCGTGCTGCGCGTTTTCAGCTAGCCAGGAAGAAAGAAATTCTTCAGACTTTCCGTAAGACTGAGCAGCATCGACATAACGAATTCCAAGACGAAATGCCTCATCTAACATTTCATGGGTCTGTGACTCCATCACCTTTTCGTCATAGTTGTGACTAAGATCATCCCCATGACCAAGGTTGATATATCCTGGTCGGCCAAGTGCGGCTAGGCCCAGCCCTATTCTTGTGGTTTGAATGCGCGAATCTCCAAATTGAAAAAGCTCCATATTAATTAGCTCCTTTGATGATTTGATCTACTACCTCTGGGTTGAGCAATGTGGAAGTATCTCCAAGCTGATCAGCTTCTCCTGCCGCAATTTTTCGAAGAATCCTTCTCATGATCTTACCAGATCGAGTCTTGGGTAATCCCGGTACGATCTGCACCTTGTCTGGTTTAGCAATTGGGCCAATGATTTTGCTGACGGTTTCTCTTATTTCGTTTTTCAAGTTTTCCTCTGTTCTACCTGCCATATCGCAGATCACATATGCATAGATACCTTGACCTTTGACATCATGTGGGAATCCCACCACAGCAGACTCTATCACTTTTGGGTGCTCATTGATAGCATTTTCTACCTCAGCAGTTCCCATTCTATGACCAGAAACGTTCATTACATCATCTACTCTGCCGAGAATCCTTAGGTATCCATCATGATCTCTCTTAGCCCCATCTCCAGTGAAATACATTCCTGGATAGGTGGAAAAATAAGTCTGCTTACATCGCTCATGGTCTCCATAAGTCGTCCTAATCATAGACGGCCAAGGAAACTTGATACATAGGTTTCCCTCTACGTTATTACCCTTTAGCTCTTTTCCATCGGCATCTACGATGATTGGTTGTATTCCAGGAAGAGGAAGTGAAGCATGCGCTGGTTTGTTGGGGGTTATTCCCGCAAGGGCGGAAATCATAATCCCTCCTGTTTCCGTCTGCCACCAGGTATCTACCAATGGGCAATTGCCTTTGCCAATATGGTCATGATACCAATGCCATGCCTCTTCATTAATCGGCTCGCCAACTGACCCAATGACTTTCAAACTATCTAACTTGTACGGCTCAATTGGTTCTAGACCGTGTGCTTGAAGCGCACGTATCGCAGTTGGCGCTGTATAGAATTGATTGACCTGATGTTTGTCAACAATTTCCCAAAAGCGACCAGCGTGTGGGTAGGTAGGCACCCCTTCGAACATCAATGTTGTGGCACCAGCCAACAATGGGCCATAGACAATATAAGAGTGTCCGGTAATCCAGCCTACATCTGCTGTACACCAATAGACATCTCCAGGGGAATATTGAAAAACATTGATAAAAGAGTAATATGCGTAAACCATGTACCCTCCACAAGTGTGAACCACTCCCTTCGGCTTGCCGGTAGATCCTGAAGTATAAAGGATGAATAACAAATCTTCAGAGTCCATAACCTCTGCTGGACACTCGTTAGACTGACCTTCAATGGCATCATGCCACCAAATATCCCGACCGTCCTTCATAGTCACCTCGACCCCTGTTCGTTCCAGTACTAATACTTTTTCCACGGAAGGAGTATTCGCGATTGCCTCATCTACTACTGCTTTAACAGGAATGTTCTTGGCCCCACGATAATTACCATCGGAGGTCAATATCATTTTGGCGCCACAGTCGACAATTCGATCTGCCAAAGATGTCGCCGAGAACCCTGCGAACACTATGGAATGAACTGCACCTACTCTAGCACACGCCAGCATTGCAACTGCAGCTTCTGGCACCATGGGCATATAAATGATTATCCTATCACCCTTTTCTATTCCATTGGCTTTCAATGCATTAGACAGTTGACATACTTTATGATACAAGTCTCGATATGAAAGGGTGATGGATTCATCGCCCGGCTCATTGGCCTCCCAAATGATGGCCGCATCATCACCTTTGGTATAGATATGTCGGTCGAGAATGTTTTCGGTTATATTGAGTTTTCCATTTAGAAACCAACTAGCTGAGGCTTCCTTAAAGTCCCATTCCAGCACATTGTCCCAGCGCTTCTTCCAATGGAAAGAATCTGCAACTCGCGACCAGAAGGACTCTGGCTCCAAAACGCTCTTTTGATATTCGTGGAAATATCCGCTCAGGGTTTGAATTTTTTGACTCATAGGAAATTCTATTTTTAACTTTTAATATCTATCAATGATGAGTAGCCACACCAGCCCCTCTCGGGAATCTTATGTTTTCGACCATTTCCTGAACCTCGGCTGGAGGTGCGGGAAAGAATCTTGCTATGGAAAAAGACAAAACAAAATTGACAATCATGGCCACACTGCCAAATCCCTCCGGTGAAATTCCAAACCACCAATCCTTTTCAGTTCCTCCACCAAAATAATCAAACTTGAATTTTAGCATGTAGAATAGCATCAGGAGAATTCCTACGACCATACCAGCAATGGCTCCTTCCTTATTCATCCGCTTATCGAAGATGCCTAAAATAATGGCCGGAAAGAAAGAGGCTGCTGCCAACCCGAAAGCCAGAGCCACTACTGCGGCTACAAATCCAGGTGGATTGATTCCAAAATAACCAGCTACCAATACGGCAATGACTGCTCCAATTCTCGCCCAAATCAACTCCCCCTTCTCGGAAATATCAGGTTTGATTTGCTTCTTGATGAGGTCGTGAGAGATACTCGCAGAGATCACTAACAATAGGCCCGCTGCTGTAGAAAGAGCTGCCGCCAGACCTCCGGCTGCTACCAGTGCAATAACCCAACTTGGTAAATTGGCTATTTCCGGATTGGCCAACACCATAATGTCTCTATCTATCTTTAATTCATTGGCGGCTTGATTGCCTAGGTATTGAATCTTCCCATCACCATTTTTATCTTCAAAAGCAATCAGCCCTGTTGCTTCCCAGTTGGTAAACCATTCTGGAACACTAGCATACTCTCGCTCGGATACTGTTTGAATTAGATTGGTTCTCGCAAAAGCAGCAATGGCCGGTGCGGTGGTATAAAGTATGGCAATAAGTAAGAGCGCCCAGCCAGCAGATACTCGTGCATCGCGCACATTCTTTACGGTAAAAAATCTTACAATAACATGCGGAAGACCGGCTGTGCCTACCATCAAAGCCAGTGTGATGCAGAACACATCAATCATGGATTTGGACCCTTCGGTATAAGATGCGAAACCTAGCTCTCGATGAAGACCATCTAACTTGTCCAACAAATAGCTTCCATCTGCCACCTTGCCACCAAAACCAAGCTGCGGAATCACATTTCCAGTCAACTGAAAACTGATAAAAATGGCAGGCACCATGAAGGCAAATATGAGAATGCAATATTGAGCTACTTGCGTATAAGTCACTCCTTTCATCCCGCCAAGGGTAGCATAAAACAGCACGATAAACATGCCTATATAAACACCTGTGTCTACCGAAACTTCAAGGAATCTTGCAAATACTACCCCTACACCACGCATTTGTCCTGCCACATAGGTAAATGAGACTATAATGGCACAAATAACTGCAACAGTGCGAGCGACATTCGAATAGTAACGATCTCCAATAAAATCAGGTACAGTGAACTTTCCGAATTTTCGCAAATAAGGAGCAAGCAATAAAGCGAGCAACACATAGCCGCCTGTCCAGCCCATGAGGTAAACAGCACCATCATATCCCATAAAGGAGATGAGTCCAGCCATGGAAATGAATGATGCGGCCGACATCCAATCTGCTGCTGTGGCCATCCCATTGGCCAATGGAGAAACCCCTCCACCTGCCACATAAAAATCACTTGTAGAAGAGGCTGTTGACCAAATGGCTATACCAATGTATATGGCGAACGTAATCCCAACAATGATAAAAGTCCAAGTTTGTACATCCATGACTAGTTCTCCTTTTCGTCTACATCAAACTTCTTGTCCAGCTTGTTCATCAGCCAGACATACACAAATATCAACACCACGAAAACGTAGATAGCGCCCTGTTGTGCAAACCAAAATCCAAGTTTGAAACCTCCTACTCTGATTTCATTGAGTTGATCGACAAATAGTATTCCAGCTCCAAAAGAGACCGCAAACCATACTAAAAGTAAAATCAAGAGATACTTGAGATTTGCCTTCCAGTAGTCATTCATTTTTCCATCACTCATGTTAGTAAAATTGAAGGTTGGATAATCTAAGAACAATTTACATCAACTTTCAGGATGAAAATTAGAAACCGAAATCAATTGGAACTATATCAAACAAAATCTGGATTTTAGCTCACAATTGAGAAGCTGAACCTAGAGAACAAACTCGGTCAGTATAGCAAGTAGTGCCCCTGAAAGACTTATGACGAACTTCTTGACGCCAAAGTGATGGTTGGGGCTAGATTCTACAAAAATGGTAGTAGATATATGCAAAAAGCTACCTGACACAAAAGCGAAAAGAAACATCAGATTGTCAGAAGACAATTCCAGAATAAAGTCGCTCATGAAAAGACCCAAAGGGGATGCGATGCTGAAAGTTATAAGAATCACCCATAGACGCAAATCAAACCCTTTCTCAGTCTTCAAGGTGGTCATTAGGGCAAATGCTGCAGGCACTTTATGTAGCACAATTCCTACCAATAGGGAGTAGGACTCATGCTGATCGTGAAATGGTGAGTCATGAGTGAGCAATGCACCTTCTAATAATGAATGAATGACCAAAGCGCTAAGTAGACCGAACTTGGAAACTCCGGTCATGTGGTGATGGGCATGAGCATGACCATGCTCTACTCCTGACGTGAAATACTCCAAGAACTGCTGAAAGAAGAACCCTCCAAGCACAAATAATCCCACGCGCATTGGATTGGAACTCAAGGCAAATACCTCAGGCAGAATGTGGATGATGGTAATGGAAAACAGAAAGGATCCTGCAAAAATGAGAGGGTACCTTATTGAAGAGGTCTGAGCAGAGAAAAAATTGCTCGCTAGTCCTCCTAGAATAGCCGAAAAAATGAGAATGATAATAATGACTGTCATTAATTTTTGGTTTTGTCTAGGCTCACCATCGCTTCAAGACCGGAAGTTACAAAACTCCTTAAAACCCCTGATTCATCCATATAGAGCAGGAACCCCTCAAGTCCATTGGCTTCCAACATTTCTATTGATTCCTCCAGCCCGATAACCATAGCAGCTGTAGCATAAGCGTCTGCAGATATGCAATCTTGACTGAAAATGGATGCACTTAACAATGTATGTGAGGTATTGAAGCCAGTTCTTGGATCAATGGTGTGAGCGATGATCCTCTCCCCAACCTTGTAATAATTACGATAGTTTCCTGAAGTGGCCATTGAAAGGTCTTTCAATTCGATGATCGCAAGTAAGCGCTGACTATTTTGTTCGACTATGGGATCCTCAATGCCAATTTTCCATGGAACCTGCTCATCATTCACGCCGGATACTCGTACTTCTCCACCAATCTCTACCATATAATCGCTAATTCCTTGGGCCTCCAGAAATTCTGCAACTAAGTCCACTGCATACCCTTTGGCGATTGCACTAAAGTCAAGGTACATACCAGTCTCCATATTGACAGATTGACCCTCCTGAGTAATCGCCGAAAAATCAACCAACAGTTTGAGCGAATCAACAACAGCAGAATCTGGTGCTCTTAAGATCTTATCAGGGCCAAAACCCCAAGCATTGACCAGCGGCCCAACAGTAGGGTCAAAGGCTCCAGCCGTTTGTCTATAGACCTCCTGACTTTTGGTCAGCACATCCAAAAACATTTCAGAGGGTTCGTCAAGTCTTCCGGTGGAGTTAAGTATTGAGATCTCAGAGTCTGAAATATAGGTGGAAAGGGATTGATTGAAACTTACCAAAATCGAGTCAACCGACTTTTGAAGATTCTCTGGTGAATCTTTGAGATACTTTACGCTGTAGCGAATGGTACCCATCGTCTGTCCAGTCAGGTGAACCAACTCAACCTTTGGACGATTTTGGTACATGCGGTAGGCAGCACCGGCTACCACTACGAGAATAATTAGTCTAAAAATCCACTTTCTCTGCATGCTTAGAATTTTACGCAATATTAATTGATAGCTGCCTACTAAACTTCACAAACATTATCTTTGTGAAATACCCAATGACCTGATGAGAGAGGACTACCTGCGAAGTGATGATGAGTCAATGGACTCAGAAGAAAAAGAATTTGAAAAAGCGTTAAGACCGCTTTCTTTCGGTGATTTCACAGGGCAGTTGAAGGTAGTGGACAATCTCAAAATTTTTGTGGAAGCTGCCAAGCAACGATCAGAGCCTCTGGATCATGTGCTGCTCCATGGCCCTCCTGGACTAGGCAAAACCACACTCTCACATATCATATCAAATGAGCTAGGCGCTGGCATCAAAGTGACCTCCGGGCCTGTGCTAGATAAGGCTAGTGAACTTGCCGGCTTACTTACCAATCTTGAGCCGCATGATGTGCTGTTTATAGATGAAATTCACAGGCTCAATCCTGTGGTGGAAGAGTATCTCTACTCGGCGATGGAAGACTATCGCATAGACATAATGCTAGATAGTGGACCCAACGCCAGGTCAGTCCAGATCGGGTTGGAACCGTTTACATTAATAGGAGCCACTACGAGATCAGGTCTACTTACATCACCGCTGAGAGCGCGATTTGGCATCAATGCCAGACTAGAATATTATGATGCTAAATTGCTCACCAAAATAATCGGAAGGTCAGCTGATATCCTTAAGACTCCAATAGATGAAGAGGCTGCCTATGAAATAGCTAGGCGAAGTAGAGGTACCCCTCGTATTGCGAATAATTTGCTCCGAAGGACTAGAGATTTTGCTCAGATAAAAGGCGATGGATCGGTGACTTTGGATATCGCTAAGATTGCCCTTCAAGCATTGGATGTAGACGATCATGGGTTGGATGAAATGGACAACAGAATACTGGTGACGATCATCGAAAAATTCAAAGGAGGGCCAGTAGGCTTATCTACCATAGCTACTGCCTGTGGAGAAGAAGCCGAAACCATCGAAGAAGTGTACGAGCCATTCTTAATCATGGAAGGTTATATCAAGCGTACTTCCAGAGGTCGACAAGCAACAGAACTCGCCTATCAGCATTTAGGAAAGATCCCCCCTCAGGAAGTGGGTCGCCTATTTTGAATCGGTATTCGCAGATCGCTAACCACTTTACGCTATACCCTCTTTAACGCATGATTTTCACCAAGCGCCATCAACGAAAGGCCAAAAGCGAGTAGCGCTAGGCGAGCAGCGAACGGCGAACAGCGAGCAGCGAACAGCGAACAACCACCATCCAACAAAATAAAACCTCCGTAATTTGGTTTCTCAAGTAATTTGACTGATTATTGCACTACACTTGATATATCAATGATTCAGTCAAACCTAAATGAAGTCATACTGTTCTTGATCGAGCAGACCAATAAAAAAGCCAAGCAGCACTCTGCGCTGATGTTTGACCAAAGAGGTATTGATGTTACGGTTGATCAATGGGTGCTTATGAAATTTGTGCAGGAGAATCCAGGCCTATCTCAGACTGAACTTGCTAAAGAGACTTTCAAAGATGCTGCTTCTATAACTCGAATTCTAGATCTCTTGACAAAGAAAGGGTTAATCATCAGAGAAAGTATAGCAGGAAATAGAAGAAAATTCAGCATTCATCTATCTCACGAAGGGCAATCATTTATCGCTAAACATATGGATTTTGTACAAAATCTGCGAGACCAGAGTATTCAGGGATTATCGGAAGATGAGATTTTGATACTGACCAAATCCCTTCTTCAGATCCAAAAAAACTTCGAGTAAAAAAATTTCTACCATTATTTGATATATCAATGTTTGTTTTCGCAATACTTATCCAAATCTTCTCATTCATGTCAATGAACCCCAAGGCTCAGGCAAAAAATCAAACCATCACCAAGAATGAAATGACTGTCTCATGGACATTCGAAAGTGACTTTATCTCTTTTGAGATATCTGCACCAACTACAGGATGGGTTGCCATAGGTTTCAACGAAACCAACGACTTAACGGTAACCTACCTGGTCATGGGAAGCATCACGGCTGATCAGGTGAAAATTCAGGAACACTATGTCTTTGGACCAGGAAATTATCGTTCCTACAAAACGCTCAATGAGCCAGAAAGCGTGACTGGTATAAGTGGTAACCATTCGGGCGAAAATACTACGCTTCGGTTCAGCCTACCAACGACCTCATTTTACCAATACACCAAACAACTGAAGCCAGGTAAAGAATACACTATGCTGATGGCGTTCAGTCAAGAAAAAGCCTTTCAACATCATTCTATCATGAGAACATCAATAAATGTTAAACTATAATTATACAACTATGAAGTACACTATGAACTACGCATTGATGCTATTCGCCTTTGGGTGCATGGCACAATCGAATGCAAACGAAGAAGTGAAGAATACCATCGAAGCTTTTGCGAAAGCCGCAGACCAAAATGATTCGAAAAAGCTTGACCAATTGCTGGACGACAATTTCAGGATTGCCATGAATCAGATGTTTGGCAGCAAGGAAGTGCAAACTGTAGACAAGACTTTTTACCTATCTAAGATCGAATCCAAAGAATGGGGTGGTGATGATCGAGAGGTTACAATCTCCGATCTGGTGGTGGTTGGAAAAAACGCCACAGCCAAGGTCATGTTGGTTGGAAGCAAATCAACGATGACGTCTATACTCTCCCTTGTGAAGACCGCAGATGGCAACTGGAAGATTCTACAGGATATTCCTACCATGAGCTAAAAGATCAAGGTTTATTATTCTATATGTAGTTGGCCGTTTTCCTGATGGAATATTGGCCAATTACTATTTGACGCTACTGTAGCCATTCAATCTGCCTTAGTTGCTCTAAGTTGTGCTAGATTTGAAATCAATGCATGAGATCAATCGCATCAAATTCTGGCCACCGGTTATTTTATTGACAATTACGCTGCTCCTCAGTCTATTGGATAAGGAGCTTTTTCTCCTATCTGTCCAGAGTGCCAACAGCTGGGTACTGACGCATTTCGACTGGCTCTTTAGCTGGAGCGTACTCTGTTTCTTTCTCATCATCATCGCCATATATTTTTCCCCTTTGGGCAGGGTGACCATTGGTGGAATTGGAAGCCAACCGATATTGACGAAATGGAGGTGGTTCTCAATTACACTCTGTACCACCATTGCCACCGGCATACTGTTTTGGGGAACAGCTGAGCCATTGTTTCATTTCAACGCCCCTCCTCAGAATCTAGGAATAGATGCGCGGAGTGAGTCGGCACTCTCCTTTTCTCTATCTACCATCTTTATGCATTGGACTTTGAGTCCATACTCTATATACACGCTCAGCTCATTGGTGTTCGCTTATGCGTTTTACAATTTGAAAAAGCCTTTCGAAGTAAGCTCTACGCTTTCGCCAATATTAGGCACGCGAACCAAGTACGTAGCTGATGCTGTAGATGTGATTTGTCTCTACGGACTAGTTGCTGGTATGGCGGCTTCTTTGGGATCTGGCATACTCACATTATCTGGTGGTTTGGTTAGGTTATTTGATATCAATAATTCCCATTTCCTATTGGGGATCATTGCCGTCACCATAGTGGTATCGTTTGTGCTCTCTGCAAGCAGTGGTTTGCAAAAAGGTATAAAAACCCTGTCTGATATCAACATCAAAGCATTCATGCTTTTAGCCTTATTCTTCTTGGCCTTCGGCCCAACGAAATTCATTTTCACTGAGAGTATTGTTGCCTTGAAAGAGTACGTGATTCATTTCTTCCCAAGGAGTGTCAACTGGAACAATCAACTCGACACAGATTGGTTTCAGAGTTGGACCATATTCAATTGGGCCAATTGGCTGGCTTGGGCGCCTATCTCTGCACTCTTCCTTGGACGTTTAGGCAAAGGCTATACGATACGCACGTTTATCAGAATCAACTTACTCTACCCTTCTATATTTGGAATGGTTTGGATGTCAATATTTAGCGGAACATCGCTCTTTCAAGATCAAGCTAGTGGAGGCCAACTGTTTGAAATTTTGAATACTCAAGGAGCTGAAAACGTGATCTATGAGATAGCCAATAAGCTACCTGCTTCCGAGTGGATCAGTGGATTCTTTATACTTATCAGCTTCATCTCCTATGTCACCGCAGCTGACTCCAATACTTCTGCTATGAGTAACCTCTGCACCAAAGGCATTACCGAATCCAACCAAGATTCACCTCTTTCCCTACAAATCATGTGGGGAATATTCATAGGAGCCTTTGCGTGGATTATGATCACCTTTGCAGGAATAGATGGTATCAAAATGATCTCAGTTCTAGGTGGCTTTCCAGCACTTTTTCTTATCATCGCAATAGGGATAAGCGCACTTAAATTGATATATCAACATTTTTCGTCTAGTGAATAAAAACACTACCATAGTAAAGCGAATTGCTAGCGAATTAGGCTTCTCCTTTTGTGGTATCGCCAAGGCAGAATTTCTGGAAGAGGAAGCGCCGAAGCTGGAAGAATGGCTAAAGCGTGGCTTCCAAGGAAAAATGGGCTATTTGGAAAACCATTTCGATAAGCGCCTTGATCCGACCAAATTGGTAGAGGGCGCTAAGTCTGTAGTGTCACTTGTTTACAACTATTATCCAGAGCAAGATCAAGCCTCACCCGATGTGCCAAAGCTTGCCAAATACGCATATGGGCAAGACTATCACTTTGTCATCAAAGACAAACTGAAAGAGCTCATGGATCGGCTACATTCAGAAATAGGAGCAGTGGAAGGCCGTGCCTTTGTAGACTCGGCTCCCGTGCATGAGCGCGCTTGGGCTGCCAAAAGTGGCAATGGATGGGTCGGAAAAAACTCCCTCCTCATCAATCGCCAAATGGGTAGTTTCTTCTTTCTCGCAGAGTTGATAATTGACTTGGACTTGACACCAGATGGCCCGATTGCTGACTATTGTGGTACTTGCACAGCCTGTCAGGATGCTTGCCCTACAGATGCCATCCCAGAACCTTATGTGGTGGATGGCAGCAAGTGTATCTCCTACCTGACCATTGAATTAAAAGACGCGATTCCTTCAGAATTCAAAGGAAAAATGGAAAACTGGGCGTTTGGTTGTGATATCTGCCAAGACGTTTGCCCTTGGAATCGGTTCTCCAAGCCACATCAAGAACCCGCATTTCAGCCACAAGGCTGGGAATCTTTTACTGACAAAGAATGGACCGAACTCACCCAAGACGTATTCAGCAAGGTCTTTAAAAAGTCTGCCGTGAAACGAACGAAGTTCGTGGGGCTGAAGAGGAATATCGATTTTTTAAAAGAAAGGTAAATTAAGAGCCAGACTAATAGTCTTAAATAAATGATATTCAGGCCTTTGTGAATCAAGAACATCTAAATGATCAAGACAAACTGAATTTATCTAATCAGTTCATAGCAGTATAAATGGCTCAGCGTACGAACAAATACATGCTTAGAATTGCTAGTGAGTTCATATAAGAAAAAGCTATCTAATGCTTCTTTATTAGGAGGTTCAATCTCCATTATAACCTTACCGTTCTTAGTATCCAATGCCATAAGATTGTATCCTGAATCAGAACGTAGTACATAGTAAGCAATCCCATTCCGAATTTGTACTCTTCTAGTTCCCGTTCTGACTTGTTCGTGCCACATATACTTACCGGTTCTTGCATCTAGTCCACTCATCTTATAATCCCTATTGTTGACGAAACCAGATGAGTTTAGCAATAGAACATCACCAGAAATAAAAAATGAAAAATAATCTCTAAACGAATCCGTTTCCCACATCGGTTGAGCACTCATTACATCCGTTGCGATTACTTTGCTGTTGACTTTCATTATTGCTATAGCATTATCATAAATTATAGTTCTAGTAGGATCAAGGCTTTCTAGTTCCATAATTACCTTATCATATACATATTCCTCGTCTGTCAGATTATATAATGCAGCCATTAATGAGGTCATTGTAGAATCAGCTTCTGAAATTTTTGAATATGTCAAATACAAATAGTCAGTATCTTCTCTCCTAAAAACGCTTATTGCTGGATTTGTTCCAAAGTAGTCAACAGGATTACGTAGCAAAATGCCGGATGTTCTTGTAAGGCTATTTTCCATGCCAGTCTTTATATTCTTGGCATAAATTATCGTAGAATTGTTCTCATATCTTCCAAAGTAAATATGCTCTTGCTCTTTTACCGAATTAGAGTTTATCAAACTGTCATTTTTGGTCTCCCACAGGATTTCGCCCCTATCAAGATCTACGGCTTTTAAGTTTATCGGTAGTGCAGATAAAAATGAACAGCCCTGATAAAACACACCTTCATTCTGAGACATAAGTGGCTCTGTACAAAAGCTAGAGTTCGGATCGATAATATCCGACAAATCCCACAATTGATCCCCTGATTCCGCATCAAAAGCCGTTAAAAACCACTTACCATTCTTGTTGACATTCTCAAAAACCAAATTCTCTGTAGCAAAAAGATATGTATAACCTGCATTTTCAGCCTCGGGTGAATAAAGCTCTGCAGACCATAAAGGCTCTACTACATTTGAGTTAGCTTTTACATCCTTATCTGAAAACAACTCACACCCCATCAAAGAGATCAAAAATCCCGATACCAACAGAGCTATTTTGGGGTCTCCAGCCACGTGTTTCTTATGCTTTCTCATCTCTTTGGTCAAGATTATTGGGAATGTTTTTAATTGAAGTTAACTACTTGTTAAAGTAATACCAATATTTGGAATACTCTATCCAGCAATTCATTTTTAGGACACAGCGGAACTGAAAGTAGTTGTCTCCAAAAGGTGGCCAACTAAGAAAAATATCGATTTTCTCAAATCTTAGCACTTCCAATTAATCGAATCCAACATTTCGAATAGTCCCATATGCTGGAATTTTGAACCCTGCCTGTTATCTTACAAGTTACCTGTCAACTAAAACCACCAACCAATGCGTCAATCTATCTGCTTGCTCTTTTTTGCCATGTTTCTTTTGGTCAGCTGTGGAGAAAACAAAAATTCCTCAAAAGGCACTCCCACATACAATGACTCACGATACAGCACCTATATCAAGAGCTATACTTCTGGGCTGATTTCGAAAAAAGACAACATCACAATTTCCTTTACCGAGAATGTCAATATACCTAACGATCTCTCTGCTGAAGAATTCTTGAGTATCTCGCCAAGTTTGGAAGGAACTTTGGTAAAGTCTGGCGCTAACACGGTAACTTTTTCACCAGTCAAACTCGCTTCTGGGAAAGAGTATCAAATCAAGTTGGATCTAAGCAAGCTTGCATCAATACCGAAAAATCTGAAAAAATTCGAATTTTCAATCAATGTGATCGCTCAAGATTTTGAGATCCAAACACAAGCACCACAGAGCCCTGATCCTTCTCAGCCAGATGCACTGACACTAGAAGGCGCTATCACAACCGCAGATGTGGTAGAAAATGAGGCAGTGGAAAAAATGCTGAGTTTGGAAAATGGACTCAAAATCTCCTGGCAACATCCATCAGCCACCAATCACAAGTTTGCCATCACAGGTATTACACGAGGGCAAGCACCTAGATCGTTGGTCATTCCCGTTTCCGGAACTCCTATTGATGTCAAAAAATCACAGGACATCCGTTTCGAGATTCCTTCGGTGTTAGTATTTGGTCTGGCTTCTACGCAAGTATCGCATGGCAAAAACGGTTATGTTTCCATCTTCTTTACCGACCCACTAGCCCCCGGACAAGATCTCGAAGGCCTGGTGCATATTGAAGAAGTCAACAATCCGCGCATGATCATTCAAGGCAATGAAATCCGCGTGTTCGTTCCTTCCAATATCAATGGCAGCAAGAAACTAGAATTGTTTGCAGGAATCCAAAATAGCAGAGGCCAGAAGCTATTGGAAAACAGCAGCACCTACATAGCTTTCGAACCAGAAAAACCCGCCCTCAAATTGATAGGAAAAGGCTCCATCCTGCCTTCGACAGATGGCATGGTACTGCCTTTTGAAGCGGTTAACCTTAGATCAGTGGATGTGGAAGTAGTGCAAATATTTGAAGACAATCTCCCACAGTTCTTACAGACAAACACTTTGGCTGGAAACGAGCAAACACAGAGAGTCGGTAAGTTGGTACTTAGGAAAAAAGTAGACCTGAGTGCTTCCAATGCTAACCTCGGTAGCTGGGGGCGATACACTTTGGATCTCTCGGATTTGATCGCGGGAGAAAAAGGTGCACTATACCAAATCAGAATTGGCTTTGATCCGAGTGACACCAACTATCCCTGTGACGCCACTTTCGAACCTACTGACGAAACGGATGCGGAAAATGACTGGAGTATTTCACAGCCAGACGGATTCAACTCTTGGGGTTCTCCCTTCAACAATAGATATCCAGCAGGCTATACTTGGCGTCAACGCGAAAACCCTTGCCATGTCTCCTACTACCACTCTGGCCGATTTGTCACCACCAACCTGCTGGCCTCTGATATTGGTTTGATTTCGAAAATAGGTGCGGATAACAGCATGCTCGTATTCGCCACTGATATGATAACTGCTCAGCCAATAGCTGCCAACATCACTGTATATGATTACCAACTTCAGAACTTATCTGAAGGTGTTTCTGATCAAAATGGCAGTTTTAGTTTCACTCCAAGTGCACGCCCATTCTTGATAATAGCAGAAAAAAATGGCCAAAAATCCTATCTCAAACTAGATGACAATAGTGCGTTATCCATGAGCAACTTCGATGTATCTGGCACCAAAGTAAAAGGTGGCATCAAGGGGTTTATTTATGGAGAACGTGGTGTTTGGAGACCTGGTGATGACATCTTTTTGAGCTTTATACTGGAGGACGACAAAAACGAATTGCCAATCGATTACCCTGTAGTAGTCGAACTGCGTGATCCGAAAGGCAATGTGACCACTCGGCAAGTTCTCACAAACCATGTGCGCAGACTCTATACCACCACCCTCCAAACCAGCAAGGATGATCAAACGGGAAACTGGAGAGCTGTCTATAAGGTTGGCAATAGCAGATTCTCAAAAACACTCAAAATAGAAACAGTAAAACCTAATCGCCTAAAAATCGAGGTGGATTTTGGAACGGATAAGCTTACTGCTAGCAATAGCTCTATGTCCACTTCGCTTGACGCAAAATGGTTGACAGGACTAAGTGCAGGTGGATTGAAAGCCGAAAGTGAAGTTCGCCTCTCTGCTCAAAAGACAACTTTTACAGGCTTTGCACAATATGAATTTGATGATCGAGGGAAGTCTTTTTATCAAGATCCAAAGCAAGTCTTCTCAGGACAGCTCGATGCATCAGGCAAGGCCAAGATCAACCTTAAACTTCCCTCCAAACCCAACTCCCCGGGTGCTTTGGCAGTGAATCTAAGCACCAAAGTATTTGAGCCTGGTGGAGGTTTTAGCATCAATACCAAGAAGACAACCTACCTACCGTATAAGCATTTCGTTGGGATGAATGTGCCTACTGCCTCTCGTGGCAACCGCATAGAACGAGATGCGAAGCAGACCATCTCGGTCATTTCTTTATCAGATGAAGGCACACCTGTCTCTCGCGAAAAATTGGAATTCAAACTCTACAAACTCTCATGGAGATGGTGGTGGGACCAGTCCGCTTATGACAATGCCAACTACAATTCCTCTTCTTACGCCACGCTAGTCAAATCACAACGATTCAATACGGTGGCAGGAAAAGCACAGCTATCATTTACCATCAAAAGTCCAAATTGGGGTCGCTACATTGCCGTGATCAAAGATCCTGTCTCAGGTCATAGCACTAGCCAAATCCTTTACACTTCTTGGTATGGATCTGACGAAAATACCATGGGCGCCAACTTGCTCGAAGTGAACACTGACAAAACAGACTACAAAACAGGAGAGAAAATCCAGCTTACCTTGAAAGGAAGCAAAACAGGTCAGGCATTGGTATCAGTGGAAAATGGCAGCAAAGTCCTCCAGAGTTTTTGGGTGAAAACCGAGAAAGAATGGACAACTATCCAACTTGATGCAACTCCCGACATGGCACCAAATGTCTATGTACACGTCTCACTTATTCAACCCCACGGACAGACTTCCAACGATCTTCCGATTCGCCTTTATGGAATTGCTCCGATCAATGTCTATGATCCTGATACCAAACTAGAGCCAGTCTTGGAGATGGCAGACAAACTCGCTCCTGAATCTCCTGTCAATATTACCGTAAGGGAAACCAACGGCAAGCCTATGTCCTACACAGTGGCCATGGTAGATGAAGGACTACTCGACTTGACCAATTTTGCTACCCCAGACCCTTGGTCACACTTCTTCAAGAAAGAAGCCATCGGTGTGAAAACTTGGGATCTATATGATCATGTGATCGGTGCCTATGGAGGCCGGTTAGAGCGCCTCCTCGCTGTGGGTGGTGGAGATGGCGGATTGTCGGATGAAGACAAAAAAGAAGATAACCGTTTCAAACCTGTGGTGAAGTTCATCGGGCCTTTCTATCTAAACGCCGGTGAAAGTGCTGACCATGTCATCAAAATGCCACAGTATATTGGTTCGGTTCGCACTATGGTAGTAGGTCAGCTGGATGGTGCATATGGCAATACAAGCAAAGCCACGCCAGTAATCCAACCATTGATGGTACTTGGCACCATGCCTCGTGTAGTAGGCCCAGGAGAAAAAATCAGTATGCCTGTGAATGTCTTTCGCTTTGAAGAAAGTTTGAAAAATGCACAGATCACAGTAGAAACAAGCGGTGTATTGAAGCTTGCAAATGCTGCTAAAAAATCAATTGTCCTTACGGGAGAAACCACAACTTCGTATTTCGATCTAGAGGTTGCGGATCAATTAGGAGCTGGCAAGATCGTGATCAAAGCAAGCTCTGGAAGCGAGCAAGCCACCCATGAAATAAACATTACCTCGCGCGCGCCAAATGCTCCACAGACTTTAGTGGAACTCATCACGCTACAACCAGGACAAAGTAAAGCAACCAGTCTGAAATCCTTTGGAATAGCCGGCACCAACAATGTCACCCTGGAACTGGCGAGCATCCCTCCAATCAATCTTTCAAGTAGACTTCAGTACCTGATTAGGTATCCTCATGGATGTATTGAGCAGACAGTTTCATCGATATTCCCGCAGCTATTCCTCAAAAAAATTACCAACGTGAGTGTAGAACAAGAGGTGCAGATTGTCTCCAATATTAAGTCTGCCATTGCCAAAATTCAAAAGTTCCAAACTGCTGATGGGGGTCTTGCCTACTGGCCTGGAAATAGTAGCTACAATAGTTGGGGAACTAACTACGCATTTCACTTTTTGGTGGAAGCACAGAAGGCAGGGTATCAAGTCAACAGTGATTTGATGCAAAAGCTCTTGAGTTTCCAATCTAACCAAGCCAGAAAGTGGAGCAAATCCAACGATGATCGCTACCGCCAAGATGATCTCATCCAAGCCTATCGACTTTTTGCGCTTGCCCTCTCGGGCAATGCAGACCTGAGTGCCATGAACAGGCTGAGAAATACCACAGGCAACAGTATTCAAACCATGCAGAAATTAGCTGCGGCTTATGCGGTAATCGGCCAGCAAGAGGCCGCCAGGTCGTTGCTCAAAGACAGAGCACGCAGCAGTCTCAAGCAATCGTCGAGCAATTATTACTACTATTCGTATGGATCGTTTACCCGCGATTTGGCGATGCTGGCGGAGACCTATGTCTATTTAGACAACCAAACCGAAGCGTTCAAAATCATTCAAGAACTCTCCGAAAAGCTCTCATCAGACACATGGCTGAGTACTCAAACGACTGCATATGCTCTGTTAGCTATTGGTAAATTCATCTCTGTAAATCAGACGCAGGATGGCTCCAAGTCGCTGCTTACTCATAGTGGCACTTCCACTTCAGTGGAATTCAAGGATGCCATTCATCAAATTTCCCTGCCGGAAAAAAGTCTCGCTGATCTCAAAATCGAAAATAAGGGAACAGGCACCTTATTCGCAACCCTAAATGTCACCGGTATACCAAAAGCTGGAGATGAACCGGTCTTCCAATCTGACCTCAGTTGCAATGTGCAATACCTCAGCACTAATGGTCGGGCTTTGAAAGTGGACAGTTTGCCTTTGGGTAGTTCTTTTGAAATCATGCTTACCATCACCAACTCATCCAACTTGGGCGCCATTAAGGATATTGCGCTTACGCAAATCATTCCGTCCGGTTGGGAGATTCAAAATGATCGTTTGGCAGATATAGCTTCTGATGGCTCGAGTGATTTCGATTTTCAAGACATTCAAGATGATCGAGTCAATACCTATTTCGATCTTGGTAGCAACCAATCCAAAAGCTTTCGAATGACTGTCACTGCTGCCTATCCAGGCAGGTATTATCTGCCAGGCGCACAAGTGGAAGCGATGTACAAAGCCTCAGTGGGAGCGAAAAAAGCTGGTCGATGGGTCTACGTAGTGAACCAATAGTACATGGTAGTTAAGCTGAAGAGAAAACAGCTTCTTTGGACAATTTTACTGGTGCCGTTGGTAGGGCTGCTCATGCCAGTGAGTATTCCAAAATACCCGACTAGCACGGTTATTTTTGATCGTGAAGGTGATTTACTGGGTGCTTCCATAGCCACAGATGGTCAATGGCGTTTTCCACTCACTGACTCTGTCCCTAGCAAATTGGCTCAATCTATCGTGCTCTTTGAAGATGAATATTTTTATTGGCACATTGGAATCAACCCTATTTCAGTGGCCCGGGCATTTGGGCAAAATCTTGCTGCCAACAAAATCATAAGTGGTGCGAGCACCCTTACCATGCAGCTATCTCGGATGCTCTACGGAGAGCAACGTACGCTTGCGCAAAAAATCAAGGAAGCCGTACATGCACTTAGACTCGACCTCTATTATTCCAAAGAAGAATTGCTTCGTCACTATGCCTCTTTGGCTCCTTTCGGAGGAAATGTGGTGGGCATAGATGCTGCCGCATGGCGCTATTATGGACGACCGGCACATCAGCTCAGTTGGTCAGAGAGTGCCACCCTAGCAGTCTTGCCAAACAACCCTTCAGGCATTTTTCCTGGTAAAGCGTCAGATCGTCTACTAGCCAAAAGGAACTTTCTTTTGAGAAAACTCCTAGCACATGAAATCATCGATAGCCTAGAGTATCAACTAAGCGTCAGTGAATCACTCCCTCTGAAACCGCAAAACCTACCAAGACATGCGCCACATCTTCTCAGCACATTAGCGAAAGAAAAGGAAGGCCAACAAATGACCACCACTCTTTCCCCCTTTTGGCAAACCAAAGCGAACGAAACTGCCAGTCGATACCACAATTCTTTCCGGTCAAATGGCGTAGACAACCTCTCGATTCTTGTCGTGGATCTTAAGTCAGCAGATGTATTGGCTTATGTAGGCAATACTGACGATCGCTCCTCAGATAGCTATCAAGTAGATGTGATAAGGCGACCAAGAAGCTCTGGCAGTATTCTCAAACCATTGCTGTACGTGGATGCATTAGACGCTGGTCTTATTTTACCTGAATCACTCTTGCCAGACGTTCCAAGTTACTTCAATGGCTATTCGCCCAAAAACTTTGATCATGGCTATGAGGGCGTGATCAAAGCTAGTGAAGCACTAGCTCGATCATTAAATATTCCTTTCGTACATCTTATCAAATCCTATGGATATGAGCGCTTCCATCAGCAACTCCAAAACAAAAGAATCACTACTATAAATAACGCCCCAGGCCACTATGGCATGACCTTGATCCTCGGTGGTGCAGAGGTGAAACTTTGGGAATTGGCTCAGGTGTATTTCAGTCTATACCGAAGACTCGCCATGCAAGACAACCTAGAGATTGGCAACTTCCCTAACCACAAAATTCTTCCTGATCTGGACAATGAGGAGATTAATGTTTTCCATACGTTTCAGGCAATGACCGACCTCAAACGGGCCGGACGAAATCAGTACTGGCAAAACTTCTCATCCAGTCAGAAAATCGCATGGAAAACCGGCACCAGCTTTGGTTTCAAAGATGCATGGGCAATTGGCCTCAATGGCTCTGTACTCGTGGCAGTTTGGGTTGGCAATGCCGATGGAGAAGGTCGGGCTGGCCTCACTGGAGCGGGCTCTGCCGGCCCAATCCTTAATGATCTTATTCGGCTGTCCAATTATCAATCAGGCTGGCTGGCTGATCTAGAGCCAATGGGTCGTGTACACACTGTTTGTGAAAAATCGGGCATGCTCGCCAATGACCATTGTCCAGAAACGGAACAGATGAGCCTAGGAAAAAATGCTGAAAAGAGCGGCCTTTGTACTTATCATCAACGTTTCTTTCTCGATCAACAAGGAGTATATGAAGTAAGTAAATCCTGCTATCCTGCCAACGAAATGCAGGACACAAGCCTTTTCATTATGCCACCAAGTATGGCCACATATTATGCCAAACGAAATGCTTCCTATACAGGTCGGCCAACAATGCATCCACTTTGTCTGCAAAGCCGAGAACATCAATTGGAAGTCACGTACCCTGCTGAAAATGCTCAAATTTTCATCCCTAAAGAACTATCAGGGAGCATGAGTGAGCTAATCTTAGAAGCAGCTCATACCCAAACCAATACCAAGATTTATTGGCACCTCAACGCTGCCTATCTCGGGTCGACCGAAGGACAACACCGCATGCCGGTGAGCGTCAATAAAGGCACTTATACCCTGAAGATAGTAGATGAGTTGGGCAATGACTTTACGCGTAACTTTGAAGTGATATCCAATCCATAAGTAGTCCATTTTATGACCATCCTCTACTTCATTGATTTACTCGGCACCATGGTTTTCGCCATAAGTGGTGCATTGACTGCCAAAGGAAAACAGTTAGACCTTTTTGGCATTTCGGCTGTCGCTTTCATTACCGCACTCGGCGGTGGAACACTTCGCGATCTTTTGATGGGCAGTACTCCCGTAGCGTGGATGACTGATCTGACATACTTGATCATGATTGTTATTGGTATTATCAGTGCCCTGTTATTTGGGAGCGCAGTACTGAAACTCAGAAAAACATTCTTCCTCTTTGACACCATTGGCATAGCTGTATTTACAGTATTGGGAATACAAAAGGCACTCAACATTGGCATATCTCCCACTATTGCTATCATGATGGGGATGGTCTCGGCGGTATTTGGAGGCGTGACAAGAGATATAGTTTGCAATGAAATTCCCTTAATATTCCGTAAGGAAATCTATGCCTTGACTTGCCTTTTCGGAGGGTTGATCTATGTCTTGCTAGATGCGCTTGAAGCTAATAGAATGATCAATGTGATTATTACTTGTTCGATCATCATTGTTTTTCGCGGATTGGCAGCTAAGTATCATTGGAAGTTGCCAAGCTTGTGAAACGGACTAAATTTGTTAACCCAAAACAACAGCCCCAAATATCATTTTAAATCTTAAAAGGGCATGAAAAACAACGCCATCTTACTGATACATTGCTCAGACCGCAAAGGACTGATCAATACGATTACCAACTTTCTCTACGAACACAAAGGAAACATTGTGGATCTAGACGAACACGTGGAGAAAAACGAAGAGATGTTTTTCATGCGCATAGAATGGGAATTGGAGAGCTTTGATATTCCTAAAGATCAGATCAGCGAAATCTTCGCTCGAGAAATAGCATCAAAGGTTGATATGAACTGGAATCTCCATTTCACCGAAAAGAAACCGCGGATGGCTGTATTTGTATCCAAGGCCTCTCATTGCTTGTACGATATATTGGCAAGGCATTTTTCGGGAGAATGGCAGATAGAAATCCCGGCTATCATCTCCAATCATCAGATACATAAAGAAATAGCAGATCGGTTCGATGTGCCATTCTACTATTTCGAAATGAATAAAAACAACAAAGTGGAGGTGGAACAAGCACAGCGTCAACTTCTCGCTGAGTTGGAGATAGATTTCCTTATTCTGGCCAGGTATATGCAGATACTAAGCGATGACTTCATCAAAGCTTATCCTAATAGAATCATCAACATCCATCATAGTTTCTTGCCTGCCTTTGCTGGAGCTAAACCATACCACCGGGCACATGAGAGAGGGGTCAAGATCATAGGTGCTACGAGTCACTATGTAACGGCTGACCTTGACGCAGGACCGATTTTAGAGCAAGACGTAGTAAAAATCAGCCACAAAGACACAGTGGAAGACCTTATTCGAAAAGGAAAAGATCTTGAGAAAATCGTACTCTCAAGAGGCATATGGACGCATCTCCAGCGCAAAGCACTAGTTCATCAGAATAAGACAGTCATCTTTGATTGATAAGGAAGAGTCACTCCGCAGGAGTCTTGACTTCAGTACTTTCCACAAGATCCCCAAGATGCCTACGGCATGACTTCATTGAGGATAACAAGCTTACACTAAAACTCCACGCCCACAGTCACTCCGTAGGAGTCTTGGCATCAGCACTTTCCACTATATTCCAAGATGCCTGCGGCATGACTTCATTGAGGATAAGTAAGCCGAAATTAAAACTCCATCCCTGAACTCCCTCCGCAGGAGTCTTGGCATCAGAACTTTAATATTACATAAATTGGTAATGTGATTCGGCACCATTAAATTAAAGGTTTAACAAACTTTCAGCATTGCCATTTAGAGACTACTTCACCTATATAACTACCAATCCTAGCAAGACGGTTCTTTACACCGGCATGACTAATCATTTAGAACAAAGAATAGTCGAACACTTCTTGAATCGAGGAAACGCAAAGACATTTGCAGGACGATACTACTGCTACCAACTGGTATATTTCGAGAAGTTTAAAAAACCGATTCACGCTATCGAAAGAGAAAAGGAAATCAAGGATTGGCGTAGGGAATTGAAGATTGAATTGATTGAATCAACTAATGCTGATTGGAGGTTTCTAAATCAAGACATCATGGATTGGCCTCCTGATTTTGAACGTACTTCTCGTTAATAACTGAGTATACGTCGCTACTTTATAATGCGAGTGTAGAAAGTTATTTCTCCCTAGCGACCACTTCACAAGGGTCTCAACGCCATAACTCTCTGCATTATCGCTAAGGTGCCTGCGGCATGACTTCATTGAGGATAATAAGCTTACGCTAAAACTCCACCCCAACAGTCACTCCTTAGGAGTCTTGGCATCAGCACTTTCTACAATATCCCAAGATGTCTTCGGCATGACTTCTCTGAGTATAATAAGCTTACATTATAACTCCATGCCTAAAGTCACTCCGAAGGAGTCTTGGCATCAGCACTTTCTACAATTTCCCCAAGATGCCTGCGGCATGACTTCATTGAGGATAAATAAGCTTAGAATAAAACTCCACCCCTACAGTCACTCCGCAGGAGTCTTGGCATTATCACGTTCCACAATATCGCTAAGATGCCTACGGCATGACTTCTTTGAGGATAAGTAAGCCTAGAATAAAACTCCACCCCTACAGTCACTCCGCAGGAGTCTTGGCGTTATCACGTTCCACAATATCGCCAAGATGCCTACAGAATGGACTTCATTGAGGATAAATAAGCCTAAAGTAAAACTCCATGCCTAAAGTCACTCCGAAGGAGTCCTGGCATCAACACTTTCTACAATATCGCCAAGATGCCTACGGCATGACTTCATTGAGGATTAAGCCGATTGGCAGAATTCCATCACACCTTCTTTGATGCGTTCAAAAGTTTCCTTGATGATCTCGTCATTCTCTTCGAGTAATGTGATACGAAACCCTAATAGGTCAGATGCAAAAGAAGAAATAGGTACAATGCAAACATTCTTGGCGGCTAGTAAATAATAAACAAAGCGCTTATCCAAAGTCATCGTGTCATCATCAAGCCATTGGTCTAATAGCAGTCGGACATTTTCATCACCAATCTTCAATTCTTGTTGTTCATTTAACACACCAGGCTCAAAAATCATGGTATTATAAAATGCACCATTCGTCTGATTAAACTTAACATAAGGTACATCCTTAAACACCTCATAGAGGTAGGCGCTCCTTTTCTCAATCTTCCTTTTGGTCGTCTCGATAAAATCTGCGTACCGAGGATCTTGCATAATCCTTGGAATGGATACCTGTGGTAGCTTGGTTGAGCTCACCTCAATCATTTTTGCATTATCTATGGTCTCGCAGAGTCTCGTAAATTCAGCATCGCTAGATCGGTTGTAATACTCAGCCCAACCGCAGCGGGCGCCCGGCCATGGAAACTCTTTGGATATACCTTTTAGCGAAATAGCTGGTACATCTCCAATGACTTCTGCAATTGTACAAGTATCTGCACCATTGTACACTATATTCATATAGATCTCGTCACAAATCAAGAAGAGGTTATAATCCCTAGCGATTCTCACCATTTCTTCCAGTATATCCTTAGGGTAAACCATACCCGTTGGGTTATCTGGATTGATTATAAGAATGCCAACTATGCTAGGGTTGAATTTCACCTTGTTTTCCAGATCAACCAAATCCGGATACCAAGAATTATCTGGATCCAGCTTATAAGTAATCGGCGTATGATTGGCATGTGCGGCCTCTGCAGAAGAGTGTGTAGAATAAGCGGGAGAAGGTCCTATTACTCTGGAAGTGGGCAATAAGTATTGATATATCTTTTGTATGGCGTCCCCTAGACCATTAAAAAATGTGATGTCTTGAGCATTGATCTGCGTACCGCCTCTTTGGTTGTTTAGCTCTGCTAAGAATTCTCTTGTCTCCAACACGCCCTTCGAATGACTGTAACCATACGTGCCGTCTTCATACAGCAATCCTGAGATGATATCCTTCATCCACTCTGGCAACTTATGGTTCTTTTGAATTGGGTCACCAATGTTTTCCCATAGAATGGAATAACCCAATGCCTCCAATTGCTCGGCCTTTTTTACGATCCCACGAATCTCGTATGAAAGCTCATTTGCTCCTTCCCGTAATAGTCTTTGTCGCATAACCTTAAAAATGAATCCACGAAGGTAGAAGAAAGATGAGGTATATTGAAAATCCACCAAAGGTTATTGCACTGAAATCATAAATTGCCATTTTCTATTTGTTCGCTGATTCAATTGATTTCCATGTAAATTAGGGATGCGCACAAACAAACCCACAAGCCCTAAATGAAACTCATAACTATATTACTGATCGCTATGACAAGTATCCCTCTTGATGCTCAAACCATCCTAATGCCCATTTGGCCAAATGAGATCCCCAATCAGCGACCGACAGAGGAATCAGAAATCCAAGAAACTACCGACATATTGCGCATTTCTAATGTTCAAAATCCGACAATAGAGGTATTCCTTCCTCCGAAAGAACTTGCCACTGGACAAGCTGCATTGATATGCCCTGGTGGCGGCTATGCACTTTTATCCTACGAGCGTGAAGGGACTGATGTCGCCAAACTCCTAAACGCACATGGCATAGCCGGAATAGTATTGAAAAATAGATTGCCTAAATCCAAAAGCAATATTGTTCCTCACAAGTCGGCATTGATGGATGCTCAAGAAGCCATGAAAACCGTAAGAAAGAATGCCTCCAAATGGAACATCAATACTAAGCAAATTGGGGTAATTGGATTCTCTGCCGGAGGACATCTGGCCTCTACACTAGGTACTCACTCCGACTCAGATCCCAATTCTAAGCCCAATTTTATGGCATTGATATATCCGGTAATCTCCATGGATACCTCAATTACGCATATGGGTTCCAGAAATAACCTCCTAGGCCAAAATCCCACTGCCGAACTGGTGAAAATGTATTCCAGCGAATTACAAATAACACCAAACACACCACCCACCTTTCTCATCCACACTACTGATGACGGAGCTGTGCCTGTGGAAAATAGTCTTAGGTTCTACGAAGGGTTGAAAAGCCAAAGCATACCTGTAGAGATGCATATCTACCCTATCGGTGGCCATGGTTTCGGATTGGCAGAAGACAGAGGCAACCTCGCTAACTGGTCAAAAATAATGATCGATTGGATGAAGACGCTTTGACAAGTTAAGGTCACGACATGAGTGCCTCCACATTCATAATTAAATTTCACTCTTGGATTATATAGAAAATCGACCGGACAAAGAATAGGACTCTTAGTTTACCCATTCTCGGTTGGGTATTATGATACTAAAAAACCCTCCTCGCAATAGCGAGGAGGGTTTTTATTTATATAACTTAGGTAAGCGCGTAAGCTTGGTGGCATCAAATTCCCAAAATCCTAAGACCCAAAAACCCAACTACCTAACAGCCCACGAGCCCAATTACTTCTTCTCTTCTTCTACTTCTTCAAACTCAACATCAGATACGTCTGAATCAGCCTCACCTTCTGGCTGTGCTCCTCCAGTTGGGTCAGCACCTTGAGCGGCATCAGCTCCACCTGCAGCTTGCTGTGCAGCGTAGATTTCCTGAGAAGCAGCTTGCCATGCAGCATTCAACGCTTCCATGCCGGCATCAATTCCAGCAATGTCCTGAGCAGCATGAGACTCCTTTAGTTTAGTCAAAGCTCCATCAATTGCAGTTTTGTTTGCATCAGATAGTTTGTCACCATACTCTTTCAATTGACTTTCTGTTTGGAAAATCAATGAATCAGCCTGGTTCACTTTTTCTACCTTCTCTTTAGCTTGCTTATCAGCCTCCGCATTGGCAGTGGCCTCTTGCTTCATTTTCTCGATTTCCTCATCAGTCAATCCTGAAGAAGCTTCGATTCTGATTTTTTGCTCTTTGTTAGTGCCTTTGTCCTTTGCAGATACGTTCATGATACCATTAGCATCTATATCGAAAGTCACTTCAATTTGAGGCACTCCTCTTGGTGCTGGTGGAATACCGTCCAAGTGGAATCTACCGATCGTTCTGTTGTCCTTAGCCATTGGACGCTCACCTTGCAACACGTGGATTTCCACAGAAGGCTGATTGTCAGCGGCAGTAGAGAACGTCTCAGATTTCTTAGAAGGAATGGTTGTGTTAGACTCAATCAACTTTGTCATCACACCTCCCATGGTCTCGATACCTAGAGATAGTGGAGTCACATCCAAAAGAAGCACATCTTTTACCTCTCCAGTCAATACACCACCTTGTATCGCAGCACCGATAGCCACTACTTCATCAGGATTCACACCTTTAGATGGTTTCTTACCGAAAAACTTCTCTACTTCCTCAACGATCTTAGGTATACGAGTTGATCCTCCTACTAAGATAACCTCATCAATATCAGATGCAGAAAGTCCAGCATCACTCAAAGCTTTTCTACAAGGCTCCATAGATCTGCGTATCAGGTCTTCGCTCAACTGCTCAAACTTGCTTCTAGATAAGGTACGAACCAAGTGCTTTGGCACACCATCCACAGGCATGATATAAGGCAAGTTGATCTCCGTAGAAGATGAAGAAGAAAGCTCAATTTTCGCTTTCTCTGCAGCTTCTTTAAGGCGCTGAAGTGCCATTGGATCTTTCCTAAGGTCAAGACCTTCGTCATTCTTGAATTCGTCAGCCAACCATTGAATAATCACGCCATCAAAATCGTCACCACCTAGGTGCACATCACCATTGGTAGATTTTACTTCGAATACGCCATCGCCCAACTCTAATACAGAGATATCAAATGTACCACCACCAAGGTCATACACTGCGATCTTCATATCTGCATTTTTCTTGTCCAATCCATAAGCCAATGCCGCAGCTGTTGGCTCATTGATGATTCTCTTGACTTCCAATCCAGCGATCTGGCCAGCTTCTTTAGTCGCTTGACGCTCAGCATCATTGAAGTAAGCAGGTACAGTGACTACTGCTTCTGTCACTTCCTGTCCTAAGAAATCTTCCGCTGTAGACTTCATTTTCTGAAGGATCATAGCAGATAGTTCTTGAGGAGTGTAGTTTCTGTCCCCTATTTTCACTCTCACAGTATCATTAGAACCTGCTTCCAGACCATAAGAAACGTTCTTCTTCTCTTCAGAAACTTCCGAGAACTTCTTACCCATGAATCTCTTTACAGAACTGATAGTATTTTGAGGATTGGTGATAGCCTGACGCTTAGCTGGGTCTCCAACTTTACGTTCTCCATTGCCATTGTCCAAAAACGCCACGATTGAAGGTGTGGTTCTGCGTCCTTCGCTGTTTTGAATGACTACAGGCTCATTTCCTTCCATTACCGCCACGCAGGAGTTGGTAGTACCTAAGTCAATACCGATAATTTTTCCCATTGTGTGTTTATTTTATAATTAAGTGTCTTGAATTTTCTATTTACATTTTTCCCTTAATCAATGGTTGTGCCAACACTAGATTGACACTTTTATGACAGTATTTTTGTGACACATTGTCATAAACTCCATCTTAATCAGCGATGACTCAAGAAAAAACCGGTCAGTCCTTCAGACAATTATTGATCCCAAAATGACATTTATTCGAAAAATAGCTTCTAATGAACGGGGCTTTTTTTAACTTAACCTTATCAACCAAAACTACTTTCTAACTAAACGATCATGAGAAATAAAATTCCTGAATGGCTAGATTACTTTCCACAAATCGGAATCGTCTTTTTTGCCATTGCATTATTGATCACGCTGACTTATTTCGTGTTATTAGCGACTAAAGGTAAGCGTACACAGAAATTCATTTTCGCCTCTGGAAATGAAACAGCATACTTCGAGATGTCCACTCGGTTTATCGCTATTGGAGTAATCTTCTTTTGCTTCTTTTCGATTATTGACTGGATTGGGAAAGCTGCGATGTACCATTTGTTTGGTGCTGGCTTCTTTTCGATCATTATCGGAACAGCGGTAGGATATGCCTTATGGGCAATCGTCAAATATTACTATCCGTTCATTCTGGAAAAGCGCCTTGACAAAATTCGCTTTAAGCCAATGAAGTCTAGCAGCGGCAATCCAATGAGATTACTCAACGAGGATGAGGAAGACGAATTCATGACTCAAGCCATGATAGACGAAGAAGACAACCATATAGCAGATTATGATATTTGGTTAGATGAAGTGACTGGCGAGAAGGTAGTAGAAAAATATGATATGCTATTTCATGCGCTTATCTGCGATGATTGTCACTATCGAACTATGAGGGAAGTCAAAGAAGAGGTGATCGAAGAACCTACTGATGACAAAGATGGCTTGATCCGCAAAGACTATAAGTGTACTTACTGTGGTAACAACTTGAGTAAAGAACTGAAAGTTTCGCACAGCTAGTCCAAGAGAAACTTATCCAAGAAATGAAGGCCTGATGCTGTGCATCAGGTCTTTTTTGTTACTCTCCTTCGTTATTTTTTTGCTTGGATATAAAATATCGAGCGATCATCATCAACACCACCGCACCTATAATTAGGGCTGGTGCCAATTCATGGATCTTGTTCATACGCTCCGGATTGTTGTCACCATCCATGATGAAGTAGATCAATACTCCAATCATGAAGTACATAAAGTAACGGTAAGGTTTAGCCATTTTGCTTATTGACACTTTTCAATTTTATCTTTCAATTCGGAAATTTTAGATGTTATCATCTCATACTTATTTGCTTCAATGTTAGCCCAAATCCAACTTGCTAAAGGCATAACTATAAGCGTAATGACTAAAGTCCTTTTTTGAGTTTTAGTCATTTTGGCATTCGTTTAATTCAATTTCCAATCGCATAGCTTCTCGTTCAAGCACATATTTTCGATCGATTTTTTTAACATAGGCAAAACCGGTAAAAAAACCTGTCAAAAAAATTGAGAGTACTAACAAACCCCATTGAATTTTTTTCATCGTAAACCAGCATTGATTAGAAAGCCAATTTACCTTTTTTGACGATCCTAAAAAAAGTAATTTTGCGCCACATTCATTGAAAGTATGACGCTCGAACAAGAAATCCAGAAACGCCGAACATTTGGCATCATTGCTCACCCTGATGCTGGAAAAACAACCCTTACGGAAAAACTACTCTTATTTGGTGGTGCCATTCAGACTGCAGGGGCTGTCAAGTCCAATAAAATAGATGTAGGCACTCGCTCTGACTGGATGGAGATAGAGAAACAACGTGGTATCTCTGTGGCCACTTCAGTGATGGGATTTGACTACAAAGACCTCAAAATCAACATTCTCGATACTCCGGGTCATGAAGATTTCGCGGAAGATACTTACAGAACACTCACCGCGGTGGATTCAGTGATTATGGTCATAGACTGTGTGAAAGGCGTGGAGAAGCAGACTGAGAAGCTCATGGAAGTGTGCCGGATGCGTAACACTCCAGTGCTTTGCTTTATAAATAAACTAGATAGAGAAGGCCAAGATGCCTTTGCCCTGCTTGACGAAATAGAAGAAAAGCTAGGCATCAACGTACGCCCTATGAGTTGGCCCATTGGTATGGGAAAATCACTGCGAGGAGTCTTCAATATCTACGAAAACAATCTCAACCTCTACGAACCAAGCAAGACTAAGAAAGTCACTGATCTGGTTGAAATTAAAGGAATTGATGATCCAGAATTAGACAAGCATCTGCCTGCCTCAGCAGTGGAAGAGCTTCGTGAGGAGATAGAACTTGTCAATGGTGTATATGATCCGCTAGACGTAGAAAAATACCTCAACGGTGAAGTAGCTCCTGTGTTTTTCGGAAGTGCGGTCAATAATTTTGGAGTACGCGAACTACTCGACTGCTTTATACAGATAGCTCCTCCTCCTGTGCCTCGCGAAACAGAGGAGCGTGTAATTGTCCCTAATGAAAAGAAGTTTTCCGGATTCATATTTAAGATCCATGCCAACATGGATCCGAAACACAGAAACAGAATAGCATTCGCGAGAATCTGCTCAGGCACATTCCACAGGGGACAGAACTATTATCATGTCAGATCTGAAAAGAACTTCCGATTCTCCAATGCCACGGCATTTATGGCCCAGCAAAAAGAAACGGTAGATGAAGCCTACCCAGGAGATATCATCGGGCTATATGATACAGGGAATTTGAAAATTGGGGACACCCTCAACGAAGGAGAAAAGGGCCTCTACAAAGGCATTCCTTCATTCTCGCCAGAACTATTTAGAGAGGTCATCAATATGGATGCTATGAAGTCCAAGCAGCTGGAGAAAGGACTCAATCAACTCATGGACGAAGGTGTGGCGCAGTTATTTACTTTTGAAATGGGTGCACGAAAAGTAGTGGGCACGGTGGGCGCACTACAGTTTGAAGTACTGCAGCACAGACTCCTCAATGAATACAATGCCAAGGCCAGATTTGATGGCGTTAGCATCTACAAAGCATGCTGGATCAGTGCCAAGGATGAATCCAAGCTTGATGCATTTATCAAAGATAAACATCGCCATATAGCCAAAGACAAAGAAGGCAAACTGGTATTCATGGCAGAGTCCAAAGCTTGGTTGCAAATGGTCCAGGACAACTTCCCGGAGGTGGATTTCCACTTTATCAGTGAATTTTAAAGTATGACAAGTCCTTCTGTACTTTATGAAGACAATCATCTGCTGATTCTAAACAAACCCGCAGGATGGTTGGTGCAGGGAGATAAGACAGGGGACAAGACTATCACTGACTGGGGCAGAGCATATATCAAAGAAAAATACAATAAACCAGGAGAGGTATTCCTACACCCTTGCCATCGATTGGATAGACCTGTGAGTGGCATTACCATTTTTGCGAGAACTTCTAAGGCGCTTGAGCGAATGAACAAATTGTTCAGAGAAGATGACATAACTAAGACATATCTAGCCGCGGTAGGAGGAAAACCTCCACAAGAAAGCGGCAAGTTGGTGCACTGGCTTGAGAAAAACGGTAAAAACAATACGGTAAAAGCTTTCACCAAAGCTAAGGGCACTGCGAAGCGTGCAGAACTTGACTATACGCTTCTAGCGCGTGAAAACGACTTATCACTGCTCAAAGTACTGCCCAAGACAGGTCGTGCACATCAAATACGGGTGCAATTGTCCAGCATGAAATGCCCAATAGCCGGAGATCTGAAATATGGATTCCCGAAACCAAATCCAGACAAAAGCATCCATTTACATGCCTTTGCCATTAAGTTTGTTCATCCTGTCCGCAAGGACTTGATGGAGGTCAATTGCAAACCAAATTGGGACGAATTCACCGGGATAATCAATGAGTTGGATTAACAGGCTTCAAGAAAGATGGAAACTTAAGAACGCTTTTCAAGTCGTTCTTATTCTGATCGCATTTGCCTGTACAGGATTCACTGTTCTTTTCCTCAGAGAACCAATAGTTGGGTATTTCACCGCCGAAGGAGAACAAAACGTCTGGTTCTCCATCATTTATTATATCCTCATCTTCCCTGTTTACAATATCATATTGTTGATTTACGGATTCCTATTGGGTCAATTCCGCTTCTTTTGGGAGTTTGAGAAAAAAACATTCCGAAGAATCACCGGAAGAAAAGAAGATGTTTGACAAGAGAAGCGCCATAGCAGAGATCAATCGCCTAGGGAAAGCCGGCACTCCATTTTTCTTCTTTACAGATTTCTTGGGTGATCAATGTTGGGTACGTCCCCTATCAGAAATGAATGACGAACTGATATTCGATTTTCATTCTAATGAAAAACCTAAAGCCAACCAGTCATTTAGTTTTGAGAAATTTCCCCTGACGAAAGAAGAGTTCAAAATACCTTATCAATATGTAATTGATCAGATCAACTATGGCAATTCATACCTTGTCAATCTTACGTTTAAGACACTCATAAGGAGTAGTCTCTCGCTACAAGAAATCTATCAACAAAGCTCAGCCAAATATAAGTTGAAGTACAAGAATGAATTCGTAGTGTTTTCGCCTGAGACTTTCGTCAGGATCAAAGATGGTCACATCTACTCATACCCAATGAAGGGCACCATAGATGCGAGCCTGCCAAATGCCAGAGCTATGCTGCTCAGTGACCCAAAGGAAATCGCTGAGCACGTGACTATTGTAGATTTGATAAGAAATGACCTTAGCCAAGTAGCCAACAAAGTAGAAGTAACTGATTTCAGATTTGTAAGCCAATTGCAGACTAGCAACAAAAATCTTCTACAGGTCAGCTCAGAAATAAAGGGTCGGCTAGCACTAGACTATCAATCAAGGTTGGGTGAACTGATTTTCAAACTATTACCAGCGGGTTCTATCTCTGGCGCACCCAAAAAACAAACTGTAGAAATTATCACCAATGCTGAATCCCAAAAGCGTGGGTTCTACACCGGAATTTGCGGCCATTTTGATGGCGAAAATCTAGACTCTGGAGTGATGATTCGGTTCATAGAAAAAGAAGGTGAACAACTATTCTATCGAAGCGGTGGAGGAATCACCTCTTTCAGCGATGAAACCAAAGAGTATCAGGAAATCATAGATAAGATCTATTTACCATTTGGAAATTGAAGGAGCTAATAGAAAAATCACCTAATAGATTCATCGAATCCATACTTTTCGAAAACCACCACTATCCCCTACTGGCATTTCATCAAAGGCGTGTTGATCTGGTATTCAACAAGTATTTCCCTTCTGATAAAAAACTTGATCTCAAGAGTATCTTACCTCAGCCTAATGAATCTGAAAAAGTAAAGGTCAGATTGGTCTATGATGGTGATGGCTTCACGCTCTCTCACGAAAGGTATCAAATTAGGCCCATCAATTCGCTCCAACTCATTGAGCATAATAAAGTGGATTACGGTTTCAAATATGAAAACCGAAGCAAGCTCGATGAGCTTTTCTCCGAAAGGCAAGCTTGTGATGACATCCTAATCATTAAGAACAACAAGATCACAGACAGCTACTATGCCAATCCGGTCTTTTGGGATGGGGTTAAGTGGTTGGCTCCAAAGACCTACCTACTCAATGGTGTCCGTAGACAGCATTTGATCGAAACTGGTCAGATAAGTGAAAGGGATATTGGACTTAAAGACCTTCAGTCCTTTGAGAAAATAAGCCTGGTCAATGCTATGATTGATTTGGGGGAGGTGGAAATCAGCATAGATCAAGTTAAGATTTAGGCATGAATTGTATAGCTAAACTTTAAATCAAAAAGCTCAGAAAAGTCAGCTCCTGTATCCAAAAGATCATCATCTCCGACCGCTACTCCCCAATTCACACTAATAGTCGAACCAGACATTTGCTTTCTCTGCAAGGCCTTAAATAAATCAAATAACACTTTGACAGTGCTTGTGTTGATTTCAGAAAAGCAGATTTCAAGATCTAGTTTTGACGTGGGAGATACCTTATCTAGTATCTCAGAAATCAGTGGATAGTAAAATTTATTACATTCTAAATTGGTCGAATTACCCTTTATTTTTAGAATTCCCATCTCTTCACTATACATTATAAATGGTGTATCCACGGTGGGCTCTATGACCACATCTTTACTGTAAGGAGAAACAAAATCTGATAATATGGGTATCGTGAATCGGGTATACATGGCGCTTTCTTTAGTTTTATTATGATTACAAAACAGCATCATATAACCAATGATACGAACAGCAAAAAACCCAAACTGAGATGTGTGTAAAACACTTAGATAAAAAATAGAATAGCGTTTATACGCTCACAATTGACCGGATAACTGTTCGAATACGAACTTTTCCAGAACTAATATTTGGCCTTATTGACTGTTTTTCAGAAGGTTACGGTCTTTGGCAAGATATTTCTGATACAGACGAAAACCTCCTAACATGCTACGAAACCTAATCATCATCACCTTAAGGAATATCAAGCGCCAAAAAGGATTCTCCGTCCTCCATGTACTAGGTCTTTCGCTAGGGATTACCTGCTGCTTGATAGTAGGTCTCTATGCCATCAATGAGTTTGGCTATGACAAATTTCACACGAAGGCAGAGCGCATTTATCGAATCAACCAAACCTTCATCTGGGGCGATGATGATGCGTTATTTGGCTCTACAGGCCCAGCAGTAGCTCAAGCCATATCAGCTGAAGTTCCCGAATTTGAAATCGTCACCCGAATACACCAACCAGGCAGTTTCCTAGTTAGCAACGAGACGGAATTTGGGAATCGTGTCTTTGATGAAACCTCCATCTTGGCAGTGGATGATTCATTCTTCGATGTATTTACATTTCCATTGGTGTCAGGAAATCCCGATTATGCCCTGTCCAATCCGCAAAGCCTGGTGATCACGGAGCGTATGGCTCAGAAATATTTCGGCGACCAACAAGCTTTTGGTCAATCTTTGGTACTAGGCGAAGGTGAAAACCGCAAATCATACCAAATCACTGGAGTGGCTAAAAACCTTCCATCCAATTCACACATCACCTTTGACTTTCTCATTTCTATGAACTCCATACCGAGAGTAGCGAGGGCTTCTGATTCGTGGATCTGGACAACATTTGTGACTTTCGGCCTATTGCGCCCTGACGCCAATCCTGCTTTGGTGGCTGAAAAAGTAGCTGCAGTGCCTGGAAAGTACCTCGAGGCTTTTCTACAGAAATATCGTGGAATGAGCTATGAAGAATTTCTAGCGTCTGGAGACGAATGGAATCTATATATGCAGCCATTGCTAGATATTCATCTAAAATCCACTCATGTGTACTCCAGGCTCAATGACATCAATGATATCAAAATGGTCTACACATTGATGCTTGTGGCAGGGTTCATTCTTATTCTGTCATTGATCAATTTTGTCAATCTCTCCACCGCGAGAGCAACAGCACGTGCCAAAGAAGTGGGCGTTCGAAAAGTAATAGGGTCAGGCAAAAGTCTACTCATCTATCAGTTTTTGATGGAATCAGTAATGTACGCCGTGGTAGCTGCTTGCTTTGCACTTCTACTTACAGAACTCCTGCTGCCATTAATCAACCCAATTCTGAATGAAGAATTATCGCTCACTACATTTATCAATCCGCTAGAAGTTCTAGGTCTGTTCTTAGGTGTGCTCTTCATCGGCGTGCTAGGAGGCGTCTATCCCGCATTTTTCCTTTCTTCATTTAGACCTATAGAAGCGTTGAGAAAGAGAGGTACATCATATCTGCAAGGTTCAGCACTGAGAAATAGTCTGGTAACGATACAATTCGCTATTTCCATTGCTCTGCTGTCATGCACTTTGATCATTCAGGATCAGGTCTCCTTTTGGAACAATCTGGATTTGGGATTTGAGAGAGAAAACCGAATAGTCATTAGCAATGCTCAAAGACTTGGAACCAATCAAGATGTATTTATGAATATGCTTTTGGCCAATCCAGCTGTTTCTGGAGTTACAGAATCGTCGGATGCTCCTCCTCAGATATTTGATTCGGACGGCTTTGGACGAAAAGGTTCGAGTCACATGAATATTGATATTCATTACGTAACAGCAGATGAAAATTTCTTGGAGGTATTTGGGCTTGAACTGGTCACGGGCGAGTATTTCAGAAAAGGACAGAAGGACTCCAGTCTGATGATAGCCAACCGACAACTAATCAAGTCATTTGATCTAGGAAGTCCTGAAGAGGCCATTGGCAAACAAATCAGCTATTACGAAAATGACTTCAAGATTATTGGCGTAATAGATGACTTCCAGACTTTGTCCGATGTGCCATATCCGTTGGGGATTTTCCATGAAAATGCGCCCCTGTGGAGCAACAAGAACCGTCAGATCATCATAGCGTTCAATCAATCAATGAGTGGCAATGAGCTAGCCAGCTTTATCGATGGCACTCGCCAACAATGGGCTAGCCTTGCCTTTGGAACCCCACTCATTTACAGTTTTTTAGATGAGGAATATCTGAGGTTATTTGATAGTGCGATCACCTTCGGCACCATTCTTCGTGGACTCACATTACTTGCAGTAATCATCGCTTGCTTAGGACTAATTGGTTTGGTAGCCTACGCGATAGAGAAGAGAAACAAAGAAATAGGTATCAGAAAAGTGCTCGGTGCATCGGCCACCAATATCTGGCTATTGCTTTCAGGCGGGTTCGCACGATTTCTGATTATTGGATTTTCTGTAGCCGCACCAATCAGCTGGTATATGATGTCCGATTGGTTAGAACAATATCCCGTAAGAAAAGAGATCTCTTTTGTAGTCATACTAGGTTCGGGTATTCTAATGATGTGTATCGCAGCTATCACGATGAGCTTTCAAACATTGAGAGCTTCACAAATGAACCCAGTGGAGTATCTGAGCGAAGAATAGACTGAGGAGAGCTAAAAAACAAAAAAGGCTACCATATGGTAGCCTTTTCTTGTTTCATGGTAATTATCAATATTACTCAGTGATCTTCTCGGCAAGTACCACAACCTTGTTGTTGCGAACTTCCACTACACCGCCGCTCACTTCGAAGTTAACCTCTTCGGTTTTCTTATCTATATCTCTGATCAACTTGATGTCACCGTCACCTAAGGTAGAAATCATGGCAGCATGATCTCCCAATACTTGGAATGAACCATCATTACCTGGGAAAGTAGCACTTTCCACTTCTCCTTCAAATACCTTTTTGTCCGGTGTGACTATTTCTAATAACATATTCTTATGCGTTAGCTTCTGCTAGAAGTTTCTCTCCTTTAGCAATAGCATCTTCGATGCTACCTACAAGGTTAAAGGCCGATTCAGGAAGGTGATCATATGTACCATCCATGATCGCATTGAAACCTTTGATCGTGTCTTTAATATCAACTAGCACTCCTTTGAGTCCTGTAAACTGCTCAGCTACGTGGAATGGCTGAGATAAGAATCTCTGAACCCTTCTAGCTCTGTGTACAACTTCCTTATCCTCATCAGATAATTCATCCATACCAAGAATCGCAATGATATCCTGAAGTTCCTTGTATCTCTGAAGTAACTCTTTCACTCTCTGAGCACAGTCATAATGCTCATCTCCTAAGATCTCAGCACTCAAGATTCTCGACGTAGAATCCAAAGGATCCACAGCTGGGTAAATACCTAGCTCAGCAATCTTACGAGAAAGTACGGTAGTCGCATCCAAGTGAGAGAAGGTAGTTGCTGGAGCAGGGTCAGTCAAATCATCAGCAGGTACGTATACTGCCTGTACTGAAGTAATGGAACCGTTTTTAGTTGAGGTGATACGCTCTTGCATCACACCCATCTCTGTAGCTAATGTAGGCTGATAACCCACAGCTGAAGGCATACGTCCAAGAAGTGCAGATACTTCAGATCCAGCTTGAGTGAATCGGAAGATGTTGTCTACGAAAAACAAGATATCTCTTCCTTGACCAGTACCATCTCCATCACGGAAATACTCAGCAATAGTCAATCCTGAAAGTGCCACACGTGCACGCGCCCCAGGAGGCTCATTCATTTGTCCGAATACGAAGGTCGCTTTAGAATCAACTAGATCTTCTGGAGTAACTTTTGATAAGTCCCATCCGCCTTCTTCCATAGATTTCTTAAAGTTCTCACCGTAGTTTACGATTCCTGCCTCGATCATCTCACGAAGAAGGTCATTTCCTTCACGAGTACGCTCACCCACACCTGCAAATACAGATAGTCCAGAGTATGCTTTCGCGATGTTATTGATCAGTTCCTGAATCAATACGGTTTTACCAACACCAGCACCACCAAACAAACCAATCTTTCCACCTTTTGCATATGGCTCGATCAAGTCAATCACTTTAATTCCTGTATAAAGGACCTCTGTAGAGGTAGACAAATCTTCATACTTAGGTGCCTGTCTGTGAATCGGCAATCCTTTATCTCCTTTTGGCTGGGCAAGACCATCAATCGCAGAACCTACTACGTTAAACAATCGACCTTTGATATCGTCACCAATCGGCATTTGAATAGGACTTCCTGTGTCAGTCACTTCCATACCTCTCATCATACCATCAGTAGCATCCATTGCGATGGTTCTAACTGTGTCTTCTCCAAGGTGCTGCTGTACCTCTAATACAACCAATGCACCATCTGGACGGGTGATAGTCAATGCATCCATGATATTCGGAAGCTTAGCGCCTTCAGCACCAAAGCTTACATCCACTACAGGGCCGATGATTTGAGTGATTTTGCCTTTGTTAGCCATTATTTTTTGATTTTTATAATCGTTTCTCGAACTGAGTGCGAAATTAACCTAAAATTGGTTAAGAGAAAAAGTGAAATATGGAAAAGTCACTAGGACTTTAGCAATATTCTGAACGTCGTTCCTTTGTTGATCTCGGAGGACTTCACAAATATTTTTCCACCATGATAATTCACCACAATTCTATGGGTCAACGCTAGTCCTAGCCCCCATCCACGCTTCTTGGTAGTAAAGCCCGGTTTGAACACATTGCTAATATTGGCCTTAGCAATTCCTTTACCTGTATCGGAGATATCTACAGCCACCTGCCCCTCACTTACTTTCATGATTTTGACATGAACTGCTCCCACTCCATCCATAGCATCCACGGCATTCTTCACAATATTTTCAATCACCCAGGCGAATAACGGCTTATTGAGATTGCTGGATATGTCCTCTGATGGAAAGGTTTCGATGGTGAAACTAACCTTCTTCGAAATTCGATTCTCTAAGTAGCCAACCACTTCCTTTATCAGATCATATACGTTGCCTTCCTTGAGTTGCGGCACGCTTCCGATGTTGGAAAATCGCTCTGTAATCATCTCCAACCTGTCTACATCCTTCTGAAGCTCCTGGAAGATATCAAGATGATCGGGGAATGTCTCTTTGAAGTATTCTGTCCATGCCATGAGCGAAGACAAGGGTGTTCCCAATTGATGTGCAGTTTCCTTTGCTAAACCAACCCAAACCCTGTTTTGCTCTGCAGATCTGGAATAGTTGAAAACTGTAAAGATGATCAACCCAAAAATCGCAATCACAGTCAACTGAACGTATGGGTAGTACTTCAGCTGCGTGAGCAATTTTGAATTGCGATAGTAAATCATTTTGTAACCATAGATCTGATTTTCATCATCGATCATGGTTACCCTGATTGGTTCCCTTTCGATTTTCATTCGGGCGATTTCACTTTTCAGATAGTCTTCTCGCTCTATGGGGTCCGATATCTTGTCTATGCCCGGGATGTTACGGTAATGCTCCGGATTGCCATATTGATCCGCCAAAATAACTGGAATAGTATTGTTGGCTTGAATGATTTCTTCGTGAACAAATATCAAATTGGGAGCAGCACTCTCGTTCGCCAAATACTCAAGAGTCGAAGCATACAGATCGATCTGTTTACGTTCTCGATCACGAATTTTCTCTACCAAATCATTGGTGTAGATAATACTCCCAACACTAATAATCAATGATATGCCGAGTACCCACCATTTGAAGTTGGATCTGGAAGAATAAAGATTGACAGTTGGTTCGTTGCTACTCAAGGTGATGGAATTGTGCTACTGGGAATGTAAGTTAGACGATTTGGTGATTTTTGGGAATACACCCTTTAAACGAAAAAATCCCGATCTGCAACAAAGAGATCGGGATTGAACACAATTACCAGCTAAACATAGTCCCGCTAGCATCGGGACTTATCAGCTCAGTAGTCTTAATTTGTCACGACTGACATTTCATCTTTATTCTTGGCGTCTTGAGCTAGACTGCTCGTCTTACCTTCCCACGCTTTTTGATTTTTTGCAGCAGGGCCTTTCAACTTTGGAGTTGATTTGCCTACCTCCACTGCAATTACGTTTACATGCCCTGATTTATTCCACGCCTTCTTATTCTTGGCGACTGGTCCTTTCAATTTTTCCTGAGGAATAACGACCAATTGCTGAGCCTTGGAGACTTTTATGTCTTGCTTCCAAACTTTATGGTTTTTAGCTGCTGGTCCTT
Organism: Cyclobacteriaceae bacterium; assembly: GCA_049115815.1. GTDB lineage: Bacteria > Bacteroidota > Bacteroidia > Cytophagales > Cyclobacteriaceae > Marinoscillum. The sequence continues at coordinate 63,127 of JAGDZO010000010.1, read as the reverse complement.
TCAATCCTTTAGGCGTTTGTGCCCCTACTATCAATACCGACAGTAGTAGCAACATTGTCATTCCTGTAGTTTTCATAGCTTTTCGTTTAAATGATTTCTTACTTCAAAAAACGAAAAAATAGCATCCTGAGTGACTATAAGAATAATGGTATTTATACTAGTGAATTAATGATACTCATGATATCCGTATAATTACGGATGATTAGATAATCTTAAGTTTAGTGGCCTTTTTGATCAATTCAGCTGAGTTTTTGACTCCAAGCTTCTTCATCATATTCACACGATGCGTTTCTATAGTCCGGGTACTTACAAACAATTTCGCTGCTATTTCTTTAGTAGTCAAACCATCTGATATGAGCTTGATCACTTCTTGTTCCTTGGGAGATAAGCGCTTCGGGTCACTGCCCTCCAATGCCATGATACCTATCATCTGCTCCGAAACAGTTTTGTTAAAATATTTCTCTCCTTTGTTGACCCGCTTAATGGCTTCTATCAACTCCTCCTCGTCGGTATTTTTAAGGAGGTAGCCTTTCGCTCCTTCACGCACACATTTTACGATATAATTACCGTCATCATGCATAGACAATGCTATCGGTTTAATCTCAGGATACTTGGATGAGAGTATTTTAAGCACATCAAACCCACTCATTTCAGGCATGGTCAGATCCAATAATACAACCTCAGGAATTAGATCATTCTCTAACTGAGACAAAAAACTAGCCCCGCTTCCCTCACTCAAAATCACCTCAAAATCACCATTGGACTCCAGAAGTGAGGCAATGCCATTCCTAAACAGCTGGTGATCATCTACTATGGCTATTTTAATCTTGCTCATGTCGCTTGCAAAGGTATCTCCACCTCTATTTCTGTTCCTTTTTGGATGTCTGCAAAACTAATGGTCCCTCCTGTGACCTCCGCCCTGATTTTCATATTACTCAACCCTGATTTTAATTTTACCTCCTTCACTTTCAAACCAACTCCATCATCAGTATAGAAGATACTTACTCGATCTTCAAAATCCGTCACTGTAAGCGATATTTTCTTAGCTGACGCGTGTTTTAACCCATTGTTTATCAACTCTTGACCTATTCGGTATACACAGATATCTATCTCAGGATCTCGCTCTCGCTCTGTGGCACTAGGCTCGTAATTATATATGATCTCTTCTTTGGCATGTCGAGCAATCTGAGAAACAAATGCAGACAAGGCCTTGCCTGCTCCAAAATCTTTAAGCCCCAAGGGCATCAGGTCGTAAGTAACTCGTCTGACGTCTTCGATGGTCTTGTCGAGCATATTTTTAAGATTGGTTTTCTCTTGAGGTAAAAGTCCGGCTGATTGAATGGCCAACTTAAGACTGGTCAGGAGTGGGCCTATACCATCATGCAGTTCCTTAGCGATGCGTTCTCGTTCTTCTTCTTGACCTCTGATCAGAAATCGCTTTCTGAGAATCCTATTTTGACTCTCCATCCGCTGATATTCAATGAGCTTTTCTCGCATGGCTAACAATGAATGTCCCAGTAAATCACTTTTTCCCGTGGGGTGATGTTCGGTATCCAGCTGCATTTTTCCGATCTCAGTAGAGAACGTAATCGCACCAGAGATAGAAGTTCTAAGTTGCTCCAACGCAGAAAACATTTCAGAAATTTCCTTAGCCAATGTCCTGTTGGTCAGCACTTGGTTGTAATCACCCTCTGCCATTTTGAGGAGTGAATCCCTCATATTCAATAGGGGTTTGGAAAAGATAGAGGTTAACAACAGGGCTACCAACATGGCACCCAATATGACTATTATGGATATGACTATTAGATTTTCTTTAAGCAAATTCAAAGGTGCCAGCCCTTCGTTTACGTCTAATTCTGATAGTATTACCCAGCTCAGATTATCCACCTCAAGTCTATCATAGGAGCTATACACCATAATGCCTCGGTAGTCCGGGAATTGATCTACTCCCTCTTCTCCCTGATTGGCGGCTATTACACCTTTGGTACGAACTTCTATGGTTCCCGGCAGATCGTCTGGGAAGAACCTTGACTGTGACCTCATGGTCATATCTCCGCCCACCAGATACGTCTCACCACTCTCACCCATTCCCGTACGCTCCAATAGTATACTTTGGATAGGGGCATTCGAAACTTCTTGGATGGCTATGGAATCTGAGCCAAATCGCTTGACCAAAAAGATTCGAGTCTTTCCTGATTCATCACAAGAGGTTAAATCCAAATACCCCTCTTGGATTTGGTTCAATTTTGCTTGTGCGCAATTAACATCACCTATGATTTCTGCCCATCGAGTGCTGTCATTCTTGACATGAATCTTACTTGATGAATAGTCTCGAACATGAAATCGCTCAGACTGAGCTTGGAGATATGCCTCTATTTGGTTTCTCTTGAGCCTTTTGATGGAGGTGAGCTGTAGCAAAACACGATCATCCAAAGCCTTATGAAATTCCTGATAAGAAATCACAGAAAGCGCTAGCACGGTGAGTACTATGAGGATGCTCACCATCAATACAATCCAATATCTAATACTTAGCATAAAAACTAGATCAATAAGCTTTGAAAAGATATCATAGAATGTTGATTTAGAAATGGAAGTGTTACAAGTCTTTTGGCCAATAGGTTAATTAAGATGTGTTCCTCTATTGCATAATTGAAATTCTCAATACTGAGAAAAGGAATGAAGCCTCAATCCATTATCTTAGTAAACATGAAAACTCAGCTACAACAACACCTAAAACGAATCGCGGAAAATCTAACTGCTGAATCGACTTTAGAAGACGTTTACGAGCAACTTTCATTGCTTGCCGACATTGAAATTTCTGAGAATCAAGAAAAAAAAGGTGAGGTATTATCTCAGGAAGAGGTCGAGAAAAAATCCCTCGAATGGTTAAAGTAATTTGGACCATCCGAGCTTTTAATCAACTCGAACGTAACATCAAATACATACGAGATGAGCAAGGAGTTTCGTATGCAGAGATTGTTTTAAATAAAATTCTCTCCTCTACAACACTCCTTGAAGAAACACCTAAAATGGGGAAAATCGAACCCCTGCTCGAACATAAAAAATCCGAATACAGATTCTTGATTGTTTGGAGCTACAAAATTATTTATCGACTAGCCAAAGATAAAGTTGTAATCTCAAGAGTATTCCACACCTCAAGAAATCCAAACAAACTAAAAGGAGTCTGAATCTGATGGATAACACATTTTGACAAAACCAAAAAAGCCCAATTCGCTATACGAATTGGGCTTTTTCTTGATATAAATTATCTCTAATTCTTCTGCATGATCCACTTGCCGAGCACTTTATAATTCACTTTAGTACCATGCATCAGGATACCAATGCGATAGATTCTACTGGCTAGCCAAATGGTGAAAAAGAACCCGCCTACCATCAAGGCCATAGACAAGGCGAGTTCCCAAACGGGTACTCCAAATGGTACCCTCATCATCATGATCACTGGAGAAGTGAATGGAATAATGGATAACCAAAATGCCAATGACCCATTCGGATCATTTAGGACTGCACTTAGCATCACTATCGCCACGATCAAAGGCAAAGTAACTGGCAGCATAAACTGCTGCGCATCTGCATCACTATCGACCGCAGAGCCAATAGCAGCAAACAAGGCTCCATATAGTAGGTACCCTGTCAAAAAGAAAAAGAGAAATGACACAACAACCATAGGCAGATTGATGGCATCAACTGCGTTGGTCAGTTTTGTAAACATATTGTCATTGATTTCCTTCTGAATATCATCTTGTGGAATACCCATTTGCTCAACTTGCTCCATCTGCTGTTGTTTCATAGTAGAAGCATTGTCCACAAAAAAGCTTCCCGCCACTGTGCTGATTCCCATGGTTAATATGATCCACAAGACAAATTGGGTCAACCCTACTCCAGCGATCCCGAGCACCTTGCCCATCATCAGCTGAAAAGGTTTTACTGATGCAATCACTACCTCTATGATTCGACTGGTTTTTTCTTCTACTACTCCTCGCATGCACTGACTACCATAGATGAAAATGAACATGTAGATCATGAATGCACCTACATACCCAACCACAGTTGCCCCGATAGAGCTACTTTCTTTTTCTTCTCCGTCTCCCGACAAATTGATGGTACTGATATCGATATTGGCCTTCAGGCCATCAAGAACTTCTTGTTGTATGCCTGATTTGCGCAACTTGATAGATTCGATCTCTCCTTCAATCTTTCTACTCAAGTTTTTAACCAATCCGATACTTGGGTTATTAGGAGCATAAAACACCACACCCTGTGGGCTCTCAACATCTAATTCTGGAATATAAAGCAGACCATCAAAAGCACCTGATTGCACTTCCTTTTTGGCGTCATCCAATGAGTTGTCCGTGTAGACAATGATGTTGTTTTTATCACTCTCAAATACTTCACCAAAAAGTCCACTTTCGTCTACTACTTGAATGGTTTGACTATCGCTACCCTTAGTTGCTGTCCAACCTACTATAAAGAAGAATCCTCCAAACAAAAGAGGAGCCAATATGGTCATGACAATGAATGACTTCTTACGAACTCTTGACAAATATTCTCTGGCTATAATTAATCCAATATTATTCATGGTTTCCCCCTTTCACTTTGTTGATGAATATTTCGTTGATGGATGGCACTTTTTCTACGAACGAATGAATCTCCGTGAGACCGACCAGCACCTTTATCAGGTTATTCGGACCATCAATGGTCAAATCCTTAACGACTGATTCTGTTAGGCCATTTTCCAATTTCTTTGACCCAATCAATTCAAAATCACTTGAAGAGGTTAGCTCTCCTTCATGATTCAGAATATATGTACCGTCCTTGTGGTCATTCTTGATGTCAAGCTTCTTACCATCCAAGATTTTTTCAGATTGGTTGATCAACGCTATGTAGTCACAAAGCTCCTCTACAGATTCCATTCTATGAGTGGAGAAAATCACTGTAGCTCCTCCTTCTCTTAGCCTGAAAATTTCGTCTTTGATGAGATTGGCATTTACAGGATCAAAACCCGAAAATGGTTCATCCAAAATGATCAACTCTGGTTCGTGAAGGACAGTGGCTATGAATTGTACCTTTTGCGCCATCCCCTTGGACAAATCCTCAATGGCCTTATTGCTCCACTCTGTTAGCTCCAGTCTATTAAGCCAAAACTTGATTTTTTCTACCGCGTCCTTTCGCGAAAGTCCTTTTAGTCTAGCCAAGTACAGTAATTGCTCACCTACCTTCATTTTCTTATAGAGACCTCTCTCCTCTGGCAAGTAGCCGATCTTCCTGACCAACTCAGGTGTAATCTTCTCGCCATTGAGATATGCCTCTCCACTGTCTTGCTCGATGATGCGCGTAATGATCCTAATTAATGTGGTTTTTCCCGCTCCATTTGGTCCCAAGAGACCAAAAATGCTCCCTTTCGGAATGGTCAAACTCACATTGCGCAATGCCTGATGATTGCTATAGGATTTACTGATGTTTTCAACACGTAGTAGTTCCAAAGTACTGTCTGGTTTAGTTTTCCGTTGATTAGTCTTATTAGATTTGAATTTATTACAGTTTATACGAATAAAAATCAGAATCTCTAAAAAGATTTAACCAAGTTAGAAATGATCTATACCGCTTTTGTTGTCATCGTTTACCTACTCACCTGTGTGGTGATGTTGCCAACACTAGTAGTGATGTCACAAAGCAAAAAAATGCATCCAGTTGCTTTGCGTTTCCACGAATGGTGGGCCAAGGTGTATTTCAAATTGATTTTTATGAGAGTGGAAGTGGTGGGTCAAGAAAAACTTCAAAAAGGTGAACAGTATATCTTCTGTTGCAATCATTTTTCCTTTCTAGACATCCCAGCTTTTTACCTTTTTTATAATCCTAAATTCATAGGGAAAAGTTCGCTGAAGAAGATTCCCCTTTTTGGCTATTTCTTTAAGAAAATACACATCCCAGTGGATCGATCAAGCTCGAGAAGCAGGGCTGAAAGTCTCCAAAAATCGCAGACTGCTTTGGACGAAGGATATAGCCTAGCGTTTTTTCCAGAGGGAGGAATTGTAGTGAAGGAAGACGAGCTCCCATATATGCGACCATTCAAGCAAGGGGCTTTCAAATTGGGAATAGAAAACAAAGTATCAATAGTACCGGTCACTATGCCTTATAATTTTGAGATTTTGCCAGATAAGTCACCCATTCGATTTTATAGACGCACACTAAAAATCATCATACATGATCCTATAGACCCATCATCATATGATGATGACGATACCACAGAATTGAAAAGTGAGGTCTTCCAAACCATCCAAACCGAACTTCTAAATCATCATCCCGATAAAGTCAAATCACTTGGCTAATATTGCCAGCACCGAAGCGTTTTATAATCTTCGCATCCTATAAATCAGTCAGCTAATCATGAAAATACCAAACGACCTGATCAACAAATTGGCGATTGTCTGTTTCCTGTCAGGCATGGTACTACTATCCGCTTACTACATCAATGGATATGATTCGAGCATAGCATGGAATGTGACCACCACAGCCGAGTCTGAGGTATTTTTCACTGAGTCATTCACCAAAGGCCCATTTGAGTTTAGCTTCAGTGGAAAGAAATATGGTCTCATAGAAACCTTTTCTGCAGGGCCTATCACCCGCGACTATGCCACCGATGGAGCCATGATCGCATTTATTCTTCTTGGGATGACTTTGCTTCTATCTGCATCTACCATATTGCCAAGAATGTGGTTCATCGGCATCATGGGGCTTACTATCTTCTTTTTGATCAACCTTCACCTGCCCGAAGTTGGCATTTTTGGGTTTGGAGCCAGTTCATCTGTCCCCATCATAATACTACTGATAGTGCTTATTGGTCCATTGTACCTTTTTCACTCCTATTTTGATACCGTAGCGTTAGGATGGAGGTGGCTATGCATGATTCTCATAGTTGGTCTTATCACACTTTTCTCAGGAGTCGATATGATTCAGCTGCAAGAGCAGTTTATAGTTGGCAGTTACTTTGGACTTGTGGTTGCTTCACTGATGTTTTTACTAATCATCGCAGAAGAAAATATTTTTGGGATACTATTCCTTATCACCCAATCCAGAGGCGGCAAAAACAACCATATCCATTTTCTCTTCTTTGCACTGGTATACCTGTCAATACTCCTTGGCTATTATGGCAATAAAGCAGGTTTTTGGTTAATTGATATTAGCTTCTTCAATCCTTACATATTGTTATTACTCAGCAGTGTGGTGGCACTTTGGAGTTTGAAGTTCAAACAAAATCTACTCAGCGTAACGCTGAAAATGAACACCCTCATATACTTATTCATAGGGCTTGGAATTATGGTTTTTGGCTTTCTGGGATTGGCCTTTTTTAGGGGCAATGATCCTGTATATGAAGGTTATCACTACTTTATTGTATATGCTCATGTGGCATTTGGATCCATGTTCTTTATTTATATCATTTGGAATTTTGCCGGGCCGCTCAGTGAAGGACTTCAGATATACAAGATCGCATATCGCGAACAAAACCTCCCCTACATAAGTGCCAAAATTGTTGGCTTAGTAGCCATAGCCGGCATGTTTTTTCTATCTAGCAAAGAGCCATTCTTGCTGTTTCAGTCTGGTAAATTCAATTATCTGGGAGCCCAAGCGCTCACGGATAACAGTGTCAGATTGGGTCAAGAATATTTCAGAGAAGGAAGCATCTATGGCTATGACAACCATTATTCTAACTACCAAATGGGGTATTATGCCCTTCAAAAAGGCAATATCAAGGAATCAAATTTCAGATTTCGTAAAGCGACAAAGCGCTACCCTTCTGCTCAAGCCTTTGTGAATCATGCTGGAACCCATGCAATGCTGAGTGAAACCACTCCTGCGATAGTTACACTAAAGAATGGTTTGCTTGCATTTCCAGATCACAATCAACTCCTCAACAATTTAGGATTGACTTATGCTGACTTGGGTCAAAAAAATGAAGCACTCAATTATCTCGGTCGGGCAGAACCGGATAACGAATGGACCAACGCTGCAATGGTCAACTATTGGAAAGTAAATAACAACCCTGAAAATGCACTGTCGGATTATGAAGCTGGTAACCTTGCGGTAAAAACCAATATCCTCAACAGTCTGATTATCACAGATCCGAATCTAGAGTTTCCCTTTGATAGTACATGGATTTATCCCTCGTATCCTATGCATAGGCTGGCATACCTAATCAACAGTGCCTTGTATATTGACCATCCTGAAATACCCTATCATTTAGAAAAAGGACTCGTAGGGCAACTGGATGAGGCCATGTACTATGACGCCAAGAATGCCTTGATTATCGGAAATTTCAAAAATGGCAATATTAACGCTGCACTCACACAGGCAGACTTCTTGTTGGCAGAGGTTTCTACTCAAGATCAAGGGAAATACTACAATCAAATGGGCTTACTGGCGCTTTCACAGCACTCGCCAGCGTTGGCACTTACTTATTTTGAGGAAGCTATTGATCGGGGAATTTCAGACGCCAGAATTAACAAAGCAGCTTGTCTCTTGGAGTTAGGCGAATTTGAGCAAGCTTTAGACTGGACAGGTTTTCTCATCAGCACGGACTCTTCATTACAGGCCTTGAAAAATGACATACTTAGAATTTCTGTCAGAGAGGGGCTGACTTCTGATCAGTTGCTATTTAATATCTACTACAATTACTCGGCTTACTCTTCTGCAGAAATCAACAGCGCATTGACCAATGCTGAGGAGCGCTTTGTACGATCCGCTTGGGCCAAAATAGCCAACGAGCAGCTAAAATCAGAAAACTGGGAAGCTTACGAAAACTATAGAGCAGTATTCAATGCCTTTTTGGGGGCCACAGCATTCGAAGAGCCTGATCTGCTCCTTGCACTTTATAGAGGACAGGCACCAAGTGGAAATCATCCACTCACTCAGGTAATGCAGCTAGCCACTCCAGAAGATCAGGCTGAAGCATTGGCGAGCATAGCCAATCAAAATGCTCTGAACGAACCTTTGTTGATGGCCATTTCCAGAAAACTCGAGGAGATCGATCCTTCCAAAAATTATGATGTACTTATACAAGCTATCAACATCAATAGAACTAGTGTAGCTTTGCATAAAGCATATGTGCTTGCGGCTTTGGAACTAGGTTTAGAGGAATATGCCGAAAGCGTGCTTGATAAAATAGCAACATTAACAACCCAAAAAGATTATCAGCTTTTTCAGTCATTGGTGCAGAAAGAAATTGAATCATTGAATGACGCTGTAGACTGGTAGTCCATTTTTTAAACTGCGGGAAGCCGCCAAAAATTTAGCGAAATGAATCACCCCTTTCATCTCGGTAAAGATGTCCTTACACCAGGCACTGCGCTGAAAATAGCACGCGGTGAGATCTCCTGTGCTTTTGCAGAGGAAACACGCGCCAAGATCAAACAAAGCCATGCTGATGTAGCAGCAATAGCAGATGGTGACGATGTAGTCTACGGAATCAATACAGGTTTCGGACCTTTGTGCACTACCATCATCTCTAAGGACCAAACCCGACAACTTCAAGAAAATATCCTGAGAAGCCATAGTGTGGGTGTAGGCAAATACAGCCCATTGGAAATCTCGAAACTCATGCTGGTCACCAAGCTGCATTCCCTGAGCTTTGGGTATTCTGGCATTGCTCAGTCTACTTTAGATCGGATTCTTTGGCTTCTCAATGAAGACATTACACCGATGGTTCCTCGCCAAGGATCAGTAGGTGCTTCAGGTGATTTGGCGCCATTGGCACATTTGTTTCTGCCATTAATTGGACTGGGGAAAGTTACCCACCAAGGTGAGGTGATGGATACAGAAGAAGTTTACTCAAAACTGGGATTAACACCACTTTCATTAGGTCCAAAAGAAGGATTGGCCCTGATCAACGGCACACAATTCATTCTAGCTTATGCCGTACGTGGGTTAGCCAGACTGCACCATTGCCTAGAAGTGGCTGATATCATTGGAGCCATGACATTGGAAAGTCTGCTGGGTTCATCAGCCCCGTTCAAGGAAAAACTCCATTCGCTAAGACCGTTTAAAGGATCTATGCACGTTGCCCATAGGTTGCGAACCATGCTACACCAATCAGAAATGGTGGAATCCCATCAAGATTGTGACCGGGTTCAGGATCCATACTCCATCAGATGTATACCGCAAGTACATGGCTCCTCAAGAAATGCTTGGCTACACCTTCAGGAATTGGTCCAAATAGAATTGAATAGTGTCACGGATAATCCTATTATTTTCAGCGCCTCAGACACTATCAGTGGTGGCAATTTTCATGGTCAACCTCTAGCTATGGCCCTGGATTACGCCACATTGGCGGCATCAGAAATTGGCAACATTTCCGATAGGAGAACATACCTCCTACTGGAAGGCGATATTGCAGGTTTGCCAAAACTTCTAATGAAAAACACAGGGATCAATTCTGGTTTCATGATCCCACAATACACCTCAGCAGCGTTAGCAAGTGAAAACAAATCACTGTGCTACCCTGCCAGTGCGGACAGCATACCTACTTCACTTGGCCAAGAAGATCATGTGAGCATGGGATCAATCAGCGGTAGGAAACTGAATCAAGTCATAGACAACTTAGAAAATATCTTGGCCGTGGAATTACTCTGCGCAGCGCAGGCTTTTGATTACCGGAAACCTATGAAGTCAAGCAAAATATTGGACGCATGTCATGAGGTAATCAGAGCAGCAATAGATCATGCCGAGGAAGATCGAGTGTTTGCAGACGACATACTCAAAGCCCAACAATTGGTAGTGGATCAATCACTGATCAACACCGCCTACAAAACCGCATCAGCGAATAACATTAACCTAAAAGGAGACTTCTATGGACTATTCTCAATTTCTTAGTACTTACGCCAATCACCCCAACTACAAAGCGCCAACAGGCTCCACGCTCAATACCAAATCCTGGCAGACAGAAGCGCCATTGAGAATGCTTCTCAACAATCTAGATGCAGAGGTAGCCGAAGATCCGGCCAATTTTGTGGTCTATGGTGGTACAGGACAAGCCGTGCGAAATCGCGAATCGCTTGAGAAAATCATCAAGATTCTGCTAGAGTTGAATAATGATGAAAGCCTGCTTGTGCAATCCGGAAAGCCTGTGGGAATCGTGCGAACGCATGAGCAGGCTCCACGTGTGCTCATAGCCAATTCTAATCTGGTACCGGCTTGGGCCAATTGGGAACATTTCGAAGACTTGAAAGCCAAGGGCTTGATGATGTATGGCCAAATGACTGCTGGCAGTTGGATCTATATTGGCTCACAAGGAATCCTTCAAGGAACATACGAGACATTTGCAGAGTGCGCCAAGCAGCATTTCGGCGGAAGCCTGAAACACAAGCTGCTAGTCACTGCTGGGCTTGGTGGCATGGGTGGTGCACAGCCACTCGCAGCAACTATGGCCGGGGCAACTTTCCTAGGCGCAGATATAGACCCAAAACGTATCCAGAAACGAATAGAAACCGGCTATATCGATAAGATGACTGATAGCTATCAAGAAGCCAAAACCTGGGCATTGGAAGCCAAACAGAAAGGTAAAGCTATTTCCATTGGCTTGGTCATGGACGCAGGTGATATGCTAGAGCAACTGTTGGGGGATGGCATCATACCAGATGTGCTCACAGATCAAACTTCAGCTCATGATCCCGTACATGGATATGTACCCAATGCCATGACACTCTCAGAAGCTGAATCACTCAGGAAGGAAGATGCTGAGAAATACAAAATGCTCTCGCTCAAAAGCATGGCTAGACACGTCCGCCTGATGCTCGAGATGCAATCCAAAGGAGCCATCACTTTTGACTATGGAAATAACCTCCGTGAATTTGCCCTACAGGGTGGCGAAGCTAATGCTTTCGATTTCAACGGGTTTGTGCCGGAGTATATCCGCCCGCTATTCTGTGAAGGGAAAGGCCCTTTCAGATGGGCGGCACTCTCTGGTGATCCAGAAGATATCTATGCCACCGATCAAGCATTGATCGAAGCATTCCCGGAGAATACGCACCTCCACAACTGGTTGACCCAAGCCAGAGAAAAGATCTCGTTTCAAGGGTTGCCATGCCGGATATGCTGGCTAGGTATGGGTGAAAGGGAAAAGGCTGGATTGATCTTCAACGATCTGGTAAAATCAGGAAAAGTGAAAGCACCTATCGCGATAGGTCGTGATCATCTGGACTGTGGATCTGTGGCTAGCCCCAATAGGGAAACAGAATCCATGAAAGATGGCTCAGATGCCGTGTCAGATTGGCCATTGCTCAATTTGCTTTCCAATGCCTCTGGTGGAGCCACTTGGGTTTCTTTCCATCATGGTGGTGGTGTGGGAATGGGCTATTCGCAGCATGCCGGCATGGTGGTGCTGGCTGATGGTACGGAAAGAGCAGAAAACTGCCTCAAGCGTGTCCTCCACAATGATCCAGCGATGGGCGTATTCAGACATCATGATGCAGGCTATGATGAAGCCACCAAGGTTGGACAAGATTTTGGATTGATTATTTAGGGTGTTTTCATTGCTGGATTCTGCTGAGACCCTTAGATGAACTGAGGGTGACAGCATTGGGTAATTCTGTAATCGCTGGACTGTGGGTAATCCTCAGACGGAGTAATTGATTGTCTATTTGTTGATTTTAATATCTATTGTATTTTTTCCGATGGTGTATGCATAGGCTGAAGAGGGCAAAAATTGAAAATGGACATCAGCATGTTCTACTTCTCCTTCTTTACTTATGGATGTCACAATAGGTGTCTTAATATCATTTTCTTGGCAAAATTTGATAAGACTCTTTAGTTCTTTCGGTTTTTCGAAATATCGGTTAGACCATTTGATCTCAAGAGCCCACATGGGCTTCAATGTATTGTCCGCAAGCCCAACCATATCCACTTCACCATTGCTCCATCTGGCATAATATGGGGTAAACCAATCTCTATGCATCCATTGGGCAAATATGGCTGTCTCCACCATGTTCCCTATCATTTCATCTGTAGCTGTAATCGGTGTGAACAAGGCACTCCTTAACGAAGGGTTTGTTAGGTAGATTTTAAAAAAATTATCCCTTTTGAACCTTTTCCCACTTTGATCAATTCGCTTTACCTGCCTAATTAGGAATGCCGCTTCTAAATATTCGATGTACTTTTTTAGCGTGTTTTTTGGCACTTGAGATTGCTTACTCAAGGTCTCCAATGAAAATTCACCCCCACTATTGTATGCAATAGTGGTAAATAGTGAATACAATTCTCTTGTGTCACTTATTCCATAAAGACTTGGCAAATCCCTAAGTATGACTTTGTCCACTATGTCTTGTCTAATATATCGCCCAGGATTGGCCTGAATTCTCTGAGAAAGGATGACTTCTGGATATCCTCCAAAGTTGATATAATCCAAAAAATGTCTGTTGAGCTCATCCAAATGACTTGTAGAATAAAATTCAGCGCGTTTATTATTCCACTTTAGCTGAATAGGCTTAATAAGTCTGTCCAAGCCTTTCAAAGAAATATATTCATTGAAGGTGAGTGGCGGAAGCAAGAAATCGGTAAATCGACCTGCCCCGCTTTCATTACTTGCAAATTTTAAAGCTGCAGCAGCAGAGCCCGAGACAATAAACTTATCCTTCCGATAGCTATCCACCAACGATTTTAGGTGCACTTCCCAATCTCTGCAATATTGAATTTCATCAAATATGATATGCCAACCAGAACTATCTGTAAGGCCTGTAGCTTCTTTTGAGTAGGAAAATAATTGTTCAAGAGAGATATTGTTGTATATGGGGTTTTCTATGGTAACAAATATTACCTTTTTAGGGTCTGCACCATTATCTATTAATTCTTGAACCATGTGATAGAGCATGACTGTTTTGCCAACTCTTCTGGGCCCCATTAAAACCACGGCTCTTCTGATCTCTCTCTCTTTAACCAAAGGCTTGAAGAGTTCAAAATATAGCCTTCGCGGCATTTCATTGTAGTCAGCTTCAATTTCACCTTCAACCCACCATGGGTTTTCAAATCGAATGCGATCTAATACCTGATCTTTGGAAATTTCTCTAATCATATGATCCTTATCTCAATACTAATTTAATAAATAGAATCATCTATTTGATCTTATTTTATCTTTTATTAGTTATTAACAAAAATATGGGAAGGAAAATTTCTTATTTGCACCAATGCCACAACATTGAGTTTGGACGAATAAGAGCTTTGATGTCACATGGAAGATGCTAATGATAGTTACGCGATTGAGGTCTTCCGCAAAGGTGGTCTTAGCGTTGCTTAAAGTATGCAATTGAACGATTCTTAACCTTCCCTCAATTTTTCATTGCTTGAAACCAAGTGGAAAACGCTTGCGGTAATTGGATTAAAAAACCTTCTCCTAGTCTCTCAATCGCTCATTCTAACCAATTCTTACTTCGATAAAAGAGATTCTTGCTTCAACAGATTTGCAAATTCTCATATTACTAAATTGTAGAAGTAATCAGAATTGCTATATTTGTTCTACAATTTAGTAATATCATGAAAGAAAGTAAACTTGGTGATTTTGAGGAGACGATCCTCTTGCTGGTAGGGATCCTAGGTGAGGATGCATACGCTTACAAACTGGCAGATGAATTTGAGGCTCAAACTCAAAGATCTGTCTCTATCGGAGCAGTGCATTCCACACTTAATCGAATAGAAGATAAAGGGTTTCTCACCTCTGATATGGGTGAAGCTTCTACAGAAAGGGGCGGTAGAAGAAAGCGCATCTACAAGATCACCGCAGAAGGACAGCAGGCGCTTCAAAAATCCAGAGACTTAAAACTATCCCTCTGGAGGCAGTTCCCAGCCTTTGCACAAGGTAAGCTAAACTTTGTGCTTGGATGAAAAACGTCGAGCCTCCAAAATTGGCCGAAAAGCTGCTGCTCCTATTTTTGAGGCGTGATCTTGCCGAAGAAGTGCTGGGCGATTTGGATGAGCAATTCTATGCAACTATAAGCAAGCACTCCACTCGCAAAGCCCGGCTCAACTACTGGTATCAGGTGATTCACTATCTGCGACCCTTCGCGATCAAATACTTTCAGTCAAACTCAAGATTCAATACCATGATTAAACACAATTTCCTGATAGGCTTTCGACTGATTCTTAAAAACAAAATGCAATCCTCGATTAATGTTGGCGGCCTTGCACTTGGCATGGTGACCGCTATCTTGATATCACTCTGGGTATATGATGAGATAACCTACAATCAATATCACGCCACACACGATCGGGTGGTACAGGTTCTTCGAAAAGATGTCAATGGAGACCAAGTACAAGTCAATAGCTCACAAGTAAGTAAACTGGGTGTCTACCTTGCTCAAAACTATGCCGATCTTTTTGAGGAAGTATCTACCACTTTTTATCGCAATGGTAAACAGTTTCTGCAAGTAGGCGACCGCTCTCTGGAGCGCCTAGGATACTTCTTCAGTGTAAACTCTGCCAACGTTTTGGCGCTAGATTTTGTGGCCGGTGACAAGATGGATTCTACCAACCTCTACAGCATTCTGCTCTCAGAACAACTCGCAGAAACCCTTTTTCCCAATGAGAACCCCATAGGACAGGCTGTGCTTTTCAATGGTCAAGCGGACTTGATGGTGCGGGGAGTATATGCCGACTTACCCAAAAATTCTACTTTTCATGAAATGGAATTTATCGTCCCTATGGAATTGGTTTACAATGAAGATAATCCTGCAACATGGGATAATCAAAACACAAAAATATATGGACTGTTGCATCCAGGAGTCAAGGTAGAAGAGGCTGAGCGTGCCATTAGCAACGCCCTGTCAGCCAATATGCCCAATAATACCAGAAAGACAAGTCTCCTACTACACCCGATGGACAAGTGGCATTTGAACTCCAACTTCAGAGATGGTACTTTAGTCACTAGTGAGCGCTTACAGTATGTCAGAATCTATAGTACCATTGGAGCCTTCGTGTTATTGCTGGCCTTTATCAATTTTGTCAATTTGAATACCGCGCGCTACCACAATCGGGTTAGGGAAATCGGTGTGAGAAAGGCCATGGGCTCTTACAAGACACAGCTAATAGGTCAATTTCTCGCTGAGTCACTTCTGTACTCAACCAGCGCTTATGTGATCGCATTGCTGGTAGGAGGCCTGACCATTGGAGCCTTCAATGAACTGTCTGGTAAAGGAATTGTCATACCCTGGGGTGAACCTGCTTTCTGGTTAGTTGGCATCTGTTTTGTCCTACTCTCTGCAGTACTTTCAGGAGCCTATCCGGCATTCTACTTGTCTTCCTTTGATCCGGTAAAAGCGCTCAAGGGCACGATAAGACAAGGTGCCGCTAGTGGGCGCTTTAGGCAAGCATTGGTCACTTTCCAATTTACGATATCGATCGCTCTGATCATGGGTATGATCACTATCTACAAACAGTTGGAGCATGCTAAGGCCAGACCTGTAGGGTACAATCAATCTGACCTGATCACGGCAAGAGGTCGTTCAGATACCTACAGGGAAAAATTCAATGTTCTGCGTAATGAATTGCTGCGGACTGGTGCGGTGGTAGAAGTGGCTACTGCCAACTACCCCTTGACCAATGACCTGGGCAATAACAGCGGCTTCAAACTAAGAAGCAACAATGAGGAGTTCAACACTACTTTTAATACCATATTCGTGACCCCAGAGTATGGCCAAGCGACTGGTTTTGAGCTGGTCAAAGGGAGAGATTTTCGTAGAGAATCAGAAGGCGAACTACAAAACGTCATAATTAGTGAATCGGCCGTGAGTGCTATGGGTCTGGAAAATCCTATAGGCCAGGTGATAGTTTCTCCTATGGAAGTTTACAACCGAACAGCCAACTACACCATCATCGGGGTGGTCAAAGACATGGTCAAACACTCGCCATATGATGTAGCAAAACCCTTGATGCTATTCCCAACCTATTATCCCACAGAGCACATTTTCATGAGACTCTCTCCTGCTATGGACTACCAGCAATCTCTGACCAGAATAGAAGAGGTCTATGCCCAGATATTACCTGAGATGCCCTTTAACTACGAATTTGTAGATGACGCCTATTCGTTAAAGTTCACAGCCGAAGAACGCATCGGGAGTGTTGCCTCCCTATTCACCTTGGTGGCTGTTTTGATTAGCTGTCTTGGGTTATTCGGGTTATCGGCATTTTTTGTCGAACAACGTAATAAGGAGATAGGAGTCCGCAAGGTACTTGGAGCATCAATCATAAGTCTTTGGAACCTGCTCTCTCTCCGGTTTTCATTGCTGATCCTTTTGGCATGTGTGGTGGCTATGCCATTGGCGGCCTTTGTGCTCACCGAATGGCTCAATGGCTATACCTATCGAATTTCTTTGGATTGGTCTATCTATCTGATGGCCGGTTTGGGATCTTTGGTGGTCACCCTTTTGACTGTGAGCTACCACTCCCTACGAGCGACCAGAGCCAACCCTGTGGATTCACTTCGGGCTGAATAGTTGTTTGAATAAGCGCGGACTGCTTTGACAGAAATGCTAAAGAGACAGAGTTCTCACTCAACCCTTGTGTTATCAAGATTAGGCCCTTTTCGACACAGTCAAAAACTTACCTCAATCACCAATGGTAATCTGCCCGCAGGGCAGGGCATCAACCTGTGGAGGTATGTTATAAAAGAGGTCTTGCCCTTTCAGTACTAATTCGGCTCGGTTGCCTCCTCTTTCATGGCTCCATTCTCTAGGACTTGTCTGATAGAAGAGCGCTACGACGTAAAACAGACAATCTTCTTGAGGAGCTAACCGTCTCTGATAGCTGGTAGCTTGATCTAAAGACCCCAACTCAGTAATCCCATAGCTAAACAGGGACCGCTTGTCTAGGGTCATGGTATCCGCAGGCAGAAACAATTTCATGAAAGTATCTGACGAATTAGGAATGGCTATAGGATCAGCAGAAAAACTGACTGACAGGTCTAGCAGACTTTCGGTTTCATTTACGATCCGAGTGAAGAACACCAAATAGCTGTGATTAAAATCACGCTCAGTAGCCCCTGTATATGGCCCTCCCTTTGGATAGCTATTCTGGATGATGATCCCATCATTATTACTCTCGCTGTACCAATTCGTAAATGATTGTCCTTTAACGAAGAACCCGATCAAATATAAACATAGAATGGATTGGGTGAATTTCATAGCAGGGTGGGTGTGTTCTTAATTGGTAAGGTAGGAACGTCTAACTATCGGTTTGTGTGCCCACAGTTGGCAAGTACAGCTAAAATAGCGGAAGTGCACCAGAAGCACAACGGTTTCTAAGTGGCACTGCGTTCTGAAAGTAAAAATCCAGAACCACTACGGTCTCTAAAAGCGATGAAGTTTCAGAAGGTGCACTTCTGCGGGCAAGTCCCGATGAAGCTAGCCAAAGAGCAGTTTGGCATATAACTGATAGTGGCTGTTAAAGCTCGTTTATATCGAGTTGTTCCTCCAAAGTTTGGAGTTAATTCTTCGTTCTAGTCGCTTCAATTTCATAGTTGACTTGGTCATTCCAATTCTCGGCTTTTTAAACATTGGAAGTTGACGTTCAGGAGCTTGAGCAACTTGTTCGTTCACTATAAGTCCTGATGTTACGCATCCATTAGCCATATATCCGTTCGGATGTCCGACATAGGGAGAGTTGACAAGTCCAAGAACTACCTGTGTTCCATCATCGAAGTTCATATAGTGCATACAATCCATACCACCTGCATGTAGTTCAATTTCTTCTTGTTCAATGGTTCCCTTAAGAACCTTGTTTACCGAGAGTGTTAGTTCAAGTCCGTTGTTAGAAAAGTTAAAAGTTCCAACGACGATGGCATCAAATTTCTTTACTCTGCTTAAAAAGTTCCGTCGTAATCCGTTCGCACACTGGCAACCCAGAAGTTCAACGGAAAGAGTTGCAAAAAGCAAGATGACGGATAATCGTGCGATCATGAGCTGTAACGCCCGTGTATGGCGCTGTGTGCGCCCCACTGGCTAATAGCACTAAAATAGTGAATCTGCCGGTGCTTCCAAAGTATCCAAGTGGTAGTGCGTTCAGAAGATAAAAACTCCTACGGACAGAGATTGGTAGAAAGCAGTGCAGTTTCCTCAGCGGCAGATTCACGGTCGAGTTGCAACGAAACTGGCTAAATGCTCAGTTCGCACATGCGTCCATACACAATGTTACAGCTTGTTATTTCTTTTTGCGTTTCTTCCTCTGTTCAGGTTCAGGTAGTTCACTCTTGCAAAAATTAAATGGGAGAATTAATTTGACGTTGACCGGTAAATTGTCCTTTGTTCCCGGTTACCATGCCACGGGAAGTTGTTCTAATAATCCGATACAATAGCTGTCATAAGGTTCCCCAAGTCCGCGCACAATTTGAATGTTGGAGAGTTTTCCATCCTTTGTAACAGTGTAGGCTACGAATACTTTACCGCCACTTAATGTTGAACAGTCCAGTGTGTCAGTTCTGGTGAAAATGGTGTCACTTTTCTTTTTCTGTTCCGATAACCATTTGAGAACAGCTTCACTTCCGCCAATGGGTCTTGGCTGGGTATCCGCAAATTCCAATCTGTCCAAGGGCTCAGTTGGCTTATTCTGCGTAAATCCGTAGTTAAATGTTAGCAGAGTTATCAGGAGAATAAGGTGTGTTCGTTCGATCATCTGCGTTGTGAAGAATATGAGCTGTAACATCAAGTTATCCGCAACTGGATGCGCATAACATACATATGTTTATTCGGTTTGTTATTTGTTAATTGACTGATAATCAGTCATAACCCCGTCTGTAACCGTATACAAACGGCAATAAACACTACACTGGTTAGTGGTATTGTTTATCCAATATACCGCTTTATTAATACATCGTAAGCACCGACCGCTACAACCTCGGGATTCTTTAAACCAAAAGGCACAAAAAAATCCCGACTAGCAGTGCTAATCGGGATAGTATATTTTCTATCGAATGTATTCGCTTAGTTACTTAGTTTGAAGATGATCGGAAGTACCATTCGTACTTTTACGGATCTACCTCTTTGCTTACCAGGCTTAAACTTCGGAGACATTTTTAGCACTTTCTCTGCTTCCTCATCACATCCTGCTCCTATACCTTTTACAGCTTTCACTTCAGTCACTGTACCGTCCTTGTCCACTACGAACTGTACGTACACTCTTCCTTCGATACCCATTCTACGAGCTTGAGAAGGATAGTCCATGTTGTCTCCTACAAACTTGTAGAAAGCTGCCATTCCTCCAGGGAACTCCGGCTGATCTTCCACAATCGTGAATACTTCATCTACTTCCTCTTCCTCTACTACCTCTTCGAATACGATATCTTCGATAACAGTCTCTTCCGTTACCTCCACATCTAGTTCTACTTCGATCTCTTCTTCGATTTCCTCTTCATCGGGAACCTCTATGATCTCAGGTAGTTGGATTTTTGGTGGTGGGGGCGGTGGTTGCTCCGTAGGAGGAATCTCCATGATATCTTCAAAGTCATCAGAAATCTGACCCAGATCTACCAGACCTGAATCATCATACGTTCTCCACTCGAACGCCAAGATGACACACAGCAAACTCACAGTAAACCCGATGTTCATCAACAAACCGGATTTTTTCTCTAAGTCTACGTTAGGGTTTTTCTTTGCTTCCATAATTGCTTTTAACTATCTATAAACGAGAGTAATCTCAAATATATTACTAATAGAACTTTTTACTACTACTCTTTAGTTCCTTTTTAGGAAAAAACTCATCCCCAAAGCACTCATTCCTCCTACAGTATCTGCCACGAAATCCCACATATCTGCTGTCCTATTGGGCACAAATTGTTGCAAAATTTCGGTCCCTCCAGCCATGAGTACTATCAGCACTATCACTAAACTCTTAGAAACCGTCTCCCATCCCAAATAAAGAAGGATGACCCAGCTAAAAAACAGTGTGAAGTGAACCAGTTTATCTTCATTTTCGAAAAGATAGAAAGGATCAGTTTTCGGTCCGGTAGGGCTGAGCAACAAATAGAGTATCACTACAGTCCAAACAACGAACCCGATCTGAGCATATTGCTTGGGAATCTTAGGCGCCAATAAGCTCACCGTAGGCAGCAGGAGTCAACAATGCATCTCCCTGATCGCTAATCTTTACTTTGATCATCCAACCTTCACCATATGGATCCGAATTGATCACTTCAGGGTTGGCTTCCAGATTAGGGTTGATCTCTATCACCTCTCCTGATAGCGGCATAAACAGATCAGAAACTGTCTTCACAGCCTCCACCGTGCCAAACACATCAGTGGCATTGAGGCTCTCACCTTCGGTCTCTATCTCTACATATACGATATCGCCGAGCTCACCTTGCGCAAAGTCCGTGATACCTATAGTCGCCACATCACCTTCTATGAGAATCCACTCATGATCTTCGGTGTAGCTTAAATTTTCGGGAATGTTCATCTTATCATTTTTAGACTCCAAAAATAGATAAATCTCAGACTTAAGAACTATTGCGCCAAGCTAAATCTTAGCTGTGTTCCGAATGCCGTGGTGGCCGTCTTGAAGGAGCTCACTTTTGGCTCGGTGACACTTCGCTCAAAATACATGGTAAGGTCTAGCTGATCGTTGAGCTTATAAGTAAGTGAAGGTCTCAGCTGGAAGTTGGTATTACCATTGGTCACGGTACTCTCGCCCTGTAATTTTCGTTGTACTGTTTCGGCATCTCGCAGCGTCATGCTCACCCTCATGGTAATGGCATTGTCCAAAGTGACCGTCCTTCCTTTGATCTTAAATGGCACCTTAAATTCCTCTTGGCTGTAGCCAAAATCAAATGTGAAATCTTTGCTTGAAGTCTCCGATATCTGTGCATTGGTCATATTCAGCGAAAGCGTCCTTGACCTTTTGTATTCCACCCGAGTAGTGATGTTGTTTTTCGTCCTGATATTCACACCTATCAGCGGTGTGAACTGCTCGGCTATGGATACCTGATTGATGATATAAACTGGGGCATATCTACCCGTACCCGTGGTGTCCGTAGCTAGCGGATAATCAAGCACATTGTTGTCCAAAGTGATACTGAAGTCATTGCCCGAGGGATCACCATAATTCTGAATGTTGAAATTGTAATCATTGACACTGTACATCGAGCTGTATCCATGTGTGATGCTCACCGATGAAAAGATCTCTGCCAATGCCGGAATCTTAGACAGCCCACCATAATCTAGTCTCCATCCCGGCAGAGGGATTCTTGGGAAAGGAGTGAGCGCAATATCTCTACTAGACTTTCCAGAATACGCCGCTATAAAGGAAGGAATCAACACATCTTGTGAGAGAGAATCATAATATCCAAAATTGCCATTCAGGGCATCCTGCTTACGCCTGATCTCATCGACATTTTGAGCAAAAGCATCAAAGGCTTCTGAACTATGATCACCTGCATCTTTTTTATCAAAAGCCGTCCTTATAGACATAAATGAAATGTTATAGCTTCCCTTTCTGGATGGAGTCAGAGACCTAAACCCATTGATGTCTGGCAGTGAATCCACCGGATCAAACCTAAATATCTCCTGGAAAGTGGCATTGTTGGTTCGCTTAGCATCCAATTGAATTTTAAAGTCTTTGGCTGGCTCCAAGGATGCCCTCAAGGTAAGGTCAGTGCCATAGGTCTGTAGAAAAGGTGCCGAAAGCTCTGAGTTCTTAATCAACCAATCGTTTTCGGCCGCCTGAAACCTAATGTCAGGATTTTGATCGCCAAGGATGAATCCCCATCCGGGAGCCTTGAAGCTGCTGTCCATACCCATCAGAAAAGCATTAGGTGCATAGCCTGTCAAAGTGGTCCCTTCTCTGATATTGTAGGTCATATTGATGTTTCGTAGTGACATCAGCAATCTCAAAAATCCATGGACAGGATTGAAAGAAGAAGCTTCATCTGCCTTTTTACGCGGTGGAGAGTTGATCTCCTTGAGGTATTTCACCTTGTTGTAAAGCTTCACCATATCCACCTTGGCGGCAAGTCCCTGATCTCTTCTGTTTTCAATGGTGTTACCGAAAAACGGAATCTGATTAGCTGTATCTCTGGATATTTCGACTTGAGAACCTGCAGTCCAGGTGTAGCCAGTGGCATATTTGATATCGGCTGTCACCCAATCGGTGAGCGGAAATTTGTCTAGAGGGAGTTTATAGGTAGCTGATATGGACTGATCGAAAGATCTCATTCTACCGAGGCTCATCACCTCGTCCCATATATATGCTCTTTCTTCTTGCGTATCTATGTCTCCTTCTATGACCGAATTATTATCGTCAGACTTCTCTATTTCATCTATCACTGCATTTACTCTGGCCGAATAGTCAAGATTCAAGCTTTTGAACGGACTCCAGCGCATGGCATAGTTTCTATTGAAAGTAAAGAGTCGCTCATAATATGCCTGAGAGCGATCCACTTCCAGATTGTCGTCATAGAGTTGCGTGAGTCTGAAGCTCCTATCTAGGTCACCCGAAAACGATAGGCTCGAAGGCAGAATAGACAGATTAATATCCTTAATGAGCTTCAGATATGGACTGCTAAACATTTCTGCCTTGGCAAATGGCTCTAGAGAAATGGTCCTGGGAGAATAGTTATAGCCCACTCCTCCGCTGGTTCTTTTTTGCAAGAATGTTTCCGTCTGGGCATTACTCGTCAGCACATCGCTATAGGCATATGAAAAGGACAGATTTTCTATGTCATAGAAATGGTTGTTGGCATCTGGATTTACCTTTTGCTTACGGACATTGGTGAAGTTGATACTCCGCCGCTCAGTCCTATCCTCTACGATTTTTCTATACTTATTGCGCTCTTCCTGCGTATCAAAAGCCTCCAGCGAAGCATCTAGTGGCACATCCGGATCCAATGGATCATATTGTGGTGTGACTCTAGACTTTTCGTAGCTCACAAACATCGGCACTTTGAGGCCTGTCTTTTCTGGCAGCAAGAACTTGTCAACGTTCACGTTGGCCGAAATGTCATACTGAATAGTTTCATCTCGGGTACGCTGCTGAATGGTCTGCTGGATACCACCAAAACCAATGGACGTGTATCTGGTAGAAGCTGATACCGTGGCTACATCTGCCAGCTTAGTACTTACGCGCGCGTTGGCCGCCCATCCTCTTCTTTTATCAAAATCCGACACCCTCAATTCATTCGCCCATAGGCAGACGGATTTTGGCGCTCGATCTGCTGACTCAGGATTGCGCACCCCTATCATGAGCACTTGGATAGACGATATGTCTGGACGCCCTTTCAGGGAAAGGGTGTACTTGCCATCGCTAGAAGGAGTGGTAAAGGCGATCTGCTCATTGAAGCCTCCCCTGTTTCGTTTTGATTTGATGGAAAGGAGTTCGTTGATAGAGAGATCAATCTCATTTTCCAGAGGCCACACCAATCTCGCCAGGCTTTCCCCTGTACCTGTCACTCCATTTGGGGTCACCTTTAAGGGAACTTCTATCTCATAATAGTTCTCTGTGAAATCAGTACCTAATCTCACGAAAGCATTGACCTCATCATCCTGCAACATATCTCCTCCGAAAGCATTGGCGTGCAGAAACATCTGAATGCTACCATAATTGATCAGGTCTATGGTCACATTTTTGAATACTGCTCTACCGTCTTTATCAGCCAGATCCTCCACACAAAGCTGTAGGGATTGCTCGTTGACTTGTCTGTTGACAATGGTCGTGTTATCTCTATCACGATTGATGCCGGGCGGTACGGTGTACGGAGACTTGTTTTCTCCACCGGTGCTGTTCTCTTCCACATTGACTACAGAAATGCTGAAATCCGAGAATGAAGTCTCCGGAACTTCGTTAAGGCCCGGCTCATTCAGCGCTTCTTGAAATTTTCTCCATTGGCTACCCACCAGCTGCAATTTGGCCATTCTAAACACGACCGGTTGTTGGAAATTGGTCGCATACATCCTGATGAACCGGATGGTCTTGAAGCCATCAATCCCACCGTAGATTCGATCAGGGTTTCGAATAGGAATACGGAAGAGATACCAAGTAGCCTCTCCGCTATCATCGCTCACCTTGTCTACGATATGATGCTTGCCAATGTCCAGATCGCCTGGCTTCAAGGACAGCTTGTACTCGTAATACTCCTCTAGATCTGATATGGTATTATCCTTATTGAGATCTTCATTGTCCGGCGTGGTAGAAGAAGCACTCGGTCGGCTATTGCCCGTGTTGACTGGTGAGTTGGCCTCTAGTCCATTCCAATTCTTGTATCTCTCCAGAATTTTGACATTTCTCGCATCCAGATCACCACCCAGGTAGTGGGTGAAATTATCTCCCGAAGGGTCTGTACGTATCTGATCAAGTACAGTACTCGATACATTGAGATTGTTGATGTAATCTGCGAAAATATTCTGCTCTGCATCCAGTGAAGCTCCGTCAAGTCCCAAATCCTGATTGATACGCTTGGACGCCTGGTTTTCAAAATTGTTGGTCAAGAATGGCTCAGACGGGACTCTACCCCATTCGTTTTCCAATACAAGTGACAAATCTCCATCTGGTGGGTAACCACTTTCGAAGGAGTGCCTTCCATCCGGGACTATATCTTCAGATATACTTCCCAGGTTAAATATCAAATCACCACCCGTTGTATTCGGCACATTGGAATACCCCGATTGGATGATCCCACGAGGAGAATCAATGAATGGGTCTAGCATCCAAAACTCCAAATACTCAATGTTGGTCTTGTCAAAATCGACTTCCGTCTGAATGGCTCTGGTGATTCCTCCATAGTTACTTTTAGGGTCGGGCAGTAATCCTTCGGGCGTGAGATTTGGATTGTAGTTGTACTGTCCCCTCTCCTGAGGATAGTAGGCAATATCCATAGTGGATAGTGGGAATACAATCACGTCACGGTCTCTCTGGCGATAAATTTCCTGTGGCAATACTGGTCTTACATAGTGATTGTTCAGATCCTCCTCAGTGATGTTTTCTGGATAAAAATTATTGTTTGGCGTATAGAAAGTACTCGGATCAATAGAGTACCAGGCAATTTTAGCTCGCTTAAAATTGGCCCCTAGTGAGGTGCCAGCTGCGCTGGTAAGATCATATCTACGGTCTATGGTTTCTGGTGTGGCCGCCAGCTTCCAACCCTGCCATCCTGCAAGATTCTGAGGATTGACAGCACTCTCAAAGTCGTCTATATAAGATGTCCCTTTTCCATCCACGAGGTTAGAGGTACCCGGCACTATCTGAGCAAACTCGGCATTCAGGGTAATTGATGAAGGTGCCTTAGTACTCACCAGCGGCAAAAAGTCCATCACCTTGGTAAGAAATGGCAGATCGCCCTGATAACTCAGGTCAAATCCATATTTGGTATTCTTGGTGGGTTCATCTCCAATAGTAAATCTGGAAATACCACCTGGGCGCTCATTGAGGTGAAGCAAGGTGGCTCCAAGATTGAAGTTGTCACTAAATCTATAGTCTGCCCGTGCGCCATATAGCCAGCGGGATTGAAAATTGAAAAGGTCGGCTTTTTCGTAAGCAATATTGATGGTCTTACCTGAACTCATGATACCCTGGTTGAGTATTCTTACACGGCCCAAGTTGTAATCCACCGAGTAATCCAAACCTTCCGTCAAAGGAGTATTACCTGCGGTAACTATGACCGAATTTTCGGCTATGTTGATTCCCGGAAGGGCTATTTCACTAGATGATCCAGCATTGTATTTACCTACAATAAAGTACTTATTCTTCGAGGCTACTTGCTCAGCATCTGCCTTGGTGGTTCGGTATAGCGTGTCGTAAACATATTTTTCCTTCAGAAAAACCTCATTATCCAGAAACTTACTCTCCAGCTTGCTACCAAATGGTTCCAATACAGGGAAAATGATATTACCATTTCGCACATCTATGGTGACACCATCGATAAAATCAAAATTACCGTCACGCTGACGGTCATTGTTCTGATTGAGTTGATCCAAGCCAAGAAGCTCAATAAGCGGCTGATCCTTAGTGGCACTTCCTTCATGTAATGATGGGTTGTCAATACCCGTAGCATCATCTCGGTAATGCACCCTAAGGGTAAAGCCTTCGCGCTCGATCTGGCTGGCGTTGAGGTTGTAGATGTTTTTCATCATGAGATCCCAAGAAGGAATCTGGGTATTGATCTTATTGGGACGAAGGAGTTTCATGAGGATCACCTCGTCATCCTTATATATTTGATAGTCTTCGCTCAACTCACCTACTCTGTAAGGGGCACCATTGTATGTGTACTCATAAGCCACGGCCAGCATTTCATCATTCTGAAGCTTACGAAGTAGCGTGATATACCCGAGCTGCTCATTAACTACAAACTCGTCTTGCTCTAGTTGTCTTGCCGTACCTACTTTAACAAAATCAGTCCCGTTAACGAAATTGAATTGTGTTTCCAATGTTTCACTTACTTGGTCGCTCGCGCGTTGATTGAGGCCATTGAAAGCACTGAATAGGTTGTTGGCGTTGTTGTTGGTAGGTGAGAAGGCAGCTTGCCCACCTGATGGTGTGACTGCAAAATTGCCAGGAGATACGGCGCTAGAATTTCTGAGAATGTTCTTGGCTTCTCCTTCTCCCAAGTCTAATAAACCTAACACCTCTCGCGTGGTTCGAGTGTCATTGTTTCTATTGATCACGTATACTTCCACCCTCGTGACGTTCACACCTGATGTGATCTGCGGAAGTGTACCTAGCCAGCGCTCGTAGTTGTCACGAAAGAAATGACCCAAAAAGAAATGTCTGTTTTCATCATAATTAGATCCTCTCACCTCGAATTCCTTACCCTGAAAACCACTTTCGATAGTCAATACATCACTCTTGCCTTGCTGTCTAGAGGCTACTCCGGTGATAAATAAATTACCAAATTGGAGCTCAGTCTTTACTCCAAATAGTGCCTGAGCGCCGGTCATCAAACTGTTGGAAACCGGCATGCTGACATTTCCAATCTCTATTTTCTTGACAATATCCTCTTCATATCCCGTGTATTCTACCTTGAGATTATTCTGAAAATCGAATGTGTTGTTGTTATCAAAATTGGCAGTCACCGCCAGTTTCTCACCTATTTTCCCTACGAGGTTCAGGGAAATCTGCTGATCGAAATTAAACCCTCCATTTCGCTGCTGTCTAAGCGGGATGGCTGGATTATCTACTCTCTGCCAACGACCACCAAAATCCAGATTGACAAATCCATTGGGTTGAATATCTACATAACTCCCTCCAAATAGTCGGTCAAAAACAGGACTGATATAGAGTCTAGGGATCAAGCTCCTACCGCTTACTGCACTTTCTCCATCCAATCCCGATGAGCGCTCCTGAAAGTAATCTTTGGCTATCTGCTCATCATTGAACTTGTCGTACTCCTCAAAAGTCATCGTAGTGACTGGTCTGAAGTTTACATCTCCTATTCGCTCATACACGGAGTAGTTGATCGTAGAATCAAACTCTACCTGAAGATCAACAGCTGAGGGATCGGAAAGCAGTAAAGGCGAGGGACTGCTCGGATTGGAAAACGGATCTCCGAATCTATAGGATGGTGAATAAGTAGGAACCTTAGTGGGCGTATACGGTGGGATAGTATCCGACTTGACGGAATCTTGAGGAACTTCCTGTAGCCAACTGTAGGGTACAGCCATCGCCTCTGGAGTCAATCCAAGAACAGATAGCAGTATCGCACTTACCAAACATGCTATGTAAGTAATCCTCGTCAAAAAAAGGCTTGGTCAGGTTCGTTTGAGAGCTAGTTTCAATAGCTCCTCTAGTTTCAATTGTGATCCGTGCTGCTTCAAAATGGCATCAATGCTCTTCTCAGCTGCTGGTTTGCCAACACCCAAGGTCATTAGAGCGGATAACGCTTCTTTTCTCAAACTATTGTCAGGAATTCCAGCAAATTCTATCCCTTTATCCAGCAGTCCTTCTTTCTGCATCTTATCCTTCAGTTCCAGAATGATTCGTTGGGCTGTTTTCAAGCCTATTCCCTTCACTCCTTGGATGGTCTTCACATCATCACTTAGGATGGCGCGCTGAATTTCTTCAGGGGATAACGAGGATAACACCATGAGTCCAGTACTGGGCCCCACTCCCGAGATTGAAATCAAATCCAGGAATCTCTTTTTCTCGGATTCTTCCGAAAAACCAAATAGCGTATGTGAGTCCTCCTTCACGTGAAGGTGTGTATATAGTTTGGTCTGATCTAGCTCTTTGATGGCAGCATAGGTAATCAAACTAATTTTGGCCTCATACCCCACTCCGCCTACATCTACCACGACATAAGTAGGGTCTTTGACTGCCAGTTTTCCTTCCAAATAATTAATCATCCTTTCGCGGTATCTCTTTTTTCTATAAGCTGGGCATCTACCACAGCTATTGCCACCATGTTAAAAATCTCTCTCACGGAACTACCCACCTGAAGCACGTGTACTGGCTTATTCATACCCATAAGCACCGGCCCAATAGCATCTGCTCCTCCCAACTCCATCAATAGCTTGTAAGCAATGTTTCCTGAGTCTAGGTCTGGAAAGATTAATGTATTAGCCGGATTCTCTGCCAGCGGACTGAATGGGTAGTTTTCTTTGATGAGTTCCTTGTTTAGCGCTACGTTCGCCTGAATATCCCCATCGATAACCAAATCTGGCCATTTTTCTTTCGCCATTTTCACAGCTTTGGCAGCTTTCGCTGGCACTTCTCCCTTAGCCGAACCGAAGTTAGAATAAGACAATACCGCAATCCTAGGCTCAGTATCAAAAAACTTAACTACGCGTGAAGTCAATCCTATGATATCCACCAATTCCTCGGCGTTCGGGTTCAAATTGACTGTAGTGTCTGCAAAGAAAAAGTTGCCCTTATGGTTGCTGATAATATACATACCACCTACACGATTGACTCCTTCCTCCACACCTATGATTTGAAGGGCCGGAAGAATAGTCTTAGGGTAGTCATTAGATAGCCCGGAGATCAGGGCGTCACCTTCGCCGAGCTGAACCATCATAGAACCGAAGTGATTTCTGCTCCTCTGCATGGCTTTTCGCGCCATCTTGATGGTCACTCCTTTGCGTTGCCTCAATTTGAAGTAGTGCTGAGCAAACTCTTCTACTTTCGCTTCCTCCACATAAGGGTCAATAATTTGGCAGTTGGTCAATCCATCTAGCTCATTTTCTTCAATCAGTCTTTCGATAACTTTCTTGTTACCTAAAAGCACCGGAATGGCCAGATTTTCATCCAAAGACATCTGTGCTGCCTTCAATATATTGACATCATCCGCCTCTGCGAATACCACACGCTTCGGTGCTTGTCGTGCACGATGAACGATGCGAGTCATCAATCGCTGATCGATTCCTACGCGCTCTTCTAATTCTCTTTCGTATTCCTGCCAATCTTTGATTTGGCCTTTGGCTACACCGCTATCTATTGCGGCTTTGGCTACAGCCGGCGAGATGCAAGTAATCAGCCTGGAGTCAAGGGGTTTTGGTATCAAGTACTCCTTGCCAAACTTCATATTCTGCTGACCGTACGCTTTTAGGACCATTTCTGGCACTGGTTGTTTTGCCAAATCGGCAATAGCCTTGACAGCAGCCAATTTCATTTCTTCATTGATGGTGGTGGCTCTCACATCCAATGCTCCTCTGAATATATAGGGAAAACCAAGTACGTTGTTGACTTGGTTAGGATGATCCGAACGGCCTGTGGCCATCACGATATCCTTGCGTGTCTTCATGGCCGTGTCATAGGCGATCTCAGGATCAGGATTTGCCAAAGCAAAAACAATCGGATCTTTAGCCATTTTCTTCAATGATGCTGGCTTCAGGATATTGGCAATAGACAGTCCTAAAAAGACATCAGCATCCACCAAGGCATCTTCAAGGGTATTGACGTCTTCACGATGCGTAGCGTATCTAGCTTTGGCTTCATCTAGATTCGGTCGTGATCTTTTGATGACCCCTTTGCTATCGGTCATTACAATGTTTTCGCGCTTAGCACCGAGCGAGGCATAGAGGTCCGTACAGGCCATAGCTGCCGCTCCTGCTCCACTTACTACTATTTTAATTTCGCTTATTTGCTTACCGCAAAGCTCCAATGCATTGATAAGTGCAGCTGACGAAATGATAGCCGTACCGTGCTGATCATCGTGCATCACTGGGATATTCATCTGCTCTCGTAACTCCCGCTCAATTTTGAAACTCTCGGGCGCCTTGATGTCCTCAAGGTTGATAGCTCCAAAGGTGGGCTCGAGACTTTTCACAATCTGAATAAACTTGTCAGGATCCGTTTCGTCTATTTCTATGTCAAAAACATCAATACCCGCGAATTTTTTAAAGAGGACACCCTTACCTTCCATGACAGGTTTGGAGGCTTCCGGGCCTATGTTACCTAGACCCAACACGGCAGTACCGTTAGTAATTACGCCTACCAGGTTTCCCTTGGCTGTATATCGATAGACATCTTCGGGATTTTCGGCAATATCCTTACAAGGCTCTGCTACTCCCGGCGAATATGCCAATGCCAAGTCATGCTGACTCGCAAGTGGTTTACTGGGAATGACTTCTATCTTTCCTTTCGGCTTAGATTCATGAAAATCAAGTGCTTCTTTCCTCCTTATCTTCGCGCGCATATTAGGATCTGTTTTGGGTTAGTAGAGAAGGTGTCAGATTACTACTGCACCTCTTTTGACTTGTTGGCAGAATTAGTCTTAAAGGTAGATAAGATCGCATCCACTTCGCGCACAAGTGCTTTCTTTTTCATCCCTGCAGCATAGACGTACCCTTCGATATAATAGAGCTTTTGCGTCTGCTGATCCACGAAAGTATAGCTCACAAACGGCCCTCCAGCCGAATTATCACTGATCTTCCAAAGACCTCTCGCCTCTACAGCAAACTGACCTTTGAAGGTGATGCGCTGCGTATAAAGAGGAATGGTCGGCTGACGGGTGATGTATTTTTTCGGCTTCTGCGAATCTCTCAAATACAACTCGGTGATGTTATCGCGCAAAGCTGTGATATCGTTAAATACTTCTTTGGAAGTATATGGCATTTCATACACAAATACATTTTGCTCAAAGTCCCCATCCAATTTGCGTACCCAAACAAAATCTTTCACGTCTTTTGCGATATCCCAGCCAAATGGAACATCCAGGTGGTAGCCATGTTTTTCCTCTATTGATGCCACAATCTCTTTCTCCAATTTCTTCAAGCTTTTTTCTCTCACACGCTCCCTTACTGCTGAGGCAAATAGTTCCTTCAAGCTGCTTTTATTGTCTTTAATATTTTCTATCAGCTGGGACTCATCCTGACCGAATAAGTAAAGGACGATCTGACCCTTAGCAAATTCATCTCTTCGTACAGTGTAGAACATCGAGCTATCTTTCTGTATCATTTTGAGCGACTGATCTGTGAAATATTCGCGAATGGTTCTACTCTCCAGCGATTTCGAGTCTAATGTCATCACGAAAATCATGTTCATAGCATTTTTTAATACATCGTTGAGTTTTCGAGGGTTCACTTTGTTCATGGTGAATTCGTACTCATCCTGAGGCAAAATCCTCATGTACTGCTGATACATATCTCTTAGCTCATCACCTAGCTCGGTCTCGTACTGTGTAGAATCCATGACCAAAATGATCTCATCCACTTCACCACGTGCGATCGGCATAAAATCCTTTCTGACCTTTTCCGTGGCTGAACCACAACTGAACAAAATGACAGGGGCGAATAGAAGAATCAGTAGATTTTTCATGATAATAAGGTTAGTTATTTAGAAGAAATAATCAGGCGCTGACCAGGTTTGATCGTATTGGAACTGAGATTATTCAATTTCTTAAGCTCCGCGATAGAAAGTCCATCATAATGCTTGGCAATCTCCCAAAGCGAATCTCCCGGCTGAACGTAGTGCACCTTTTTACCTACTAACGAAAGTGGTGCTGAACTAGTACTGGATACCGCATATAGATCTTTAGTAGAACTGCTATACGCCGGCAATACATAGATTTTTAGTGGCTGACCGATACGAATCATATTGCTAGAAAGTCTATTCCATGATTTGATGTCCGATACACGTACGCCGTATTTTTGAGCTATGATGCCCAGCACATCTCCACTCCTCACACGATGTATCTGTTTTACCCTTCCATAAGTGCTTCCGGGAGTATTTCTTGCCAAATAATCGAGATGCTCTTTACCGACTTTACCAGCAGTATCATATAGAAATGACCTGTTCTCAACTACTTCTTGTTTCAGATCTTGAGGAATCTTGAGTGCGTAATTTTTGGTCCCTTCCGGAATAGCGCCGCGTTTGATGCCGGGATTAAGCATCAGTAGATCTTCGAGGCAAGCATCCAGTTGAGAGGCGAAAGTCTCCAGGTGAAAATACTGACTCACCAATATGGTGTCTGACTCTGGTAAAAGGTCGGTTTCTTCGGGAAATAAATTGTGCTCCGCTGCATAGTTGAGAGTGTATGTTACAGCAATAAATTGTGGAACATATGATCTCGTTTCTCTAGGCAGGTAATCATAGATATCCCAAAAGCTTTTCTTGTAACCACTTCTCCTAATGGCCTTTCTTACGTTACCAGGACCACAATTGTAGGCCGCAAGAGCCAGCTCCCAGTCATCAAACATCCGATACAAATCTCTTAAATGTCTCGCTGCAGCGTCAGTAGAAGCCACTGGGTCCATTCTGTCATCGAGGTACCAATCATTTTTCAACCCGTACATTCGGCCAGTGGCAGACATAAACTGCCAAAGCCCCACTGCGCTGGCGCGTGATTGGGCTATTGGGCGAAGACCCGACTCTACTATAGCCAAGTATTTCAATTCATCTGGCAACCCATACTTGGCGAGAGTCTCCTCAAACAAAGGAAAATAGAGTGGAACGCGTTCTAGAACCCCACGAGTGTACGGCCTATCTCGAATGGTGAAATAATCAACGAATCCATGAACTTTCTCATTGAAGTTGAGTGGAATTTCGGATTCCAGGCAGGACAAGCGGTCTGCTATTTCATCATACGAAGCATCAGGTATATGATCGTATCCTAATTCACTTTGAGCGCGAACTTGCACCAGTGTGAATATCAATAACATGATAACAGAAAACCGCATATATTGATTAACGCTTAATCTTTTGAAAAAAGTGCAAAAGCATTGAATGTGAAAGTGGTGAATAGCCCATAACCTGAGCCAAATTCTATCAGTAAAAGGCTGTAGAATAGTCACTCCAAAGAGAGTAAATGAAAATAAAAGCGGTGATCAGGCCTTAGTCGTGCTTTCTTGATCCTTGCCACCTTCATCGATCTCATTTTTGATCTCCTTGGTAGCATCCTTGAACTCACGAATACCCTTACCCATACCTCTAGCTATCTCAGGGATCTTTTTAGCCCCAAAAAATATAATAACAAACAGAATGATTACAATTAGTTCCCATCCTCCTGGCATTCCAAACGCTAGCACTGTCTGCATAATTGATTGTGTTTAATTGACATCAAAGATAAGGAATAAAGCTGCCCTTGTAAAAATCATTTACGAGAAAGCCACTGTTCCGGGTTAAGTTTTACGTAATTCTTCCACACTTCGAAATGAACCTCCGATACTCCATTGGGGTCTGTGTGCACTAGTCCGATAGGTTGGTTTTGCTTCACAACAGCTCCTTTCTTGACTGTGACTTCCTTGAGTTTAGAATAAACGGTGTAATATTCTCCATGCTGTAGTATGATCACATTGAACATACCCGGCACATAAGCAATCTGAATAACCTTACCAGTATAGACACTTTTCACAGGCTCATCCTTCTGAGTTTGGATGTCTATTCCGGGATTGTCTTGCATGATACCTTTCATGACCGGATGAGGGTGCTTACCAAATTTGGAAGACACAAAGCCAGAACTCACCGGCCATTGCATTTTGTTTTTGCTCCCTTCAAAAGATGCCGAAAGTTCTGATTCATTGGCAATAGCTGCAGATGACAGTGATTTGGATCGCTCCAACTCCTTACGCACAATCTCTGCAATCAGGTTATCTAACCGCTCTACGGCCAATTTCCTATTGGCCAACTCCTTCTTCAACTGCTTTTGCTTTTTGGTCAGCTCCTGCACCAATCCACTTTGCTTAGCCTTTAGGTTAACCAATTTTCGAGCTTCGTTTTTCTGATTGTCCAACAAGGCCTTCTGCTCCGACCGCTTGTCCGCCACCGCATCTCGCTGACCCGATAGCTCCGCAGAAACTACTTCTATCTGTGTTGCTTGTATCTTCCTGGCATCCGCGTATTGCTCTAGGTATTTCAACCTCATAAAGAGCTGATTGAAGGTCCTTGCAGAGAACAAAAATGTCAACTTAGAAAAACCATGGTTCGCTTTGTAGGCGCTATAAATCATGGCTGCATATTCTTCCTTGAGGTCACTCAAATCATTTTGCAAAGCATTGACAATCACTCCCAGTTCGTCTATCTCGCCATTTAGCAAGGTGATTTCCTCCGTTAGAGCCTCTATTAGTCCTTCACGAGCAGATATTTGTTGATTGATCGCCCTGAGCTGACCTAAAGTCGCTCTTCGCTCAGACTCTGTGTCTTTTAAGATCTTCTCCGCTTCAGCGATTTTGCTCAGGTTTTCGCGCTTCTCCTTTTCCAGCTGAGATTTGGATTTTTGTCCCACGGCAGAATATCCAGCCAGTAGCAACACTGAGATCAGAATTGGAAGCAAAGTGCTACTTAGCCTCATAACGCTGCGGAATGTTAAAAGGAAATTTTAGGGGTTTCTCAGAAATCTGCGTTTGCTTGTATTCGATATTTACAGTTGTCTCTTTATTGGAATCCCCAACATACGACAGCAATGCATTGATTTGAAACGGGAATACCTCTTCATCGACCAACTGAAAATTTTCATAATCTACAGTGACCGTATTGCTTGAAGTAGTGTCCAGAACAGATATCCTTTCCAGTTTTTTTGATTCAATCCCAATGAAATTTTCGAATAAATAAGTGCCTTGCTGTTGACTATAGGCGTAAGTTTTCGAGTTTTTAATCAACGATTCTTTCGAGTAAGGGTAAAGCAAATTACCAACTATCACGGATTCTATTAGATCATAACTCAATCGAAAATCAAGTCGTTTGCTGAGGCTATCATATCCATAGTTGAAAAAGACCTTGTTGATTTTGTCTATCAACACCAGAGAATCATTGGTCACCAAAAGCCTGGCCGCTTCAATACCCAACCCGGGAGATAGAGAAATCCAAATGATGCTATCCTTTTGAATCCGAATATTAGCCGTGCCTGATATGCTGTTTTTTTTGCTTGCGTAATTGATTTTCGCTTTTGAAGAAAGAAATTCAAACTGCGAATCATCCACCACCAGAGTGGTTTCCCTGTCAAAAATGTTCGAAAACTTCTTATTACAGCTCGTAAGCGTGAAAAGCAATACTACCAATAGTAGTGTCCAGCTATTCGTATAATTTCTTGTCTGCAATTTTCTTTTGAATATTTTCTGAGGCTTCACCTAATTCACTCGCTCTTTGCCACTGCTCTAAAGCTTCATCTTGGCGACCCAATTTATACAATACATCACCATAATGCTCTGTCACAGTGCCATCATCCTGCAAATTTGCCGCTTTTCTTAGATATATCAGTGCTTCATCGTATCTCTCCATCACATATAGCACCCATCCGTGGGTATCCAGGTATGTTGGGTTAGACGGGTGCATCTCCACGAGCTTGCTTGACATACCGATGGCTCTGTCTAAGTCCTGCTTGCGAAGACTCAAGAAATAACTGTAATTATTGAGCACATGATCATTCTGTGGATTGGCCTCCAGAGCTTTATCATAAGCCTTGAATGATTTTTCGTGCTGATTCATGCTATTATATGCATCACCCATTTGTCCATAAAATATGGTGAGCAATGCCGGATCGGTAGCGTATTTTTTGCCATGATCAAGTACCTGAATAGCCTTTTTGTATTCCTGCTTGATGAGATATCCTGTACCAGCAAAATAGTAAAGTGAGGCTTGATTGGGGAAATACTCCATGGCACGCTCGGCATGCACCACCACACTATCAAATTGATTCTGCTCTGATTCAAGGCTGAGAATATTCTGCCATACGCCAAAGTTGGTAGCATTGATATTGACAGCAGTCAGATAATATTTGAGCGCTTGATCTTTCTTCTCCAATCGGTACATCACGTCCCCAGAAAACGCCTGCACTTCGTATACATCAGGGTATTGAGCAGCCAAGGAGCTGGTCAATTCACTTATCTGATCAAACTCTTCGGTGGTGATCACCACTTCTAGAAAACTACTCAGTAGTCTCAGCTTGGTCTCTACCGCTACATCTTTAGAATTCATGGTACTTCCAGCTAGCTCAATAGCCTCCTCAGTACGGCCTTCCAAAAGTGCGATCTGACTTAGTAAAATATCCGAGTTTGACGAACTCAGATTTTTGAGTCGCGCTTTTGCTTCCTCAAGCATATTTTGAGAAATTAAAAATTGACATAAGTCCATGGTATACTTTGGGTTGCCTTCATTTTCGGCAATCAACTTATCCCAATCACGAATCAAAGATTCAAAATCTCTTTTCTTGAGGTATATTTTTTGCTTCTCCCGAAGAACCATTTCATTCATACCAAAAAAATCTTCGGCTCGACTGTAGGTCTCCAGGGCTTCATCAAACTTCCCCTGATATTGATAAAGTATGGCAAGATCAAATAGATAGGTTTCCGTCCCAGAGATATTATCGATCATCTCCTGATAGATCTCAGTTGCTTTGTCTAGTTCAGAGAGACCTTTATAAATCTCTGCGGTAAGCAGCAAATAATACTTATTGAGTGGCTGACTTTTTCTGGATGTTTCCGCATAAGCGAGGGCTTGACTCAATTCACCATTCTGTGTAAGAATTTCCGCTACTTTAAAATTGATCGCAGCATTATCCGGATCTAGTTCTAGCGCTTTTTTGAATAATTCGAGTGCTTTGAATTGATTATCAATGATCAGCTCGCGCTCTGCATCAATCAAAATAGTCTCCACCTTGAGCGCATCACTTTCCGACAATTCAGTGACATCTAAAGGGTCAAAGTCTCCCTTTTTCTTCTCTTTCTTTTGCCCGAAAGTACTTCCGCATGCAAAAACCAATAGCACTAAAACTAAACCTCTGCTCATTAATCAATCATTGTATTGAGAATAGTCACCAAGGCTCACCTCGGAGGACTTGCCTTCCATGGTAACGAGATTACCTATCATGGAGTTAGATAACCGCGCGTTTTTAATAATGGTTTTACTTTGGATCAAAGAAGAGTCTATGACACAAGCAGAAATCACCGTGTCATTCCCTATAGAAACGTATGGCCCAATCACAGATTGTTTGATCGAAACATTATCTCCTATGAAGACAGGTGGAATAATCGTGGCGTTTTCAATAGATGCAGATTCGGAGACAATGCTTTCATTTAGGAAGCCCAAATATCTACTGTTGGATTCTACGGTGACTGCCTTGTTTCCACAGTCCAACCATTCGTTTACTGCACCTGTGGTGAACTTCACGTTAGCCTGCTTAAGGTTTTCTAGGGCTGTAGTCAATTGATATTCACCAGAAGCCATGATCTTGTTGTCAATAATATGGTCCAATTGATCACGCAATTTTTCTGCCTCCTTGAAATAATAAATACCAATGATGGCCAAATCAGATTTTGGATTTGTCGGTTTTTCTTCAAACTCGGTTATAACTCCATTGGCATCCAAGTTCACCACGCCGAAT
The DNA here is from genome assembly GCA_049115815.1 of Cyclobacteriaceae bacterium. Lineage (GTDB taxonomy): Bacteria > Bacteroidota > Bacteroidia > Cytophagales > Cyclobacteriaceae > Marinoscillum. The sequence goes on along the minus strand of JAGDZO010000010.1, from coordinate 24,405 downwards.
GCACTTGGATCTTCTACCGCCTTTACCCAGATGATTCCATCATCTTCTGTATTTAGCGTAAAATTGGCTTTGAACAATGTATCTGAAAATGCCACAGTGGTTTTTCCTTCTAGCAGTTCTCTAGCGCAATGGATAGCGTGAGCAGTACCCAATGCTTCTGTTTGATAAAATATTCTTCCCTTGGCTCCCACCTGTTCGGCTATTTCTAATAGTTGTTGCTCTACCTCAGAACCAAAATCTCCAATGATAAATCCGATCTCATCGATTTTCTCAGGTGTAACTGAGGCAATATCCTCCACCAACCTCTGAACGATGGGTTTCCCGGCAATAGGAATTAAAGGCTTAGGAACAGTAAGGGTATGAGGTCTGAGGCGAGTGCCTCTACCCGCCATGGGTACAATAAGGTTCATTTATTAATTATTTAAAAGTGCCTGTACGAATATCTCGTAACCAGATCACCAGTGCGAATATCAATACCAAAACGGATGCCATCAAAAAACTATACTGATCCGCATTTGTATAATAAAACGCTAAGATAGAAAGGCCAGCTAAAGAAATATAAAAAAGTCCTCCCCCAATTTTATAAGGAATAAAGTAGTGCTTTTGGCCAATCCAATAACTAATCAAAACCATAATGAAATAACTAGCGAAAGTGGTGATGGCGCTTCCCAGAAACCCGAGTATGGGGATCAACGCAAAATTCAAAATCAAAGTAAGACCGGCTCCAAGTATGGTGATCCAAGCACCATATTTAGTTTGGTCTGTCAGTTTGTACCAAATGGAGAGATTAAAATAAATACCTAAAAACAAACCACCACCTAGTAACCAAGGCACTATCTCGAGCGCATAGAGATACTCCGCCTGTCTCAAGAAAATCGGTGCAATTAGATCCAAAAAAACAGAAATAACCAACCATGAAAACGAAGCGAAAATGATGAAACCATGCATCACTTTGGCGAACAGTTCTGGAGACTTTTTATCCGCCGATTTATTGAAAAAGAAAGGTTCGAAAGCATACCTAAAGGCCTGAATAGCCAATGTCATAAATACAGAAAGCTTATAGCACGCTCCAAAAATTCCCAAAATCTGTTGATTGGAATACTCAGGGTAAAACCCAATGGGCAACCAATACTTTAGTAGCACTCTTGAAAGCATCTCATTGGTCACACCTGCGAATCCCATGATCAAAAGAGGTGCCGCGTATGCCAGCATGACCTTCCATTCTGATCCTAAATGTAATTTTAGCTTAACAAACCATGGTGCGAAAAAGAGGAGATATACCGCGTTGGCTACCAAATTTGAAAGGAAGACGTATCCTACTCCCAACTCAGGGTTGTAGATATACTCGAGCCACGAAGATTCATTGAATGACAGCCACCATGGACAAAAAACCAAGAAAAAGAGATTGAGACCAATGATTAATCCGATGTTGGTCAACTTGAATATCGCAAAACGGATAGCCCTACCCTCTAACCTCAACCGGGCAAAAGGAATAGCCACCACGGCATCTATCGAAAGAATGACGGCTAACCAAACTACCAGCTTTCCTTTGTCAGGATATTGCAATAAGGAGGCGATGTTCTCCGAAAAGAAAATCAGAATACTGCTCAGCGCAATCGAACTAATGATGATGGAGGTCTGGGCAATATTGAAATATTGCTGAGCATTTTCACTTTTGGTTGCGAAACGAAAATAGGCAGTTTCTAAACCGTAGGTGTATAAGACGTTGAGAAACGCAATAAAGGCGTACAGCTCCGTGACCACTCCATATTCACCTGACGCAAATACTGTGGTGTAGAGGGGAACCAAAAAATAATTGAGAAGCCTACCAAGTACACTACTGGCACCATATACGACTGTCTGACTGGCAAGCTGCCTGAGTTGCCCCACTTACTCTCCTTTAAACTCGGGTGTACGTTTTTCCATAAATGCGGTCGCTCCTTCTTTGAAATCACGAGTACCACAGCATCGCGCGAAAGCATTGGCTTCAGTTTGATAGCCATTTTCATCTTGATTGAACACTGCATTGGCACAGTCAATCACCAATCCTATAGCAATAGGTGCTTTGGACGCAATTTTCTTTAATATTTCCACGGCTTTATCTAACGCGGCTTCTTTGTCGGCTTCCATATGATTAACCAACCCGTAGGACAATGCTGTACTAGCATCCATCATGTCGGCAGTCATCAAGTATTCAAACGCTCTCCCTTTGCCTATTAATTGAGTCAGCCTCTGAGTACCTCCGTATCCCGGTAGTATACCCAAGTTGACCTCTGGCTGTCCAAACCTTGCATTGGCTGAAGCCACACGCATATGACATGCCATAGCCAATTCACATCCTCCTCCAAGAGCAAAACCGTTCACCACTGCCACCACGGGAGTATGACAGTTCTCGATCAAATCGAAAACTTCCTGGCCTTCTTCGGAAAACTTTCTGGCATTCATTTCATTGAGCTCCGAGAACTCAGCTATGTCTGCTCCCGCTACAAAAGACTTCTCCCCTGCGCCGGTGATGATCACTCCAGAAATATCCTTATCATCATAGATAGATTGAAATACTTCCTTCAATTCAGCAATGGTTGCTGTATTCAAAGCATTCAGTTTGCTCTCTCTATTGATGGTGACAGTAAGAATGCCTCCATTAGTGGAAAGAGAGAGGTTTTGAAGATTTGCCATAGGGTTGTTAATCAATTCAGCAGGAAAGAAAAATTAAATTTTAGAGTAAGACAAATAAAAGCCGAAATAAGGAACTTTTGGTGCTGGTATTAAGAATCATATTTCACTTTCAGTCACTTTACATCTATAATATTTGGTCTAATTCAACTGAATTTTAATGTTGTCTAACATGATTTCTACCATTTTTGAAAGATCAAAAGTAGGCTGCCAATTCCAATCAGACCTAGCCTCTATATCCTGCATACTGTTAGGCCAGCTATCTGCTATTTGCTGCCTAAAATCTGGATTATAAGTTATTTCAAATGACGGATAATGTTTCTTGATTTCTGCCGAAATCATCTCTGGAGAGAAACTAATAGCTGACACATTATAACTCGAACGGATCGTTAGTTTTTTGGCATCTGCTTGCATAAGATCTATTGTGGCCTTGACGGCATCATCCATATACATCATTGGTAGCAATGTGTCTTTTCTTAAGAAACAGTCATACGTTTCATTTTGAATAGCTTTCCAAAAAATGTCTACAGCATAATCTGTGGTACCTCCTCCAGGTTTGGCCTTATAGCCTATTAATCCTGGATATCGAATAGATCTTACGTCCACACCATATTTGTGATGATAGTATTCACACCATCTCTCGCCTGCCAACTTGCTAATTCCATAGACTGTAGTAGGATTCATGATGGTTTTCTGAGGTGTTTTTGACTTGGGAGTATCCGGACCAAACACCGCAATAGAACTTGGCCAGTAAATCTTACTTACCCCAGACCTACCAGTCTCCAATACATTCAGCAAACTCGTCATATTAAGATCCCAAGCCATCTGTGGATTTTGCTCACCTTTAGCTGATAAAATAGCCGCAAGGTGATAGATCTGTGTGATGTTGTGCCTTGCAACGATCGCATTCAATTTTGATGCGTCCATCACATCTAAGGATTCATAAGGCCCATTTTTGATAAGATCAATTGGGTCACGAAGATCTGAAGCGATCACTTGGTCTTGTCCAAAAAACTCTCGCAACCTGAGGGTGAGTTCGGTGCCCAATTGGCCGCAAGCACCGATAACTAATATTTTTTCCATGGGGTGTGGGGTGTATGTTGTTTGTGCCGCAAAAGTACTAATTTGATCATTCTCCACACTATAACCGTCAATACCTATAACTTTGAATTCTTATGAATTTGAGAGATTATTTAAAGCAGAAAAAAATAGACCCAGATCAGCTTAAGAACAGCGAACCAGAGCTTTATCGTGGTTTCGCTATTGAATTCTCACAAATGCACCCTGATAGCTTCACATCTCGGAAACTTTTTCTCATCAATAAGCTTAGAAGGAAGTATAAATTCACGGCAAGTGAAGAGGCCGAAAAACCAAAAACAATCAACAAAGTCAAACCCAAAATTGTCCCACGAATAAAATAAACACCCCATGTACGATGCATTAAAAACCAAACTGGAGCAAGAAATAGCTGGTATTAAAGAAGCCGGACTTTATAAACAAGAAAGAGTCATAGCCACACCGCAAGATGCTGTGATCAAGCTCAGTGATGGTAAAGAAGTGATCAACTTCTGCGCCAATAATTACCTCGGACTATCATCCCATCCGAAAGTGATCGAAGCTGCCAAGCAGACAATTGACAGCCACGGATTTGGCATGTCATCCGTAAGATTTATTTGCGGCACCCAAGATATCCACAAAACGCTCGAGCAAAAGATTTCGACCTTTCTCGGTACAGAGGACACCATCCTATATGCTGCGGCTTTTGATGCCAATGGCGGAGTATTCGAGCCATTGTTAGGTCCAGAGGATGCGATTATCTCGGATGCGCTCAATCATGCCTCCGTCATAGATGGGGTGCGACTATGCAAAGCAGCCAGATACAGATATGCTCATAATGACATGACCGATCTAGAAGCCCAACTCCAGGCTGCTTCTGATGCAAAAGTGAAAATCATAGTAACTGATGGGGTGTTCTCCATGGATGGCACCATTGCCCAATTGGACAAGATCTGCGATCTGGCAGACAAATACAATGCGGTGGTCATGACAGACGAATGTCACTCTACAGGGTTTATGGGTAAAACAGGGCGAGGAGTGCATGAATATTGCGATGTGATGGATCGGGTAGACATTATCACTGGCACACTGGGCAAAGCTTTAGGTGGCGCATCTGGAGGATTTACATCGGGCAAAAAAGAAATTATAGACATTCTACGGCAGAGATCAAGACCATATTTATTCTCCAACACACTTGCTCCTTCTATAGTCGGAGCTTCCATAGCGGTCATAGACATGCTATCAGAAACTACAGAGCTTCGCGATCGATTGGAAGAAAACACAAAGTATTTCCGCAAGGAAATGACCAATGCAGGATTTGACATCAAGCCTGGTGAGCACGCGATTGTGCCAATCATGCTATACGATGCGGTGCTTTCACAGAAAATGGCTCAAGCACTACTGGAGAAAGGTATTTATGTCATTGGTTTTTATTTCCCTGTAGTCCCTAAAGGACAAGCAAGAATCAGGGTGCAGATGTCTGCCGTCCACTCTCAAGAGCATCTAGATCAGGCCATCAAGGCATTTACGGAAGTAGGAAAAGAATTGGGAGTGATTAGCTGATCACTTCTTTTTCCGCACTCGAAGATTTTTTGGGCTTCTCCTTTTTGGTGGAGCCCTCTTCTTTGGCTTGAGCCAATATGCTATCCTTAGGCTTAGCATCACTCGAATCCTCGTAGAGATACTCGTTAATGGCTTTTCGCAATTCCTGTGCAGAGAGATTGCTGAAAATCTCACCATCGCGCATGGTAGATATCTGGCCCGTCTCCTCGGATACAGCCACTACAAATGAGTCGGTATTTTCGGACATCCCAATACCAGCTCTATGTCGTAACCCAAACTGAGCAGGAACCTCACGCTCTGTAACGGGAAGAATACAGCGAGCTGCAACTATCTTATTGTTATAGATGATCACAGCACCATCATGCAATGGGCTATACTTATTAAAAATCGCCATCAACAACCTCTTTGAAATAACCGCATCCATTCTATCGCCCGACTCTGCGAAGAATTTTAATTCAGAGTTTTTAGAAAATACGATTAATGCTCCGGTATTGGTGCCTCCAAGAGTTTTAGCTGCCTCTATGATGGGTGTGATGTCAGCACTTCTATAACCTCGATTGGTCTTCCAGATGGATTTAAAGCTTTCTATGAAGTTGCCTTCGTTTAAGAATGATGTACGACCGAGCAACAATAAAAACTTGCGAATTTCCTGCTGAAAAAGAATGATGGCAGCCAATACTCCAACCCCCATGAACTGACCAAGGACATTACTGATCAACTCCATCTGAGCAGCTTTCACCACAAGATAGATGAGGTAAAGCACCAAAAATCCGATAAAAACTTTGATAGCAACACTGCCTCTCATCAGTTTGTACACCTGATATAATAGCAACGAGAAGAGCAAAATATCGAAGATATCTACCCAGCCTATCTCTAAGAACCCTATGTTAAAACCAAGAATCAAATTTGGACTTTGTTTATCAGATTTATGGCTTCCATTGCCGGCTTCACATCGTGCACCCTGAGCAAAGAAACCCCTTTCATCAAAGCTACAGTATTTAGTACAGTTGTCCCATTCAAAGCGGCCTCTGGAGTGATATTTAATGACTTATATATCAAAGATTTTCTAGAAACTCCACATAACGTAGTAAAGCCTAAGTCATGGAAGTACTCCAAGTGCTTCAAAACCTCAAAACTTTGATCTGCTGTTTTGGCAAACCCGATACCCGGATCAGCGATAAAATCCAGAATTCCTGCGGCCTGTGCAGCAGCAGTGCGCTCTGCAAAATATAGCGCTACCTCCCTTATAAGGTCATCGTAATCACTCATCTCCTTCATGGTCTGAGGCGCACCTTTCATATGCATACCAATGTATGGCACTCGAAGATTCCCCACCGTTTGCAACATATCATCATCCAATAACCCGGCGCTGATATCATTAACTATGTGCGCTCCATAGGCTACAGCTTCCTTAGCCACTGTTGACCTGAATGTATCAATAGAAAGGTAAGCCTCCGGGAATTCCTTGGCAATAGCCTCTATTGGTGCAACAACCCTGCTAAGCTCTTCTTCCGCCGAAATATCCTTAGCGCCTGGACGAGAAGAATAACCTCCGATATCCAAAAATGTTGCGCCTTCCTCCAGCATCTTCTCGGCCTGAAGGAGTACTCCTTTTATCTCTTGAATGCGGCTACCGGCATAAAACGAGTCTGGCGTAATATTGATGATCCCCATTACTTTTGGTACAGAAAGATCAACAAGGGTTCCCCTGATATTTATGAATTTTTGAGGTGTCAATGTGTTAGATTTGTTTCGCTAAATCGAATTGATACAATTTAACTTATTTCCTAAATTGAAAGACCAAACACTCCAGCAATACCGCGAAATTATAGCTACTTGTAAAGAGATTTTTGAGAAAAAGACCAAAGATTACGGGACTGCTTGGAGAATATTACGTCTGCCAAGTATCACCGATCAGATCTTCATCAAAGCACAGCGAATCCGGTCCATTCAGGAGAAAGGTTCTCAAAAAGTGGACGAAGACATTCGAAATGAGTTCATCGGGATTATCAACTACTGCATCATAGCTCTTATCCAGATGAACCTCACCTCCGAAGATTCAATGGAACTAGACTATTCGATTTTAGAACCAAAATATGATGAAGCATCCAACGCCACATTGGAATTATTAGCCAACAAAAACCATGACTATGGAGAAGCGTGGAGAGAGATGCGAGTTTCATCTATCACGGATATTATTCTCATGAAGCTGCTGCGCGTAAAACAAATAGAGGACAATGCTGGTAAGACTATAATATCTGAAGGAATAGACGCCAACTATCAAGATATGATTAACTATTCTGTGTTCTGCATGATCAAACTAAACGAAATGGATTCATGAAAATCTTAGCTGAAATAGCGCGGTATTTAGTAGGAGGACTGTTCGTTTTCTCGGGTATGATCAAGGTCAACGATCCAATTGGGACCGCAATCAAATTACAAGAATATTTTGAGGTCTTTTCCTATGATATTGCGCCCTTCTTCGAGTACTTGGTGCCTGCGGCTCTCTTCTTTTCTGTTCTACTGAGTGTATTGGAGATCGTTCTTGGTATTGCTCTCATTATAGGATTTCAAGTTCCTCGTACTGCATGGGCTCTATTGGTGATGATCGTATTCTTCACTTTTCTGACCTTTTATTCAGCATACTTCAACAAGGTAACTGACTGTGGTTGCTTTGGAGACGCTATCAAGCTCACCCCTTGGGAATCATTCACCAAGGATATCATTTTGCTAGTCCTAATAGTGGTGATTTTCATTCGAAAAGATCATTTCAAAAGCTGGTTCTCTGGCTACTTCGGTTATTTCAAAGTAATAGGTTCGGCCATTTTCTGGACGGCATTTGCCTATTATGCTATCGCCCATTTGCCTTTTGTAGACTTTCGTGCTTATGCCGTGGGCAACCACCTTCCAAGCTTGATGGAGCCATCAGAAGAACTCAGATATGCTTACGTCATGGAGAAGGACGGGGAAGAAGTAACCTTAGATGCCTACCCAACAGATAAGAGTTATACCTTTAAATCAATGGATTTGGTCAATCCGGAGGCACAACCCAAAATCACCGACCTGGCTGTATGGAATGATGATGGAGAGTTTACGGATGAATTACTTCAAGGAGATAAATTGCTAATCATCATATACAGTGCCAAAAAAGCCTCTTCGGAAAACCTTGATGCCATAAAGCAATTGGCAAAGTCAAGTACCCTATCTGAGATTCTGATTTTGACCGCTTCGGGATATGAAGAGTTCGAAAGCTTCAGGCACGAGCATCAGTTAGCAGTGCCATATTACTACGCGGATGCTACAGTGCTTAAGACCATGATACGCTCTAATCCGGGCGTCATGTTGCTGAGTGATGGAACAGTACTGGGAAAATGGCACCATAATGACACCCCCGAAATCTCAGATATCAATAGGTTATTAGATTGAAAGAATTAGGCAAAATATACCTTGTTGGGATGCCCGGATCGGGCAAATCGTATTTAGGTAAACCTTTGGCGCTAAAGCTAAATGCTCCATTTATCGATATGGATGATGTGATAGAGTCTCGGGAGGGACGGAGCATCAGCGACATTTTCTCACAGTCCGGAGAAGATTACTTTAGGCAGGTAGAATCTAACGTCCTGCACGATCTTTCTGAAGAATACTCAAATGCCATCATTAGCACCGGAGGTGGAGCCCCGTGCTTTCATGAAGGAATAGATTTCATGAATGATCAAGGCATCACAGTATTTCTCAAGACGGACAAATCAATCCTTTTTGAAAGGTTAGCAAGAAAATCTCATCGGCCTCTGATGCAGGGAGATGTGGTTTCAAAAACAGAAGCACTTCTAAAGAAGAGACTCCCAATATACGAAAAGGCTCACCTCGCTATTTCGCATAGAGACGTGAGCCTTCTTATAGATTCTCTTTTGGCGCTTAGAAGTTGAAGCCTATAGTGGCTGATACATTAGTAGATTGATTGGTGATGTTGGCGATTGGCTCAGTGCCATCTTCTAAGCTATATGGGCTGATGGCATCAAAGCCTTTCCTATTCATCACTGCCAAGTCGACAAAGTAATCTCTAGTTCGGTAACCTACCCCTACGGATAAGTTTTGTACAGATGCATCAAAAGCTGTGTTGTTATTGTAAGGATCTCCAAAGAAGGCATACCCCCCACGGAATCTAAAGTTGTCATATCTGAATTCCGCTCCTAGTCGATAATTCACTGTCCTGGCAAAAAGACTATTGATGGTCTGGTTATCCGCTACTACATTGAAATCATTTGACTTCAGTTGGCCACCTGTATAGTCTACAAACTCAACATCTCCGCTGATAAAACCAGCTTTGCCTAAGAATACTGTTGCTCCAAGGTTGAGCCTGGCGGGAGTCCTAAGATTGTACTGGGATATAAACAATGGCCCTGTCTCATCATAGCTCCCCAATGAACGGTATAAAGAATCTCCAGCACTATTGGTGCCATCAAAATAAGAGTAGTTGCTATTCCAATTGGTGATTAATCGGCTGTCGCTTTCCTCATCAAGGCTCCAGTAAGTCGGTGACTTATAACTCACACCCAAAGTAACAATACTTATAGGACGAGCGATGATCCCTGCATTGAAGCCTATCCCACTTCCTTCTATGTTTAGATTGTTGATCACTCTCAATTCATTGAGCAAATCATCCTGAACCCCATCTGCATTGGCAAAACCATCTTCAGTATAAGTCTTGCGCTGAGTATAATCGATAGACTCAAAATTGATACCTCCACCAAAATAAATCTTATCATCATAGTTGCCTCCCCACGCGAGATTCAAAGAATACTGCCCGCCACTAGTTCTAATGGTCTCGGCTTGACGTGGGAAAAATTGATCAAAGCTATTGCGTCCTACTAAAGATGTGTACCCATCAAAGTCACCATCTGGATATATATAAGTCCTGCCGTCATTGCCGTTCTCAAACAAGTACCCATCGGCATTTTCTATCAAAAACTGTCCATAAGCATAGTCAGCTAAATATTGCGGATCGCTAAAGTCGGCCCCAAAGGCATTGGCATCTTCTACCAAATAATCGGTGATTGAGCTGTTCGTATTTCTTCCTTGATAGCTTACTTCATTATTGAAGTTGTTGGTGCGTCCCAATGTAATTGCAAAAGACCCTCCTTTGAATTTCTCACTGGTAAAGTCACCTTTGTTGTTATTGAATACCACACCCATATTGGCAAAGTTGAAGTTGTTGCGATAGGTGCTAATCTCTCCACCAAGAAAGTTTGCATTCGAATTGTGAGCATTGATGCTTGGAGTGAATGAGAATACACTCCTGTTGTACATTCCCAACCCTGCAGGGTTAGCTCCTGCGGCACTTATATCTGCACCAAGTGAAGTTTGAGCTCCACCAATTCCTTGCATTCTGGCTGTATTGCCATAGGTCGAGCTCGTTTGACCAAAAAGCAAAGCATCTCTATAATAGCCCAACGAACCGTCCACAACTTGCGCATTAAGAGAAAGCGTAGATACGGCAATCCCAGCAAACATTAGATATTTGAAATTTTTCATGATAGTAAGTGTTTAGGACTAAATTATCTACCGCCTCCTCTAGATCTTGATGAAGAAGACCTGCTTCCACTTGATGAAGAGCTGCTTCTGCCAGATGAACCAGAACTCCTGCTCGATCCTGACGAGAATGACGAACTACTTCTTCCAGATGAATATGAAGAACTGCTTCTACCAGATGAAGAAGAGCTGCTTCTACCTGACGAGTAAGATGAACTACTCCTATTGGAGCTTCCGCTAGAATAAGACGATCTACTTCTACTACTATTTCCCGAGCTATAGTTAGCGTTTGACCTAGAAGAGTTCGATCCATTGGTAGTCGAATACCTGCGGTTATTGCTATTAGAAGAACTTCCTACTCTACTTCCTGCCGAGCTGTTGGCAGAATTCACTCTTGATCTACTACTGGTCGTACTTGATGCCACCCTGCCATTACTAGACGAGGTTGATCCTGATCTCACAGTCCCTGTGCTTCTGCTGCTAGAAGCGTTGGTTCTAGACCTTGAATAATACTCGTTTTGAGTTCTACTAAAGTCTCGGTTATCATTTCGGGCAACATTTGCTCTGCTGCTAGAGGACGGACTAGAGCTTCTCGATGAATTTGATCTTGAATCTCTCACCACCGTACCACCTCGCGAACTTCTAGCGCCAACCACTACATTTCTTCTTGCAACATTGTTTCCTTCAAAGTAATTCCCATAAAATAATCCATTATTAAATCCGGCATTGTAAGCGTAGTTATATCTATTCCAGCCAAATCCTGCGCCATACGGTCTTCCCCATCCGCCATACCAAGGATCATAAAAACCACCTGCAAAGGAGTTGCCCCAGAAACCCCTGTTATAGAAGCCTCCCCAACCTGTGCCCCATCCTATAGATACACCAAATCCTGAATTCCAGCCCCAACCGTTATTCCATCCTAACCAAGGATCACAGAAAAAAGGATCGTTCCAGCCGAAACCGGCATTCCAACCAAAACCATTATTCCATCGGTTCCAGTTATTCCAAGGGTCATTCCATTGATTGTTGTTTCCGTAGTAATTATTGATCACAGTAGGGGTTTGGCCATTACCATAATCAACGTAAGTTTCAGCGGGTAACTGCTCTTCCTGATAATAAGATATGTTAGAATATGAAGGGGTGCCATAATTCACATTATCGTCCGCGTCCACATATTCGCTATTAGAAGAATATTCCTTTTCGGTTTTGTATCTCGCGATGTATTCAGGATTTACATTGTGCGACGTATAATCATCGTTATAAGTATTGTTAGTGTATGACTCATAGGTGTTTAGACTAGGGGTATCTTTAGCCTTTTCTTCCACTTTCTTTCTGTCCTTAGCTGTAAAGTAAAGGTCATCATATTCCTGAGCCTGTGCTCCTGCAACTACGGCAAGCAATACCATGAGGGATGTGATTCGAGAGAGTTTTGAGAAAGCTTCCATAATTCCTAGTATTTATAAGTAATACAATGAAACCGCCCTCATAGTTTCGACCTAGTCAGCCTATATTTGTGAGCTTGATTTCTGATATGAAAATAAGCAATTACTATACCAAAACTTCAATTTTACTATGAGTAAAGGAATTCCAAGCAGATCCGAAGACTATTCTTTGTGGTATAACGAGCTCGTGAAGAGAGCTGGATTAGCTGAAAATTCTCCCGTGAGAGGCTGTATGGTCATAAAACCTTATGGTTTTGCCATCTGGGAAAAAATGCAACAGACCCTTGATAAAATGTTTAAGGACACAGGGCATTCCAATGCTTATTTCCCCTTATTCATACCCAAATCGTTCTTTAGTAAAGAAGCCAACCATGTAGAAGGCTTTGCCAAAGAGTGTGCCGTAGTGACTCATTACCGATTAAAAAACGATGAGGAGAATGGTGGGGTAATAGTAGATCCAGATGCCAAGCTGGAAGAAGAACTAATAGTAAGGCCTACATCAGAGACTGTTATATGGGATTCTTACAAAAACTGGATTCAGTCGTATAGAGATCTTCCTTTGCTCATCAATCAATGGGCCAATGTAGTGAGATGGGAAATGAGAACACGCCTTTTTCTAAGGACAGCCGAGTTTCTATGGCAAGAAGGACATACTGCTCATGCTACCCAGAAAGAAGCTGAAGTGGAAACCAAACAGATGCTAGATGTCTATGCCGAATTTGCTGAAAACTTCATGGCTCTACCAGTAACCAAGGGAGTAAAAACAGAGAGTGAAAGATTTGCTGGAGCAGTGGAGACCTACTGTATCGAGGCACTCATGCAAGATGGAAAGGCGCTTCAAGCAGGTACTTCACATTTCCTTGGCCAGAATTTCGCTAAAGCTTTTGACGTAAAATTTGCCAATAAGGAAGGGAAAGAAGAATACGTATGGGGAACTTCCTGGGGAGTATCTACCCGTTTGATGGGAGCACTAATCATGGCTCATTCTGATGATTCAGGTTTAGTGTTGCCTCCTAACTTAGCGCCAATACAGGTAGTCATTGTTCCGATTTTCTGGAAAGACGAAGAACTTGAACGCATCTCTGAACTAGCCAACAAATTCGCTAAAGAATTAAGAGCAAAAGGTATTTCCGTCAAGTTTGACAATCGCGATACGCATAAACCTGGTTGGAAATTTGCAGAGTATGAGCTTCAGGGAGTGCCGGTGAGAGTGGCTATTGGTCCAAAGGATTTGGAGAAAGGCACATTGGAAATCGCACGAAGAGACACGAAAGAAAAGCAGTTTGTAGAGCAGGAAAATGCAGTGGATTTCATCACCAATCTGCTAGAGGAAATCCAGCAAAATATCTACAACAGAGCAGCAGCTTTCAAGGAAGAGAATACGCATTCTGCTGATAGCTACGAGGAATTCAAAAAAATAATCGAAGAAAAAGGTGGTTTTATTTATGCCCATTGGGATGGAACTCCTGAAACAGAAGAAAAAATAAAGGAAGAAACTAAAGCCACGATCCGCTGTATTCCGTTAAATTCAGAGTCAGAAGCAGGCGTTTGCATGTATTCTGGAAAGCCATCAAAAGGGCGTGTCCTTTTTGCCAAAGCATACTAAATGGAGTGGTTAACTGTCGTAGGTCTTATTCTAACGGGGATTTTCCTTGTTGTTGCGGAGATTATTTTCATCCCGGGAATTTTTATCGCTGGAGGAATAGGTGCTTTGCTTTCGATCTATGGTGTTAATCTAGCCTATGAAAATTTTGGAGAAGTAGGCGGACATATTACTTTAGCTGGAGCAGTGATTGGTAATATAGCTGCCGTAGCTCTGTCCTTGAGAGGCAAATCCTGGGAACGGTTTTCTCTAAAGGAGACACATGAGAACAAAGTAAACGAAGATTTCCAGCAAGAAATAACCGTTGGAGATCAAGGTGTCACCATTTCTTCGCTGAAGCCATATGGAAAGGCTATCTTCGATGAAGTAGAAGTAGAAGTAAGATCCAACGGTGATTTCATAGAAGAAAACACCAAAGTTCAAGTCATGAATATTGAATCGAATAGAATTTTTGTAAACCCTATAAAACAGAAAAAATGAGTGTAAATATTTTGACCATTTTATTGGTCATTTTCTGCGTAATCGGATTTTTCATTTTGATCTACTACATACCAGTAGGTCTTTGGATTACCGCGCAAGTGACCAATGTAAGAGTTGGCCTAATCGAACTTTTCTTCATGAGAATCAGAAAAGTGCCACCTTCTATCATTGTCAATTCGCTTATTACAGCGACTAAGGCAGGACTAACAGTCCTGGAAGACGAAGGAGGGAATAGAAGACAGCTCAAAACACAGGATCTAGAAACACATTATCTAGCCGGAGGTAACGTACCGCAAGTGATCAAAGCCTTGATATCGGCAGATAAAGCCAATATCAACTTGACATTCAAGCAAGCCACTGCTATAGACTTAGCAGGTAGAGATGTGTTTGAGGCAGTACAGATATCGGTAAATCCAAAAGTCATCAATACACCATCTGTAGCAGCGGTAGCGGCTGATGGTATACAACTAGTAGCGAAGGCTCGAGTAACCATTAGAGCCAACATCCAACAGCTAGTAGGTGGTGCTGGAGAAGAAACGATACTTGCACGTGTGGGTGAAGGAATTGTAACTTCTGTCGGTTCTGCTGCGAGTCACAAAGAGGTTTTAGAAAATCCAGATAAGATTTCGAAACTCGTCCTACAGAGAGGATTGGACGCTGGTACTGCTTTTGAGATCCTTTCCATAGATATTGCAGACGTAGATGTAGGAGCTAACATTGGTGCGAAGTTGCAAACAGACCAGGCTTCTGCTGATCTAAAAGTAGCTGAAGCCAAAGCTGAAGAACGACGTGCGATGGCGGTAGCTGCAGAGCAAGAAATGGTAGCCAAAGCACAAGAAGCTAAGGCTAAAGTAATCTTGGCAGAAGCTGAAATTCCAAAAGCACTTGCAGAGGCATTTAGAAGTGGAAATCTTGGCGTGATGGATTACTACAAATTCCAGAACATCCAAGCTGACACTGATATGCGAGAGTCAATTGCCGGAACAGGCAAGAAAAAATCGACGAGTACTAAGAAGAAAGGAGAGTAAACACCCTTCAACTTTTAGTAAACCAAAAGCCATCTCTGCGAGATGGCTTTTGTCGTTTTAAGGATCTGGCGGTGATTAAGGGTGAATAGATGACTCACCTCTTCTTCTCTCAACTTCAGCTTTTAATGCTTCATTCATTTTCTCAAAACTAGCAATAGTATCCTCTCCGATTTTACGAAGTATAATCCCAGACAAAAGTCCGCTAAACTGCTCATCCTGTGTAAGTAAGACCCTGCTTGGGCCAACTTCTTTTATTAGAAATCTGTGACGACCATCAAATAAGCCTGGTATATACAGGTGCCCTACCCAGGTAAATTCCTTCTGTTTTTGAACCACTTGGACTCTCGGTTTAAAAACCATTTTCTTTCCCCCTGAAATCATCGTGTTCTTGATTTTCGATCCTTGGATGGGTTGTCCTTCGCATTGGATAATGAATGGATTCCAACGCTCCCACTTTTCTAGGTCTACAAGTACCTCCCAAACTTCGGCAAGTGAACCTTCGATTTCTATTTCTGTAGTAATGGTTTTGTCAGATTGTGAATAAGCCATGATTAAAGGAGTTAGTAGCGTTAACGTTAATAGAGTTCTCATAATTGATATATTATGAGGTAAAGTTCCAGAAAGGCTGATCGCTAAATCGTTAACAAAAGATAAGAAATTAGTTCTTTGTTATTCTTTTCCTAATCCTACTTAGTGATACTGAAGTAATGCCTAAAAAGGAAGCAATCATATGCTGTGGGACACGACCTGCCAAATCTCCCGACTCTTTGAGAAATTTTAAATAGCGCTCCTCTGGGCTGTCAAGCACAAACGAAGCATAGAAGCTCAATAGATATTGCAGGCGAATTTGGGTAAGCCTTAACCCTACTTTGGTCATCGCCAAAGAACTTCCTAGCACTTGGTCAATCGCCTCCCTACTTATCATCAAAGCCTTGATTGGTTCTATGCTTTCTAGTATCAGACTATTTGGTTTCTGATCTATGTAGCTATCCATAGACCCTGCAATCATATTTTCCTTAAAAAAGAATAAAGTCTTCTCCTCACCATCTTTGTAGCCGTATAGTCTTGCCAAACCCGAATTGATAAAAAAGAAGTGATCTGCCACCCTCTGATATTCTAGCATTTTCTGCTTTTTATCAAAAAAAACTGGGATAAATGCCTTGCGAATATTTTCCTTTTCCACCGCTGATAATGGTTGAAAAGACTCAAAAATGCTTTCGATCTGACTATAAGACATCCTGCAAACATAGAAAAAGCAGAGGTGAGAAGTTACTCCCCAATCAATACAAAAGGTGCCCAATAATAAGGTTCACTAAATTCGGAGCTCTTGATCAATGTCAATTTTGCTTCTCTGAGAGCTGTAGCTTTTGATTTACCTGCCAATATATGATCATAGAAATCAACCATCATCTTTGCGGTACTTGCATCGCTAACCTTCCATTGCGATACAAGTAAGTTCTTAGCTCCAGCAAACAAAAATGCTCTGGTCAGCCCTACGATTCCTTCACCATAAGAAAACTTACCCAGGCCGGTTTCACAGGCACTAAGCGTGACCAGATCGGCATCTATTTCCAGATTGTAAATCTCAGAAGCAAACAAAATACAATCTTCCTCAGACGCTTCATCTTGACTTAGAAATACACCAGAGTATGCAGGAACAGCCTCATTCACAAATCCATGAGTAGCAAAATGCACATACTGATAATCTTTGAGCACGCCTGATTTAATAACCTCTTCTTTGGCATTTTCAAACAAGTAAGTCTCAGAAAGAAATCCCTTTTCTTCCACCAATGCGTCGATTTCATCCACTTCTAATTTCGTGCCCGGAAGTGCCGAAATGGATACTCCATTTCTGCTAAAGCCTCTCATATCTTCCGAACTAATAGATCTTGCGGCAGTGAACACATCACGAGCTCCACTTGTCAGTGTATTATTGCTTGGATCAGAGAAGACAGGTGCGAAGGCAAGCAATGAATTGTTTTGTCGGGTATCAGCAGAGTTCTCTACCACATCTGCCAAGGTCATCGAATATTGATAATGGATATCATAATCCTCTATCAGATACTTCCCGTTTCTTCTGAGGGACTCAAATGGGAAATAGTTAAATGGTCCTTCAGGAATGATCGTAAGATCATCCACATTGTAGTCATTTTCTCTAAAATGATCTTCAACATCGCTCAATGCTAATTGATATAGCTTTTCTCCTACGAAATCTACGGCGCTATTTGATTTAAAGATGATGGCATTTCTAATAGCCGTGATCATCTGATCAAAACGTTCTTCGTACTTTTTGGAGAACACCTCGTATGAGTCTCTGGTAATCACAAAAATATGCAGCGTCGAATCACTTGCCGCGAACTCTACAATAGCCTGATTCTCGCGCAATCCCTTCTGAATATCTTGAACAGTGGCGATTTCGAGGTGCTCATGCAGTTTCAAGTACTTTTTATTGCTCCTTAGCTGAGCCAACACGTCTTCCTGCTCCCTCTTTAAATCAAATAATTGATCCGAAAGTACTTTGACTTGATCTTGCTCCATTTTAGCCTCTCCTTTGAACAGCTCTTCCTTAATTCTTTGAATGGCCAATTTCAGCTCGCGATCCCTAAGCAAGAGTTGTGCGTCTACCCCAGCCATATTGTTCACTTTGCTCTCCTTAAGAGCACTGATTAAGACGTTAGACTTAGAACGTTCGGCATAGTAAAAGGCCTCTTCCTTATCTTCAGGATTTCCACTTAGTTGATACTTGGCGAGTGCATTCTTGATTCCCACATTGGTCATCAAACTTTTCCAAACTCCAAATTCTAAGCGATCTGTATCGTTCAAAATGTCCTGCTCAGCTTTGATCAATTCCCTATCTGCCAACTTGAGCATTTGGCTGGCTTTATCCAATGACCTTGGCTCTCCAGTTTCGAGAAACTGCAAATAGGCCAAGTCCACTAATTGAACTTGACCGATAAAATACAGCACACTATTTTCCACAGATTCATCACGTATATTCGTCTCAATTGAAAGCTGAACATATTTTTCTGCTTGATCAAGATCACCACGCATAGTTTCAGCAGCAGCTAGACTCAAGTAGAGTTTGATCAAGGCTAGAGAGTTCCTTGCAGTTTCCTCTTTTGTCAATTGTCGACTTGCCTTTTCAAAATAGCTGATCGCCTTTTCAGTCTGATCTTGCTTCAGGTATAAGTTTCCGGAGTTTATCAGAAGTTCTGTAACCAAAGGATTAGAGACACCCAAAATCCGCTCTCTGATTTCAAGCGCTTTGTTAGTTGAATGGAGAGAGGCCTCCATTTCATCATTCATTAGTTCAGCCAATGCTCTATTTTGATAAATGGTTGCCACAAGTAAGCTATCATTCATCTCTACATTTAGTCCCGTTCCCAATGTACTATTGAAGATATCTATTGCCTTCGGGTAATTTGACTTACCATATTCTACCAGTCCCAAATTCATTTTGGTAGTGATGACCTGGGGGTGATTTTCATCAAATACCTCTAAATATTGACGAATTGACTCTGTCAAATATTCTTCTGCCTGAGTGTATTCCTGAAAGTCCAGATAGGATACTCCTAAGTTGTTGTATACCGTGGCTAAATCTATGGCGTTTTGAGGCTCCATCGTCTGAAAAATACGTAACGCATCCTTGTACAAACTAAATGCCTCAGAGGTATACCCCATTCCATGTTTGATCATGCCTAATGTATTTAGATTGTCTCCCATCTGCTCAGACACATTACCAAATAGAAGGTTTACCAATTCTTTATGCTTTTGCGAATACTCGAGGGCTGATCTATAATCAACCAAATTCACATAGGCAGTTGCCAAATTGTGATAGACACTCACAAGACCTTCATGCTTCTCACCATTAGCTTTCCTTTGGATTCGTTCTGCTCTTTTCAGTGCAGCGATTTCCTCTCTGTATTGTCCATTTTGAGCATAAGCATTCCCTAAGTTTACCAAGGTCAGCGCTACTTCAGGATGATACATCCCATACATCTCTTCTTCCGCTGACATTACTTGCAAATGAAGGCTTAGTGCTTGCTTAAACAAGCCCTGATTTTGATATACATTAGCAATATTCGTTAGCGTTTGGGCTACCTCTTTTGATTGCTCTCCAAATAATTCTAATCTGGCCTCCAAACTTTCATTCAGGTATTCAAGCGCTTTCTCATACTTTCCGAGTTGATTATAAATGGTTCCTATATTATTCTCGATAAATGCTTCGGTGGCCAAGTCTCCATTGTTGTACTTCAAATTGGCCAGGATGGCATCATCAAGACTCTCTAATGCCTGTGCATCTTTACCTTGAGCGTCTTCTATCCTAGCGATGGAGATTAGTGACTTAGGCAATAGATTCAGTAAATCTCCTTTCTTAAGTTCCTTCGCTTTCAAATAATAGTCCATTGCAACCTCAAACTCTCCCAGATTTTCATGAACCTGAGCCATGTCTTCATACGGTTGAATTAGCTCAGGACTGCTTTTACCATTCAATTTCAATTGCTTCGATAAGTGATCATTATAGTAAGTTTTGGCATCCAAGTATCTACCTCCATCATAAAGGACATTTCCTATATTCCTCAGCAAATTGAGTGTTGCTGGAGACTTTTCTCCTTTCAATTTTTTCATCAACTCATAGCCTTTAATATTGAAAGATTTTGCCTCATCGGTTCTATTTATTGCTGCGTAAGCATTACCTAGCTGAGATAGTTTGAGGGCGTATTCCTCGCTCTTATCCCCGTATAGTTTTGCTGTAAGTGGTAGTAGTTTTTCTGCCCATTCCTTCTGCTTCGCACCATCTCCACTATGTTCGTATGCTATCATAAGAGCTTGCATGCCAAGCCAATGATCCTCAGTTCCCTCGCCCCATAGTTTGACTTTTATTTCCAAGCTTTTCTTAGCAGCATCCACCTCTGCCACATAGTTACCGGCATTACTCGCTACATAAGGCATGGATGCATAAACCCAATCAGTATAAGTGTGATAAATACCTAAGGACTTCTCTAAATATGTAGCCGCTTCCTTATAGTAAATGAGCGCTGAATCAAACTCTCCTTTATAGTCGCATGCATATCCAAGGTTTGCATAGATCTCTCCAATAACTTCAGGTTCGTTTGACTTTTCTTTCAGCTCCAAGGCGGACTGATAGAATAATTTCGCTGTATCGTAGCTTCCATTGTAATGGTACAGTTTCCCATATCCTGTATAGAAATCGGCAGATTCTGAAGATTCTTCACCGTATTTTTCAATAGCTAACCCTGAGCCTTCAAATAAATAATCTAATGCCTCTTCCACCTTATCCAATTCAAAACAAGACATGGATAGGTAGTAATATGATTTGATCAGCTGTTTTTGATCAATCGCTTTGTTATCGGCAATTGTCTTTTGAAAACCTGCAATTGCACTGGTATACTGAAAGTTGTAATAGTCATCTACAGCTTTTAGATAAACACTCCTTTGAGCTTTTCCATCAGGGATAAAAACAAAGCAGATAACAACTAGAAGTAAAACCTTTTTCATGATGCAGGTATGTCAAAAAGAGACTGCCTCAAAAGTTGCTTTATGTGAAGGAACAGTCACATTGAGCTTGTCGAAATGTCGTCTGTGATCTACAAACCAAGGTTTCGACAGGCTCAACCTGACAAGCAATACTACTTTTTAAACAGTCCCTTCTAAGCAGCTAACAAGCTATTATAACGCTAGACCGGCTCTAAACCCAAAGTAATTCACAAAATCACCTCGATTCAAGAACAACCCTCCTTGTGCAAATTTCCATCTAGCATTTACTCCAAATCTTGTGTATTTCGATTTTGCTCCATAGACATCATTTATCGCATCGGTAGCCACTCCCTGAAAACTCATCATAAACTCAGGTCCGAACTTTATACCAGACACATCAAAAATATACCTAGCACCTACTGGAATATTGACATATGAGTAGCCTGTGTATTCCCCCACATCCGGATTATCATTAAAGAAATCTCCAGCGATCATGCCCAACTCAACACCATAATGAAGATGAAGCGGAGATACGGCGTTTATCGTCCATAATATCTGAGCTTGAGCTGACCAATCATAGACATCAGGGTTGGTGAAATTATAGCTCAAACTTATTTCTCTAAAATTGCTCTCCTTCACGAAGATCGCGCCAGCACCCATCGAGCCTCCATAAGGTGCCGTGCCATAAGTGCCAATAAAAGGATTAAACCTTTTAAAAATATAGTCATCCAAATCATCCACTTCATCAAATCCACTAAAGTTGAAATTACTATTACTCGATTTCGTGGATTTTGGAGTAGAGTTATTGGTATAAGAAACATCATTGGTTTCATTGCTACAATCGGAACCACTTGGTAAACCACCTGCTTCAGCAGCTTTTCTGAATTTCTCCAACAAATCTGCTTGAACCGAACTACCAGCAGCCAACAGCGACTCATCCTTTAGGCCATCATATTCTTCGTTCGCTGAGATTTCATCTGCTCCTTCGCGTTGCAGTCTCAGGCTTGTAATCTTCAACTCAACACGTCTGTTTTTCTGCCTACCTTCTTCGGTATCATTAGAAGCTATTGGTTGACTTTCCCCATAACCCACAGCGGCGATTCGTTCTGCATTAATACCTTTATTCACGAGATAATCCTTTACGGAATTAACACGCTCTTGAGAGAGGTTTAAATTAGCTTCATCTGATCCTACATTATCTGAATGCCCACCAAACTCGATGACGATTTCACTTCTGTTCATGATGTCATAAAGTTTATCAAGTTCCTCTTTCGAATCTTCCCTAAGAGAGGCTTTACCGAAATCAAAAAAGATATTCTTAACCTCAAATTTGGCTCCTACTTTTATCCTAGTGACATCATGGTCCTGAATGACTTCTCGTTGATTCTCTAGCTCACTTAAATACTTGTATCGAGCATCTTTTAGTATCCTATCAATCTCAAATGACTCTTTATCATATCCCAATGACACGTCCAGCAGATTGCCAAAATTCTCCATCATATCAGCATTTTCGTCAGCACCCAAGTAGGTGTCAAAATCAGTTGAATTCTTGTCAATTCTGCTCTTGGACTCTACCAGCAAGTCATATTGATCACCAAGTATTTCTTCGAAACTCCTCTTCTTAAAATACTTAGAAGGATCAGTCAAATCCAAAATTGCGCTGTAGTACAAGAAACCCTTCATATCAATGACAACTTGATATTTCTTGTAGGATGGCAATGACACGGCATACTCTCCGGATTGTGCATCGCTAATGGTTTTAGCGACTTCTTTGCCGTCTTCTATATTGTAATATTTAATGACCACAGCTGCTGCAGAGTCATTCTCATCCAAGACCGTTCCATATACATTAAACAACGCTTCTGGTCGAATACTCGGAGGCAAGATGAATTCAAAAATATCATCAGATCCATTCGTTTCTATACCCCCAGAACCTACTATATATGCTCTAGATCCAGATTCAGGTATAGAGAAATAAGTGTCTCCACCAAGTGTATTTATATATTTTCCCATATTGACCGGTTCGGACCAATTTGTCCATGAGTCATCAAGTCGCTTTGAGACGAATAAGTCATAGCTCCCAAATCCAAAATGTCCCTCAGAAGAGAAATACAACGTTTTACCATCACCTGCTAAAAACGGTGTTCGTTCATCGGATTCGGTATTGATTGTGTTTCCAAGATTAACCGGTGTTGTCCAACCCTCATCAGTCAGCTCTGATAGATAGATATCTGCTTCTCCCAATGCCCCATCACGCTTTGACGCAAATAACATGAACCTACCGTCTGAAGATAAGTTAGCCTGTGATTCCCAAGCATCTGTATTTATATCACCTCCCAGGTTGCATGGACTTGTCCAAGACCCATCCACGTTAATCGAATAAAACAAATCACCAGAGCCGAAAGATCCTGGGTAATTCCCAAACAGAATCACTGCATTATTGTCTGATGAAATTGCCTTTAGAGTTTCATGCGAATCTGTATTGAAGGCGTTAAAGGGTTTTGGTGTTCCCCAGCTTCCATCTTCCTGTCTATTGGAGTAAAAGATATCCTCTCCACCTTTACCACCACTCCGGTCGTAACCTACAAAGTATAATACTTGTCCATCTTTGGAGATTAATGGAGAATACTCGTGATCTGATGTGTTTATTTCCTCTACAGGCCTTAGCTCCACAGCATCATCATCCCTTTTTAATAAGGTGATTAGTTGATTGGCCATGGTAACGTCAGCACTGGAGTAGGCAGTCTTGTACTTTTCCAATGCCCTAATGGCCTTATCAAATTGTTTCAATCCAAAATAGCTCTTGGCTAAATTGAGATATTTGGATGGGTCCTTTTTTACTTCAAACTCATAGTACCTTGAAGCATTGTAATAGTCCGACGACTCAAAATAAGAATCTCCATCTTGGCCAAAAGTTGAAAATCCTAAGAATAGAATAATTAAAAAATAACAGGCTTTCATCTTACGTTTAGTTAGTGTAAGACAAAACTCAAAAGATTAATACATTTCGTCAATACCGTGTAACACGTATATTGTAGATTCAATCAGCTTGAAATAATTAACGCCCACGAATATTCGAGACATCAAAAAACACAAAAAAACCCCTATCGGTATGATAAGGGTTTAGTTTAAAAACTGGCGACGACTTACTCTCCCACCTTTTACGGCAGTACCATCAGCGCTGATGGGCTTAACTTCTCTGTTCGGAATGGAAAGAGGTGGACCCCATCGCAATAATCACCATAAGCTCTTTGTTATCACTTTAGATAACTGGTCAATATTTTCAGCTACGTATTACAATGAGGTGAACCCCATCCACTACGCGTGCCGGCAATAATCACCATAAAATCTTTACTATCTCTTTTGATAGTTGGCTGTTACTTCTCGCACTACAGTCTGAGGTCATCCCCCATCTTCTGCGTGTTCCGCAATAACCGTCTCCATGTAAAAGGAGATTCTAATATCTATGTTCTAAGTACTATCTACCCAGTACTGGCAGCTTTGCTGCCATGACATTTATAAGTGAAAGATT
>JAGDZO010000009.1:0-33181 GCA_049115815.1 Cyclobacteriaceae bacterium | reverse complement strand
CCAGTTAAATGTAGCAGATCCAATATGTAGCAGATCCACCTTAACACCTTTTCACGCTGACACTCCAACACCTAAAAACCTACTTACTCGCGTTAAACAGCTTTTGCTTTTCGTCTTTTGTTAGGCTGTCATAGCCAGATTGGGAGATCTTATCCAAGATGGCATCTATCTCTTCTTGCTCAGTTTGTGGCGATGTAGATGTGC
The DNA here is from genome assembly GCA_049115815.1 of Cyclobacteriaceae bacterium. Lineage (GTDB taxonomy): Bacteria > Bacteroidota > Bacteroidia > Cytophagales > Cyclobacteriaceae > Marinoscillum. The sequence continues at coordinate 32,977 of JAGDZO010000009.1, read as the reverse complement.
TTTTGGCAGTTGCTTTTTGCTTGCCCTTTCGGTGGGTCACTTTGATTTTAGATGAAGGGACGAAGAAACTCTTCACCCAGTTCATGGTGGCAATAATCCATGTCCCTAAGTCAGTGCCGTTTTTAAGTTGTGTGATGTACAACCAGCCCATCAAAGCACCACCTAGGTGAGCAATATTGCCGCCTGCATTGCCACCTGTACTGCCCAAAAACGATAGCACTACATAGAACCCCGCGATGTATTTTATTTTGACAGGTCCAAAGAACATCAGGTACATTGTATAATTAGGCATAAAAACGGCCGCTCCTACCACTGTAGCGTACACTGCCGCAGAAGCTCCCACCATACCACTTACTGATGATGCTTGATCCGTGTAAAATGGAATCAGATTATATACCAAAAGATAAGCCACTCCACCAGCTAGAGCACCCAAGACATACAGGGCGATAACTTTATTATTCCCCAAAAACTCCATGATCAACTTACTGAACCAGAAGAAGATCAGCATATTAAATAGGATGTGCAAAACACCTGATAGACTATGCGCAAAGGCGTAAGTCATCAAAGTCCATGGCCGAGTGAGGAATTCTGCGAAAGAAGGTGGAATAGAAAATTGATTATAAATAACTCGAAACAATCCCTCCGTACCAGACAAATTGGTCAACACCATCAGCACGCCCAAAAACAAGAAAACCACCACATTGATGATAATCAGCTGAGCAGGAGCGTTGTTGGGCTTGGCCCAAGCATTCTTAAAATCGTCTAAAAAACTATTGTTCATATTCAGTAATTATCTTTCTTCATTTTCAAAGTATCCATTCTTTCTTATCCGTGAGGGTGGGTCGAAGATTTAGCGGGGAGCGCGTGAGACTTAAGCGTGGAAGCATTAAATCTTCTTGATTTTTTTGGTTCGTTTTTTCATCAAGGAAAAAATGAACACCTCCCAGATTGAAGAATCTACAATTATCATGGATGACTTAAATTCAGAATCCTGTAATCTCTTAACCTAATAAAACCTACCCTCCTTTTTTTGCCAGTACTTAAGCAACATAAACGCAATCAACATTCCCCCCAGATGCGCCAAATGCGCAATATTATCTCCTGGCTGCCTACTAAATTCGGAATAAACTTCGTAGAGTGCATAGAATGTCACCATATATTTTGCCCTGATCGGAATAGGCGGAAATAGTAAGAAAAGCTGTGTATTGGGGAACATCATACCGAAAGCCATCAAAATACCAAAAATGGCTCCCGATGCTCCGACCATAGGTATGTTAGTAGTAGCACTATAGATGCTCTTGACATAAGATATAGCCTGCTGCTTCACTTCCACATTATTCGGATACTCATAATAAGCATCAGAAAACTCTGCTAGCGCTCTTCTAAAACTGCTATTGAATGGAGCCTTGTGCTCCACCACAAACATGCTAAAAGCATCAGGGTTGGGATCTTCGAGAAAAGCTTCAGTATCTTGCTTCAACTGATAATCTTCCACAAAATTAGCAGCGCCATAAAGCACTCCCGCACCTATTCCGCATATCAAGTAGAAGGTCAGAAATCGCTTTGGACCCCATACCTGTTCGAGCATCGGACCGAAAATGAAAACCGCAAACATGTTGCTAAGCAAATGACCAAACCCGCCATGAATCCACATATACGTAGCAAACTGAAAGGCCGCAAAGTCTTCCGCAAATACCACTCTAAGACCAAAAATATCTTCCAGAGGCAATTTTAGTATGGCCTGTATTGCAAAAATCCCAATGTTAGTGATCAGGATATTTTTAGCCATTGGCGTGATTCTCATCATGAGTTAAACCAGCTTTTAATTTTATCTAAACTAATTAATTTATAAGTCGGATTGCCGTCTGGGGTGTAGTTGGGTTGCTTGCAGGCAAACAATTGATCAATCAACTGAGCCGCCTCTTCATCACTCAAGTTTTTACACTTGATGCTGGCTGTTCGTTTGGCCAATGATCTACATAGGTTCTCCTTACCACTAAGTCCTAATTCCTGCTGATTGTATTTGAACTGCTCCAAGAGCTCCTCAAAAACTTCCTTTTCGTTACAATTAGAAAGTTCTGCCGGCACACCTTGTATCACTATCATGTGCTGGCCCATTTCCTCAAACTCAAATCCAATCTTATTGATCTCGGACTTGATCTCCATAACGAGCGAATAATCGGATGGGTTCAAAGAAAGTTGCGCTGGAAACAAACTACTCTGCGATGCACCACCACTCGTTAGCCTTTTCTCGTAACGCTCAAAGAGAATGCGCTCAAAGGCAGCTTTCTCATCGATGATCGTCATTCCTGATTTCACTTGACGAATGAGGTATTTTCCATGCAGTCGATAATTCTTGCTTGGAATCAATTCCTCCTCTGTTTGCTCATGCATGGCACTAGAGAAAGTCATGACTTGATCTGGAGCCTCTTGTCTAATCTGCTCTTTGCTGATAATGTCCTCTTTCTTAGCAAAGTCATACAGCGACTCCCAATTTTTGGCATTGTCACGATTGGTGTCAATGTTTTTGAAACTTCCGTAATCCCGATCCTGAGCAGAAGTCCTGCCCTCGGATGGCAATCTCCCTGAGGTAAATTGCTCAAAGTTGACATCCGTTGAAAAATCCAATGAAGGCGTCACATTAAATGCGCCAAGAGATTGTCTCACTGCTGAATTGATCACTCCATAGAGCAAGCGATCATCATCAAACTTTACTTCTGTCTTGGTTGGGTGCACATTGATATCTACATGGAGAGGATCCATCTCTACAAACAGCACATAAAAAGGATAATAATCTTCCTTGATCAACCCTTGAAAAGCAGTATTTACTGCGTGGTTGAGATAATTGTTCTTGATGTAACGACCATTGACAAAGAAAAACTGCTCTCCTCGTGTCTTTTTGGAGTACTCCGGTTTCCCCAAATATCCTGTCACCTTTACATGAGTGGTTTCTTCCTCACAAGGAATCAACTGCTGCTGATAGTTTTTACCAAAGAGCTGCACGATGCGCTTACTCAGCTTGCCACTATCCAACTGAAACATTTCCAAATCATTGTTGGTCATGGACATAGCCACCGTAGGGTTGGCTAATGCCACACGCTGAAATTCATCGGTGATATGTCTAAGTTCCACCGGATTGGACTTGAGGAAATTTCTTCTCGCCGGTACATTGTAAAACAAATTCTTGATGCTAATAGAGGTGCCGTCTTTGGTAGATATGGGCTCCTGCTTTTTGATCTCCGAAGCTTCCACTTGCAAAAGTGTCCCCAGCTCATCAGCAGTTCGCTTGGTGCGCATCTCCACCTGCGCTACGGCGGCTATAGATGCCAATGCCTCTCCACGGAAGCCCATGGTTCTGATTTTGAATAAATCTTCTGCACTTCTAATCTTAGAAGTGGCGTGCCGCTCAAAACTCATCCGAGCATCAGTCACACTCATGCCCCCTCCATTGTCTATGACCTGAATAAGTGTCTTCCCTGCTTCCTTTACTACCAATTTGATCTCTGTGGCTCCTGCATCTATGCTATTCTCTAGCAACTCCTTCACAGCCGAAGCTGGGCGTTGGACTACCTCCCCCGCAGCTATCTGATTGGCAATACTATCAGGCAATAAAAAGACGATATCCTCCATTGAAGTCACTTACGGCGGCCTCCTCTAAATCTGAAATACAAGTACACAGGAACAGACAACCAAAGTACATACAAGGCCTGGTTGCCAAAATACAACCATGCCACTACGAGAAGGCCAAGTATCGCGGCTATCAGCATCTGAAGCATTGAAGATTGCGGTACAGAATTGGTCTTTCTCTCAAAGGTGATTCTGCCCGATTGATATTCGTCAGGATTGCCCCCTTCCATCTGTCGCTTGATATATTCGGTACGCTCTTTGATCTGTTCTTTAACAGGATCGTAATAACGCGGCTCTATCCCGAACTGACTATTTTTTGGAACTTTTATAAATGATGGAAACTTCATGATGCTAAAACTTAATGTTCGAGTCTCAACTGCCAAAAACCGCCCGAATTATCATAATTCCACTAGATTTTTGACTGATTTAATAATTAACCCGATCCATGTGGTACATGGTTCTCCAAAGTTAATTTAATTTGACACAATGCATTTCAAAACCGCTATACTGTCCATCATAATGCTTGGATTTTTCGCTCCTTCGAAGGGAGAGCCGAAGAATCGTGAGGACTACATTGATAGTATCTATAGGGATATGTCGGCTTTTGAAAAAATCTCAAAGCTGGTACTAGTGAAGCCTCAAAAGGGTACTGAAATCCCTGCCTCCGCTGGACTTTTCATGGATCAACCCATAAGCGCTCTTCAAGATCTTGACGGTCGACTGGTCATTGTATCATTGGATGATCGTCTTAATCCATTTGACAAAGCGCTAATAGACCTGCCGGACCTGCCTCTCCTTGCTACAATTTCCGAATTTGAACTTCTCACGAAGTACTTTGCTTATTTCGAAAAACTATGCATCAATGCGGGCATCCATCAGATCATATTGCCTAATGCTGAATCATCTAGTCGAGCTGAAAAAGTACTAAACCACTTAGTCTCACTAAATCCTAATTTCTTCCTTTCGGAAACTGATATCGTCTTTGAAGCACCCAAAAAGAAGAAAGAAATCATCAGCGCATTTGATCAATCGGCATTTGTGGTGATCAACCAAGATGAGGCAACAGAAACCAATGAAAAAATTTCCAAATATGCTAAAAAAGTGCTCGATAAAGCTGACTGTGAGGAACGAATAAAAGAACTTCTACTCAAAAGAGCCAGTCTTAATCCTACATACCAGATCAATAAACTACCTAATCAGCTGGCAGTTGGGCTTACAAAAGGATCAGTTATTCCTCTTCAAAAGGAGGTATCCATCCTGCCTATCCAGTCGGACACCATTTGCTTCATTACAGATCAGCCGTATGGCAGCCTGGCAAATACTCTTAGAAAATACGCCTATGTGATGACCACTGTTCATGACATAGCAGCAAGCAACGCACCCATTCTGATTGATAATGACTCATGGGTATCCAATGAACTACTGGATGATTCTCGATCGATAATATTCTTGGGACAGATGAACCGATCCCTTCCTTATCTCGACTATCTCGATGCAGCATTGATTTATCAAAAACCAAGTGCCATCTATAACTATACCTTGCCACAGCAGATATTTGGCGCAGCGAGTATTTCAGGAAAACTACCCGATGCTAACACACCTTTTATAGGTTTCTCAGATGCCTCCATCGCCGGTAATTCATTAATTGGATACGCTCCATCTTTCATGGTTGGGCTGGATAACACTGCTCAGCGAGAGATAGGAGACATTATGAATGAAGCTATCCAATCTGGCGGAACACCTGGGGCACAATTGGCTATTGCCGTTGATGGATCTATAGTCTTCAATCAGGCGTACGGTTACTTGACCTACGACAGCCTGATTGCTACTCAGAAAAACACACTCTATGACCTGGCTTCTCTGACCAAAGTGACTGCTACGCTTCTCGCAATTATGAAATTATACGAGGATGGACTCATAGATCTCGATGCGCCCATCAGCCGATGGCTACCGGCATACGAGAATTCAAACAAGAAAGATATTACCGTAAGAGCACTGCTCTCTCACAATGCAGGCCTAAGACCTTATGTGCCTTTTTGGCAAAGGGTATTGTCCGCTGATCTTCTGGAAACCTTCTACTATGAAGATGAAGAGGCCGAGAAAGCCGATATCAGAAGCTATGGCACTCGACCCACACCTGCCATGCGAGATACCTTGGAAAACTGGATACTAAAATCTCCGCTCCTAAAATTTGACAGCCTGCCCTACTACAAATACAGCGATCTAGGTTTCATGATCCTGCATCAGATCGTAGAGTCGGTCACCACTGTCTCAATGGACACCTATCTGGATAGCACCTTTTATCGACCATTGGGCTTGACTCGTACAGCTTTTAACCCATTGACAAAAGGAGTAGAAAGATTCGAAATAGCACCTACGGAGTATGATGACTATTTCAGAGATGAGCTGGTGTGGGGCGAAGTTCATGATCGTAATGCAGCCATCTTCGGTGGCGTAGCAGGTCATGCAGGTCTATTTTCCAATGCACACGATTTGATTGTGATCCTCCAGACACTACTCCAGGGAGGCACCTATGGCGGCCAACAATTGCTTCAGACCTCTACCATTGAATATTTCAATCAGCGATTTTATCCAAACAACCGCCGAGCTCTGGGATGGGATAAGGCAGATAAAAATCTTGGAAATGCTTCTCGATGGTCAACGGATGAAAGTTTTGGCCATACAGGCTTCACGGGCACCATGGTATGGTGTGATCCGGAGTACGATCTTGTTTTCGTGTTTCTTTCCAACAGGATTTACCCAAATTCCAGCAATTACCAATTGATCAAAAGAAACATCCGCACAAGAATACAAGATGTCGTGTACGAGGCATTATTGGCCAAATGGGTCAAATAAAAACAAAAGCTTCTAGGAGGCGTTTACCTTTGCAATGGAAAGGAAGATCAATTTTTTGCTCTACAGTGCAATCTTTAAGCTTCTCACCAAAACCCCCAATTGGGGTTTCATATAACAGAACCCAGAATAAGTGAAAATAGGAATCGTTTGTTACCCTACCTATGGAGGTAGTGGAGTTGTGGCCACAGAGCTTGGGAAAGCCCTAGCCAAAGAAGGACACGAAGTTCATTTTATTACCTACTCGCAACCTACGAGATTAGACTTCTTCAGTGAAAATCTTTATTATCATGAAGTTTCGGTAAAGTCTTACCCACTATTTGACTATGCTCCATACGAACTGGCTTTGGCTAGTAAAATGGTCGATGTAGTGGAGCACGAAAAACTGGACATCCTACATGTGCACTATGCCATCCCCCATGCTAGTGCGGCGTACATGGCCAAGCAGATTCTCAAAACAAAAGGTATTACGATCCCTGTGGTAACTACACTGCATGGTACAGATATCACGTTGGTGGGTAAGGATGCTACTTATGAACCTGTGGTCACATTTTCTATCAATGAATCTGATGGTGTAACAGCAGTCTCTGAAGATCTCAAAAAAGACACCCTAAATCATTTCAACATTACCAACGATATTGAAGTCATTCCTAACTTCATAGATATCAGCAGATTTAGAAAGCAAAACAAAGGGCACTTCAAAAAAGCGATATGTCCCAACAACGAAAAACTCATCGTTCACACTTCCAATTTCCGAAAAGTAAAACGTGTACAGGATGTGGTAGAAGTATTCAACAGTGTAAGAAAAATTGTGCCCTCCAAACTACTTATGGTAGGAGACGGGCCTGAGCGATACGCTATGGAGGAGCTGTGCAGAAAGATGTGCAACATTGATGATGTCAGGTTCCTTGGTAAACTGGAGGCCGTCGAAGAAGTGCTATCCGTAGCAGATCTATTCTTGATGACTTCAGAAAAAGAGAGTTTTGGTCTTGCTGCATTAGAAGCTATGGCTTGCGAAGTGCCGGTCATCTCTACGAATGCAGGTGGATTGCCAGAACTCAACCTAGACGGAGTATCAGGTCATGTGTGTGAAGTGGGAGATGTAGAATCGATGAGTAAGAAAGCCATCTCGATATTGGATGACAAAAACTTAGCAAGATTTAAAACTGGCGCTCTAAACAGAGCCAAGGAGTTTGAAATAGCGAATATTCTACCAATGTACGAGGCACACTATAAGCGTGTGATGGAGGCCATTAAGAGCGGAGCAGAAACACCAGTTTAAGGGCCTTAGCCCTAAGCGTCCTTTTTTGATTTATTTTTGGACTCTTTTTTCTTTCGGTCAGCATGAGATGCTGGCTCGAGGAGGGCCTTGTATAGACCATCTCTCAAAAGAGTAGATAAATCAAACATCAACGTAGCGAAAATTGGTCTTCTTCCTGGCATATCAGTTTCAGATTGTCTCCTAAATTTAAGCCAATTCTTTGTTGATTGCCAATTGGTTTTTGACAAACTGATGTGAGACAGCATATTTCCTGCTCAGTCTGAAATCATTCTGACGTATATTTAGTTTAATACTGACAACTTAGAAATTATGATCGGTCATAGGTTTACAGAATTCATTCCAGACAAAAATCCAGAGCAATCTGCATTCGAAAATTTGCTCAATGTTTTCAAGCAGCTTATGATCATCACTTCGGGAGATGTGAGTGAGGCATTGAGCTGGCTGACTAACCTTGATAGGCAGCACAATTTGACCACCTCCGACTATGGTATTGGAGACTTTATAGATGACCTCAAAGCCAAGGGTTTTATCACAGATGATACAGGAAAAGGGGAGTTTAAGATTACGGCTAAGACCGAGCAAGCCCTGCGTAAAGACGCCCTTGAAGAAATTTTCGGTAAACTAAAAAAATCAGGTAGAGGAGATCATCAGACCAAGCACTCTGGCAGAGGCGATGAGATCAGCTCTGACTTCAGAGAGTTCCAATTTGGCGACAGCCCTGACCAAATAGAATTGACAGAAAGCCTTAAAAACGCCCAGATAAATCATGGTGCAGGAGACTTCATACTCACAGAAAACGATCTGGAAGTAAGGGAGCGTGAATTTAAAAGTCAGACTTCCACGGTGCTGATGATAGACATCAGTCACTCGATGATTCTTTATGGTGAAGATAGAATCACGCCGGCCAAAAAAGTAGCTATGGCCCTTGCGGAAATGATCACCAAAAAGTATCCAAAAGATACGCTGGACATCATCGTCTTTGGCAATGACTCTTGGCAGATAGAAATCAAAGATCTTCCCTATCTGAGTGTAGGGCCTTACCATACAAATACGGTGGCTGGTCTTGAATTGGCGATGGACTTGCTACGTAGGAGGAAGAATAAAAACAAGCAGATCTTCATGATCACGGACGGCAAGCCCACTTGCCTCAAAGAAGGAATTAAGTATTATAAAAACAGTTTTGGACTTGATCCAAAAATTCTCAATAAGACTTTGAATCTTGCCGCACAATGTAGACGAATCAACATCCCCATCACCACTTTCATGATTGCTTCTGATCCCTACCTACAGCAGTTCGTGAGGGAATTTACTGAAGTGAATAATGGCAATGCCTACTATAGCAGTTTGCAAGGTTTAGGCAATTTGATATTTGAGGATTATAGAAGAAACAGGAAGAAAAATCTCTAACAGACAGGAATGAAATACGCAGAATTATCAAGTGAGCAACGATTGAAAATAAAAACGCTCGGTCAGCTCAAAAGTGTTGGATATGAAGCCATGGGCATCAAAGATGAGCTCAGAAAAAATCTTATCAACAGCATTCAGCAAGGCGAACATGTGTTTGACGGGATTTGGGGATATGAAGACACTGTGATTCCAGACATTGAGCGAGCCATTTTAGCCAAACACAATATCAATTTTCTAGGACTCAGAGGACAAGCTAAAACTCGAATAGCACGGACAATGACCATGCTTCTAGACGAGTACATACCTTGTGTAGAAGGTGCTGACCTCAATGATGATCCATTGAATCCCATTTCGAGATATGCGATAGATACGGTAACCGAAAAAGGAGATGATACTCCAATCTCTTGGCTGCATCGAAGCGAGCGATATACCGAAAAATTGGCGACTCCTGATGTTACCATTTCAGACCTAATAGGTGATGTTGATCCCATCAAAGCTGCAAGTTTGAAACTGCCCTATTCTGACGAGCGAGTCATCCATTATGGACTGATTCCAAGATCACACAGAAGCATATTTGTGATCAATGAGCTACCAGATTTGCAAGCCAGGATTCAAGTGGCCTTGTTCAACATACTGCAAGAAGGAGATATACAAATCAGAGGTTTCAAGTTAAGGCTGCCTTTAGATGTGCAGTTTGTATTCACTGCCAACCCTGAGGACTATACCAACCGTGGAAGCATCGTCACTCCTTTGAAAGACAGGATTGATAGCCAGATCATCACGCATTATCCTAAGTCTATAGAAATAGGGAAACGAATCACACAGCAAGAAGCCAATTTGGAGAATATCCAGAAAGAAAATATTACGGTGTTCGATCTGATGAAAGATCTGATAGAGCAGGTAGCTATAGAGGCGAGAGATAGTGAGTATGTAGATGCCAAAAGTGGTGTATCTGCAAGGTTGACAATATCCGCTTATGAAAATCTCATCAGCGCAGCTGAGCGAAGGATGCTCGTCAACAACGAATCCAAGACATTCGTAAGGGTATCTGATTTTGTAGGAGTCATCCCAGCTATTACTGGCAAGGTGGAACTAGTCTATGAAGGTGAACAAGAGGGCCCAGGTATCGTGGCGCAGAACCTAGTGGGTAAGGCCATAAGAACTCAGTTTGTTGACTACTTCCCCGATCCCGAAAAACTCAGAAAACAAAAAACTGTCAAGAATCCATACAAGGAAATCATTGACTGGTTTGGGGAAGGCAATATGGTGGATCTCATCAATGACTATTCTGCCAAAGATTATGAAAAGGAGTTACTGCAAGTTCCAGGGTTGGAATCGCTGGTAGTAGAGAAACATGGCAAGAATCAACCCAATGAGTTTAAGCTTTTCTTAATGGAATTTGCCTTACACGGACTTGCCGAATACAGCGCCCTTAGCAAGCACAGCCTTGAGCGAGGAATGCAGTTCAAAGACCTACTTAGCAGTATGCTGTCTATGCCTGAAGATCCAGGTGATGAGCTTAATGATGATTATTGATCTTTTCAATGGAGTTGTACGAAGCAAAAAGGTTGATCCGAGATGGTGAGAGTGATTTCGTAGAGTTTAAGCGAAAGCTCAATCATCCCGAAAAAGTGATCAGAGAAGTAGTGGCTTTTGCCAATTCGCAAGGTGGCCACCTGTTTATCGGTGTAGATGATGATCGAACGATTGTGGGTTCTAAGCATGCCGAGGATGAGGATTTTCTCATGCAGCAATCAATGAAAGAACTCTGTCGTCCGCCTGTGAAATATGTCGCTTCCAAATTCAAAATCAATGAAAAGCGATCGCTGCTACATTATCACATTCAGGCGGGTGACAAAAAACCACATTATGCATTCGAAAAGAAGCAACACCGATATGGGAAAGCTTTTGTGCGGGTAGGTGATCGGACGGTCCAGGCTAGCCCTGAGATCAGAAAGATTCTAAAATTTAAAAACGAACCTTACGATACACATTTTAGCTACGGCCCAAATGAACAGTTGATCTTCAAACATCTCAGAGAACACGATCATATTACGCTGAGTACATTCCGAGAGGTAAGCGGTTTGGCATACAAAGAGGCTTCTGACATTTTGGTCAGAATGGTCATGACCAACGCTCTCAAAATCATCCCCAAGGAAGCTGCGGACTGGTATGTAGAGGCGGAATAAAAATTCTTGACTTTTACAGGAAATTCATAGGCATTTTAGACTCAAGTTTCTAATTTACTAGAGCTACGTATTGCTCATCACTATGAATCTCCAATATGGTAAAAGCCACTTCTAAGGACAAGAAAATATTCGTACTTGACACCTCCGTCATTCTCTATGCTCACGATTCAATCCTCAACTTTGCCGAGCATGACGTGGGAATTCCAATCACAGTTTTAGAAGAGCTGGACACTTTCAAGAAAGGCAACGATACCAAAAATTTTGAAGCAAGAGAATTTACACGTCTGCTGGACAACCTAGCCAAAGGCAAGATGCTCCAAGACTGGAATCCGCTCAATGGCAAGACCAAAGGTAAATTCAAAGTCTTGATGAAAATGGACGGAGACATAGATGCTCATGAAGTATTTGGTGAGCGAAAAAACGACCACAGCATCTTGAATGCTGCCTTGGCACTTCAAAAAGTCGAAAAGAAAAAGCAGGTCATACTTATCAGCAAAGACATTAATCTCCGGCTCAAGGCCAAGTCATTGGATTTGCCAGCAGAAGACTATGAGACAGGTAAAATCAAAAATGTAAGTTCGCTCCATACGGGTAAATATGAAATAGATGTGACTTCCGATACCATCGACCTTATGTTCAAACGTGGTGTGGTGGATAAGAGCGAAGTGCTCCAAAAGAAAAAAGGAATAGCTAACAGCTATTATATCCTCAAAAGCGAGAAAAATTCGACTCTTTCTTTCCTCAATCCAATCAACAAGACATTTGATAAGGTGGATAAAGCTCCAGTGTACGGCATCAAGCCTCGCAATGCTGAGCAAACTTTTGCCATCCATGCCATGCTCAATCCAGAGATCAAACTGGTGAGCATACAAGGAGTGGCAGGTACTGGGAAGACTTTGCTCGCTTTGGCTTCTGCTTTAGAGCAGCGCCGCGACTTTAAGCAAATCTACCTCGCTCGACCGATTGTACCCTTGAGCAATAAAGATATTGGGTTCCTTCCCGGAGACATCAAGTCAAAACTAAACCCCTATATGGAGCCACTATGGGACAATTTGAAGTTTATCCAAAATCAATTTAAGGAGAGTGACAAGGAATTCAAGAACATAGTGGAGATGGTCAATCATGAAAAACTGATGATCTCACCTTTGGCATATATCCGTGGTAGGAGTCTATCCAACATATATTTCATTGTAGACGAAGCACAAAACCTCACCCCTCATGAAATCAAAACCATCATTACCAGAGCCGGAGAAAACACCAAAATTGTTTTCACTGGAGACATTCATCAGATAGACACTCCTTATCTAGATTCTCAAAGTAACGGACTATCCTACTTGATTGATAGAATACAGGGTCATCCGATGTATGCGCACATTACCCTTGAGAAAGGCGAACGCTCTGAGCTCGCCAACCTGGCAAATGAACTGCTGTAAAATTTGAAGTTTGATTGACGCTTAAGCACAGTTCACAGCTAGTTCTTCAGAGCTAAAGGCAATGGGCCTCTTTTGCCTTTCATTTTTAGTGATAATATCATAGACTGTATTGATCCAAGTCATATTAAAATAACTGGATCAATATTACCTTCAGATCATCCAACAACAACCCAATTTTTATGTGATTTTATCCACTATTTAAGAGCATAGCTCACCCCCAAAAATGAAAACGTTACGACTCCTATTGTGCTTGGTATTCCTGTTAAGTGTCAATCTAAGTCTCTCACAAGAAATTGAAGAAGAATACCCCTTATCGGATCAAGACATCATAGACAATGCATCACTCGATGACTTGATGATTTCGTGTTACGTATGCCACAACCCGCGCATTAAATCTCACGACAACATGATCGCTCCTCCACTCATCAGCGTGAAATACATTTACAAACTACGCTACCCAAGTAAAAAAGAGTTCACTAATAAGATGACAGCTTTTGTCCTCAATCCTGATAATCAAAAGGCCATCATGCAAGGACCCGTAATGAAATTCGGTGTGATGCCAGAAATGCCTATGGATGAAACTCAAGTACGGCGCATTGCTCAATATATCTACAGTCATGAGATTGAGGAGCCGATATGGTTCTCCGACTATTTTGAACAAAAGCATGGTATCTCATGGCCAGGACAGTGAGACATATTGATCACAACCTTCTTAAAGGACATTACCTTGCCCATCATCGCTTCAGTGATGATGAATTTCTAATTGATCAAAAGACTTATCAATACATCACCAGCTTCATTACCAATTTTAGATACAGTCTTTATACTATTCCAGATGATGAGAAAATATGGTGTGATAAGATCCTTAACGAATGCCTCACGGAGCGCGTAGAGATCCAAATAAATGCACTAATGTTTGAAGCTAACCCTGATTGACAGACAGCAATTTAATATGCAAAAAAAATCCCTCATTTCTCAATGAGGGATTTTAACCTTAAGCGAGTGCTTTCGGAAAGCACTTATTCAAAATAGATTCATAAATCTGACCGTATTCAGCGTAGCACCATTGCCTCAAAGTCTCTAATTCATCATGAACCAAAGCCTTTATCGCTTTTCTGAGCTCTTTCTCAAAGAGCCATCGGTCGAAGCTAACTTTAGATAGAATTGTTTTGAAGTACTCTAACATTGCTAAAAATTGTTAAAGGGTTAACTAACTGAACTAAATTGACGTTTTCCTTCTGAAAAGTCATGGACTAGAAGTTAAACAATTTATAGCTTTGAACCTCGTGTTGAAGCTATAAATTGCAAACGATTTCACTAAATCCGTATGTTAAAAACGAGCGTATCTAGATTGTGTTTCATCTTGCTGATGATTTTTTCGATTTCATCTTTCGGACAACAACGAAAGATAGAAATTGGAGCCACAAACATAGCCATCAACCAGTATCTGAGAATCACGATGAAGGTGGAAAATGAGCGGCTCAAAGAATACACGCCATTCCCGGACATTGAAGGTTTTGTAAAGCGCGGCACCTCCTCTTCAAGCTCTACATCATTTGTCAATGGCCAGATGACTTCTTCTCAGAGCATCATCCAGAGCTATCAACCAACTCGGGAAGGCACATTTAATATTGGTAAGTTTTCTATGACCATCAACGGAGAAAAGGTAGAAGTTGCTCCTTTCACAGTGAAAGTTGGCCCTGCAGCACAGCAGCAGCGGCAAACTGTAGACCCGTTTGACCCATTCGGAAGAAGGAACCAGCAACCCACTGAGTTTATAGATGTAGATGCCGAGGCTTTTCTCGCATTGACTACTGATAAGAAAGATGTTTTCGTGGGAGAAGGATTTACGGTGACCATCGCCTTTTATGTGGCTGAGACCAATAGGGCCGATATGCGATTTTTTGATTTAAGCAATCAGATCGCCAACATTGTCAAAGAAATCAAACCTGAAGCGTGCTGGGAAGAGAATTTCAATATTGATAATATCAATGGAGAACCTGTGAAGATCAATGGAAAAGGATACACGCAGTACAAGGTGTATCAAGCGGCATATTATCCACTCAATATTGAAGATATCTCATTTCCTTCAGTCGGGCTGAAATTGATCAAGTATCAAGTGGCAAAGAACCCTTCATTTTTCGGTCGCAATAGGAAGGAAGATTACGAGACATTTTATTCAAAACCCAAGTCTATTGAAGTGAAAGAATTGCCACCTCACCCGCTTCGCGACCAAGTAGCAGTAGGTCAGTACCGATTGGCGGAAAGAATAAGTGGTCTACAGCTCAAAACGGGAGAAAGCTTTGATTATAATTTCAACATCTTGGGAGAGGGGAATATTAGTGCTATCGAAGGGCCCAAGCTAGATGAGAATGATAAGTTCGATTTTTACGCACCTAATGTGAAACAAGATATCAGTCGTTCAGCGGGCAGAGTAAAAGGCACAAAGAGTTTTAGCTATTATGGGATCCCCAATGAGCCCGGGCAATATGAATTGGGAGACTATTTCCAATGGGTATTTTTCAACCCGGACAAGGAGGCCTACGATACGCTCAGATCCAAACAGATATTGAGCGTATCGGGACAAAGCAGAAAAAATGAATACATCATGTCTAATGACATGGGATCGTTCTACGATGGCATTGAATTCAAAGAAAATACCCTCTATGACTTGGAGGAGAGTTCTTGGATGCGAATCTTTGCCAACGCATTCATCCTTGCTATGATCGCGCTTTCGGTATTTATCTTCATCCGCAAATAGATTC
Organism: Cyclobacteriaceae bacterium; assembly: GCA_049115815.1. GTDB lineage: Bacteria > Bacteroidota > Bacteroidia > Cytophagales > Cyclobacteriaceae > Marinoscillum. The sequence continues at coordinate 17,421 of JAGDZO010000009.1, read as the reverse complement.
ATGGGTAACAGTTTTGGAAAAGTATTTAGCATCACCACGTTTGGTGAATCACACGGTGTAGCCATAGGCGTGACCATAGACGGCTGCCCAGCAGGTGTACCCATAGACTTGGACTTCATCCAATCAGAATTAGCAAGACGAAAACCGGGTCAATCTCGCATCACGACACAGCGAAAGGAAGAGGATGCCGTAGAAATACTCTCTGGTGTATTTGAGGGCGTGAGTACTGGCACACCTATTGGCCTTGTGATCAGAAACAAGGACCAAAAAAGCCACGATTACAGTCACATAGCTGAGAAATATCGCCCTTCTCACGCTGACTATACCTATCAAGAAAAATATGGTGTAAGGGACTACCGAGGTGGAGGGCGAAGCTCTGCAAGAGAGACTGCTGCGAGGGTGGCAGCTGGAGCGGTTGCAAAATTGATGCTCAAAGAATTTGGGATTACTTCACTGGCATATGTATCCCAGGTGGGCACATTGACCCTTGACAAAAGCTATGAAGAGTTAGACTTAAGTCAAATAGACAGCAATGATGTGCGCTGCCCCGATGCTGATATGGCTCAGCAAATGTTTGATTATATAGATGATGTGCGCAAGTCAAGAGACACTGTAGGTGGGGTAGTGACTGGAGTGATCAAAGGTGTACCAGTAGGTCTTGGCGAACCAGTCTTTGACAAACTTCACTCGGAGCTAGGCCGAGCAATGCTCACGATCAATGCTGTGAAAGGCTTTGAATACGGGAGTGGCTTTGAAGGAATCAAAATGCGCGGATCAGAACACAACGACGAATTCTATACAGAAAATGGCGTGGTGAAAACGAAGACCAACTACTCTGGTGGGATCCAAGGCGGCATCAGCAATGGGCAAGATATTTATTTCAATGTGGCGTTCAAACCTGTAGCCACTATCATGCAAGATCAAGCCAGCATAGACATGCATGGCAATGAGGCTACCGTCTCTGGAAAAGGACGCCATGATCCATGTGTGGTGCCAAGAGCTGTCCCTATCGTGGATGCCATGGCAGCTTTGGTGATCGCTGATTTCTTATTGATCGCGAGAACAAATCAACTTAAGACTAAAGGTTAAAGGCTTTTATTTCTTGGCTAACAAGGTTAGAATGAGAATCTAAACTTTAGAAGATATTTGAAAGTCTATCCTTCATTTTCTTTTGCTTCTCCAAAAGAAAACGAACGAAAAGAAAAAGAGACCAACGCAAAATATTTTCCTGACCAAACGATTAGCGCTAATGATTTCTAATTGTAAAAAGTCAGAAAAATTCACACTTGCCTTGGATGTTCCGCCCGCTGTTTAGATGAAATTCTCAATTTCAATTGATTTGAATAGAATGCTTAAATTCGAGTTTCAAAGTTCAATCTATGAAGAAACTTCCCTTACATTTTAAGATCATTATTGGTCTTGTACTAGGTATTATCTGGGCATTTATCTCAAGTGCTCTCGGATGGAATCAGTTCACCATTGATTGGATAGATCCTTTTGGACAGATCTTCATCAGACTTCTTAAATTCATTGCCGTACCATTGGTGCTCTTCTCCATTATCGATGGAGTATCAGGGCTCAATGACACTTCTTCGTTGGGAAGAATGGGATTCAAGACACTTTCTCTCTACCTAATCTCGACCGTCTCGGCCATAGGCGTAGGGCTGTTGATTGTCAACTTCGTTGCACCGGGCACTCACATAGATGAAGACCAACTCACCAAGAATAGAATTTCTTATGAACTGTGGGTACAAAGTACACCTGGTGTAGAAATAATGGACGGAAAAAACTTCCTTGAAGATCCTAAATATGCCAGCCTTGTGAGTGAAATGAGTGCTTCTTCTGACTTTGAAGCAGAGCAAAATAAAGTAGGTGATAAACTGGCTTTGGCTCAGCAGCAGAAGGAGGAACCACCTCTTCAGTTTGTCGTGGATATGGTTCCTGAAAACATCATTCTTTCCATCTCCAACAATAAGTTGATGCTACAGGTGATCTTCTTCGCCATCTTCTTTGGGATCACTTTGGCGGTTGTGCCAAACGATCGTGGAGCACCTGTCAAACAATTTATCTCCTCCATCAATGAGGTATTTCTACGTATGGTAGACACCATTATGCAAGCCGCACCATTTTTTGTGTTCGCATTGCTTGCTGGCGTAGTAGCTAAAATGGCCGATAGTCCTGCCGAAGTATTTGAGATATTCAAGAGTTTGGGCTCTTATACCATCACAGTGATAGTAGGGCTGGGCTTTATGCTATTGGTGTTTTACCCGCTTGTGGCTAGTACATTCATCAAGAAATTGAACTATAAGAAATTCTTCAAAATCTTAAGTCCTGCACAATTTTTAGCATTCTCTACCAGCTCTAGCGCAGCTACCCTGCCAGTCACTATGGAATGTGTAGAAGATGGAATGGGTGTATCCAAAAACGTATCGAGTTTCGTATTGCCAATAGGCGCTACGGTCAACATGGACGGTACAAGTTTATACCTTGCCATAGCTGCCGTATTTCTTGCTCAGCTTCATTTCGTAGATCTTTCGCTTTCTCAGCAATTGGTCATTGTCCTTACGGCCACTATGGGATCAATAGGAACAGCAGCAGTACCAGGCGCTAGCTTAGTGATGCTGATTATCATTATCCAAACGGTTGGCCTCAACCCTGCTTGGATCGCGATTATTTTCCCTGTGGACAGAATCCTTGACATGCTCAGAACAGTAGCCAACGTAACTGGAGATGCTACTGTAGCCACGCTCATTGCCAGTAGTGAGGGTGAATTGAGGAAGGAAGATTAGTAGAATTTGATTAGTAGCTCAAACGTTTGCTTATACCATCTAACCTATGGATGTTAGTTTTGTCAAAATGTCTAAGATAAATGGTCATTGAACAACTTAATCTGCTAACTACCAAGACGTTTTAAAAGAAACTACATTCACTCCTCGATGAAATCTGAATTGATCAGGTTCATTAAACACTAAGGCGGTTTTCAGTCGAAGCGATTGGAAACCTAGGGCAGCTCTTTTGAGTTGCCCTTTTTTTGTGCTTTTTGGTCTCAGTTAGCAATAACTATTTTATCTTCAAAACATGCAAAATATCAAAACGGCCCTGCTCTCATTCGGTATGTCTGGCAAAGTATTTCATGCGCCATTTATTGACCTACATCCGGGGTTTGAATTGTTGGGTAGCTGGGAACGCAGCACCAAAAACATTCAAAAGGATTATCCATCTACAAAATCTTATATCTCTCTTGAAGCCATTTTATCTGACGAGCAAGTAGAACTCATCATTGTGAATACGCCAACCTACACCCACTTTGAGTACGCCAAGCGCGCGCTTGAATCAGGCAAGCATGTGGTCGTAGAAAAAGCCTTCACCACCAACACCCAAGAGGCACTAGAGCTAGATGCTTTAGCCAAAAGCAAAGGGCTGAGCCTTTCAGTATTTCAAAATCGTAGATGGGATAGCGATTTCCTTACGGTGAAACGGGTAATGGAAAGCAACCAACTTGGAGCTATCATAGAGGCCAGAATCGCATTTGACAGGTATCAGCCGGCACTCAGCCCAAAATCCCACAAGGAAGAAGCCAATCCTGGCGCTGGGGTGCTCAAGGACCTAGGACCACATGTAATCGATCAGGCATTGACCCTTTTTGGGATACCAAAGCAAGTTTATGCAGACATTGGGATCACCAGAGAGCATTCGGTTGTAGATGACTATTTCGACATTCTTTTGAAATACGATAAGCTAAGAGTGCATGTACATAGTGGCTATTTCTTCGCTCATACTCTACCCGGTTTCTGTTTGTTTGGCACAAAAGGTACTTTCATGAAATCAAGAGCAGATGTGCAAGAAGATCAGCTCAAAGCGGGTATCGCTCCAATCGATTCTCTTTATGGGATAGAATCAACTAGTGATCAAGGAACACTAACTATTGACCATAAAGATGGAATCAAGGTCCCAACCGAAAAAGGAAACTACATGCACTTCTACAATGGGGTGCATGAGTCAATAACCAATGGAGTAACTAGTCCGGTAACCGCCTCTGACGGTATACAGGTGATGAGAATTATTGATGCTGCTTTGCTTAGCAGTCAGGAAGACAGGGTGATTAGATTGTAATTCCATTATTTGCTCTCGCAAAAGTTTCTAGCTCATCCCCATTTTAGAATCCACCCTTTTTATTCCTTTCAAGAAAATGAGAATATTCTGAACTATTCCTCCATTTTTGCATTTACATATTCATCACTTAGAATAACGATACATGGAAGCTGCTGAAAAACCTGCAATCACGATATACACGGAGGCCAATCCGAATCCCAATTCATTGAAATTTGTTTTGAATTTCCTATTGCTCCCAGAGGGTGTGAGCAGGGATTATCCAGACAAGGAAAGTGCAGCGGAAGCACCATTAGCGGCTGAACTTTTTGACTATCCTTATGTGAAGCGTGTGTTTTACATGAGCAATTTCGTGACAGTCACCAAAGACGAGTCTGCCGAATGGCACGAGATCAAAGGCACCGTTCAGCATCACATCAAGTCTTTTCTCGAGGATGGAAAGCAAATCCTTACGGAAAAGGAAGTAGAAGAAGATCACAAAGTGCTCGATTCTGACACTGACATAGAAGCCAAAATCAAAGGAGTCCTTGACGAGTATATCCGCCCTGCTGTAGAAATGGACGGTGGAGCGATATCCTTTAGTTCATTCACCGATGGGAAAGTAAAGGTCTTGCTCCAAGGCGCTTGTAGTGGTTGCCCATCCTCTACCGTGACATTGAAAGCAGGCATAGAAAACTTGCTCAAAAAAATGATTCCTGAAGTTCGGGAAGTAGAAGCTGAAGGAGTTTAAATATTCATTGGCATTCAGCCTTCGGAATTCAGTCCTCCGTTTAGAGGAATGAAAATTGGAGAATGGAAATTTTCAAAGCAATTTATATTTCTTATTCCCTTCTCTGAAAAAATTTTTGGCTTACTAAAGAGGCTATCACAAAAATCACTTCCGTTAAAGGAAAAGTCACATTGAGCCTGTCGAAATGTCGTCTCTCGTTTACCAACTAAGGTTTCGACAAGCTCAACCTGACACCCAATATTACTTTTGAGCCAGCCTCCATTTTGTTTCCGGATAGTACCATGCTTTCCCCTATTTTTGCCGGATGCGCGAATTTGACCTGATCGTACCCCCAGAGGTAGGATTTGATGAAGAAAATCTCACCAATCATCTACTAGCAAAAGGGCTAATATCCACTGAAGAACACTTCAAGATAGCTCGCAGGTCAATAGATGCTCGTCAGCGCCAGATCAAGGTCAATCTGAGAATTGCGGCAGACGCCAAACCTGTAGAAACCGCCTTTGTTGAGTACTTTCCTGAAGATCATCAGGTAACGGATAAGGCTCAAATCATTATTGTAGGAGCAGGCCCTGCTGGACTTTTTGCAGCCCTAAGAGCCATTGAACTTGGATTCAAACCCATTGTCCTTGAGCGAGGAAAAGATGTTAGATCGCGAAGAAGAGATTTGGCTGCCATCAATAAGGATCATCTAGTCAATCCGGAAAGCAACTACTGTTTTGGAGAAGGAGGAGCCGGCACTTATTCGGATGGGAAACTATATACTCGCTCCAAAAAACGCGGAAGCATTAGGCGTGTATTTGAGATCCTGGTTGCTCATGGAGCACCTGAAGATATCTTAATCGAGGCACATCCTCACATAGGCACCAATAAGTTACCCAAGATCGTGACTGCCCTCCGGGAAACCATCGAAAGAGCAGGTGGTGAGGTAAGATTTGGGAGCAAAGTCGTTGACTTCATTATAGATGGAGATACGCTCAAGGGTGTGGTACTTGCAGACGGTGAGCAGTTACTTGGAGAAGCTACTATTCTGGCTACAGGGCATTCTGCAAGAGATATTTTTCGGTTGTTAAAAAAGAGAGCTGTAGACATAGAAGCTAAACCCTTCGCCCTTGGTGTGCGGGTAGAGCACCCACAGCGATTGATCGACAAGATCCAGTACAAGTGTGAAGATCGAGGTGAATACCTGCCGGCTTCTTCCTACGGTCTGGTATCGCAAACACAATGGAAGAAGACCGAGCGTGGGGTGTTTTCGTTTTGTATGTGCCCAGGCGGATTCATTGTCCCCGCAGCTACATCACCGGGCGAGGTAGTTGTGAATGGAATGAGTCCCTCACGAAGAAATAGTCAATTCGCCAATTCAGGCATAGTGGTGGCAGTAGAATTAGAAGACATTCCTCAATACAAACAATTCGAAGAACTCGCTGCGCTGGAGTTTCAAGCTTCTGTGGAGCGTAATGCTTGGGAGTACGGAGGAAAAACTCAGCAAGCTCCAGCTCAGCGATTAGTAGATTTTGTAGAAGGAAGAGTTTCGGCTGAGCTTAATGAAACTTCATACCAGCCAGGCCTCACCTCAGTAACGATGGACGGTGTACTTCCAGAATTTATCGCTGACCGTTTACGACAAGGATTTAAGGCCTTTGGCGGCAAAATGAAAGGCTATCTTACCAATGAAGCGCAGATCGTAGGGGTAGAAAGTAGAACTTCTTCCCCTGTACGCATCCCGCGCCACCCAGAAACATTGGAGCACCCAAAACTAAAGGGTCTCTACCCTTGCGGTGAAGGAGCCGGATATGCCGGTGGTATCGCGTCTGCAGCCATGGATGGTGAGAAAGTGATGATGGCGGTGGTGCGGAAGCTTCAGTAATGCGTAGACATTCGCTGATTGAACTCTTCTAACAATTCTGCATTTATAATTTGATCCGAAAGTTCTGTAGCAAGCTTGTAAAATGGTAAAATATGATCTCCTAAAAATGACATTCTTTCGAGATGAAAGGCGTATTCCAATGCGTCTATTGCTGTTTCAAGGTTACAGCCATTCGGCACATAGAACGGAGATATTCCATATTTCACACCAACCTCATTCGATTTAATATGTAGACGTGCACTGTCATAAACATTCACCAGATGAAGCTTATGCTCAGCTGAATAATTAGTAAAATCGAGAGTAACTCTCTTTTTATGAGTGATTAACCGATCAAGGTCCTGTTCATTAATATCTTTTAAACTCACTACATGTTTTTCAATTTCACGATAAGAATCATTGTCAACCCATTCGAGACAAAGTTTGCCATCCTGTTTCTGCACCCCTCTTGTAACATCGGAAAGCAAAATAATAGGTGGATTATTTGAGCCAGAAGCCGCGATATAATTAACTGCGAAAAGAAAATTTGGTTCTGGTCTAAATCTAAATTTAGGGTCTTTGATAAGGTTTTGTGCTAAAAGGTTTATATCTGAAATGTTGAAAGTTGTATCTCCTTCAAACTCAAAAAACTTACCCGAGTAGTGAATCAGGATAATATGACCATCGGATAACTTCAATCTGGAATCTTTTCGAACCAACTTTAGATCAACCAAGGGCTCATTATTAACCAAATCAATACATGAGTTGCTTTTAATAACTTGAAAAGGATACTTGATTGTATTTGATCTAATATAGCCTGATGGTTGGTAGTTCGAACGGCAACCAAATAGAACAATTAGCAGTGGGAGTATGAATCGCATTCAAGAAATATATCAATAAAATACTGGAAAGTTAAGCTCGACAATCTGTTACTCTACAATTTTCAAAATGCCAATCTATCTGATCTTATAGGGTCAAATCTGAAAGATCTTTAGGAAAGTTTAGAACTTTCCTAAAGATTCAAAACTCAATCACTTCGATAGCTCGGCACAATTTAACTGTTTCGCAAAATCATAACATACATCAGCAATATCTAGATCAGCAAATTGCACACGAACATTAATGGGGAAATTTGCTACACAAGCTTATTGGCTATCAAAAAATCAAATGCTTCACTGTCTGTGAGTTATTGATCAATTGTTTGAGTGAGTCAATACCTATTTTAAGGTGTTGCTCTACGAACTGTGAGCTTACCTTTTTGTCGCTTTCGTCTGTCTTTACTCCTTCTGGAATCATCGGGATATCTGATACAAGGAGCAACGCTCCAGCTGGCATTTCATTGGCGAAAGCCGCTGTGAATACTGTGGCTGTTTCCATATCAATAGCCATAGCTCTGATCTTCTTCAAGTATTTTTTGAACTTGTTGTCATGCTCCCAAACCCTTCGGTTGGTAGTATAGACTGTCCCAGTCCAATAATCTTGACCATATTCCCTTATGGTGGTCGAGATTGCTTTTTGCAAAGCAAAAGATGGCAAAGCAGGCACCTCAGGAAGCATATAGTCATTGGAAGTACCTTCTCCACGAATGGCCGCAATGGGTAGAATCAAGTCTCCAACTTCATTCTTCATCTTCAATCCTCCGCATTTTCCTAAAAACAAGACCGCTGATGGGTCGATGGCTCCCAACAAATCGCAAACCGTAGCAGCATTGGCCGAGCCCATCCCAAAATTGATAATGGTAATGCCATCTGCTGTAGCACATTGAAATGGGTGGCCCTCTCCTATGACTTCTACCTTATTCCAAGCGGCGAAGAGATGGACGTAGTTCTTAAAATTGGTCAATAATATGTATTTACCAAATCCATCCAGCGCCATGCCAGTATACCTTGGCAACCAATTTTCAATTATTTCCTGCTTTGTTTTCATGGGGTCTTATTTTGGGTTGAGCAAATTTAGTGATTAACTTAAAGAGAATGGAGAGGAACACTATTGTCAACTTGCTCAATACCATCTGCCAAAAGAATCCTATGCTCAAATGGAAGCTGTCATGCATTTATCATGATGGAATGTCAATATCCATTATGCAAATCGCTATCTCAAACGAACAAAATAATTCCCGATCTAAGCTCATTTATGAATCGACTACAGGCAACATCTTACACGGCAAATTTCCATTGCTAAGAACCTTCAGAAAGAATACAAGTATAATTGATGCTCTGTTAGATATACTGAGCCTTACTCAGTCTCAACGCCTTCCATCAAGGAATTAAAAATAGTTTTAAACTCCTCTTGAATGGTTATTTGCTTATTCAAGGCATACCATTTGTGCAATGGCTCTGCATAGGGTTTCCCCTCTGCTTTTAGTTGTAGCAACAGCTCCTGAGCAGGTGCTGGTCTTGGACCCCAAACGAAAGTTTCCTCATTAGATTCCGCATCCAATGCGATCAATATTGGGATGGCTCTGGCGCTATTAGTCAAGTACTTGTCCATCAAGTCAGGATGCTCATCTCTCAGTACAAACCGGATCTCAATATGCTCAGAGAGGTTTGCCATTTTCACCAGTGCAGGTATAATCTGCGCTGCATCACCACACCAACCTTCCGTGATCACCAACCAGATCATTCTGCGATCAGTAGATTGTATTAATCTTTCTAATTCTGAATCAAGTTGAAGAATCTTATCCCACTTTTTCATCCTTTGGACATTCATCTTGGAGTAAGCAGTGATCTCTTCAGACTGTACCGGACCTGTTGATTTTCCTTCAACCAACAAATCATCGATTAATTGTCTGTAACTAGGATAATCCAACGATGATTTAAGGCTTTCTTGTAATAAAGACATGATTTCTATTGTATGTTTTGCTGTTACTTTATCAACGATCTGGGTTGCATATCGTTCGCTGGAGTGTAACAATTATCACATACCCGACAGTTGGGATTGAATGGCCTCTTCGCACTTGTTTTTACCGATTTCGATCAAGCGTTTGGCTTTGTAAAATTCAAAAGTGCTACAGGCCTCTCTCGAAATATCAATCCTTAGATCTGGATTGTGTTTCTCTAGAAGCAAAGATGTGAGTCGATCCTGCATCAAGTCTATCGATTCATTCAGAATATCGAAAAAACCTAACTTCTTGGATACATCCGAACTGCCCGGAAGCAGCTTGCCCCATTTATTGATAAACGATTGAATCTTTTCGTTGTAACTCTCCTCTTGCTTTCGGTATGCTACAGTTTCCTGCTTTTCATATGGCATGATGGCATTGACATTGGATACTACCAAGATATCACCTGACTGTCTCTTTACATGATCTATGGGTATCGGGTTGGTCACACCTCCATCTATATACTCCACCCCACCAATTTTTACCGGTTTGATTACTGTAGGAATGGCCACCGAGGCTTTCACCGCCTGATACATGCTGCCCGTAGTGAATACCTCCTCCTTTTTTGATTGGATATCCGTGACTACTGCGGCAAATGGTATGCGCATATCTTCAATATTGCAGTCTGGAATGACGCTCTGCAAGGCGTTAAAGACTTTCTCTCCCTTTACAAATCCTTGTACAGAAAAGGTAAAATCAATCAGCTTGAATACATCATAGCGGTCTAGATTGATCGCCCATTTTTTATATTCGTTCAGCTTGCCACAGGCATAAAAAGCTCCAACCACTGCTCCCATTGAGGATCCAGACACTGAAGTGATTTCGTATCCTTTGGCTTCCAATGCCTCTATCACGCCTATATGCGCTAAGCCTCTGGCTCCACCACTTGATAAGACTAATGCTACTTTTTTGGACATGACTCATTTTTGATTTTTACAAAGATAAACGAAGACCCGGCTAATAGGGATAGAACAATTGCTAGATCAGTATCGCAAAAAAGGTTTCAAATCCTTATCCTAACTATCAGTATTCCACTCTTGGCTCACTAAAACAAAAGGTATTACTCATTCATCGTCTAGAAGTAAAATTTCTTTTTAAGAGGGTTTTTTTAAGCTTGCCCGTTCTAATTATTGAAGAACTAAAGAATCAATCCATGACTATCGATAAATTTCTAAAAACTACCATTTTGATCGTTGCTGTATCATTCATGTTAGGTGCATGCAAAGATGATTCTGACGATGTAATGATAGAAGAAGTAGAGGAAAATGAGGTAATAGGAGAAGTGATAGACGATGTGGATTTTGAAATTCCAGATTGGACAACAGCCACCCATAGTAATGATGCAGACCCAAATTACGAAGTAGTATTTAGTGATAACGAAGTTAAACGAATAGACCTTGTGATCACATCCGAGAGATGGGCTACCATGCTCAGCGATATGACAGGACTCTATGGAGCTTTCGGAGGAAGCGGTGGCGGCCCTGGGGGCGGAGGTGGCGCTGGAGGTGGTGGCGGCAGCTTTGCAGAAGAAAATCCAGTATTTGTTCCTGGGGAGGTATTTTTAGATGGGAAAGAATGGTATAGAGTAGGTATCCGATTTAAGGGTAACTCAAGCCTGGCAAGCAGCTGGAAAGGTGGGACAATGAAATTGTCATTCAAACTGGATTTTGATGAGTTTGAAGATGATTATCCACAGATCAAAAACCAGCGGTTTTACGGATTCAAAAAACTTAGTTTGAAGAACAACTTTGATGATCTTTCGCAATTGCGGGAAAAGGTTGCATCTGACATCTTCAGAAATGCCGGATTAGCGAGTCCACGAACATCTTTCTATGCTGTATATGTAGATCATGGTGACGGCCCCATATATTTTGGTCTTTATACCATGGTAGAAGAGATTGGAGACACAGTGATCGAAACTCAATTTGCTGATGGCGATGGAAATCTCTACGAACCGGATGGTGATGCGGCCAGTTTCGCCAATGGATCATTTGATCCAGATGATTTTGGCAAAGAGACCAACGAAGATGACTCAGATTGGTCAGATATAGAAGCACTATTTAGCGCCCTGCATGATGGGACTCGCACTTCTGATCCTGCTAGTTGGCGAGCAAAAATCGATGCGGTGTTTGATACAGACGTCTTCATGAAATACTTAGCTGTCAACACAGTGATACAAAACTGGGACACTTATGGTCGCATGACTCACAATTACTATCTCTATAACAATCCTGACAATGGTCTGCTCACCTGGATCCCATGGGACAACAATGAAGCTTTGCAAAATGGTAAGCGTGAAGGTTCACTGGCCTTAGACTTCTCTGACTTGTCTAGTACTGAATGGCCTTTAATAGGCTATCTATACGCTGACGAAACTTACAAAGCCAAATATGATACCTATGTGCAAGAGACCATCGATGGGGCGTTCAGCCCTGCCACTATGGAAGCGACCTACACCAGCACAGAGGCACTAATTAGTTCCTATGCCACATCAGAAATTGATGGTTATACTTTCTTACGAAATAGCAGTGATTTTGGAACGGCGGTGAACGCATTGAAGTCACATGTCACCACGCGTAATTCAGCAGCCACAGAATATCTCAAGTAAGAACATGATTTAATCAAGGTTGCTATTGCTGTTACTACAGCGCCAAACCTCTCGAAGTTAGGAGGTATTTGATAATCCAGGTTCTGTTGGCTAGAATTCCTATTCGTTTGATCAAACTGTCACTTCGTAGGAGTTAAGGCTGGTACGCGAATCGAGCACCCAAGGGCCAAGATGCCTACGACATAATATGAAAAAGTACGTGAGGTCAATTTTTATCCTTTAAGTCAAGGATATCCTCTTTTAATAGCGGGATGTTACGAATTAGTATCCCCCATATTATTTGATGATCTACAGAATCATAAGCATGTGCCATCAGATTTCTCAACCCGATGATTCGTTTTGAATCTCTGATAACTAAAGTTGAATCTTCTTTTTTGATCTTATTGAGAGCCTCTCCGATGATTTCCGAATTCCTTTCTGCGGCTCTAATCGCCATAAAATCTTTTTGAAATACCAGGAAGTTATGATCTACTCGACTCAAAAGCTGATCCAATTCATCAATAACGCTAAGTATGTCAAGTCAATACTTTAGAATCTTCCGATTCATAAATCAGCTTTTTGGATTGGTTAATTGACTCAATAAGTATTGAGTTTTTGAGTGATGTAGCGGAAACCAAATCAACCTTTTCTGAAGTCAAAGATTCAAGTTTCTCTAACAACGAAAAATAATTATCAGCATAATCCAGCAATTCGAGTGAATCTGAAAACTCAACCAACAAATCAAGATCATTTGAGCTTTGGTCCGGATTAGAGACCTGCGACCCAAACAGATACATGCTCTTCACATGATGAAGTTCACATAATTTTCTAATCTCCTTTATGGTGTTATCTACCAGTTTCATACTTATCAAAGATAGTAAAGAAGTAAGTATAAGCTATTTTGGAGTTTCGTTGATTGTCCTTGGCGGTGCAATCACCGCCAACTCTAACTACTTCAGCGATTCCCAAATAATCTCAATTGGATGTTTGGAGCCACGACCGGTTCCGTCTTTGATCTGATGACGACAGCTTGTGCCAGCTGCCGCTATGATCACTTCTTTTGGTTGTTTTCTCACCGTGGGAAACAACACCAATTCTCCTATCTGCATAGAAAGATCATAATGCTCTTTTTCATAGCCAAAAGATCCGGCCATACCACAGCATCCTGATGGGATCGTGTGCACTTCGTTGCCTCCCATCTTCGTTAAAATCTTCTTTACAGGCGTCATGGATGACAGTGCTTTCTGCTGACAGTGACCGTGTAGTTTGATGAGCGATCCTTCTTCTTTGAATAAACTCAAATCGATATTTCCCGCATCCAGTTCTTTGGCTAAAAACTCTTCAACCATGTAGGTGTGCTCACCAATCTCAGTTGCCGCAGATTTTTCATCTCCTCTCAATAGGTCATGGTATTCATCTCTAAAAGTGAGAATAGCAGATGGTTCCACTCCTATCAGCGGAGTTTCTTCAGTGATCTTACCAGCGAAAACATCAACATTATGTACCGCCAATGCTCTTGCTTCTTCTAGTAGCCCTTTGGAAAGGAACGTCCTTCCAGATTCCCTATGATCTAAATATTTCACTTCATATCCTAAGCGATCTAGCAACTGCACGGTGGTAATCCCGATCTCTGCCTCATTGTAGTTGATCAGCTCATCTATGAAAATGTAAACCTGCTTTTTAGCATTGGTTACTGTTGGCTCAAATGACTTATCAAACCAACTTTTCCAAGTACGCTTAGAGAGCTTTGGCATGCTTCGCTTTGGAGCAAATCCCATGATTCCTTTGGCAATCCCAGCTGTAAGTGAATTGCTAAATGTCAAATTATAGCCCCATGGCAACTTAGAAGCAAGCTTCATCCCTCCAGGGAAATTGGCTATCATCTTACTTCTGAATGGAACACCCTTTTCCTTGTAATATTGATACTGCCACTCTTGCTTGAGCTTGCCCATATCTACATTCGAAGGACATTCGGACTTGCAGCCTTTGCAGCTCAGACATAGGTCTAATACTTCCTTGATTTCTTCATGCGCGAATGGATTTTCCTTGTCGGAATTGGTCAACATCTCACGGAGAATATTGGCTCGAGCGCGCGTGGTTTCTTTCTCGTTGCGAGTAGCCATGTAGCTCGGGCACATAGTGCCGCCAGATAGCTCAGTCTTACGACAATCTCCACTTCCATTACACTGCTCAGCTGCTCTTAGGTATCCCTGTGTCTCGGAAAAATCTAATATCGTATCAAATTGCCTGGTCTCCTGATCCTCCTCATATCGCAGATTGGTATCCATAGGAGGTGTATTCACAATCTTGTTGGGATTCATGATATTCTGCGGGTCCCAAGTAGCCTTCACCTGCTTGATTAGTTCATAATTATGATCCCCAATCATCTGAGGAATAAACTCCCCACGCAATCTTCCATCACCATGTTCGCCAGAGAGCGAACCCTTATATTTCTTCACCAAAGTGGCAATTTCCTCGGCAATTACTCGAAATAACCTTCGCCCCTCTTTTGTTTTCAAATCCAAAATTGGACGCAAGTGCAATTCTCCCGATCCAGCGTGCGCGTAATGGACGCAGTAGAGATCATGTTTATCTAAGATCTCGTTGAATTCGGCAATATATGCCGGCAAATCCTGCACATCTACAGCAGTATCCTCTATGACCGGAGCTGCCTTGGCATCTCCCGGCACATTGGATAAGAGCCCTAGCCCTGCTTTACGCAACCCCCAGACTTTACTGATATCTTCCCCTTGGATCACAGGAAATGAATAGCCAAATCCAGATTTCTTTAAATCAGCAATCAGAGCGGCTGCCTCCTTATCGGCCTTTTCTGGGCTGTCCAACGTGAGCTCTACAACCAAGATAGCTTGAGGATCACCTTCTACGAAAAAGCGATAGTTTTTATAAATCGAATTGCGCTTGGTGGCTTCTAATATGTAGTGGTCCATCAGCTCACATGCCGTAGGCTGATGCTTTAGCGCAACCAAGTTTGCTCTTAGAGACTCATCTATGGTATGACAATGGATACAAACCAATCGCTTGTGCGGAGGCGCTATCGGCGTGAGCTTGATCTTAGCAGCAGTTACAAAAGTGAGCGTACCTTCAGATCCAGCTATAAGCGAACAAAAGTTGAAGGGCTCTCCTCCCTTCACGAACGGACTCATTCGCGCAAGTAGGTCAATGGCATAGCCAGTATTTCTACGCATTACGCTGGCCTTGGGAAAACCAGCCTCGATTTCTTTTTGATTCTCTTCATCAGATAGCATCTTCTTGGTATGGAGATAAATCTCTGTTTCCAAATCACTGGCAACATTCATCCCATTGCATTTGCCGAGAAAAGCATTGGTGTCAAGAGCGCCAAACCAAGTTTTGTTGCCGTCTGGCAAAATTGCATTTACTTCCAGCAAGTGCTCACGAGTACTCCCATAAACTACCGAATTGGACCCACAGCTATTGTTGCCAATCATCCCTCCTATCATAGCACGATTGGCAGTAGACGTTTCTGGAGCGAAGAAATATCCGTATTCTTTCAGATGCTTGTTGAGATCGTCTCGGACGATTCCGGGCTGCACCCAAGCCCAGCCTTCCTCCGCATTGACTTCCAGTACCTGATTGAAATGCTGCGAGACATCTACGATAATCCCTCCTCCAACTACTTGTCCGGCAAGGGAAGTCCCTGCTGTGCGGGGAATGACAGAAGTGCCATTGTCGGCAGCAAATGTGATGAGTTTGACCAAATCCTCTTCAGACTTGGGAATGGCTATGGCCAATGGCATTTCGCGATAAGCGGATGCATCTGTGGCATAAAGTCTCCTCGTCGTTTCATCGGTGAACAAATCACCTTCCAATTGCTGCGCTAGTACTCCCCAATTCATGCTGCAATATTAATTCTGAATTAGGAATTTGGGGTGATGGGTCATTCTGTTTCTTCAAAGTCCAGAAACAAAGTTTTGATCAGGTGCTAATAAGGCCATTTCCTCTATTAAAACTGAAAGGATGGTGAACCAATTCCCAGAATTACCGACATTATAGTAGAGATGAGAGATTCCAATCAAATATTTGATGAACTGCTAGTTCTAAATGCTCAAGATGGAGATGGTAGAGCGTTTGAAATGCTCATCTCTCGCTGGGCAAAAAAAGTGCACCAGCAGATCTTTTGGATGACTCGCGACCATGAATTGGCCAATGACCTAAGTCAGGATTGCTGGATTGCGGTAAGCAAAACATTGCGAAAGCTTTCAGATCCTAACAAATTCGGTTCTTGGGTATTGCGGATCGCACACAATAAGACAATGGATCACCTGAGAAAACGTCAAAATAAGATTCGTTTAGAACCAATACTAGCATCGACAGAATCTCCAGAGATAAATGAAGAAAACGACAGAGAAGTAATGTTCAAGTCTCTCAATATCGGTCTTGGGCAGCTAGATGAGCTCCACAAATCGGTGATCAAAATGTATTATCTAAATAGTCTTTCGGTGATACAAATAAGTGAAGTGCTCAAGATCCCAACCGGAACGGTGAAATCAAGACTCTTCAAAGCAAGAGAAAAACTCAAAGAAATTATTCAACAAAACAATGTCAATCATGAAAAATGAAAATGATCAAATAGACGACCTCATCAAGGAAGCTTTGACAGAGGAAGAAGCTAAGTACTATAACCAATTAGACGAGCAAAATTTCATCGTGCAGTATGGGCAATTGTTTAAGGGTAAACAGGGATGGTTTACCGCCATTACTACGGTCATGATTTTTGCCTTGCTAGGAGCTGTAATTTATAGCTTCATGCAATTTTCGGTTGCTGAAAACACCAAGGATCAAATTCTTTATGCAATGATCATCATGATGTCAACTTTGTCTATTGGTATGCTAAAAATTTGGAATTGGATGCAGATGGATAAGTATTCTATCATCAGAGAAATGAAGCGGCTAGAATTGCAGATCTCTATATTGGCGGAGAAGAAGGGGTGAGCGTTGGTCGATTTTCGCAGTTCGCTATACACTGATCGCCGTTCGCTTTTCGCCAAATGAAAATGGCTTTGTGCTAATTACCAAGAGCGAAGCGACCCAAAAATCTAAGCGCTCAACAACCCAACATTGCCAAGATGCCTACGGCATGACTTGCGTGGGGGGAATTGCTGGTCGCTATACGCTAGTAGCTTACCGCTTTTCGCTGGTTGCTGATCGCTTTTCGCCGTTCGAAGTTCGCTAATGGCTAATGACCAAAAGTGAGTAAACCAGAACACCTTCCCACATTAAAACCCTAACACCTT
>JAGDZO010000008.1:0-1395 GCA_049115815.1 Cyclobacteriaceae bacterium | reverse complement strand
TGCGTCATGACTTTGAGGTATCATAAAGGAATTTTGAAATCATTCCAACGTTCGCATTATCAACTATTCATTTCCAATTAGTGATGTTACCCCAATGTTTAGGACAGGTTTAGTATCATTTTAAGTTCAATAATAGTAATAATTGCATTGTTTAGGCTGCTTCTTTTCGTTGATAATAATACAGTTCTTCTGGTATCTTGTCTCCAATTCCGGTGTGTCTTCTTTCCATGTTATAGTAATTGAAGTATTCAGCCACTAACAAGTATAGATCTGTGCCATCAGTTGGGGGATTCAAGTATATCTTTTCATACTTCACACTCCTCCACAATCTTTCGATAAAAGCATTGTCTATAGCTCTTCCTTTTCCATCCATGCTTAGATTAATCTTTTGACTAAGGACGTAATTAGCGAAGACCTCTGAGGTAAATTGAGAGCCTTGATCTGTGTTAAGAATCTCAGGTCTTCCATAGGTTTCAATGGCTTCTTCAACGCACTTCTGACACCATTCAGCATCCATAGAGTTGGATACCGACCAGTTAATCACATACCGACTGTAGAGATCTATGATCGCCACCAAATACATGTGTCCCTTCTTCATTGGTATATAAGTGATATCCATAGCCCAAACTTGATTAGGTCTTTCAACGGTTAAGTTTCTGAGCAAATAAGGATAGGTCTTATGCGCTTTGTGGCGTCTGGATGTGTGTTTGCCAGGCATAACAGCTCTTAACCCCATCACCCGATAATAGAGACGTTCAATTCGATTCTTACTAACCATCAATCCCTTGTCTTTGGTAAGCCATGTATGCATCCTCCTAGCTCCTTTGAAGGGGTGATGCAGATAATGCTCGTCCATCATCCGCATTAACTTTAAGTTCATTTCAGATTCCTCAGAAGGCTTATAATAAATCCCTGAACGATGTAAGGACAACAATTCACATTGCTTGACCAGACTCAAATGACCCTTGCTTATCATTGATCGTCGCTCAGTAAGAGGCTTTACCGCAAGGCGTTGTTTAAAAAATCAATCTGCACTTTTTGCTCGCCTATGATCTTGAGCAGATGGTCTTTTTCTTCATCCTGTTGAGACTTTTTACTCTTTGCTTTGCCCTCAAATAATGAGTCTGCATTCGCTAAGAACTCCCTTTTCCACAGGTTAATCTGCTGTGGTGCTAAGTCATACTTCTGTGCTAAATCAGCAACAGTTGAATGTTCCTTGATGGCCTCCAAAACTACTTTGGTCTTGAATTTTGCAGTGTACTTTTTGCGTGTCATATTCGTAAATTTAGTTTTCAAATCAGAACTAAACTCACTGTCCCATTTTTTGGGGTATCATCATAGCAATTAATGTCAGGATGCCTGCGGCATGACTTTAAGGTATCATAAAGGATTTTT
>JAGDZO010000007.1:0-286882 GCA_049115815.1 Cyclobacteriaceae bacterium | reverse complement strand
ATTTTTTGGGGTATCATCAATCCATAATCACGATCAATCAAATCAGTTTTTATTTTGAATAACACTGATCCTCCATCAAGGAAAATTTGTTCATGACATTCTTTATTTTCTCGACAATCTTCAATTGTTTCTATTCCCTTTTCTTCGAGTGTTGTCATGAGGATATTCACAGTTTTAGGATCGAGGGTTACTGTGTCGCTGATCTGTTGTCTTTTAGTATTCCAAATCTTTCTCCATGCATATCTTATTCTACCATGATTGTATTTTCCTTTGAATACCTGTGTAATAAGTTCACCTCGATAATCCCCATTCCTCATTTCGAATAGGCGAACAGTTTGAGGATTTTCTAAGAGTTCTATTTCATAGCTTCTTGCCACATACTGGTCAAAAGGCTGGGAGTAGGCATTTGATGCTATTATGAAACAGAGGATTAGTAGATTTTTCAAAAAGAGTTGTGTTATTCTAGACCAAGGCTGGGCTTTGGACTGTCGGTTTTGCTAGTAGCAATGAAATTAGCGATTAAGTCTGTTTTCAACAAGTAGGTGTATTCAAAATTTAAGAGGTTCATGCAAAGAATAGAAGACTAATCTTGCCATGAGTAGAAACGCCTTATAATCTTATAGGCATTTCAAATATGCAGGAATAAGCAAATTCGCGAATTAATCCTTTTTGAAATTTTGTTTTAGCAGTGATCAAATATCATTGGTATAAGAAAATGATATGCTAGACTGTTATAATCTAAAATTGGTTAGTTATTCGCCGTAATGAGCAATTGCTGAACTAATCTAGGGTGAGCGTAAACCTTCTGCTACTAATACAAACTAAAAAGTCATCGACCAGAGTATTGATAAGTGGGATTATTTGATTCTGGTGTATTGATAGCTATTTCTTACAAAACGATCTTCGGAATCATCCAACTGAACTTCTTTGGAGACTTTATAGCTGTCTTCGTCAAATTCATAGGTAAAATATAGAGTGGCCTTCCTGCCATCATCTTTTCCCTGAGTTGAAGTGATTATGACCGTCTTATTTTCCTTATTGAAGCTCTTGGAAATCACTTCTTGACTACCCAAGAATTTGCCGTTTTTCTTGATTTTGGTTTTGGATTTCACGTTTTTATGAGGCTCCCAAACATACTGTATGTCTTGTTCGATGGTGTTTTCTGATATTCTCATTTGCATGGTGGTAGCTACATCCGTTGGTTTTCCTGATGTGTAGTCAAGGTAAGTAAGCGTTCCTTCCCAGTTGGTATTATCCAACATCTTGAAATCTTCTGTATCAATGATCACCTGAGCTCTTAGCGTGATCATCAAGCACATGGATATTGTTATGGTCAGTAGTCTTTTCATGTTTCTTGACTTTGATTAGTTCGCGAAATGAATATTATCAATCAAGACTGTACCACTAGTGAAACTGTCAGTTGCATCCTGAGGATTCCATATGGAGAAAGCAATGGTGATATTAGTCAGATCTAAGCCGGTATAGTCCGCGAGTGGGATGCTATACTCCAAATAGCCCGATCCAACATCCGTGCCTGAGTAGTCCTTGAGGTAGACAAATGCATTGGTTTTAGGGCTTTCTAGTTTAATTTCAGCATTGATCAAGTTCTGGGGCTTGTGGAGTGAGAACTTTAACATGGAATAGCTACTAAGATCTACACCGCGAGCGAGTTCAAAATAACCACCACCCCAGCTGCCGCCTGGGAAGTCAAACACCACACTGGAGTCACCATCCAGTGCTACATCGGAGGTAGCCACTGTAGGTTCGCCCCCACCTCCATATACGATGACTGTCGTTACTCCAAGATCTTCAAAACTTTCCTGAATAGCATACTGCGCAAGGCTTGGCGCTATGTTCTGTCCTATAGTCTCTTCGTCTATGTCAAGTGCAGGAGCTTCATCGGGAGTTATGGCATTGTTTTCAAATACCCGAACATAATCCACCATCATTTTCTGAGGAAGTATAGTGGTGTTGTCAGGATATCCAGGCCAATTGCCACCCACAGCTACATTCATGATGAGATAAAAACTTCTTCTAAACTCCTTCATATCTGTCTCGATCGGAATCTCATTGATTGTCATTCCATCTACCCTGAAACTGAGGCTTTGAGGGGTCCAATCTACACTGAAAACATGGTATGAGTCACTGAAGCTGCCGGTGGTTAATTCATGGCTCTGCTGAGATTCAGCGTGAGAATTTTCGAAATCCGTATAATGTATCGTCGAGTACATTTTCTCTGGTTGATGACCGAGAAGTTCCACTATGTCTATCTCTCCACATCCTGGCCAGTCAATTTCACTTATGTTATCTCCCAACATCCAGATAGCTGGCCATATGCCCTGGCCTTGAGGCATCTTAGCTCTTACATCCACCCTACCATATCGCAAACTGAAAAGATCGTTGGTCGTCAGTTTGGCGGAAGTGTATCCGCCATTTCCATCGCTCTTGGCCGTGATGGCTAAGACCGACATATCTTCATCCATCTCTACGCCGGAGTTTTCTGGTAGGGTGGTATAGATCTGGCGTTCGTTGTTGCCCCACCCAGCAGGCAATCCATAGTCTGTGCCATCACCTGTCTCATAAGTCCACTTGGTGGCATCAATGCTGGTCTCATCAAATTCATCTTGCCATATCAGGGTATATCCATCTGGTACTTCGATGGTCTCTTCTTGGGCTTCCATTTTATCCTCACTACATGAGGTCAATAATGCTATCCAAATCAATAATGCTAGGGTGCTCAGTTGTTTCATGGTTTGGGTTTATTTAAGCCTTGATATGCCAACAAAGGTAGACCTGAATCCAGTCTCGAAACTCCATGGCAATACATCATTAATACATCATTTACTATTATTACTACATCTTCTCCTAGACTTCAGTTGATTCAAATGCTTAAGATTGGAATTTTGATGATAAACCAATTATAACTTAATGTGTTATTATCCCAACAGTTGATTTTAAAGCTGATTGAGAAAGAATTTCTTATCGTGGAATAAAATTTAGCTTTCGAATAAATGGATATCTTATTTACTAACTTAGAAGAACACTAACCCAAACCTTATAATTAAATGAAACCTTTATCGATACTCAGTTGTGTGCTGATTTTAGTCTTGTTTGCTCCCTCTTGCGGGGAAAAAAAATACAATGAAAACCAAGCTGATGGATCCTCAGGGGCTACTATGAAGAGTCCATCCAACATGCGCGCTACAAGCAACAGCGATTGGTGGCCAAACCAATTAAACTTAGGCCTTCTTAGACAAAATTCGTCACTCTCCAACCCTATGGGAGAAGACTTCAATTATATAGAAGAGTTCAAAACTTTGGATTACGATGCGCTCAAAAAAGATATTGAGCAAGTCCTGACAGATTCACAAGATTGGTGGCCTGCAGATTATGGCAACTATGGCGGGTTATTTATCCGCATGGCATGGCATAGCGCTGGTACTTATCGTTCCGCAGATGGTAGAGGAGGTTCGCGTGCTGGACAGCAGCGCTTCGCACCATTGAATAGCTGGCCTGACAATGGTAATCTGGATAAAGCCAGACGCCTCATATGGCCCATCAAGCAGAAGTATGGAAACAAAATATCTTGGGCGGATCTCATGATTCTTACGGGGAATGTGGCGCTTGAATCCATGGGATTTAAGACTTATGGTTTCGCTGGAGGTAGAGAAGATGTATGGGAACCCGAAATGGATGTTTATTGGGGGTCAGAACAAAAGTGGTTGGATGATGAGCGATACACAGGAGATCGGGAACTGGAGAAGCCATTGGCGGCAGTACAAATGGGTTTGATCTACGTCAATCCGGAAGGTCCTAATGGTAACCCTGATCCAGTATTGGCGGCCAAGGATATTCGAGAAACCTTCGGAAGAATGGGTATGAATGATGAAGAAACAGTGGCATTGATAGCCGGTGGTCATACGCTGGGCAAGACTCACGGAGCAGGTCCTGCTTCGCATGTAGGTCCTGAGCCGGAAGCGGCAAGTATCGAAGAGCAAGGTTTTGGATGGAAAAGTTCGTACAAGTCTGGAAAGGGCGCAGATGCGATTACTTCTGGTTTGGAGGTAATATGGACTTCTACGCCGGCTAAATGGAGCCATTTGTTCTTTTTCAATCTATTTGAAAATGAATGGGAACTTACCAAGAGTCCGGCAGGCGCCCATCAATGGGTAGCTAAAGATCCTAAAATGATGGTACCTGATGCTTTTGATCCTGATAAGATGCATAAGCCTACCATGTTGACCACAGATTTGTCGCTAAGATTTGATCCAATTTATGAGAAAATCTCCCGAAACTTCCTGGAGAATCCAGAAGTCTTTAATGATGCTTTTGCTCGCGCTTGGTTTAAGTTAACTCACAGAGACATGGGGCCGAGATCTACTTATCTGGGCCCAGAAGTGCCCACTGAAGATTTGATCTGGCAGGACCCTATTCCAACTGTAGATCATGTTTTGGTCAATAGTAAAGACATTGATGGTTTGAAAACCGAGATACTGAACTCAGGTTTATCTACGAGCGAATTGATAACCACTGCTTGGGCATCTGCTTCTACATATAGAGGATCTGATAGGCGCGGAGGAGCCAATGGCGCTAGAATCAGATTGGCCCCCCAAAAAGATTGGGAAGTCAATAATCCTGAGCAATTGAATAAGGTGCTAAGTATGCTGGAGCAAATTCAATCTGATTTCAATTCAAGGTCAGCGACAAAGCGAGTTTCCCTGGCTGATTTGATAGTGCTAGCAGGAAATGCTGCTGTCGAGAAGGCTGCATCAGATGCTGGTTATGAGATAAATGTTCCATTTAGTCCTGGTCGTATGGACGCCACTCAGGAGCAAACTGACGTAGAGTCGTTTGGCCTACTGGAACCAATGGCTGATGGTTTTCGCAATTACCTCAAAACCAGCTACACCATTTCTACAGAAGAATTGCTTCTTGATAAGGCACAACTTTTGACGCTTACTGCTCCGGAAATGACTGTTTTAGTTGGGGGAATGCGTGCTTTGGGTGCGAATTATAATAGTTCGGATCACGGAATATTAACAGACCGAAAAGGGCTTCTAACCAATGACTTCTTTGTGAACCTGCTAGACATGAGTAGCGAATGGAAAGCTACTTCAGATACTAAAGAGGAATTTGTGGGCGTGGATAGAAACACTGGTGAAACTATGTGGAAAGCTACTCGCGCAGACTTAATTTTCGGATCCAACTCCGAATTGCGTGCATTGGCAGAGGTATATGCCAGCAATGACGCCCAAGAAAAGTTTGTCAACGACTTTGTAGCTGCTTGGAATAAAGTAATGAACCTTGATAGGTTCGATTTGATTTATAATTAGGTTTTTATGTTTTCCAACAGCCTCAATTGACAGGATAGGATTGAAGGAGACAAGCATCGTAGATTTACAGAGAGAGCCAGCCGTACAGGCCGGCTTTCTTTTGTTTTTTTGTTTGAGTGAACCCTAATTGAAACAGTGTACCAAGGAGCGGCTCTGCAACTCGCTTCATAAATTAGCCATTGCTCAATTATTCATTTTCACTCAATGGTAACTCAAGTGAATCCCCATTTTCCAGATAAGCACCTGTATTGGCCAAGGAGAAGTGTACTAGCTTATTTGGGGAATCTCACTTTTCTAAGAATTATAGCGCTCACAACCCCTTTAGCTACTCACCACTTCACGGCCACCTTGCCTATAGATTGTCTGCCTTCCAAGTAGGCATGAGCGTCAGCTATTTGATCAAAGGAAAATTCTTTGCCTACTACTGGCTTGAGCGTGCCTTGATTGGCTAGCTCAATGACCGCCTTGAGCGAACGCTGAAAAGATTCCGGCTTGTAGTCCGCTATTCGTAGCATATTGATGCCTATGATATTGGTGCTGGACGAAACCAATTTGATTGGACTCCAAAACCCAAAGCCAAATAGCAATTTGATCATTTTGAAAGGATTGCCTCTAGCATCAGTGAGTTTAGACGCGCCATAGACGACCACCGAGCCACCTGAGTTAAGCAAGCGATGATCCTTTTTGACATAGTCGCCACCCACTGGGTTGAAGGTAGCATCTAGCTTTTTAACAAATCCCAAAGACTCTATTTTCTTTTCATAGTCTTCCTTTCGGTAATTAATCGGGTAGTCCACACCTTGAGCTTTTAGGTACTCAAGTTTTTCGGCTGATCCAGCCGTTCCGAAAATGATACAACCCTTGGCTTTGAGCAATTGGATAAGCGCAGTACCTACACCGCCAGCAGCAGCATGGATAAGGACATGATCACCTTTGTATAGGCTGACTGTTTCTTCAGCGGCGTGGTATGCCGTGATGTATTGAGTGGCTAGCGCTGTAGCTTCTCCAATGCTTAAGTCATCTGATATTTTGGCTACAGCCATGGCAGGACTTATGATGTGGTCAGAGTAGCCGCCAAATCGAGTAAAAGCCAGCACGCGATCACCTATGGCTAAGTCTGCAACACCTTCACCAAGAGCCTTAATGCGTCCTACATTTTCATAACCAATCACTGCTGGCAAAGGCGGGCAGTCTTTGTAGATGCCCAATCGTGCCATCACATCTGCGAAGTTGAGACCGAATCCTTCAGATTCGATCAATACTTCTCCTTCTTTGGGTTCAGGAGTTGGTTGCTCTATGAGCTTGAACGCTACTTCTGGCTTACCGTTTTTGATGAGAGATATTTGACGCATATAGGTTTATTTTTTGGTTGAGTTGAAATGTGCAGACATTTTGGCATCTAGATCCGCTTGTTGAAGATATTCGGGAGATAAAGAGGCTTGTCCAGGGAAGTTTTCCATATGCAAAGTTTGCGTAGGGAATGCGAAGTTCACACCCAGTGTCTTGCCTAGTTTGATCACCTCAAGCAGGATCTCATGGCGGGCTTTGAGCTCTGCTGGCCAATCAGGTACTTTGAAGAATATATAAAACATGATATTGAGTGAAAAACTCGCCATATCATTGAAATAGATATTGTAATAGTCCTTTCGAGTATCAGGATGCTGCTCCACAATGGTACGCAGGCCCTTCACAAATGTCTCTATGAGCTCAGGTGGAGTGTCATATGTAATAGCGATCTGGGTATAGAATCTCCTGTACTCACGCATCCCATGATTATCTATGGTACTATCGGCTAGTTTTCCATTAGGCACATACATGAGCGAGTTTCTGAATGTTCTTATTCGGGAAGATCGAAACCCAACTTCCTCTACGCTTCCGTCTATCTCTCCTGATGTAATCCAATCGCCTATCTGAAAAGGCCGATCGATGAAAATCATAAGCGAACCAAAGAAATTTTTGATAGTGTCTTGTGCCGCTAATGCGAATGCCAAACCTCCGATGGATAATCCTGTCAGCAGTGGAATGATGGGAATATCAAGGTTTTGAAGGATGAACAATGTACCAATCCCTACCACAAAAGTTTTTAGCGTTTTGCGTAGCAATGGTACCAACTGATCGTCTAGGGTGCTTTGGGTTTTCTTGGCAAGATTCTCAAGGTACATGGCCAATACATCTACCAGCCTATAGAATACGATCGTCCCAAAGAGTGGCAAGGCCACTCTGATCATCAGCATGGCCCAATGTGATGCGCCTGGAGGCAATTGGAGAACAGGCAAGAACAACCGGAGGAGAAGTACCACTACGAAAATACTGATGGGTCTCGCTACCGGAAGCAGGAATCTGTCTGCTAATTTTTCGTATCCTGCCTGGAGTATCAATCTGGTGATTAGCTTGTCGAAGATAAAAGTCAATACCTTATGCACGAGCACGCTGATGAGTGCCAGAAGGAGTATGCCCAGGTATTGATAGAGATAAAGCCCCATGATCTTACGAGTGCCCATTTTGGGAAGGAAGTCTAGCAATACAGCTGTTCCGAAAGGAAACACTTCATCATGCAATTCATCTAATACCGCCATAGACTCAACAGCATATACCCAACTACCATCGACGCGCTCTAAGTATACTCTCGGAAATTTGCCATTTATGATTGCTTTGGGCCTTTGGTAGGTGCTGTCTTTATAATCCGGGTTATCCGACAGCATATCTAAGTCAATGTAAGTGCCTGATCCATCCCAAATCTGCTTTAGTTTTAGGGCACTTTCTATTGCTACAGCATTTTTTATTCCGGACCTACGAAATGGCGTGGCGGCCAACTCTGGGTTGTAATTTTCATCCTGCAAAAAATAGAGATGAGTCCGTACAGAAGCTCTTGGATTGCTGGTATTCGCTACAAGCGAATCTTGCGCATTTACCGAGAGGTGAATGAATAAAATGGCAAAAAACAATAAGTATTTTCTCATGGCAATCGTCATTATGAAACAAAGGTAAGCGTAATTCGATTTAACCTAGACAAATCTAAAAATACCTAGGTTCTATTACCAGTTTGATTTTTCTAACCACCATTGCAAGGCTAACTTTGGCTGACTTTTTTAAAAGAAATTATTGCTATGAATAATCCATTTCTGGAACCTTACAATACCCCGTTTGACGTCCATCCATTCAATGACATCCGAGAGGAACACTACATTCCTGCCCTCCAAAAGGCCATAGAAGAAGGACTGGCTGAGATTGAGAATATTGCTACTCAAACTGCTGAACCTACATTCGAAAACACCATTGAAGCCATGGATCGGGCTGGAGCTTTATTGGGAAGGGTGACTAGTGTGTTGTTCAATATTAATTCGGCTGAGACCAATGATGCCATACAGGAGGTGGCGCGAGAAGCCGCTCCGATGTTGTCAGAGTTTGATAATGAGGTAAAGCAAAATGAGCAGCTCTGGAAAAGAATCAAAACTGTTTATTTGGATGCGGAAAGGGCAACCTTGAGTAAGGAACAAATCATGCTACTAGATAAAACTTACAAGGGGTTTGTAAGAAGTGGTGCAGATCTAGATGGAGAAAAGAAGGAGCGATACAAAGAAATATCTCTTCAGCTAGCGCAATTATCACTTGAGTTCGGCGAAAATCTACTAGCGGAAACCAATGATTATCTGAAGCTGGTATCAGAGGAAAGTCAATTGGCCGGCTTGCCGAAAGATGTAGTGACCAGAGCTGCAGCCACGGCAAAGGAAAAGGGATATGAAGGACAGTGGGCATTTACCTTGCAAGCCCCTAGTTATATGCCCGTCATGGAATATGCTGATGACAGAAGCTTGCGTGAGGAGCTCTACAGAGCTTATATGACCAAGGCATTCAAAGGTGACGAAAGAGATAATCAAAAAGTGGTCAAAGAACTGGCCATTTTGCGTGCTGAGTTGGCGGAGCTACTAGGATATGAGACTTATGCCACTTATGTGCTAGAGGAACGCATGGCGGAGCACCCCGATAAAGTAGAAGCCTTCCTTCAAGACCTTCTGGAGAAGGCCTTGCCAAAGGCGAAAGAGGATGTCGTAGAGCTAAAGGAATTCATGAGATCCCTTGGCGCTGACCATGAGCTAGAGAGATGGGACTGGGCTTACTATTCTGAGAAACTCAGAAAGAAAAAGTACGACTTGGATGATGAACTGACCAAGCCCTATTTTAAGCTTGAGTACGTGATCTCCGGTGTGTTTAAAACAACGGAAAAACTTTATGGACTCACCTTTCATGAAAATAAGTCGATACCTGTATATCACGAGGATGTCTTGGCCTATGAAGTTCATGACGAACAAGGAGAGCTCTTCGCCATCTTTTATGCTGATTATTTCCCGCGTGAAGGCAAGCGGGGTGGGGCATGGATGACCTCTTATCGTGATCAGAAGAAGGATGCTACAGGCAGAGTCATACCGCATATCAGTATAGTCTGCAATTTCACGCCTTCATCTGAAGATGCTCCTTCACTACTCAAGTTTGACGAGGTGAGTACGCTTTTTCACGAGTTTGGTCACGCTCTACATGGTGTGCTTGCCAATACGCGCTATGAGAGCTTGTCAGGTACCAGCGTGTTTTGGGATTTCGTGGAGTTGCCTTCTCAGATATTCGAAAACTGGTGCTATGAGAAAGAGTGTTTGGATCTATTTGCCAAGCATCACGAGACTGGTGAAGCGATTCCAGAGGTATATATAGACAGACTTAAAGCAAGTGCCATTTACCATGAAGCCTATGCTACGGTGAGACAAATCAGCTTCGCCTTGTTAGACATGAAATGGCATCATATCTCATTGGCGGATGCTCAGGCTATTGATGATATATCTCAAGTTGAGAAATCAGCACTTGGCGTTATGGATCTTTTTCCGCCCGTGGATGGGACCAATATGAGTGTTCAATTCGGTCATATATTCGGAGGAGGATATGCAGCCGGATACTACAGCTACAAATGGGCTGAGTTACTGGATGCTGATGCTTTTGCTTTGTTTCAGCAAAATGGAGTGTTTGATAAGCCAACCGCTCAATCTTTCAAAGACTATATACTGAGCCAAGGTGGAACAGATCATCCGATGAATCTTTATAAGAAGTTTAGAGGGCAGGAACCGAGTCCCGAAGCTTTGCTTAAGCGAGCAGGACTTATCGAATAGGTTTAGTACCGAATCTCGGTATAAAGGGTTTTTTCATTTTGCTTAAGCTCAGACTGCAGATCTGCTACCAGACTGTCAAGTTCGTGCTTAAGCTTTTTGATTTCTTCCTTGGCGGTAGGATTTTTTCCGAAAACCAGTTCCTTTTCGCTCGGCGAAATCAAAGATTGCCTGTAGTTGTTGTCAGAGATCAAACGACCAAGCTGGGCCGATACCACGCCTATCAAACTTAGAGAGTACTCAGGATTGAACTTGAGTTGCTTTTCAGGGATGGCATAAAGCATAGATGCTATCTGATAGTTGTTTAGGCTGATATCATCAGGTGCATCACGCTCGAGGGTGCGAAGCAATCGGATCATCTTTTTCAATCCTCCATTACAGCGCTGGTCCTTACCATTGATCCTTGCAATGTTTTTGAAGGGTAGATATTTTCTTCTTGTTTTTTTCTTGAGGTTATACTCACAGATTCCTCTGTCAATCTCCCTTTTTCCATTCAGATATTCTGGATTGTCAATCCATACCGCAGGCAAAATTTTGATCTCACACCTTGGCTTCAAAGTCTCTATCTTGATCTCTAGCTGATTACTGTAGTCCACAGATTTCAACAAAGGATCACCTGATAGTGCCTGAATAATCTCATTCGCCAAAAGCTCTACAGTTTCCCAAGGTCTTCGTCCGTATGATTTAGACAAAACGAGTAGTTCAACCCCACCATTTAAGACAATATTTGTTTCTGTTTGCACAGCGCCTTGATAGCGAAAATCAGCTTTGATATTGTGTGCAGCAATAGCGCCTTCTATTTTCTCCTGAATTTTCTTAGTGATGTGAAAGGTTTTGTAGACATAAGATGTATCCACCTCTTGCATGGCCTCTAAGGCATATTTGATGCATTCTGGATAATCATATTCCTCGAAAGAATCCGACACAATGGACTCCCTTAGGGCTTCATCATATCTTCTTCCAAGCAAATTCTCTAAAACAAGACTGTAATCTTTATTCATGATGGGTGAGATTCCTCAATAAGAGATTCAATGGTGAAAATATCAATTTAATGTTAATATATAAGTATGATTGACATTCAAATCTAAGAATAATTAAATTTAATTAATTTGAAGATGCTCAAAATCGTGATTTTACGTGATGGAATCCTACTTTTTGAATTTTTCAATTAATTGGAACATTCCAATAATTGATTCGATTTTATACCCTAACACCAAAATTGACATGGCGATGCTATTATACTCAGATAAATCATCGTGTTTCAAATATCCATTGGAATAAAAAGTAACTTTTGATTATCCATGTGAGCTTGTTGCTAAGCCGCATTTAGGAAAAAGGCGGCACTTTGATTTTCTTAAAGAGAGAAGGAGATCAACTCCACCTTTCTTTCAGCGATTACATATAGTTGAAAGTCATTTTCGCCTTTCAAAAGCGCAATTGGTTTATCCGCAACTAGCGGTCTTCCTGTGATCAGGTTACCGCTGCGATCGTACAAGTACAGATAACTGCCTCCTGAATCAACAAACACGATAAACTCTGTGCCACCACCTAGCTGATAATATTGAGTGTAGATTGGCGAAGAACTAAGAAAGCTTTTGGAAAATAACGCCCTGCCTTCTTGATCTAGAAGTTCATAGTTTGTTTCTGTATTTCTCAGAATGAGATAGCCTGACTCAGATACATCTTTCAAAAGACTAAATCGGGTATATGCACCAGGCTTGTAGAGCTGTTCTCTTCTGATGAGGTTTCCATTGAAATTGAGTTCAATCAGTTCACCACTAATAGTAATCACAGTGATAGTAGATTGATCAAGGGTATTTCGGGTAATAATAAAAGGCGCTTCGTTTACATCAGCTTTTAGGGAGATAGGGAAGCCTTTTTGGTTTTGACCTCTTCTGTTGGTCGCATGAAGTACGCCATCCTCTTGCAACGCGACTATGACATCCTTTCCATTGATTCGACAATGAACTGGAGCCATAACCAGTTTCTTATCATGCTTTTTAGGATTCCAACCATCTAATGGCTTGAGATTTTTGTCATTAAACCAAGCATTTCCTTGACCATCAGCTACAGCCAATCGATAATCCCTCGTGTTGCTGTAATCGATGATATTCATATCCATGATACTGCCGCCAGATTTCAACGATTTAGGAAACTCAGGCAAATAGTTACCATTGCGATCTATGATGTGAACCTGCTTTTCTGTGGAAAAGATGTATTGAAGTTTTCCGTTTTTGTAATAGTCTAACTGCTTGACTTGATCAGTGATTTTCGCTCCAATATTCTTATCCCAAAGTACAGAGAAATCCTGATCAAGGAGGTAAAGATTATAAGCGGTATCCTGAACCAATACCTCTCTTGTTCGGTCGTTATGATTGGTCACTATCCATGGCTTGGAGATCAGCGGTTCTGCGAGTGTCTGAGAATTCAGGGTGCTTACTCTTTCTGGGATGCTTCGCTTCGGAAGTTTAGGTTGATATACGGTGATGTTGGTATAGTATTTCTCATCTACAGCACTGAACTGCGCCGCAATGAATTCCATGTTTCTGAAAGAGAATTGATTCTCGGTAAAAAATGATTTCCAGTCTGGTTTCAAGGCATCTAAGAATTGATTCCAAATGCGCTGAGTATTGATAAATAGGCTAAAACCAGAAGCTTTATTGGTCATGCCTAAGAATTTGTTGATCCTTAAGGACTTTGTCCAGGTAGACTCATTTTGGATCGAAATGGTCAGTGCTTTAAGCTGCTGGAGGCTGCTGCTAAATATAAGGTTATTACGAAACTGAAGGTAGTAGGCATCAGGAAAACCTTCTGCCAATGGGCCAATCAGTGCCTTTGGAAATTCACTTACTGGGAGTTTTCTGATTTCATAATCGCCGTACTGTTCCTGAAAGAGACTGTCTCCCGTTTGCAGCATATACCTTTCGCCAATTCCATTGAAGAACCGGGTCGCTTCACCCATGTCATTGATTTTGAGAATCAAGATCTTGTCTTGTTCTGCTTTGTTAGATTCCAGATTGATTAAACATATTTCTTCATCTATGAGGTTGTATAAGTATTCGATATCAAAGTCTGTGTCTTTTTGAATCTGAGCCTTTAGGTCAACGATTTCTTGATTCGTTTTTTCAAAGTAGTTGGAGAGTTTTTCTCCAAGATTGAATGTGTTTTTGGAGCTTATATGATACACCAAAGCTGCGTTGGTAGGAATCAACTCGGCCACATCAAAATTGCCGGCTGGAGAAGAGAATAAGTTGAGGTAATCTTCCTGATCATTGACGAAAGTGAATCCTGTTAAGTCTACAGACTTGTCGCTCACTTTCAGATCCAGATAGCCTGACTGGGCAAAACTAATATTACGAGGTTCCTTGGTGAGCGTATTGAAAAGAGAGGAGAGTTTAGCATTGTTTAGGTATAAGTTTCCTTGATCCTGCTTTAGTTTTGCCAGAGAGTAGAGTTCAGGGTGTCGGTTTCTGAATGCTTCCAAAGACACATTGGCCACCGTTCGAATGGCGTCCTCTACCAAAAAAGCACTGAAGCTTCCGATGAAGAAATTCTTATAAAAAATGTAGGTAAATGTGGATCCATTGTTGTCAGAGATTTCTGTAATGGTGAACCCCTCATATTCGCGAGATTTTTTGCTGAAAGACCCCTTGCTGAAGTGGGATTGCACTCTGCTGAGGAAGGCTTGTTGTGAGAGATTTCTGATTTCCACCACAAAAAGCATATCGAAATCTTTGCTTGAAGTCACATGCATGGAAGCTAACATGGGAGCTTTTGCGAAGAACTTTCTAAAATTTCCGTTCTCAGCAATGCTGTCTAGTATGTCTATTTTTCTTTCTAAGTTTCGGAATTCCTTGATGAATGATAGGTTGGTGTAAACCTCAGATGAGTGTATGGATTCTAAGGATTGAATAAAGTTGTCTGACTCATACACCAAGAGCGTATTGTTCGGTACAAATGACCATGAGGACAGGTCAGAGTCCTTGACAAAATTGTCATAAGTGAGGTATGCAGCTCCGGCCAGGAGAATGACAGCCAAAAAGATGAGAAATCGTTTCAATGAAGCCTGTTTTTTGAGCTGCAAGATACGAAGGATTGGAAGAAATTCGTAGGGCAACTTGTCAATGATTCTTTATCATCAGACATCCGAATAGTTATTGCGCGCTGGCCTATGAATGATTGTTAGATTGTTTGGTATAAGGACTTAGAAATAGTTCTTTGATTCGTCCAATAATTATCAAAAAGTTAGCAAGATTTTGTCCATTGTATTCCAGTTTGGACTAAGTTAGATATTATGAAAATTCAAATATTGCTCATTTCAATCATCTCAATGTATATGACTGCTTCATGTACTGATTCTAATAATTCCGGTAAAGGAAATTCACAAACACCCATAGACGAAAAGGTGGACAGTGTCCTTAGTCTAATGAATGTTGATGAAAAGATCGGTCAGCTCAATATGTACAATGGTAGTTGGGAATTCACAGGGCCAGTGCCAGAAAATGATGACAGTCAACACAAGGCTGATATGATTAAGTCAGGTGGAGTAGGTGGAATGCTGAATGTGTTAACAGTGAAGGGTACTCGGGCAGCACAGAAACTGGCAGTAGAAAATTCTAGATTGGGTATTCCATTAATTTTTGGATATGACATCATACATGGGTATAAAACGATGTTTCCCGTACCTCTAGCGCAAGCAGCTAGTTGGGATGAAGAAGTGGCAAGAGCTGGCGCTGAAGTAGCGGCGTTGGAGGGTAGTGCAGCAGGTGTGCATTGGACATTTGCGCCCATGATAGATATTAGCCGCGATGCTCGCTGGGGGAGAATCATGGAAAGTGCAGGAGAGGATCCATACCTCACATCAATAATGGGCAGAGCATGGATTGAAGGATATCAGGGAGATGTTCTTTCGGCTAGTCATACAATAGCCGCTTGCGCCAAGCATTTTGCAGCCTATGGATACGGTGAGGCCGGACGTGATTACAATACTGCTGAGATATCTAGAAGCACACTTCATAATGTTATTCTGAGGCCTTTCAAAGTGGCAAGTGATGCAGGGGTAGCTACCTTCATGAATAGCTTCAATAGTATCAATGGCGTACCAGCTACGGCTAGCAAGTATCTCCAGAGAAAATGGCTCAAAGGAGAATGGGGATTTGAAGGTTTTGTGGTGTCAGACTGGGGCTCAATAAAAGAAATGGTATTGCACGGATATTCGCGTGACTCGGATGAAGCGGCCAGACAAGCCTTGGAGGCTGGTAGTGATATGGATATGGAGTCACGCGCCTATGAAAACGGCCTTAAGAAGCTTGTGTTGGAGAGTAAAGAACACTCAGACCTCTTAGATGATGCAGTTAGGAGAATATTGAAATTAAAATTTCAACTTGGGCTTTTTGACGATCCGTACAAATATTGCGACGAAGAAAAGGAGAAAAATAGCATACTCACTAGCGCAAACCTTGAGGTAGCAAGGGATGCAGCAAGGAAGTCAATTGTCCTGCTTAAAAATGAGAAAGAACTACTTCCGCTTTCCAAAAATGTGAGTTCGATTGCGGTCATAGGACAATTGGCCGGAAGTAAAGATGTGCCGCTTGGCAATTGGCGAGCACAGGCTATCAAAGACTCTGGTGTATCCCTTTTCGAAGGTATCGAAGCTGCGGTTTCTGCAGATACTAAAGTACAGTTTGCAGAAGGATACAGTTTGACTCAAGGTCAAAGATCCTTTATTAATGAGTTGGACTTTGTAGAGAACGATCGTTCAGGTTTTGCTGAGGCCATTGCGCTAGCTAAATCTTCTGAGGTGGTGATACTTGCGTTAGGGGAAGATTGTTTTCAGTCTGGAGAAGGTAGGAGTCAGGTTGACATAGGATTGAAAGGCAATCAGCGGGAATTGTTTGATGAGTTGATCAAGGTGAATAAGAATGTGATTGTGACTTTGATGAATGGTAGGCCTCTAGCTATCCCTGAGGTAGTACAGAATGCACCGGCCATCTTGGAGACCTGGTTTTTGGGATCTGAATCAGGTCATGGGATCGCTGATGTGGTTTTTGGTGATTATAATCCGTC
Source organism: Cyclobacteriaceae bacterium (assembly GCA_049115815.1). Classification (GTDB taxonomy): domain Bacteria; phylum Bacteroidota; class Bacteroidia; order Cytophagales; family Cyclobacteriaceae; genus Marinoscillum. Next base: position 270,333 of record JAGDZO010000007.1, on the reverse strand, counting down.
TGGCAAACTCCCTGTGTCTTTTCCCTATCACGTAGGACAAGAACCGCTTTATTATGCTAGGAAGAATACGGGCAGGCCTGTGCCAGAATCCGGAAGTTATGACCATGTTGTTTGGTCGCATTATACGGATGCTTCCAATGATGCTTTGATACCATTTGGGTATGGTTTGAGCTATACTCAATTTGAGTACTCTGATCTGAAGGTTCAATCTCAAAATGGAGACTTGAAAGTGGAATTCTTACTGAAGAATGTAGGAGATATTGATGGTAAGGAGACTGCTCAAATCTATATTAGGGATTTGCATGCCAGCGAAATCCAACCGATTAAAAGATTGGTAAAATACCTACAGATTAATCTTGAAGCGGGACAAGAAGAGCGGATTACTATAGACTTAGGGGCAGAAGACCTTGGTTACTATAATTCTGAAGGTGAATTTGTTATCGAAGATGGACTTTTCGACATCATGGTAGGCACCAATTCGAGAGATGTGATGACCAGTCAATTGGAAATGAAGTTTTGACCCAGGGTTAGGTATCTGTTTTGATGTTTGTGTTTAGCTATTGCGAAGGTTCGCAACAACAACGCTTGGAGGACGTCATATCTTTTCCTCACATCACTATTAAGACATTTTAGAGGTAATTGATTCCATTTGGGCTCTTTCGGATTTTCACCACAAAACATAAAATGTGTAATAGATTACACAAAAATAATATAAAAGTGTGCATCTTATTGCACAATAAAGTCATAAGTTGTACATTTGAATACACAAAATAGGTGAAATAGAAAGTGGAGGCTTTATTCGAAACATATAAGCGAAAGTTATCTCATACGTCAGGAACGTTTGAGCGGTATATCTTGACGAGGATGTCATGGAAGTCTAGATTGATAGCGATCAAAGGAGCTCGAGGAGTAGGGAAGACTACTTTGATGTTGCAAAACATCAAAGCAAATCTTGACAGGGATAAGGCTATCTATATCAGTTTGGATAACATTTACTTCACCGAACACGGGCTCTATGAGACTGTCTCTGCACTCGAAAAACAAGGTGTTGAGCATTTTTACATAGACGAGGTGCATAAGTACCCTTCATGGGCGCGAGAGATCAAGAACCTTTATGATGATTTTCCAGCAATCAAATTGGTCATATCCGGTTCGTCTATTCTCGAAATGCAAAAGGGTGATGCGGATTTGAGTAGAAGGATGATCTCATATACGTTGAAGCCCATGTCATTTAGGGAGTATCTAGAGATATCGGCGGTTTACACCTCGGAGAGTTTTGCGTTGGAAGAGCTATTGAATTCTCACGGCGAGATCACTGAGGAGATATTGAAACATATCAAGCCGCTCAAGCTTTTTGGCGACTATCTTAAGTTTGGAGCATATCCGTATTCGTTAGAGGATCATGAGACATTCCATGAGAGGTTGCGCAATACCATCAATGTTATCATTGACTCAGACTTGCCATCCATTCTCAATATAGATTATGCGCATAGCTTGAAGCTCAAGAAACTCTTAGCCTTTATTGCTGGTAATACTCCTTTCAAACCCAATATTCAAAAGTTAGCAGAGAAGATAGGAATCGACAGACGCACAGTCTATCAATATCTAGAGATACTTAGTAGTTCTGAATTGATAAGCCTTTTGGAAACAGATAAAAAAAGTGACACCAGGCTTTCTAAACCAGAGAAGATTTATCTGAGTACTACTTCGTTGGCTTATTCGCTCAATTCTCACGTAGATATAGGCACGCTGAGAGAGACATTCTTCTTTTCACAAATGAAAGATCTATACAAAGTCAATTACTCCAATGTTGGTGATTTTCTGATAGATGACCGTTACACTTTTGAAATAGGCGGGAAAAGCAAGGGTTTTGAGCAAATCAAAGACACCAAGGATGCATATATCGTAAAAGCCGATATCGAAACTGGCCATCACAATACATTGCCACTTTGGATGTTTGGATTTATGTATTGAGAGAAATTATAACGCATAAAAGGTCGCGCATTTAGCTCTAGCTTAATACGCGACCCTTTTTATTAAAACCATATCTCCCCCAAATCCCAAATCCCTAAAATTCTACTCTTTAAATTCGGGCACTCGAGGGAAGTTGTAAGGAGTGTAAGGAGCTCCAATAGATTTCAATCCTTCCTGTAGTTTGGCTAAGTCGCCTTTCACCAACTCAGAGAGCGCATCTGAGATAGGCATAAATTCCTCTTTCGCTATCTCGTAACTATCCATATTGGTTTGGGTAGGATCTGAAGTGGATGAAAAAAGCTGATAGACCAACATGCCCAATCTATCGGCAACACTCGGAGGCATATCCATGTCGAGCGTATAAGCGGTAGGATCCCCGCTAAGCTGTAGACCCAATTCATTGGTCGCTGATTCTACTTTCTTGGCAAGACTATATAGCTCATTATCTGGTGCGATTTCTGCACGCAAAAGAGCGTCATTTATGTGCTTCAGCTGACTTCTAATCTCCCTAAGAACTTGGCCTGTGCCTCCAACGGCCGCTGATAATTTGAGTACACTTCTGCTGAATTCACTTTGAGCGACTCTATCTGTGGCTGGTAGTGATCTGTTTTCTAGCCCCTTTATTTCAAATGATACAGGGCCTGCAAGTTCCGTAGATACACCATCGATTACTTTTGACAATGTCACGCGGTACTCGCCAGGAGAAACGAGAATGCTCAAATCACTGTCAGCCCAAGGATTATAAAATGATGGCTTGGTGAAGTTGATAGGGTCGTGATCTGCATAACGCATATCCCACATTAGACGATTGAGACCTTTGGTAGGTTTAGTCGTGAGTTTTCTCACGACTTTACCCGATGAATTCTGGACAGTAAACAGAAGTTGAGGCTCCTTTTCTTCACGCTCCGCTTTCAATTCTTCGTAAGAAGGATAGGAATTACTTTTACCAGCCTTAGCTGCTTCACTTTCTCTTTCTCTTCTCTGCTCCTTCAATGATTTGATGTCATCCTTTAGGTAATAGGTAAACATGGCGACAGAGGGCAGATTTTCACCTCGGTAGTAACTATCACCCTGAAATGCCTGTCCAGGCAGTCCCATAGGATAGCTGGCTTCATAAAGCAATGGATCTCTAACAGGAAATAACTCTGCTTCTTTTGATAGAGTTGTCTCACCAGTATTTCTGAGTGCCGAATAGTCATCCAACACATAAAATCCCCTGCCGAATGTTCCCAATACCAAATCATTTTCTCTTCGCTGAATGGCTAAATCTCTTACCGCAACAGTAGGTACACCAGCTTTTAGTTGCTTCCAGTTAGCTCCTCCATTGTTGCTTACAAATACGCCAAACTCCGTACCTACGAATAATAAGTTAGGATCTACATGATCCTGAGCAATAGCATAAGATGAGCCTCTCTCAGGGAGGTTGCTCGTGATCGATCTCCATGTTCTTCCTTTGTCGTTACTCTTATAGACATAAGGCTTGAAGTCTCCGTTCTTGTGATTATTGAAGCAAGCAAACACAACCTGTTCGTCATGCTGAGAGGCTAATAACATATTAACGTAAGTCCTTGCCGGTACGCCTGGTATCGAACTGATTTTGGTCCAGCTTTCGCCATCATTTTCAGTAATCTGGATCAAACCATCATCAGTACCTACATAGAGCAGTCCTTGTTTTTTGGGAGATTCGTCCATTGCCACAATGGTCCCGTATTGAGAGGTGGATTGGTTTTTGGCGATAGCATCTATCCCCCAGACTCTATTCATTACATTTAATTCGTTCCTGTTAATCTGGGCTGTTAGATCATCGCTTATCACTTGCCAGCTGTTACCCTGATCGACGGTCTTGAATACCTTGTTTGCGGCAAAATACAATCGCTTGTTGTCAAAATTGCTGAGGACCAACGGAGCATCCCAGTTCCACCGATAGGCGTTTTCACCTTTTCTAGGTTGGGGTTGAATTCCAAGTTCTTCACCATTCTTGCGATCATAGCGAACCAAAACACCATGTTGTGATTGTGCATAGATAATGTCTTCATTGCTCTGATCTACTTGAGTTTCAAAGCCATCACCACCATGCGTATTGATCCATTCCTCATTGGAGATGCCATTGTCACTCAATGATCGCGAAGGCCCTCCTAGACTGGCGTTATCTTGCGTGCCACCGTACACATTATAGAATGGATAAGCATTATCCAAAGAGACTTTATAAAACTGCGTGACTGGAAGATTGGCTTTATACTGCCAAGTTTTGGCGCCATCCCATGTTTCATATATACCACCGTCACATCCTGCCATGAAGTGGTCTGAGTCCTCCGGATCTATCCACATGCAGTGATTGTCGACATGTTTGGATTCTTCGCCCAAAACCTTGAATGACTTACCGCCATCCTTTGAGATCTGAATCCATGTATTCATTCCATAGATGGTCTCTTCGTCATTAGGATCAACGACTATTTCTTGATAGTAGTTACCACTGGAGCTATAGTCACCCTGCTTGATCCATGATGCACCACGGGTAGTACTTTTATAAAAACCGCCTTTGCCTTGTGCTGCCTCTACGATGGCATAAATGGTCTCAGGGTTGGATGGCGCAATAGCCAGACCAATTCGACCCAAGTCTACTTCAGGGAGTCCCTTATTGATCTCTTCCCAGTTGGATCCACCGTCTATGGTCTTATATATGCCTGATCCGGGACCACCTCCCAAGTAGGTAAACACGTGCCTTCTTCTTTGATACGCAGAGGCATAGATCACATCAGGATTGCGAGGATCCATGACTATGTCATTTACGCCAGTATGTTCGTCGATCGTCAAAACAGCGTTCCATGATTCTCCTCCGTCCATAGATTTGTATACGCCTCGTTCTCCGCCTTCTTTCCACAATGGTCCAATGGCTGCCACGTAGATGATATCAGAATTTCTTGGGTCAATAAGTATTTTGCCAATATGTTCGGATGACTTCAAACCCATGTTTTTCCAGGAGCTGCCACCGTCTTCTGACTTGTAAATACCATCACCATATGCCACGCTACGCTGGTTGTTATTTTCTCCAGTTCCTACCCAAACAACATTTGAGTTGTTCGGATCAAGTGTGACACAACCTATGGAGTAGCTACCTTGCTCATCAAAAATAGGCGTATAGGTGGTTCCAGAATTGACTGTTTTCCAGACCCCTCCAGAAGATACTGCTACATAGTATTCTTTAGTATTGTCTGGGTTTACCGCAAAGTCGGAGATTCTACCCGAAGGCTGAGCTGGTCCTATGCTGCGGAATTTTAGACCACTCAGACTAAGCTCTTCGAAAGCGCTTTTTTCTGGGGTTGCGGATGTACTTTTCTTGCGCTGTGCGCCCGATGAAAAACATAGTAGAACAATAGCGGAAAGGGTAAAAAGGTATTTCATGGATTGATGAGGTTAGTTGAAAGCCTAATTTACCGCAGATCGCTTGATATGAAAATAGTAAGTACCAATACTTGATGAGTGGTAAGATATTGGCCGAAGTTTGGTCCGATGTAGGCTAGAAGTTGTTGGTCTTTTCATTCACATAGCCTATGAAGTTTCTTTGAGGGGTGTAAAACAAAAAAAGCCTCACTGATAGGCAAGGCTTTTGAAGTGGAGTCGGAGGGATTCGAACCCTCGTCCAGCAAAGGAAACAATAGACCCTCTACATGCTTAGTTATTCGTTTGATCTCACAGCAGAGCCGGTGAATAACAACCTACTCAAACTGCCAGTCACTGGAGTTTCGCGCTGGCTTAGTAACCTCATCAGCACTAGTCCTAAAGTTCGACACTCCTTGATCCAGCCTAAAGGACAGAGACTTGGAGGAATGTGGCAGGGGGAAACGCTAGTCTCAACCCTGATTAATCATCACATCTAAGAGATGATTAGGCTGCCATGGCGTAATTAGATTCGCCAAATACGTGTTGGAACTATTGATCAAGGCACTCATCCCATGTGCCTGCATGCAAGCATATTCTTTACACTTCCTGTCGATTCCGGTCGACCCCATGTATTAAATATCTACAAAGATAAGAACATCTTTCCACGGTTTGATAGTTCCGTAGCGTTCTGTTTTAATAATATGATTCAAAGAATGAGAATTACTGTTGCCATGGATCGGCAATAATGCCGATTAGTATTGTAGCTCCTGAAAGAGTATCACAAACTCACTCTTACCATCTTGTCTGAGTTTTAGTTCACCGCCTAGTTGTTTAGCCAATTCGTAAACGAGCTTCAAGCCCAGCGAACTAGCATTTTTCAGATCAAACTCAGGACTCAAGCCAGGGCCATTGTCGAAAATGGTCAATTCGTAGTAATCTCCCAGAGATCTTTTGATCTCGACGACTAATTTTTTAGTATCTGATCCAAATCCATATTTGAAGGCATTGGTTGTCAATTCATTGACAATTAGCCCAAGAGGCACCGACGTATCCACGTTGAATTGGAACCCTTCTGCCCGGATGTCTATGTCAACTTCTTCACTATTTTGAAAACTGTTCTTGATTTCGGATACCAAGTCTTTGATGTACACTTCAAAATCTACTTGCAAAGTGTCTGAGGTCACCAATTTCCCGTGCACAAAAGCCATTGACTTTACCCGATTAATGCTTTCGTTGATCAGTGCTTGTGTTTTGGTGTCTTTTATAGATGCAGATTGCAGAATCAACAAGTTGATGATCACCTGAAAATTATTCTTTACGCGATGATGCAGTTCATTTAGCAGAAGTTCTTTCTCTTTCTCCTTACGTGATATCATATCACGCTGTAGGATGATTTCCTTATTTTTCAATTTTAATCTCCTTGACGTGAGTATCTGCCGGTATAACGAGAATAGCGCTAACGCGAGAAGGAATCCGGCCAGCACGGCAATTATCACAAAAAGTCTCTTTTTTGATGAGACTTCATCAAGTTCTGCTTGCTTCGTTCGTTCGATGAGGTCTGCTTCATAGTCCGCGATCGTCTTGGATAGATCCTTCGAGTAGACGTTTTTAATCTGACTAATCGACTCTTCGTAGTATTCCCTTGATTCATCATAGTACCCCTTGGCATGCAAGTACTTTGCTAGCCGATGAACTAATTTTTGATATGAGATCGTATTCAATCTGGTCTTACAGAAGGCTTCAAATTGGCTACTTAGAGCTATAGGATCGGTTACATTGAATTTCTTGAAGATATTTTTTGTAGCAGGTGAGTTAGGTGGTTCATTGATTAAGAACTGTGCATACAAAGTCAAGCTTTCCCCTTGATTTTCGCTATTACTATAGTGTTCTTCCAATAACTCAAGGATTTGATCTCTATTGTCTCCTTGGTAAATCAAGGCACTGAGCCAAGTTTCTATATTGAAAAGATAGTATTCGCTATGCTCTGAAAGGAGTCTATCGAGCTCATAGCTTTTGCGACAATGCTCAAGGTACTCATCCAATTTACCTTGATAATACAAGAAGTCATTTCGATAATAATATGAACCAATAATTAAAGCCGTATCATTAATTGAGCGAGCTTTCTTTTCCATTTCCATGGTCATTTCTAGGCCCAACTCTATTTCTTGTTGGATACCCTTCATGACTATATCGTGAATAGACGTAATGATATTAGCCCGCACTTTAGCAGGACTATCGTCTGGATATTTATTGATGTAGTCTTGCAATTCCCTGTTTTTAATGCCCGCCTGCGTTAAGTCAAGCAACTCATTGCGAATGATAGAGATTTGAGATCGTTTGATCTCCACATAGGCCATGTTGACACGGTCACTATTTGGAATGGGTATTTCATTGTCAATGAACCTAACGATACCGGAGTAGTCAGGATCTTTCATTTTCATAGCCACTTCAATGAAAGTCTGATAATCTTTATATGTGACGTTTCGTTGTTTAGCTATTCGCTTGATTATATCAAGTTGATTATTGGAAGATGTGTTTTCTCCTTCCAATTGAATCAAGGCAGAGTCAGCTTGCTCTCTGATAATAAAATTCACCAATGGGTCCGGTGAAATCTCAGATTGCGCCAAAGCGTCAAATCCTACAAAAAGGAGAGACAAAGCTAAAAAAAGCAAGTGTCGATTTAGGATCATATGCTGGTCAAAACTGCTGTTGGTTTACTATGTTCAAACTAATTGCGATTGACGAGCATCATGCTATATTTTTCGACAGACTGCCTTGTTTGTAAGACTTATATTTAGCCATTTCAATATTTGCAATAGAATGCCTTATGCTGTGAATGTTTTCAGAGCGTGACAGAATTCAGATGACATCAAAAAGTAAAGCCCGAATTGAATTACTTCAATTGCGGGCTTTGAATATGGAGGCCTAACGTGAATGTGGGTTAAGCTGCTTTTTCCTTATTGCTGATCATCAACAATTCGGATAGATTAATCTCGGTGATATACTTTTTCTCACCATTACTTTCATAAGATCGGTTTACAAGTTTGCCTTGTACCGCTATCTCTTTTCCTTTCTGGAGGTACTTTTCTACTATGTCTACTTTGTTTCCCCATACCACGATCTGATGCCATTGCGTATCTTCAATTTTTTCTCCCTTATTGTTGGTGTAAGAGTCATTTGTGGCTAGTGAAAAGCTGGCCATTTTTTTACCACTTTCGAAAGTTTTTACCTGCGGGTCGTTACCTAATCTGCCGATTAATTGCACGTTGTTTTTCAATGAAGTCATAATTGTAAATGTTTATGTTTGATAATGAAGTCTCTGATTGGCAGATGACTTTTGTCGAACTGACATGGCAAAGTTGAGATGCTGAACAAGTCTAAGCTGGAGGCTAATCGGTTACAAACGTATATAACCGGTTACAGACGGATAAATTGCTTGCATTCAGGTTGTTAACCTAAAAACATTGCTGAAGGTAATATTCGATTTATTCGTAATAATCGAGTACTATTCTGATTGATTATTCTCAGACTTAAGGATTTTGATAATAATTCCTAGCTGTCCCAAGTGATATATAGTGTGCTGTATCATACCAGAAACAGCAAAGTCATACGGAGCATTTTTCTTGAAGTCCTGATCGTAATATTCCTCAGATAAAAAATCAGAATTCTTTTCAGATAAGTTTTTAATGACTTCTTCGATTGTTTGGAAATAAGTCTTGATCAAGCCATCCCAGCCAACCAATTTTAAATCGGTATTGGAAGGCCAGTTTGATGGGTCGCTATCTAGGAGTTTGCCTTTACCATTTTTGATTTTTTCTATCAAATCAAAATTCCATGCGGTTAAGTGTGCGATGACTTGAGCCACGCTGTGCAACTCGACCTGAGGAGAAAGGAAAGCATTGGAGTCATCGATCCCTTCGATTTTACTTTCGAAATTGGCTCCTAACCAAAGTTGCCCAGAATGAATATTTCTAATTTGGTCAATAGCATCTGATGTCTGCACGGACTAAAAATTTTGTATTAACCAAAAGAACAAAAAAAAGCCGTCATCAGACGGCTTCTTATCAATTTTCGAATAATCTAAACCTATTTTGTCTCCTAGTGAATAACTTCCAGATGCTATCTACAAAGTTATCTAATGCGTAATGGAGAATATTTTTCAAGTTTGAAGAGTGATCTGGAGTTTTCATAATAGCTGGTATTTAAAAGTTGTTGAAACTTGATATGAATTTAATTTCTGTGACCACATATTTCAAAATATCTTTCGGTGAACGTGTGAATTTTGTAGGTGAATCGGTTAGATCTTGCGTTTTGTTTGTAATTACGTAAGGTGCTATATTAGTTTTGACCATTATGAATGACCCTAAAGAATGTATAGAATGTGGACGGGCACTATTTGGAAGAGCAGACAAAAAGTATTGCTCGGATGCTTGTAGAAGTGCTCATAACAATAAGTCTGTAAGCACCAATACGAGTTATATCAGAAAGATCAATCGAAGGCTTGCCAAGAACCGATCGATACTTGAGAAACTAAACCCGGGAGGCAAAACGAAGACCCACAAAGACCAACTAATTAAAGCAGGTTTTGATTTTAGCTATCACACTCGCACCTATGTAACCAAGGATAACAAAACCTACTACTTCTGTTACGAACAGGGCTATTTGTTGCTAGGGAACGATTTTATTCTTTTGGTGCGCAATGATGGAGATGAATGATATAAAACCACATTGGTTATTACGTTTTGATTTTTCAAGAATACTCCGAAATGGTGCTACATTTGGGTTCTTAACGCCAGCAATTTTAACAGATCAATTTTGAAGAAAGTATTAATGGTTTTGGTGTTTATCGTATTAGCTATGATGAGCGCCCTTGGAGCTTATGTTTTGCTTAACAGACACCCACTTCCCGAGGGTGAATCAGGAGCAAGGGCCGAGCAATTATCGGATCAGATGTTGACGGCTTTAGGTTATGACGCCTATCAGAAAATTAGTTTTATTGAATGGAGCTACCCTAGAGGACATTCATATCGATGGAATAAAGCCCAAGATTCAGTAACTGTCCTATGGGACGAATACGAGGTGCTTTTTTCAACACGAACACTTGAAGGTGAAGCCAGATATGCTAACAAGGAACTCACGGGTTCTGACAAAGTAGAGGCTATAGAAACCGCATGGGAATATTTTGCGAATGATTCGTTTTGGCTGGTGGCGCCATTCAAAATAAGGGACCCGGGAACGGTGCGTGAGTACGTAGATCTGATAGGTGCTGAAGGTCTTTTGGTTACTTACACAAGCGGTGGTGTTACTCCGGGTGACTCATATCTTTGGATAATAGGCGAGGACAAGAGGCCTATGGCTTGGCGAATGTGGACACAGAAGATTCCAATCGCAGGTTTGGAGCTTTCGTGGGACGGCTGGAAGCAATACAATGGAGCATGGTTTGCACCACTTCACGATGGTCCTGTAGCCATCAATATCACAGAACTAAAGGTGAAATGAGCAATACTTCACAGAATGTATTGATTACTGGAGTTTCTACTGGAATCGGTTTTGAAAGCGCTATCGCTTTCGCTAATGCAGGGTGCAGGGTTTACGGTACAATTAGGAAACCTGAAGACGCGACAGCATTAAAAGATAGACTTGGTGATCGATTTCATTCGTTGATTCTTGATGTGGTTGATCACCAATCTATAGATCAGGCAGCAGCTGAACTTACAAAGTTGATAGATAGAGAAGGCCTTGCTTGCTTGATTAACAATGCCGGAATCGCAACTGGGGGACCTCTGATGCACTTGCCGATCGAAGATCTGAGATATCAATTTGAGGTAAATGTGATAGGATTGGTAAAAGTTACACAAGCATTTTTGCCATTACTTGGTGCAAGAAAAGACCACCCTGTGCCTCCGGGGAAGATCATTAATATCAGCTCTGTCGCAGGAAAGATCGGAATGCCTTTCATAGGAGCTTATGCAGGGTCTAAGCATGCTGTGGAGGGGATATCTGACTCCCTAAGGCGGGAATTGATGCTGTTTGGCATAGATGTGATCGTGGTGGGGCCTGGAGCCATCAAAACACCTATTTGGAACAAGGGCTTGGATGTGGATTTTGCCGATACCGATTATGCCGAACCATTAAAGTTGTTTGGAGGAAAGATCATTTCAGGCACAGTAAAGAACGCACTCGATGCAGATTCACTGGCGGAGGATATTTATAAGATATTTCAAAATCCTCGTCCTAAGACGAGGTATGCTTTTGTTCCGCAGAAGTTTAAGACTTGGATTCTGCCACGCATTTTGCCTGTGAGGGTACTAGATGGATTTTTGGGTAAAGCGCTTAGGCTGAGAAAGGAAAGTAACTAGAAAATCGGTTACTGACAGGGATTAGAAATCTTCACTAACAACTATTCAAAAAGCCAATTTCTTATACTCTGTAAGAGGCACTTGCAACTCTTGAATGTTCTTCATACCACAATGAATTTTCGTACACTCCATTCGTGAGTTTACATTGTTGATTTATCCTGTTTAGAAGGTTGATTTGTAATTCATTTCGCAAATCAAGGAACTTTCAATGTGAGTGAGCCAGTCCTGAGAGTCTTTGAATAATGATAAATAACTATTTGGTAGCTTAATGATGTTTTCTCTTGTTAAGTCTCCAAAATTTTGAATTATGATATTTTAGGCAGTCTATTTTGTGTTAAACGGCATTGTAACTAAACAAAATACCTCTTTTGGTGTATTGACATCAACTTGATAAATTCATATTTTGCAGTTGTATTAAATCAACTGTAAATATGAAACAACTTAGACTACTAGGGCTACTAATGGTCCTTTTCTGCACTGTAGTTACTGCACAACAGCAAGCAGGTAAAAAAATGACATTTCAAGGGTCTCTCTTTGAAAATGGTGAACCTTATAATGGAACATCAGATTTGACATTTAGCATTGAGATTGATTCGTCCAATACATGGTCGGAAACTTTGGTTTCTGTGCCCGTGATTAACGGACTATACTCAGTGGTATTGGGAAATTCTTCTCCACTACCAAATGACCTCTTTCATACACAATCCGAAAGAACTGTCACTGTCAAGGTAGGTGACGTCATACTTGGTAACGTTAAGATATATGAGCCTTTTAGCGGTAAGCCAACTCTACCAATGGATCTAGCTGGGGCCAATGGTTTCAGGAGTGTGATGCTCAGCAGTGAAGGAGAAAGTGGCAATGACGGAACCTTTAGGCTTAGCAATGAGCGGGGTGCTTCAAGAGTCACCTTATTTGCTAACCGATTTTTGAATACAGAAGATTCCTTAGGAAACGTGGGTAGAGAATACACCGGAGCTGGTGGTGCGTGGTTTGGCGGGGCTAACGCTTCTCCGAGTGTTTATATGTCAAGCTATGGCCCTGATAATAGCAATGGTTTTATCGAGTTATCTGATAAGGATGGTCAGGTAAGATCTCATTTAGGAATCAGGGAATTTTCTAATGGCTATACCAGAGGCGAGCTAAATTTGAATAATAATACAGATCCGCGCAGATCCATTCTTCGTCCTGATCAACTTTACTTTTTGGGTGATAATTCAGATTATCCAGCGGGATGGTATGGTACTATTAACGGCACCTCCGGTTTTTCTCAGCAAATTGGATTTGATACTTTAGGGGTAGCTACAGGAGCTATTCTTTCAGGTTTTTGGAATGGAAACAGACCAGGTCTTTGGATGGAAGACTCTGAAGAACGTATGAGAGTTTGGTTACACCAAGATGAAGCGAATACTGGAGCTTTTGAATTGCAAGGCTTAAACACGCCGAATATTGGAATGGGGTCAAAAAGCTGGGAGGAGACTCATGGGGTAGATCTGCCTCATTTCAGAATGAATGGTAGCCAAGAAGTGGCATGGGTTGACGACAAAGGCACGGAAGATCCTTCTGATGATGAAACCGGCACATCTTTACCAGATCTGGTTTGGATGGATGTACAGAGATGGGAAGATGGAAATGAAGTGGGTAATTTAACTTTAAGAGGTACGGATGGTAGTGAGTTTAGCATTAATTCACATGGCATAACGGACGCAATCAATTATCGCTCTAAGGAGTTTGTTTTGGAAGGCGAAAATGATGGACGACAAGTGGCTAACTGGAAGTCTTTTGGTAATGGGGGTCAAATTAATATTGGCGGTATTATTGATGAGAATGATACGGTTAGCTCTCATGGTGGTGGAATCTCCACAGGAGGTAAATTTTGGGAAGACAATCCTCAATTAGGGTATTTTCATTTAAGAGGAACAGTGAATAATGATAATTTCTTTGGTGCCAACATGAAATTCTCCTTAGAAGCTATTGATGAGGAAGTAGCAGAAGAAGCAGAGTTTAAAATGTTTGGTTCCGAGTTGGACGAAAATTCGGCAGCAAAAACTGTGTTAAATATACGTTCTATAAGAAATGACCAAGGACAAAGTGCCTCTGAAATCAAAGGATTCGGTTCATCTACAGATAACTTCACTTTGGGAGCCAAGATATGGGAAGCTGAAGGTACGGAACTTCCTTACTTGTCAATGGCAGGTACAGCGACTGAAGGTTGGTATGACGATGCTGGAACGCCAGCAGACTCTTCAGATGATAATTCTGGCGAAGGTCCTCGAAATCTGATCTGGATGGATGTGGCGAGATGGGATGATGGCTCTGAGAGAGGTCAGCTGTCCTTATATAGCACAGATGGATATAGTAATGGAATAGGCGCTGATCATATGGAAATCAGGAATGATGGGGGTAATGGAACCTTCTTGACCCATAGGTCTAATTTCATGCGTATTAGAAACAATGAAGACGCTTTTTCTTCAGTATATCTAGGTCGTTTTGATGATGGAAGATCCTACTTCCAACTGGGCTCTTTTGAGCAAGGCGAGCAGAGGGGTTTGCTGCAGATGGGATCAGATAATGATGGACCTTATATGTCAATGGCCGGGGCTGACAATAAGCGTAGGATTGGTCTAATTGTAAATGACAATGAGGGATCAAGTTTTAGTATGAGAGGTTCTTTTGACGTAGATGGAGATGAGCTAGACTCAACAGGTAATGCCATACCTGTAAGACCCCTTTTAGCGCAGCTTAAAATCAACAAGGATTCAGTGAGTGGAGTTGAAAGTGGTTATCTAACTCTTGCCAGCACAGATGGAAGAGAGTTTAAGATTGGCCCTGATGGCCTTATGGGAGGAGGTTCCAGCGAACCAATAGATCTTACTGTAAAAGATAGCCTTGGCAATATCAAAGGCGAGCTTTCTTATTTTGCTCCAAACAATGCAGGTTCAGTTGTATTGAACGGCAGCAATGACTCAACCAACGTGATACTAGGATCACGCGGGATGGGAAATGAAGGTGCACTATTTATGTATGATTCTACTCGAGCCAGACACGTGGCTTTGGAATCAAGAAATAGTGGCGGTAGACTTCAATTGTCGAAGTACAATACCGAGACCAACGCTTTTGAAAGTGCAATCATTGCTGGTAATGGAAGTCAAAGAAGTTTTATCAGCATGTATGGTCAGAATACAACTGAAGATGGCGCTTCATTTATGACTGATATGTATATCACCGGAAATCATGTAGATGGTTCTGCTTATGAAGGCAATTACAAGAGAGCTGGAGTAGATTTCTATGACAATGAAGGATCTATGCTTGCGGCTCTTGGTTCGGCAAGAGATGTAGGAGGTAAGAGCGGTAATCTCTTTTTGAATGGACCAGATGGAGTGCCAAATATTGAATTGACGGGTAAGCGATGGGAGAATGCAGGACTTCCAACATTGACATTGTTTGGGATGACTTCAGACGGAGGTAATTGGTGGAGACCAAACGTACAATTGGAGGTGAATGGAGACGCGAATGATCAATATGGTAACCTTAATATCTACAAAACAAATACAGAGACTTTTGCCAATCCTTTGATGATAAGACTTGATGGTCTCAATGGTGATGGTTTTTTCGCCGGAGGACTTAATGTAACCGGAGGTGCGGAATTTGACTTTGTAGGATCGAATAGAGTCAATACTTCATCTATAGAGATGAGCGGAGAAGGGGCTCACGGAATCAATGTGAAAAATAGTGCTGATAGCTCAAGAAATGTGATTCAGATTTTTGAGGAGAATAATTATGGTTTGATTGATCTCTATGATGCCTCAAATAATGTATCCATTTCCCTTCAAGGAGGAAGCGGTAATATACTTATTGGCGGAACCGTTCAGAACACCTCTGATAGAAGGTTGAAGAAGAACATTGAGACCCTCCAAGGATCGCTTGCAAACACCTTGAAACTTAGAGGAGTGAGCTACAATTGGAAGGATGACACCCGAACCACCAAAAACCAAATTGGCGTTATCGCACAAGAAGTTGAAGCTGTTTATCCAGAATTCGTTCATACCGATGAGGATGGAATGAAATCAGTCAATTATGCGCAGATGACTGCTGTGTTGATTGAGGCAGTGAAAGAACTCAATGCGGAGATCACTGAGTTGAAGTCTGAAAACACGGTATTAAAAGAGGAGGCATCAAACGCCAAAGCGTTGGAAGATCGACTTCAGAAGATCGAACAATTATTAGGTGTGAAAACGAATGAGACTTCAAGTGCTAATAAATAATAGCAACATGAAAAGTTTCATCAATAGTTCATACATAATGAGTGCCCTGATGTGCTTGCTCGCTTTCTCTTCGATTGCGCAGGATTCACTTGTACAGGTCAGGAGCGCTGAGGCCATAGGGGGCCGATGGTATTCTGCTGGTAATCTTACCAGTTTTGCTACCGTTGGTCAGCTAGGTGTTGCCACCCATTTGGGGAATGACAGCACCAATTGGTCGGGATCGGTCGGATTTATAGGGCCAATCTTTGATTTAGGTACTAATCGAGCACCGATTGCCATTGCTTCACCGTTCCCGACACCACTTAATTTAGATGATGTCGTGGTTCTCGAAGGTTTTGATCCAGATGGTGATTCTATTGTGTTTGAGATAGTAGAGCAACCTTCCACGGGAAGTTTGACACGAGTGGAGGGTACATTGGCAGATTATGTTTTTGTGCCAAACTCCGGTTTATCTCCGGATGAATTGTATTTGGATAGCTTGGTTTTCAAAGTAGTGGAAACAGGTGGACGAAAGCAATCATCTGAATTAGCCAACTACACGTTCCAGTTTCAAGTAGAAGATGTGGTTCACGATATCATAGATATTTCCTTTTCTGGAACAAATCTGATAATTGATTGGGAAGATATAGTTGCAAATAAATCATACGGAGTAGAGGTGCTTTATTATGACCTATCGGATCTGGCAAATGCCGATTTTGTGGAGTTATATAGCGAATCAAATCCAGCATCTAGTTATTCCGATGGAAATGGGATATTTAGTCTAGATCTTGGCATTAATTCTGACACGCACCCATACATTTTTGATGGAGACAAGGTTTTGGTGACCGTGGTGATTACCACACCAAATGGTGGATCAGACTTTGATACTTACGTCATTGACAATACTCAGGGAGGGAGAATCGATGCGTCAGAAGATGGTGAGTTTTTTGCCTTCGCTGGGGATATGACCGTGGCTGAGAATAAGCAAGTAAGCCTCAACTTAGTCGCGGTAGATCTCGGGACTCAAGGGTTAGAAAATGCAACTTTGGAGATTATTGGTAGTGCTGCTCAAGGAAATATAAGTATTCCTTCCTTGAAGGAGACAGCTACCAATACCAAGACTTGGTTGATGGAATACACTTCCACTGAGCAAGTAGGAGGAGTAGACTCTATTCAATTCAGAGTATATCATCCGGAGAGACAGCTATTCGATACGGCTTGGGCTAAGGTCACCATCAAGGATGTGAATGACGCTCCTAGGATCAAAAGGTTAGCAGATCAACGAACCGATGAAGGTGTAGCACTGGTTTTGGATTTGGAGTATTCTGATCCTGACAATGAAGTCAGCATTTTGGTAGAGTCCAATGAAAAGACACTTGTGCCAGTAACCTACGCTGACGGCAAGATTAGTATCAATCCGGATAATGATTTTTCGGGTAGGGTATCGATCAATGTGATTGTGACGGAGCTTGGTACTGCTGAGAGTTACGTCGCATTTGATCGATTTGATCTTGAAGTTATAGCTGTCAATGATCCGCCAGTGGTAGCCTCTGTTTCTAATAAAGTGATCTTAGAGGATTCGCAATTGAATTTGGTGTTGTCTGCGACTGATGTAGACGCAGCGCTTCCTGTTTTTGATTATTCAGCGTTGATCAGTGATCCATCTAAGTTCGATATAACAATTGATGGTAACA
Organism: Cyclobacteriaceae bacterium; assembly: GCA_049115815.1. GTDB lineage: Bacteria > Bacteroidota > Bacteroidia > Cytophagales > Cyclobacteriaceae > Marinoscillum. The sequence goes on along the minus strand of JAGDZO010000007.1, from coordinate 252,684 downwards.
ATGTAAGCATCATTCCTGCAGCCAATGTTAATGGTTCTTTCGAAGTTAAGTTATTCGCGGATGACAGGTTAGGAACGGCTACATCTAAGTCTGAAGCTGAAATATTCACACTTGATATCACACCTGTTAACGATCCTCCTACGGTATTGAAACAGATTCCAAGTCAGACTATTGTGGTAGGGTTGCCGGCGTATGATATCAATCTCCAAGGGTTTTTCACAGATGTGGAAACTCCCGAAAGTTTGACATATACTGCTCAGGGAAACGTGAATGTAGAGCTCACTTTTGCAAATGGGGTAATGACTGTTAATCCAACTGCAAATTTGAACGGGGTGGAGGATGTTATTATTACTGCCTCTGATGAAGAATCGTCTGTTTCTCAACAAGTTGCTTTCGTTGCAGCTGCTGTAAACAATGACGTGCAGGTGGTGGCTCCTATAGCACTAGAAGATAAACTAGAGGATTTTGGAACATTTACAATAGATGCTTCTGTAGTATTTGAAGATCAAAACAATGCTAATACTGTTTTTACCTATGAATTAATTGGTGGGGCATTTTTGGAAGCAAGTATAGATGTCAATACCGGTATCATTACGGTAAAATCATCGCCGGAATTTTCTGGAACTGAAAAATTCTTCTTGATTGCATCTGTAAATGGTCAGTCAACTTATACAAGTTTCGATATCAAGGTTAATCCAGTAAACGATGCACCGAAACTCGTAACACCTGAAAATCAAATAGCTCAAGAGGATATTGGGCTTTCAGATTTATTTGTTGAAGTTTCCGATATTGATAATGAATTTTCAGAATTGTCAATTAGTGCGGTATCTTCCAATACGGACGTGATACCTACTGAGTCAATATTGTTTACAGCTAGTCAAAGTGGCTATTTGATGTCATTTACCTCTGTTGAAAATAAGAGTGGTTTAGTCAATATCACGGTTTCCCTGTCTGACGGTGAAGCAAGTGTTGAGTCAACATTTAGTGTAGATGTACAGCCTATCAATGATAAACCTATTCAAGTGGTGACCAATATCAATGCTGTTAATGAGGACGATAATTTCTTATTTGATGTGACCGAAGTATTCACGGATATAGAGAATGACGATCTCACATTGACCTTGATTGAGAAGCCTAATTGGGCAATATTTCAAGATCAATTGATCAGCGGAAAACCATCTAACGATGATGTAGGCACCTGGGTAATCACTGTCAATGCCAATGATGGTAATGGTGGTGAATTGACTGCATCATTTGCCTTTGATGTGAACAATGTCAATGATGCTCCAACCTTGGTGGCCGAGCTCGATGACATTACGGTCTTTCAAGAGAATGTCTGGAATTTTAATTTTCCAAACAGTATTTTCCAAGATATTGATGCTGGTGATGAGTTAACTTATTCATTCGAGACTTTTCCAAGTTGGGCAACAGTATCGGGCAATTCTTTGACTGGTACGCCAGGTTATGATGATATAGGGTCATATGATTTGGTGATGAAAGCTACAGATGGTAGTGGAGAAAGTGTTTCTGAATCTGTGAAGGTGAATGTGGAGTTCACATTGTACCCAGCCATTGTATCGGTGAATGCACCGGATGCCTGTAGTAACGGGAAATATACTGTTTCAGCTACAGGTGCAGTGAGTTACAATTGGTATAATTCAGAAGGCGCTTTGATAGGCGCTAATCAATCAGAATTGACACTTGATCCAGGTACTTATCAGGTAGAGGGGCTGGATAGCGAAGGGCGAGCTACTCCGGATAAGGTGACCTTTGAGTTGGAGAAATGCACAGTGCTTGAAATAGTGCCTGGTGTATCGATCTCTGTATACCCCAATCCTGCAGTAGATGTTATGCATATTTCAGGTGTCAATGAAGGCTTTGAGTACGAAGTTTTTGATGCTCTTGGGAGAAGACATCCAATAGCATCAGTAAGGAGCGGAAATACAATTTCATTGTACGTTTCGACATTGACAGACGGTATGTACTTCATAAAGTATTCAATTGACGGCAAAGACAAAGTGAAGAAATTCATCAAGTCTAGATAGTTCCTTTAAATTAATTTGACCAGCTAATAATCGAAGGTCGCGCCATAGGCGCGACCTTTTTTTGTTTTGTCTTTCTTTTCAATATCCCCACTTAGCCATCGTAGTTATTTTTTTAATTTATGATTCGTAAATCGAATCAGATGATAAGTCTATTAGCTATTTTTGCGCTCTATTTATAATAGGATTCTTCCTTTTGAAAGAATATTTACTAATTGAAATTGTACTAATACCATAGAATAAATGGGAAACACATTATTTGATAAAGTCTGGGATTCACATGTGGTGAGAAAGATCGAAGGAGGTCCAGATGTGCTTTTTATTGATAGACATATGATCCATGAAGTTACTAGTCCAGTGGCTTTCTTAGGATTGAAAAATAGGGGCATAGGCGTGCTACACCCTGAAAAAACCTTTGCTACGGCAGATCACAATACGCCAACTATCAATCAACATCTTCCCGTAGAAGATCCTCTTTCGGCCAATCAGTTGAAGGCCTTGGAGGAGAATGCTAAAGAACATGGTATCTCACACTGGGGACTTGGTCATGAAAAAAATGGTATCGTCCATGTAGTAGGACCAGAGTACGGTATAACCCAACCCGGTGCTACAATTGTATGTGGGGACTCTCACACTTCTACTCATGGAGCCTTCGGAGCGATCGCCTTTGGGATCGGAACATCTGAGGTGGAGATGGTGCTTGCAGCGCAGTGCATTATGCAGCCCAAGCCTAAGAAAATGAGAATCAACATCACTGGTTCTCTTCAGGCTGGCGTAACTCCAAAAGACGTGGCGCTTTACATCATTTCTCAATTGACCACTTCGGGTGCTACGGGTTATTTTGTAGAATATGCAGGTGATGTGTTTGAGCAGATGAGTATGGAAGGTCGCATGACTGTGTGTAACCTGAGTATAGAGATGGGCGCACGTGGAGGCATGATTGCGCCGGACGAAACTACTTTCGAATATGTGAAGGGAAGAGAATTCACTCCAAAGGGAGATGATTGGGACAAGGCCATGGCTTATTGGGAAACTCTCAAAACTGATGATGATGCGGTGTTTGATAAAGAGTTGACATTTGACGGGTCAGCAATAGAGCCGATGATTACGTATGGTACCAACCCAGGAATGGGAATGGGTATTAAAAACAACATTCCTACTGCTGAGTCATTGGAAGGTGGTGTAGCTACATACCAAAAATCTTTAGGTTATATGGGGTTTGCAGAAGGCGACACTGTGATGGGCAAGAAGATTGATTATGTTTTTGTTGGTAGTTGTACCAATGGTAGAATAGAGGATTTTAGAGCGTTTGCTTCTTTGGTCAAAGGTCACAAGAAGGCAGACCATGTGACCGCATGGTTGGTGCCCGGCTCACATAAGGTAGAAGCGGCAATCAAGGAAGAGGGTCTTTTGGATATCATCGAAGAGGCAGGATTTGTCCTTCGTGAACCAGGTTGTTCTGCTTGTTTGGCTATGAATGATGACAAAGTACCTGCTGGAAAATTAGCAGTAAGTACATCCAACAGAAACTTTGAAGGAAGACAAGGGCCAGGATCGCGAACTATTTTGGCTAGTCCATTAGTTGCTGCGGCTAGTGCGATTAGGGGAGTGGTGACTGATCCGAGAGAAGTGATGGTGTAATTTAGGCGATTTGCCTTTGGCTGTTGGCTTTTAGCTTATGAGAAACTTTAGAAACTATAAGGTCTGGGAGTTAGGACATGAAGTGACCATCCTTATTTATGGTCTCACTTCGAAATTCCCTGACAGTGAAAGGTTCGGGTTAACAAGTCAACTAAGAAGAGCATCATCTTCAGTACCGGCTAATATTGCTGAAGGTTGTGGAAGAGATTCTGAAAAGGATTTTAGGAGATTCTTTTTCATAGCAAATGGCTCTGCAACCGAGGTTGAATATTTTTTAATACTCGCTACCGAATTGGGTTATTTAGATAAGTCAGAAGGTGAATTAATTACCGAGAAAGTAAATATTTTGAAAAGGAGTTTGAACAATCTTTTAGGGGCTTTGCCCAATTAATTTATCAGACTTTTGAAAAAGAACAACATTGAGAGCTAAGTGCAAATAGCTAAAGGCTAAAAGCCAATAGTAAAGAACAAGAAAATGGCATACGACAAATTTGAAATACTAAAAAGCACAGCAGTACCACTTCCTATCGAAAACGTGGATACTGATCAGATCATTCCCGCTCGTTTTTTGAAAGCGACAACCAGAGATGGTTTTGGGGACAACCTTTTCCGAGATTGGAGATACAATCCGGACAATACTCCAAAGGAAGATTTCATTCTTAACAATCCTATCTATACCGGAAAGATATTGGTAGGAGGAAAGAACTTTGGGTCTGGATCATCTCGTGAGCATGCTGCTTGGGCGGTCTATGATTATGGGTTCAGATGTGTAATCTCAAGCTTTTTTGCTGATATTTTTAGAGGTAATTGTCTCAATATTGGCGTGCTACCTGTACAAGTAAGTGCTGAGTTCTTGGATCAGATTTTTAAGTCGATAGAAGCAGATCCAAATGCTGAATTCGAAGTGAATCTACCAGAACAGACCGTGACTATCCTCTCCACAGGAGCGAAGGAATCTTTCGAGATCAACAGTTACAAAAAAGGGAACATGCTCAACGGCTTTGATGATATCGATTATCTACAAAGCATGAAGACTGAGATCAAAACATTCGGCGAAAGCCTTCCGCTTTAAAGCGAAAAATAAACCTACATAGTGAAAGTAGAAATATTAGATACCACGCTTCGCGACGGGGAGCAGACCGCCGGTGTATCCTTCACCGAGAGCGAGAAGTTGACTATTGCTCAGCTTTTGCTCGAAGAATTGAAGGTAGATCGTATAGAAGTGGCCTCTGCCAGAGTATCTGAAGGTGAATTGAGAGGTGCTAAGAAAATTCTGGATTGGGCCAACCATAACAACTACGGCGAGCGCATAGAGATCTTGGGTTTTGTCGATGGACAGATTTCCGTTGATTGGATCAAGGGCTGTGGGGGTAAGGTGATCAATCTACTTTGCAAGGGATCTAGGAAACATTGCGAAGGCCAATTACGCAAGACAGTAAAAGAACATCTCGAGGACATCAGTGAAACTATATCTTATGCTCATAAGCAAGGTATTATCGTGAATGTGTACCTGGAGGATTGGTCCAATGGTATGCGCACATCTCCCGATTATGTGGATGAGATGATTGCCGGATTATTGACTATGCCGGTCAAACGAATCATGCTTCCCGACACTTTGGGTATCATGAATCATAAAGAAGTTTCAGATTTCTGTGGTCAAATGACCACTAAGTTTCCCACCGCACATTTCGATTTTCATGCTCATAATGATTATGATCTCTCCACCGCCAATGTCTATTCGGCATTGGAAGTTGGCATCATGGGTGTGCACACTACCTTGAATGGCTTGGGCGAAAGAGCGGGCAATGTGCCTCTGTCTAGTGTTATAGGGATTGTCAAAGACCATCTTCATTATGATATGAATGTGGATGAAAGCAAGCTCTACAAAGTATGCAAAATCGTTGAGTCCTTTTCAGGAATTAGAATACCGGCCAATAAGCCATTGGTTGGAGAATTTGTGTTTACGCAAACCAGCGGCATACATGCAGATGGTGATAGTAAGGATAATCTTTACCACAACAGTCTGAGTCCTGAACGATTCGGAAGGAGTTATTCTTATGCTTTAGGCAAAATGTCTGGTAAAGCCAACATCAAGAAAAATCTTGAAGAATTGGGAATTGAGCTTAGCAAAGAAGAGACTAAGAAAATTACTGCTAAAATCATTGAGCTCGGAGATAAAAAGGAATCTATAACCAAAGAAGATCTTCCCTTTATCATCAATGACGTGCTCAGAAGTGAGAAGCTCGAGCAGCATGTAGAGATTAAAAATTATTCACTTTCAGTGGCTCAAGGGTTACATTCTATGGCCACATTATCTATTGCCATTGGCGGCAAGACTTATGAAAAGACAGCCTCTGGTGATGGGCAGTACGACGCTTTCATGAATTCGCTCAAGGCGATCTATGAAGAGCTTGGTGAATCACTTCCTAGGTTGGTTGATTATGAAGTTCAGATTCCTCCAGGAGGGGAGACAGATGCTTTGGTGATCACCACGATTAGTTGGGAAAATGGCAAGACGTTCAAAACAAGAGGTCTGGATCCAGATCAGACTGTTGCAGCTATCAAGGCAACTATTAAGATGCTTAACATTATTAAAAATCATAATTAAGAAAAATGGATTACAAAATAGCAACCTTACCCGGTGATGGTATTGGTCCTGAAATAGTTGATCAGGCAATAAAGGCAATGAAGGCTGTAGGAGAGAAATATGGTCATAGCTTCGATTTTGAATTTGCTCCAACTGGCGCGAGTGCTATAGATGCTGTAGGCGAACCTTACCCTGATACCACTCACGAGATTTGCATGAATGCTGATGCAGTGCTTTTTGGTGCTATTGGTGATCCAAAATACGACAATGATCCTAAGGCCAAGGTGCGTCCTGAGCAAGGGTTGTTGCTTATGCGTAAGAAATTGGGTTTATATGCCAATATCCGTCCGGTAGCTACTTTCCCTTCATTGATTGACAAAAGTCCATTGAAGAATGATAGAGTAGAGGGTGCTGACCTTATGGTAATCAGAGAATTGACAGGCGGAATCTACTTTGGCGATAAAGGTAGATCCGAAGATCTGACTTCAGCTTTTGACAACTGTGTGTACACCACTCATGAGATAGAGCGAATTTTGAAACTTGCTTTCGAATATGCCGGCAAAAGAGACAAGCGATTGACTATTGTGGATAAGGCCAATGTGCTTTGTACTTCTAGGCTTTGGAGAGAAATCGCTCAGCGAATGGAGAAGGACTATCCTGAGATTACTGTAGACTATATGTTCGTGGATAATGCAGCCATGCAGTTGGTGCAATGGCCAAAGAAGTTTGACGTGATGGTGACTGAGAATATGTTTGGTGACATCTTATCGGATGAAGCGAGTGTGATCACAGGTTCGTTAGGCTTGTTGCCTTCAGCATCAGTTGGTTTGCATACTTCTGTATTTGAGCCAATCCATGGTTCATACCCACAGGCTGCGGGCAAGAACATCGCTAATCCTGTAGCGACCATCCTCTCTGCCGCTATGCTCTTGGAGTCATTGAACTTGCTAGAAGAAGCGCAAGCGATCCGAGATGCAGTGAATGCATCGCTCGAGGCTAATTTTGTTACAGAAGACATTTCCAAAGAAGCTTCTAAAACAACCTCTGAGGTAGGAGATTGGATTGCTGAGAAGTTGAAAGGTTGAGGTAGTTAAAGAATTAAGAGCTTGTAATATCAGTCCTCCAAGATTTTCAAAATCTTGGAGGTTTTTTTTGTGGCAGGTTGGAATTTCTCGGAGTAAATTTTTTCTGATTTCTTTAGACTTTCTCACTTGTAGATTATTATTCTTTTTTTCAATAATTAATCTTTTCTTTGAGACGTAGTTCGTAGAATTTTAAAGATTTCGGCAATACGAACCAAAAAAGTTTTTGGTGTACTGCCTGACGAGTATAAACCTCGCCTTTCCGTGGAGGACCTTGATATTCTATAAAAAATTCCAACACACCTTCATCCAAGACCAAGTGTTGATTTAGGTTCACTGGCGTTAAACTTGGATTCCCGCTTAAAAAATATATTAGTGAATTTTCATTAAAATCAATATCAAATAATGCATCAGGTTGACATTGAGGATAAATAGATCTCGATTCATAAATGCTTAAAGCTTCATCATAATTACGTACAATTCCAAGTGGATTTGCACGCGTAATATTGAAATTGCTACACTTAACGTAAACCATTTTCAAGTGAAATATAGACTCTTGCCTTAGGCTTGTTGAGCTGTTCTCAATGGGGCAAGACATTGATTTCGATATCTCCTTAAAATCTTCATCAAATTCATTCGGGCTATCTTCATAAATCTCAATGATATCAGAATTTGGAAGGAACAGAGCGAGAATTAATAAAATTGTATTCATTCTTTATTGTAAAAATATTCCATGTGAATTACTCATTAAGAACACTACCAATTAATGATTTCCTCAATTTCTCAGAAACCTCATCAAGGTAACAGTAATAAAATGAAAGTTACAGCATAAATATAATATTGAGTAAGCCTCCGAGGTAAGGAAAACCTTGGAGGTTTTTTTGTGAAATAGTGGATAGCTCGATTTCACAACACCTTCTCAAAACATATGCTATTGCTCACTCCAGCGTATTGCCCATAATTCTCAATCACTTGATAGTTGCACTTTTTGTAGAGGGCAATCGCTTCGGGTTGGTTGAATCCTGTCTCCAGGATGCAGCGGTTGTAGCCTAGGTCTTTAGCCCACTTCTCTAGTTCATTCAGGATTCGACCGGCGAGTGCTTTACCTCGGCACTCTGGTTTTACAAACATTCTTTTGACTTCTGTTGATTCAGCATCAAACTCTTTGATAGCTCCACAACCCAAAGCTTCTTTTTGACTGTATAGCACCAATGCATGTTTGATATGCGTTAGCTTGTTGAATTGATCATAGAATGCATGATCATCACCATCTCGCACAGCTAGTTCGGCATCCAGTAGCTTCACAAGCTTGACAAAGTCATTGTGATCCGAACTAACCTTTACCATGCGGATATTATCCATATTCAAAATTCTACGATCTCAAATTCGGTTCTGCGATTGATAGATCGTCCCTCAGGTGTGCTATTATCAGCTATTGGAACCGCTTCGCCATATCCCTTTGATTTCAGTCTCGATGGATCGATACCAGCAAGCAGAAGATAATTCATTACTGCTTCTGCTCTTTTTTGACTCAAAGCCAAGTTGGCTTCAGTGGTTCCTTGACTATCCGTGTGACCACCTATCTCAACGATCATGGATGCATTATCCTTAAGCAGATCTGTGGCTTTATTAAGCTCCACATAACTAATGGGTTTCAGCTCCGCTCTTCCGCTTTCGAAGAAGATGTTGTTTAGCACCACTTTGGTGCCTTTTTCTATCGGTTCCAATTCGATATTGAGATCAATTTCCTGATAGCTTGTATCCTTGGGCAGTTCGAAGCTTTGCGAATAGAAGAAGAATCCTTTGCTGCTAGCAGATACACTATAATTCCTTCCTGCGGGTAGCACGACTAGGTATTCTCCACTTGACGAATTGCTTTTATTCACCGAGATCAGCTCTCCAGAATTGATGTCTTCTATTAATACCACGGCTCCAAGTGGTTCTTTGCTTTTCGAATTGCTCACAATGCCCTGGACCACAGCAGTTGCTTTCGGCTTCAATGCATCTGGTAATTCTATGCTGAATATTTCATAGTTACTGCCATCAAGGCGAGAGGAGGAGAAGTAGCCCATTCCTTCCGCCGAAATGCTAAAATTAGTATCATCATCCGATGAATTTAATGGTGCACCTAGGTTGATGGGTTTTGACCATTTTCCGTTTTCAAAAATGCAGTAAAAAATATCCATTCCGCCATATCCCGGGTGTCCATCGCTAGCGTAATAGAGCGTTTTACCATCAGGTGCTAGGTAAGGACTATTCTCTCTGAAAGGGGTATTAACCGTTCCACCAAGGTTTTGAGCTGATCCCCATTCTCCGAGGTGATTTTTCTCCACCATATATATATCCGAACTTCCATAGCCATTAGGTCTTGCAGATGTGAATACAATTCTGTTACCATCCGCGCTAATGGTGGCCTGTGAATCCCATTCTTCGCTATTTACCACATTACCCATATTTACGGGTTCTGACCATGTTTCTCCATTGAGCTGAGTAATGTAAAGGTCACAGCTACCAATGCTCTCATCACTGCCGCAACGTACATATACCATCGTCTGTCCATCACCTGTGAAGGCTGATCCAAAATCATCTCCTATTGAGTTAAGCGGTTCAGGTAGTAGTTCAGGCACTGACCATTGATCGTTTTCTAGCTTTGAGAAATACAAGTCCTCTCCATAATCCAAAGGCTTATTCTCATCATCCTGATTATCAAATCCGCCTTGTCTCACACTTGTGAAATATAACCTGGTACCCGTAGGGCTTACTTGCGGCATATAATCTCCCGAGACGCTGTTGATTGCACTGAGAGCAATCGGGTCAGACATGATATTGGTGCTGGCCCTTACCTTAGGGCTTTCCTTGGCGTAATTGAGTCGAAAAATACCCTGTTGTCTGGCACGCGCATTTTTGGGGGTATCAGGTAGTTTTTCTAGAAATACTGATACGGCATATTGAGCATCTTCCAGCTTATCGAGCTCTATCAAAGCTTTGGAAGCTTCGAAGTAAAAGAAGGGATCATAATCTGGATTGATGGCTTTCAATCTGTTGAAAGAATAGACCGCCTGATCCCATTGCTTGTCGAAGTTGAATGCAAGGCCTAAATAGTACCATGCATCTTGGTAGTCATTTTGAAGATTGACCGCTTCTTTGAAGCGAGTGATGGCTTGCTCAAAATTGCCAGCACTCATGGAGTTGGTTCCTTTGATAAACCACTCTCGGGCATCTTGACCTTGAGCAAAAGTGAAGGCTGATAGCAGCAGCAACGTGAGCGAAATTCGGGTAATATTTTTCATAGCTAATTGGTTTGAAAGGATAAATTAGCAAATTATTGACCTTGATGAAAGGATTTAAGAGAGTGTCTTGACTAGAGTATCCAATATGCCGGCATTATGTGGATGTGCGCTGGAAGAAACCAATTGTCTCGGAGTGAAGTTGCCATCATAGACATGCATTAAGGCATTTTTATCAGCTCCACTGTCGATTAGTGTTCTGGCTATCTCGGGCAAGTTGATTGGTACCATTTGTCTGTAGGTTTCTACTCCGTTAGCAGCGCAATAATGAAGTAGCGTGGCAGAATGCCCAAAATCTGATTGCATTTGTGTTAGCTCAGGCTTCTGATTAATCAATTTTCTTAATTCATTGAGATCCCCAGACAACATAAGGTCTAAAGCTGTTTCGAAAATTGAATTCAAAGATTGATTACCGTTTGATTCTACCTCGCTCCAATCCTGATATCCATGTATTCTGGAAACAGTCGTAAAGGCGTCTAACATGGAGAATTCGGAATTGAAAACAGCGCTAATACTCTTGCCTAATAGCCTGGGGCATCCATTGGTGATCTCCACATAAGCTCCGTGAATGTTCGATCTATGACCATGAAGTAGTTTCTCAGCATAGATAGTAAGCAATTCAATTATGGTCATCGACGTGCGATTCACATCAGAATAAAGGGATTGAACGGAGCTTACATCATCACTGATATAAATGTTTTGGCTGGGCGGCATCCTTTCAAGTTCATCATTTTTGATGAATATGTCAAATAAGCCGGTGATCAGAACCGCTGATAGGATAAGTATTTCACTGCTTTTTTATTCAGTAATAATGAATAGAATCTCAAAACCAATCTACAGCAATACTTAATTTGACGCAGCATTAAATAGGGTTATGTAGCCTCAAGATTCTATATTAGCATAAAAGATAACCTCATGAAAAATTATTCTATTATCGTTCTAATTGCCTTGATGCTATTTAGTTGCACTCCAAAACCCAATGCAGTTATTACGCTATGGATAGGAGGATATACTGGAGATGATAGCCAAGGTATTCATACGGCAATGTTTGATACCGGAACAGGTGAGTTGAAGGATTTGAAATTAGCTCACAAGGTTGAAAATCCATCGTTTTTAGATTTGACCGATAATAACCTTTGGTCAGTTTCGGCGAGTGGTGGAGGATCTGCTGTTTCATTTGCTAAACAAGAACGCTCGCTGACCTTGCTAAATGAGCTCTCAAGTGATGGAAAAGGAGCTTGCTATATCGATTATCACAAAGGCATGGTTTCGGTTGCAAATTATGGTAGTGGAGATGGTGTGGTATATCGTGTTGACGAGCAGGGTGCTTTGGGAGAGAAGCTCTTCAATTTTAAGCACTCCGGTCAAGGGCCAAACGAAAGCAGACAAACAAGTGCCCATGCTCACTGCGCTATTTTTTCTCCGGATGGGAAGTATTTGTATGTAGTGGATCTAGGGATAGATCAGGTCATGGGCTATGCCACAAGTGGTGATAGCATTGGTCAGGCTTTTGTCGCGTTACAACTCTTACCCGGCGATGGGCCAAGACATCTGACTTTTCACCCATCTAAACCACAAGCATTTCTCATCAATGAACTTTCCGGAACTCTGGTTTCAGGAATGATCCGAGAAGACGGGAGAATTAGTCAAGTTGATCGCAAGAGTAGTATGCCAGAAGGCTATGACGGTCACATTCAAAGTGCCGATATCCATGTTTCTCCTGATGGTCAATATCTATATGCCACCAATAGAGGACACAACAGCATTGTGTCTGTACGTATATCGGATAAGGGGGAGCTGAATGTGCTAGATCATACAAGTGTTGAAGGTGATTGGCCCAGGAACTTTACTTTGACTCCTGATGGCGCATTTGTTTTGGTTGCCAATCGGAGAACCAATAATATCACGATATTTTCTCGAGACTTAAAGACAGGATTGCTGACTTTTACGGGCAATGAACTTAAAATTTCAGAGCCCTCCTGTCTAATATTCGAATAAAAAAAATGGCTATTGGGGTTTCCAATAGCCATTCTGGTTGGTTTTGAAATAAGACTTATAGCCTTACGGAAAGCTTCACAAATCCAAATCTTCCGTTGATCCCGAACTGTTGAGACCTTCTAGAGTAAAGGAATCTTCCGCTACTTTGATTCGCAGCTATTGCCATATCTGGATATACATCCAATAGGTTGTTGAATCCTAATGAGAACTTAAAGACATCATTCATTTGATAGCCGAAAGTTAGGTCTGTGACCACCTTAGGGTCAAACGTCTGCGCATTAGCCGGGTCGTTGGTCGCTTCTTCCACGGATCCGAAATAAACGTTTCTCAACATCGCGTTAAATTTCTTGTTGGTGTAGTCAAAAGTCAAATTGAACTTAGTCCTAACTGTAGCAGCTTCAAGAAAAATCTTACTTGTCTGGTCAAAATACACATCTTCTTTGCCTTCCAGTTTTGGAGAAGACTTTACATCGCCATCTAGCAGCGTTTCTGAGAAAGTAGCTGCGAATGAAGTGCGTAGCGTCTGTTCAGAAGGAAGTATCAGCGAATGAGTCAATACCAGATCAATACCTTTTGTTTTTGTGTCTATGGCGTTAGCGAAAAATGCTGCTGCTGTAGCATTAGCTTGCTGTAGCAAATCAGCTATCTCCTGATCTTCAGCTGAGCCATTTGGATCACCTTCAAATTGTCCTGTATAGATAATCCTGTCCTGGATGAAGATCATATATCCATCTGCAGTCAACGTGAAGTCTCCCATTGAGGTAGTGAAACCAGCACTGTAATTATTGGATACCTCTTGTTTCAACTGAGGAATGCCCAATAGCTGAGCAGGTCTACTGTCATTGGAGAAAGTTCCTACTTCTGAAGGTATCCCATCTACGAAAATGGTAGATGTGCTATTGAAGTGTAGCTGGTGTAAGGAAGGAGCTCTAAAACCAGTGCTTGTAGCTGCTCTCAAGGCGAAGTTGTCTGATACAGCAAAGCGTCCGGCTAGTTTCCAATTGAATGTGCTTCCGAAATCACTATATCGCTCAAACCTCACAGCGGCAGTCATAAAGAAGGCATCAGTTACATCTGCTTCTAGGTCAATATATCCAGCTACGTTGGATCGATTGGCATCCACTTCATTTTCAGGACTAAACCCTGGGAATACCTGTGCTCCACCTGGTCTGGGACGACCTAAAGGATCGAATATGGTGTTAATTGGTCCCATATTATCAACCACCAAAGTGGAATCACCATTGTTCACCTGCCAAGATGCTAAACCATAATTGGTGTAGGATCCTTCTTCACCCGCATTTATTTGATAATTCTCATGTCGATACTCTCCGCCAATCGCCAAATTAAACCCTTCTAATACACCATCCCAGTATCGACTAAAATCAAGATTGGTTGTGTTCTGAGCAAATTGGAATCCTCCAGAATTGAAGCTTGTAGGTGATGCTGCTTCAAGTGAAGCATTCAGTGTATTTTCTATTTGATATTTAAAAGCATTGGTGCCATAGGTATTGCTGAAATCAACGTTCCATTCACTGATCTTGCCTCTTATTCCCGCCGCAATTGAGTTGTCAGAAATGTCAGAATGAATCTCAGGTAAAAATCCATTCGGGTAAATTGCCGTTACAGTCCTGCTTTGGTTAGGCAGTCTATAAAATCCTGCGGATTCTCCATTTCTGAAATTGATACCTCCAAAAGCGTAAAACTCCAAATCTCTGTTGATAGGGATGACACTATTCAGAAATAATCCGGCATTGTTCAATTTTGATTGACCCACGCGCATATTGAAATCACTTCTGGTTAATCCTCTTGCAGCCAATTCTGAATCTGTAATATCATCATCAGGCGCTCCCGTATAAGTTGGATTGTTATAACCAGAGAATATACTTCCTTCCCATTCTTTCATTCTGTTGGTATAGTTTCTATTGTCAAAGTTTCCAGTCAAATTGACAAAACCTTCCTTGCCTACTTTCAATCCGTAGTTCAGATTCAATTGAACTTGCTCACCATCCATATTTCCTTCAGAATTTTTGGAGATGTATGCGCCTGTGGTCGCATTGATTTCCAATTTGCCCGTCTGGTCTTTCAATACAATATTGATAACTCCAGCTATAGCGTCAGATCCGTATTGTGCGGCTGCACCATCACGCAATACTTCAATTCTTTTAATAGCCGCTACTGGGATAGCATTCAGATCTGTGCCCACACTCCCTCGTCCGAAAGTGCCATTTACATTAATCAATGAACTGGTATGTCTTCGTTTACCATTGATCAAAACCAAAACCTGATCAGGACCTAAGCCTCTGAGTGAAGCAGGATCTATATGATCAGTACCATCAGATATTGTCTGAGTATTGGAACTAAAAGAGGGGGCTACATAATTGAGCAATTGTGAAACTGTTATCTGGGGGCTATTATCTGCGATTTCCGCAACATCAATCACGTCAACAGGCACAGGAGTCTCAAGTGCCGTTCTATTTTCATTTCTACTACCGATCACTACTAGTTCTGACAGGTTTAATAAATCGCTGATCAACATCACTTCAAACTTGGAACCTTCGCTGATATCGACTATCTGGGTTTTGTAGCCAACAAATCGAACCAATAACTCATTGACTCCTTCATCGACTGTGAGTTTGAAGTCCCCGTAGAGGTTGGTTGTGGTTCCTGTATTGGTGCCTTTGATCATTACGCTGGCGCCAATCACTGGAAGATTCTCATCTGCATCCCAAACCGACCCTGTAATTTCTCGGCTTTGACTGAAGCATATGAAACCTACAATTACTAAGGTTAATGTTAGTAGAGATTTTAATTTCATATTCGGATTAGTTTAGTGAATGAATAATCTACACATTTTTTGTCATAGCTAGTGATTATAAAACAAAACTAAATTTTGATTTCGGCGTTATTGAGAGCAATACAGAGGTATTTAATATGGATTTTATTTCATTTTAATTGAATCATTCTGTTAGAATAACTGACATTAATCATTGCATTTGTAACCTAGAAAGTCCTCTTTTGCCGTAATTATGGAGAATCAATTTTATCAGATACCCGCTCACCTTCGTCCGAAAAATGAAGGAACAGATGATCTGTTCAAAAAAGGTTGGCTGGAACGTCTCACTAGAACCCACATCGCGGTTCCCATGACGATGCATTTCTTAATTATTTGCGCTTTTGTTTACTTGGGACTTCCACAGTTGAGCGCCATTTCCTATATCCTGTGCTTTGGTGCGGGGTGGATTTTTTGGACATTTGCGGAGTATGCTATTCATAGATTCGTTTATCACACTGATACTGAAAGTCCTTTTTGGAAAAAAGTACAGCATTTGGGTCATGGCATTCATCACCAATACCCGAAGGATCCAACTAGACTAGCTATGCCTCCCGTTCCGGCATTGATTATGATGGCTGCTCTATTTAGCTTGTATTATCTAATTATGGGCCAAATGGCAATGGCATTTTTCCCAGGGTTTGTGGCTGGATATCTGTTTTATATATCCCTGCACTATGCTCAGCATGTAGTCAAACCTCCGAAGTTTGCTCCGTTTAGAAAGCTATGGAAGTATCATGCCCTACACCATTATAAGCATCCGGAAGATTTAGCCTTTGGTGTTTCTACTCTCCTTTGGGATGTGATTTTCGATACCGTTCCTCCAGAAAAGGATTAAAATTTGACAAGTAGGTTGGCTTGCTCCTCTAGTAAGTCGCGATAAAGCACATTGGTGATATTGAAGCTTTCGTCAATGTGCTTTTCTATATGTGCCAATTTTGGTTTCTGTGCCAATACGCTCATTCCGCAATAATTGAAAATATCGGTCAAGTGGCTCAGCGCCAATCCTGCGCCTTGAATGCCAGAAGAAAGACCAACCAAGGCACATTTCTTATTGGTAAAAGTATTGGGATATTCTAGTCCATCGATAAAGGCTTTCAGCACACCAGGAAATGATCCATTGTATTCTGGCACCACGAAAAGATACTTTTTGGCGTCTTTCATCGCTCTTCTGAAAATATTGAAAGATTCATTCTTGCCAGCATTTTCATAAAGCGCTGTGTTGGTGAAATCAGCCGGAAGCTGATTGAGATCGAGGATGGTGCTTTCTTCCCCTAGATCCTTCAGTATCTCTTGGTATTTCAGGCTGATTCTATAGGATAGCGCTTCGTTTCGGTTGGTACTGCTGACGATCGTGATCATTTAGCGAAGTTAAATTGCATTTATGGATTACAACTAGGATCAATTGTACTTGTTTAGATGTTGTGATTGAAAATAAAAACAAACATTATTGCGTTCTTAAGCCCGATTTGTAAAATGGAGTATTTGAAAGGAAAAAGTGCGATAGTGACTGGAGCCAGTAAAGGTATCGGATTGGAAGTGGCTAAACAGCTTATCAATGCTGGTGTGAAGGTAGCGGGATGGAGTAGATCGGCTCCTCCCATAGCTGATGAAAGGTTCTATCATGTAGAGGTGGATGTAGCGAGCTACGAAGAGGTTCAATCGGCGTTTAATCAAAGTGTTGAGATTTTAGGAGATCAGATTCATTTCTTGGTGAACAATGCAGGATACGGAGTAATAGGTGCGGTGGACGAACTAAGCATTGAAGACTGGAAGGGGATGTTTGACGTAAATGTACACGGACTCATGTACTGTATTAGAGCGGTTGTTCCTCAGATGAAGGCTATGGACCAAGGACACATTGTCAATATTAGTTCTGTTGCAGGTCGAAATCCTGTCAAGAATATGTCCGCATATGTGGCTACCAAACATGCCGTGACAGGTTTCGGTCACTCTTTATTTATGGAATTGCGTGATTTTGGAATCAAGGTATCCAATGTCTATCCGGGAAGCACTAGCACTCAGTTTTTTGATGCTATAGATGAAATTGATGCGCATGATCATATGATGCGCCCGCAGGATGTGGCCAAATCTGTAATTGATTTGCTCAATACTCACGAAAACTATCTCCCAGTTGATTTAGAAATACGACCTTTACGACCTAAAGGCAAGTAATCTTCTGATGTCTGTATCTATTCTCAATCTTACCAAAGTATTCGGTACTCAAACCGCAGTGGATGATGTTTCATTCGAGGCGTCAAGTGGGGTGATTACAGGATTTCTTGGGCCAAATGGTGCAGGGAAATCCACTACGATGAAGATGGCCACTGGATTCTTGAGGCCTACTTCTGGCGATGTATTGGTGGATGGCGTCAGTGTAGTGAGTTGTCCTTTGGAGGTGAAAAGAATGATCGGATATTTGCCCGAGCACAACCCAATGTACCTGGATATGTATGTGAGGGAGTTTCTGTCTTTTATTGGTAGGTCTTATGGCTTGTCAAGTGTGAAGGATAGAGTGGAGGAGATGATAGCGTTGGTAGGACTGCAAAAGGAAAGTGGCAAAAAGATTGGCACATTGTCTAAAGGATACCGCCAGAGAGTGGGGATGGCCAAGGCTTTGATCCACGATCCGAAGGTGCTGATTTTAGATGAGCCCACTTCAGGATTAGATCCCAATCAGATTCTGGAAATCAGGCGAGTCATAAAGGATATGAGCAAAGACAAAACTGTGATTTTGTCTACTCATATAATGCAAGAAGTAGAGTCAATCTGCGACCAGGTGGTGATCATTGATTCCGGTCAGGTCGTGGCAAATGATAATATTTCCAGTTTGCGACAATCAGTGGCAGATTCTAATACTATGGTCGTCACCTTTGAGACCAAAATAGATACCAAGCTTTTTGAAGCAGAAGGACTGGTCGTGGTAGGCATGGAAAACAACAGTTACCACATTTCGTCGGAGCGTCAAGATCTGAGAAATGAAATTTTAAGAATCACCTCAGCTAATGACTTACCATTGATTAGTCTCAATAAATCTGAGCAGTCTTTGGAGCAAGTATTTCGTCAACTCACCGGAAATAAGAAATGATCAGCATATTTCTAAAAGAGATAAACGACTTCCTCAATTCACTCATTGCTTATGTGGTGATTGGAGTGTTTTTGATTGGTATGGGTATGCTCATGTGGGTTTTCCCTGATACCAATGTGCTCGACTATGGCTATGCAAGCATGGAGCCGCTCTTTAGTTTGGGGCCGTATATGTTTATGTTTTTGATTCCAGCTATTACTATGCGAACCTTTGCAGAGGAAAAACGCACAGGCACCATTGAGCTCCTACAAACGCTCCCTCTGAGTGATGCTCAGATCGTATTTGGTAAGTTTTTGGCTGGATTCTTTCTGGTTTTCTTTTCGGTCTTACCGACCTTGATTTACTATTTCTCACTTAGTAGCCTAGGAAGCCCTGCCGGCAACATCGATACCTCCGGAGTGATCGGTTCCTACATTGGTTTGGTAATGCTCGGAGGAGTATTCACAGCCATCGGGATATTTGCTTCAGCCTTGACGGGCAATCAAATTGTATCATTCATATTAGCTGCCTTTTTGTGCTTCTTTTTTTATTCCGGTTTTGATGCCTTAGCAGGAATCAATCTTTGGTCTGATTGGTCATATTTTATCTCCAGTTTGGGAATTATGTCTCACTATACATGGCTCAGTCGAGGACTATTGGATATGAGTGATTTGACTTATTTCTGTGGATTAATTGCCCTCATGTTATTGTCTACACAACTAATCCTTGGCTGGAGAAAATGAAAGATGCTAACTATAAGATAGGGTTGCTACTGCAGTTTGGTGTTGGATTGCTGCTGATTGCCCTGGTGCTTCAACTCAGCGATCGATACCCACTTCGATTGGATATCACGGAAGAGAAGCGATACACTATTGGTGATCCTACTCAGTCCGTTTTAGAGCGTTTGGATGAAGATGTCTTAATAGAAGTTTATTTGGGTGGTGAATTGCCTTCCAACTTCAAGCGATTTCAGACAGCTATAACAGAATTACTTGAAGAGTTTTCTGTTTACACATCCGTGAATCTTGATATCAAGATTACAGATCCCTCTCAAGCTGAGAGTTCAAGAGCAAGGAATCAGTTTTATCAAGGTCTGATCGAGTTAGGATTACAGCCAACCAATCTCAACTATACCAAGGACGGGCAAAGTTCTCAGAAGTTAGTTTTCCCGGGCGCGGTTATATCTATGGGTGGACGAGAGCTGGCCCTGAATCTGCTCAAGGGAAATCGGAGTTCTGGACCAGAAGATATCATCAATCAGTCCATCGAGACATTGGAATATGAGTTTGCCAATGGGCTACAACAATTGATGAGTGACTCCAGAAAGCGTGTAGGATTGGTATTGGGGCATGGAGAACCAGACACCACCCAGCTTGCAGGTTTGACCAATTTGATTTTGTCTAAATACGATCTATTCAGAATAGACCTGCCTAGCAGAACCACACCAATTACCGGCTATGATCTCCTAATACTCCCCAAACCAACAACGGCTTTTTCCGAACGAGAAAACTACCTTCTGGATCAATATGTAATGAATGGAGGGCGACTAGCTATTTTCATTGATGCCCTGAGTGTAAAGATGGCAGAGGCGTCTGGAGAGGGTACGGTGGCTATTCCTTATGACACTAGGTTGCAAGACCTTCTTTTCAGATATGGGGTACGCATCAATCAAAATTTTGTAGTTGATCTCAACTGTGGAGACTTCCCAGTGGTAGCCGGAAATATAGGAGATCAGGCTCAAATCAGAATGCTTCCTTGGCCTTACTTCCCAATCATAACCAACTATGGAGATCATCCTGTAGTGAAGGGTATGGATGCAGTGATGGCTCGCTTTGCATCTACCGTAGATACTGTGAAGGCAGTTGGGGTGAAGAAGACTCCTTTGCTGATGACCTCAGCCAATACCAAGGTGATGGGCGCACCAATTACAGTAAGCTTCAATGATCTCCAATCTGAGTTGCTGCCCGAACGCTTTCAGAGTGGGCCAAAACCAATAGGTTATTTACTTGAGGGTGAATTCACTTCATTGTTTAAGAATAGAATCCCTCCAGCAGGATTTGGTAAAGACGAAGTGATTGATCAAAGTCTACCAAATAAAATAGCCGTCATTGCTGATGGCGACCTGATTAGGAATGAATTGAGCTTAGAAGATGGAAATCCGTTACCTATCGGAGTGGAACCATATAGTCAAAAAACATACGCCAATGAGGCTTTAGTTATCAATCTTATAGACTATTTGCTTGACGAAGATGGATTGATCCAAAGTAGGGCTAAAGACTTAAAAATCAGGCCATTGGATAAGGTTAAAATCAAGCAAGAACGTACCAAATGGCAGGTTATTAATTTGGTGCTACCAATCTTGGTGTTGTTGGCTTTTGGAATTTTCAAAATGGTCTTACGCAGGAAAAGGAACCAATTCTAGAATGAGACGAACCAATCAGAACCTCCTCATAGCATTTGTTGGGCTTTTAGTCGTCAATCTGGTGATAGCCTTTACGCCTAAAAATACCAAAAAAGTGTCCTTCGATGAGAACAGATTTGCCATAGAAGAAATAAGTGAAATCCAGCGCGTGTCGATCGGAGAACTGTCTTTGACTAAGAATGGAGAGGTTTGGTTGGTGAATAATCAATATCCTGCCGACCCAAATTTGATACAGCTATTGATATCGATCATGCAGCGAGTGGCAGTGAAGAAACCTGTGAACGAATATTACGGCGAGACATTAGAAGTGAAAATCAATGATGAGGTAGCGTTTAGCGTATCATCGAACCCCACTAAAACCAAGACATATTTTGTGGCTGGAGAGGAGCGTTTTGAGGTTCATATTCCGGGCTACAATGAGTTTCTAGGCGGCATCTTTGAATTGGCTCCTGATCAGTGGAGGGATAGGTTGTTGTTGGATGCCAGCTGGAGGACGATTCAAGAATTGAACCTCAACTATACAGATGAGTCGAGGAGGGAATTGTCCATTTCTTTTGATGAGAATTTTTTCACCGTCAAAGATGTGGCTCAGCTGGACTCCAATAGTGTAGTGGAATACCTCAATCAGTTTCAAGTCTTTCAAGTCAATGAATGGGTAAGTGAAGGTCGTTTCGCTAGATATGATAGCCTTGCTCAGACTTCTCCTTTGGCTAATCTGACTATATCTACGATTAATTCTGAAGAGCCGATTGCTATTGACATTTTCCCACAATACGCCGATGAGCGATTTTATCTAGCGAGAGTAAATGATGGCGCCTTGATGGTGATAGACGAAAAACGTATGGGAAGTATCTTGAAATCATCCTCAGATTTCAGGCTATCTGACTAGTTAGTCCTTTCTAAAAGTATGCTAAACCTCGTAGCAATTGGCTTTGATTCGCACCCCGCAAATTCGATTAAATTCAGGAGTGATCAATTCAATTTGAATAAGTGAGTGTTTTCGTTTATCATTCGTTTTTCAAATGAATAAATCGGGTTAAATTTGCGTTCCATTTGAAATTCGCATTTTATGAAATTTATAGTATCATCATCATACCTACTCAAGCAGCTAGCCTCGATCAACGGCGTGATTACTACCAATCCGGTAGTTCCAATTCTTGAGAATTTTTTGTTTGAAATAAGCGATGGTACGCTTACAATCACAGCTTCAGACTTGCAGACAAGCATGATTACCGAGCTTGAGGTGGAGGCTAAAGAAGATGGCAGTATCGCAATTCCGGCTAAGATTCTGTTGGAAACGCTGAGGAATTTACCGGAGCAACCAGTTACGTTTTCTATCGATTCTGATACCTACAGCATCGAGATCAATAGTGACAATGGACGTTATAAGTTGTCAGGTGAGAATGCAACGGACTTCCCTAAAGTTCCTACTGTGTCTGATGGCTATGCCGTGAATATGTCGTCAGGCGTATTGGCGCAAGCTATCAATAGCACCATATATGCTACGAGCAATGACGAGCTAAGACCAGCTATGACTGGTGTCTACATCAAATTGGACGAGACCAATGCTACTTTCGTAGCTACTGATAGTCACAGATTGATAAGATACAGGAGAGTGGATATTGCTTCAGATATGGCGCATACCATGATCATTCCTCGTAAGGCATTGACTTTACTTAAAGCAACATTGCCTGCTGAGAATACCAATGTGAATGTTGAGTTTAATGCTTCCAATGCATTTTTCAGCTTCAACAACGTGAAGATGATCTGTAGATTGATCGATGAGCGTTTCCCTGATTACGACAATGTTATTCCTTCAGATAACGAAAACACCATGAATATCAGCAAGGGAGAATTGCTGAGTTCATTGAAGCGTATTGCGATCTACGCCAATAAAACTACGCATCAGGTAAGGTTGAAAATCACTGGTAGTGAATTGACCATTTCTGCAGAGGATTTGGATTTCTCCAACGAAGCAAGCGAACGATTATCATGTGAGCATGACGGGGAAGATATCGAGATCGGTTTCAACGCTAAGTTTTTGATAGAGATGCTCAACAACATGGATGCATCTGATATCACTTTCAAGTTGAATGCTCCTAATAGAGCTGGTATTATCTTGCCTGCAGAGCAAGACGAAAACGAAGATATTTTGCTTTTGGTAATGCCAGTAATGCTGAACAATCACGTTTAAAGAATATATAAACTTTGTAAAAAAGAGGGTGTCCCAAAAGGCATCCTCTTTTTTTATGCCAAAGGGAGATTCGAGATTGAAGTAATTTGACACATCTGTCAATTCAAATTATTGGATAAGAAACTGGTCAAGGCGTTTGCTGCTTGAAGGTCTTTAAACGTTGATTTTGGGCTGCCAAAATGGCCTTGAGAATGCTATAAATATAGTTAGCATAATTGGCTAAGGACTACCTGAAGTGCTGCTATGAGTATCCTCTTTAGTCGACTAATTATCTGGGTTTTGATTATATTGACTAATCAATAACTAACCTAACTTTTTCATCGCCCGCTAAGACAGTCAAACCCATTCTTTGTACTCCCTACCAGTGAGGCTTTAACCTTTCATTTTTAACCTTATGAAGTTTAGATTATTTCTAATTGCTACTATCATGGTTCTTGGTGGTGGACATAGATACCTATTTGCTCAGGATCAAAATTATACTCATTTCACCTTGAGATCAGGTATCCCTACTGGATTCATTTCTACCATAGTAGAGGATCGGTACGGATATATTTGGATTGGTACCACAGCTGGTATGAGCAAATTTGACGGTTATAGTTTTGAGAACAATACCCAAAAAGTCAAAGACTCTACAACACTGAAAGGTTCATATATCTGTAGGATATTGGATTATAACAGTAGCACTATGATAGTGGCAACTACAGAGGGGTTGAATGTATTCGATCGTGCTACGGAATCCTTTCGATTGGTTTCGTTATCTGATAGTCTTCCTACGCTCTCTGATATTAGTGATGTACTCCAGATGACCAATGGGGATTTATGGGTACTCTCTAAAAATGGATACTATTTGGTTCCAGCAGAAGAACTCGATTCAGAAATAGCGGACGTCTCCTATTACGAATTTGCGGAACCAACTCGAGAAGGTAGTGCCAGAATGGGTAAGCTGCTTTATGATGGTGGAAATTTTATTTGGTCAGGTTCTGATTACTCAGCACTCCAGAAGTTTGACATCAATGCAAGAGAGTTTGTTCCGCTAGGTGATTTTAGTAAGGAAGTTGAGGCCTTTATGTCAGAATCTATATGGGATATGCTTTTTGACTCATTGGGTACTCTTTATATCGCCGGTGATTTGGGATTCTTAGAATGGAAGAAGGATGAGTCACCCCAATTGATTAATCCAGGAGGGGCCCTTGATGACGATAAGTTGAGATTTTTTCAGTCAGTTAATCTTGACTCTGAAGGGAGACTCCTGATAGGAACAGGAGAATCAGGTGGAATCAGATGGAATTCCGAGACAAATGAAGTGGATGTTTTTCAAAATGATGCTTCAGATGTCAATACGGTCAATTCCAATGATGTTCATTACATGTTTGAAGATAGTAATAACAACATGTGGTTTGGCTATCACTTTTTGGGACTTAGCATGATGTATTTCAATTCTTTGGATTACAGCTACAAAGATTTTGGTGAAGAATTGAATATGACTTTTGACTTAGGTGATATATTCAATCTTGCAGAAGATGAACAAGGAAATTTGTGGTTTCCTACGGCAAAGGGTCTTATAAAAGAATCGATTGTAGATGGTTCATTGAAGCTATTTGAGCTGAAAGATGCTGGAGTTTTGGGAGCGATTGTGATCAACCAGAACAAAATATACCTTTCGGCATTTGATGATCGTACAGGTAGTATTTACAGTTTTGATATTCAGAAGGAAAAGTTCAATAACCTTTATGCTAGTGATAAATTTAGCTCTATACCTCTCGCTACAGAGACAGAAGATTTCATCTATTTTTCTTCATTGACAGGAGGCCAAGTTATGCGCTTGGATAAGGCAACTGACAAGACAAAAAAAATGGAGTTGCCAAAAAGTGAGATTTTAGGTGGAAACAGAATTATTGGAAATTTTCTCAAAGATGTTGATGGAAATCTAATTGCTGAAACCTATTATGTAGACGAAGATCTGGAGATTGAAACGTTTCTGTATGATGAAAAAAACGAGACATATCAGGAAGTAACTATCGATAGGGATTTTCCAGCTGTAAATAGAATCGTAGATATGGCATCTAGAGTAGAGCCTATGGTTATATGGAGTAGAAATCAATATGGCCTGGCGAAATACGATCTTGCCAATGAGGAAACTAATGTCTACTTCCAAGGCGAACCTGTAATTCAAGAAAATCCAACTGGTGCTATGGTGGAGGATAATGATGGGTATATCTGGATGAACAACGCCACTGGCATCATGCGACTTGATCCTGTGACAGGTGAAATAGCGCAGTATGAGATCAAAAAGGAATATAGACCTGAAGTTTTCTTACGACCCGTTCTACTGAAAAATGGAGATATTATTTTCTCGGCAGCCAATGGATATATAAGATTTAACCCGGCGCAAACTCAGCTGCAGCTTTCTGTGGAGAATCTCCACCTCACAGAATTTAAGGTCAACGATCAGACTTATAACCTTTTATATCAGCCATTACCAGAGTCATTTTCTTATGACAACAATGACATTTCTATTTCTTATCTCGGATTCAATTATTTGGACCCAACAGGGACTAATTACAGATATAGAGTTAAGGGATTCAATGAGGATTGGACGTATATGGAAAACCAAAGAAGGGTCTTTTTGGCCAACCTACCTTATGGGAAGTTTGAGTTTGAAGTACAAGCTGCGACCAAACACGGGAGTTATAATACGAGCCGTACGCTACCCTTGGTCATTAGGCCACCTTGGTATCTGACGTGGTGGGCATATGTACTCTATGCTTCATTGTTTGTATTGTTTGCCTTGTATGGATATCGCATGCAGAAGATCAGAACTATAAGAATGATCAAAGAGAGAAACCGCGACAGAGAATTGGCGCAAGCCAAGGAAATAGAGAAAGCTTATAATCAGTTGCAAAACACCCAAAAGCAATTGATACATGCTGAGAAAATGGCTTCATTAGGTGAATTGACGGCCGGTATAGCTCACGAGATACAGAATCCTCTGAACTTCGTCAACAACTTTGCAGACATCAATCGTGAGCTGATAGAAGAACAGAAAGAAGAAATCGAAAAGAAAAACTATGAGGAAGTATCTGCCATAGCGGATGATATCAAATCGAATGAGGAAAAAATTATTCATCATGGAAAGCGGGCTGAAGAGATTGTCAAAAGTATGCTTATGCACTCCAGGGGTAGTGAAGGCAATAAAGAACGGGTCAACATCAATGGGATAGCTGATGAATATCTGCGTTTGTCATATCACGGACTGAGGGCTAAGGATAAATCTTTCAACGCTGATTTTAAGCTACACTTAGACGATACGCTTCCAGAGATAGAAGTGATCCCACAGGATATTGGTCGTGTCTTTCTCAATTTGATCAACAATGCATTCCATGCGACCACCGAGAAAGCTAGAAATAGTGAGAAAGGCTATGCGCCAACTGTAGAGCTCAGTACCATGAAAAACGGCGAGCATATCCAAGTGATCATTCAAGATAATGGACCTGGAATACCTGAGAGTATCAGAGAGAAAATTTTTCAACCATTCTTCACTACCAAAGCTGCAGGTTCAGGCACTGGCCTTGGGCTATCACTGAGCTACGATATCGTGACCAAAGGGCATGGAGGCACTATATCGGTGGAGAGCGAAGAGGGCAAAGGCACCAAGTTCATTATAGAATTGCCGATCAAATGATGACGAGAAAAATTTTTATTAATTGGGTTATGGAATATCTACATTTCGGAGATTCTCATGATCATTTTAAACCCGCAATCAACTTATAACATGTGTATGACAAAAAAAATGATCATATCCTTCATGATGATAGGTTGTGCGTTGTTTGGTGTTAGCCAAAATAAATTTGCGGATAGCCTGAGGGTAATGTTAAAGGACACGAAAGATCCATTAAGGAGGTTTGATCTCTACAACAACATCTTGTTAGATATTACCAGCTATAGGGGCAGCAATATTGACTCTTTAGCAGCTATTCAGCTTGTACAGATTTCTCAGCAATTAAATAATGATTCATTAAAAGCAATCTCTTACAATTGGCTGGCTTCATATTTTTATCAACAGAAAGGAGATAATGCCACGGCACTCGAGTATTATTTCAAAGCCATACCTCTAGCAGAAACCACCAACGATAAAAGGCGAATCAGTTCTATATACTTTGACATGGCCCTAGTATACTTCGATATGCTCGACTATGAAAGGGCGCTGGAGGTGACAAGAAAAGGAGGAGAGAATCTTCCAGATTTAACTCATCCCATGTACTACTTCATGCTTATCCAGTACCAGGCTAATCTTGTTCAGTATTTTCTTATCAAAAAAAATGCAGATTCTGCTTTTCATTATACAAGAGCTTCTAGAGAAACCTTAGCGCATTTCAATAAAGGGAGTTCATACAATTTTTTGGATTTCACCAATAGTGGAGCAGCACATGCTATCGCAGGAAACACTCAGGAGGCGAATCACTTTTTCAGCCAAGCGCTTGCTTTGCAAGATTCTGTTGAGAATATCACCTCTCAATTATATTTCTACAATAACTACATTCCGTTTCTTTTAACTACCGATCAATATGAGTTGGGGGTTAGTGAAGGAAAGAAACTTTTATCGATTGGCCAACATTCCGATAATAACAATCTAAAAATAGCTGGAGTGGCATTTTTGCGGCAATGCTATGAAGCACTCGGACAAATAGATAGTGCCTATTATTATTCTCAGATAGAGGCAGATATCAGCTCCCAGATATTTAGTCAGGAGAATAAAAATAAGGTACAGTCATTAGCCTTTAATAATCAACTGAGGAGCATTGAAGCTCGAAACAAAGAGGAGGCCTATCAAAACAAACTGAAGCAATATATTCTGATTGCTGGGCTATTGATGGTACTCGTGATTGCAGTAATTTTGTATTATAATAATCTTCAGAAACAAAAAGGAAACAAGGTCTTAGCACAGACCTTATCGAGTCTTCAATCTACCCAATCACAGCTCATCCACTCTGAGAAAATGGCTTCTCTGGGAGAATTAACAGCAGGAATAGCCCACGAGATTCAGAATCCTTTGAATTTTGTGAACAACTTCTCTGACTTGAACAGAGAGTTGATTGACGAGCAGCTTGAAGAGCTAGAAAAGGGAGATGTAGAAGAAGCTAAAGTGATAGCTGCTGATATCAGAGAAAACGAGACCAAAATCAACCACCACGGCAAGCGAGCTGAGGAAATAGTAAAGAGTATGCTGCAGCACTCGCGTACAGGTTCGGTAGAGCAGGAGCTGACAGATATCAATGCTTTGGCGGATGAGTATCTCCGATTAGCCTATCATGGTCTGAGAGCAAAAGACAAATCATTCAATGCTGACTTCAAAGCTGATCTTGATCCAAACCTTCCTAAAGTCAGAGTAGTTTCTCAAGATATAGGTCGCGTTATTTTGAACTTGATCAACAATGCATTTCAAGCTGTGAAGGGTGTAGAGAAACCGGAGGTAGTTGTAAGTACCAAGCTGATTTCTGCAATAGAAGGAGGTCATCAAGGAGTGATAATCACCGTCTCAGACAATGGCTCAGGTATCCCTGATGACATCAAGGAAAAGATCTTTCAACCATTCTTCACCACCAAGCCAACAGGCGAAGGAACTGGTTTAGGCCTGAGCATGAGCTATGATATCGTGACTAAAGGGCATAATGGAGAGATCAAAGTGCAAAGTGAAGTTAGAAAAGGAACTAGATTTATTATCAAATTGCCGTTGATGTGAGATGAAAAAACAAAGACAATTAGGTATTATTTCCTTCGGAAAAACGTTGATCATTTTTCTGATTTTATTCATCTCAGGTGCTTTAAATGCACAGGAGATTGAACATATGCTAAGTGCATCGAGCATAGATGAGGATGGCACGCTTATGCCTCCAGATTTGACTGAATGGAAATTTAGAGAGGGAAATGATCCAGCTTGGGCACAACCAGATTATGACCGATCAAATTGGATGCAGCTTGATTCTATAGCGATAGCAAAACTGCGCACAGATGATAATGGGATTTTGGAAGCTTGGTTTGCGATCAATGTCAGACTTGATAGCAGCTTGACAGGAGTTCCACTTTATGTCTATCAAGAAAATTTTGCAGCAACGGAAATTTACATCAATGGAATGCTTTTTCATTCTTATGGAAACATTGACTATCAAAAAAGTAACTACGTTGGGAGAAGGTCAAATATTGACTATCCGATTGCGATTTCATGGCCGATTAATGAGAAGATAACTATTGCCGTACATCTAGTCAGGTATCAAAGCCCTTTGAACTTTTTTGATAAAGAAAAGTCCTTGTTTCATGGGGTTAATCCAATGATCTACCTAATGACAAATGGTGGTTGGTATCGACATCTTCAAAGCAATAGATATGATCATGGAAGTCTCTTCAAAATCGGTATTGCAATCACTTCCGGAGTGGCATTTCTATTTTGGATTATTTGGGTATTTGTAAGAACGCAACGCCATGTTTTTTATCTGGCTATAACAGCCACGCTTTTATTAGCTTTTCCTTCGCTTGATTTATTAAACATCTATGCATCGAATGGTTCTGATTTGAAATTTTGGAGTGCATTGTTTCGTCTTCCCATCGCATTATCATTTCTTAGTTCCATTGTGTTTCTAACCACTAACGTTCTTAACGTTTCTATTAACAGGTTAGTGAAATATTACATTTTTGGTATTTCAATATGTTCACTAGGTTTAAATATCATACCTGATGTTGCGCAAAGTTATTTTGCTGTAACATCCTTACTTTCCTTCATCGTTATCCTATTTTATTATTCAATCAGATACCGAAACAAACTCAGTGGACCAAAAATGATAGTTGTTTACGGACTATTATTCACCCTGTTGATCGCAGTGATTAATGCCTTTTTCTCAATTATACCGGGCTATTTTATCCCATTTCTTATTCCCATTAGCATGCTATCCTACCTCGCGTTCTGGCTCAGAGATTTGATTGGCAGTATCCAAGATAAAGCTAATGAGGTGATCAAAGTAACCAACGAGAAGAAGGTTATCCTTGAGAATCAAAATATCATTTTAGAAGAGGAAGTTCTTGCAAGAACTAAGGAGCTAAAGACATCTTTAGAAAATCTCAAATCCACCCAAACCCAACTCATCCACTCCGAAAAAATGGCTTCTCTCGGAGAGCTTACCGCAGGAATAGCTCATGAGATTCAGAACCCACTCAACTTCGTCAACAACTTCTCTGATCTTAATAAGGAGTTGCTCGATGAACTCAAAGACGCTGTGGCGCAAAATGATCAAGAGGAAGTCTCTGCCATCATAAAAGACCTCTCGGAAAACGAAACTAAAATCAACCACCACGGCAAGCGCGCCGAGGATATCGTAAAGAGCATGCTTCAGCACTCGCGTACAGGGTCTGGAGAGAAAGAACTAACAGATATCAACGCATTGGTGGATGAGTATCTCCGATTAGCCTATCATGGACTAAGAGCAAAGGACAATTCATTTAATGCTGACTTCAAAGCTGATCTTGATCCTGACCTTCCTAAAGTCAAAGTGGTCTCTCAAGACATAGGGCGTGTCATTTTGAACTTGATCAACAATGCATTCCAAGCGGTGAAAGGTGTAGAGAAACCGGAAGTAGTTGTAAGCACCAAGCTGATTTCCCCACTTGAGGGAGGGCGGTCCGACGTTTCGGCTAAGGGGGTGTTAATCACCGTCTCAGACAATGGCTCAGGCATTCCTGACGACATCAAGGAAAAGATCTTTCAGCCGTTCTTCACCACCAAGCCAACAGGCGAAGGAACTGGTTTAGGACTGAGTATGAGCTATGACATAGTGACAAAGGGACATGGAGGGACTTTAGAATTAAATAGTGATCAGGTCAATGTAACATCTTTCAGCCTCACCTTGCCAATATAATTGCCGAATTAGATAACAATGAAGATATATTCACACAGAAGCCTGTATTTGCCCATTGCCATTATTTCGGTGTGCTTATTCATAGCTGTATTAGCCACTCCTTTAAGAGCGCAATCCAATAGTGACCAACAATTATCAGACTTGCTGAGCGCTATAAAAACTAATCAAGATACTGCTGCCTATAACCGTGTGATTAATTGGGTTCAAGTACCGAGCGATACTGTATCATTATTGTATGAAACCACCGTGCAGTCAGAAATATCTAGACTTAAGGATGTTCTGAATGATGATGATTATTATCGCATAATTCTCTCAGTTTACTTTCCGAGTGCATTAATAGTGACAGTATCGGCCAAATATGACGCCATTCAGTATGCCATGGAATTCGCACAAACCCATGACCAACCCAAGTCAAAGAGTGAAGAGTATGCACTTTTGGCAATTTTGAGACATGCGCGAATACCGTTTAGGAATAGTGATAGGATATATGATGGTATCAGGTATTATAGCGAATTAGCTGCCTCAGCCAAAAGGGATCAAGATTCCTCCCGACTTACTACAGTTCATTACGTACTTGGTGGTTTTTACAATCGACTTGGTCTAAACGAAAAAGCTAATTATCATTTTCTTAAATCATTGGAATACCTAGACAATAGTCAGCCAATGACTGATTGGAATACTTGGGTTGGTGGATTGTTGGGCTTATCCGCTAAAGTTAACCGCTGCATGATTTTGGGGGTACTATCTATAGATGACGGTGATATTGAGCAGGGAGAGCGGTATTTGAAATTAGGCGTAAAGTATCTAAACATGATAGATTCGACTAATTTGGTTGGCGATGAAGCGTATATGTTTTTGAATCTTGCAAAAGCAGAGTCACTTTTGAGACCCGATAGTAGTGACTTTTATTTTCAAAGTGCCCTAAATAAGATTGCAAGTTTTGGCTCAGTAATGGATAGTGCTTTTTACTATCAGGAAAGAGCAGCTAATTACCTTTTAAGGGGGGAGTTTGATTTGGCTTTGAATGCGGTAGCAGAGAGTAAGTGGATCAAAGAAACATACCAGATACCAACAGTTTCACCTTTCGGTGCGCTGCTGCCAGAGTACTATAATTCTCTTGTCATGTATAATATGAACAACTTCTCTATTATTCCGAAATTACTTGAGCCGGAGATCAGTGTACTGAAGAACAGAAATGCCAGATTCGAACTTCAAAAAGAGATTAAACTGCTAGCAGATACTTATCAGCAATTAGGAGAACATAGAAAAGAGTCTGATGCCCTGAGAACTCTTCAAGAGTTACAGCACAAAATGGTGTCCGAAGCTGATAGTGTGAGGTCGATTAATTATGAAATAGAAAAGGAAATGGAAGCTGCT
The DNA here is from genome assembly GCA_049115815.1 of Cyclobacteriaceae bacterium. Classification (GTDB taxonomy): domain Bacteria; phylum Bacteroidota; class Bacteroidia; order Cytophagales; family Cyclobacteriaceae; genus Marinoscillum. The sequence continues at coordinate 220,253 of JAGDZO010000007.1, read as the reverse complement.
GCTATCCAAATGGCAGTGCTGAAAAATGAAGCAGAGAATAGTAAAACAACAAATTATTATTTAATTGGAATCGCCATTTTATTGGCAATTTCCGCCGCTACGTTAATACTCGCATTTTTGAATAAGAGAAAATCGAACGATCAACTTATATCAAAAAACGAGGAGCTTGGTCGTACACTCGGGCAACTGAAATCCACCCAAGACCAACTCATCTACTCCGAAAAAATGGCTTCTTTGGGAGAACTAACCGCCGGCATAGCCCATGAGATTCAGAACCCACTCAACTTTGTCAACAATTTCTCTGATCTGAATAAGGAGTTACTTGAAGAACTCAAAGACGCAGTGGCGCAAAATGATCAAGAGGAAGTCTCTGTCATCATAAAAGACCTCTCGGAAAATGAAACCAAGATCAATCATCACGGCAAGCGCGCTGAGGAAATAGTGAAGAGTATGCTGCAGCACTCGCGTACAGGTTCGGTAGAGAAGGAGCTGACAGATATCAATGCTTTGGCGGATGAGTACCTTCGATTGGCCTATCATGGACTGAGAGCGAAAGACAAGTCATTCAATGCTGACTTCAAAGCTGACCTTGACTCTAATCTACCAAAGGTGAAAGTAGTCTCTCAAGATATAGGGCGTGTCATTTTGAACTTGATCAACAATGCCTTTCAAGCCGTGAAGGGTGTAGAGAAACCAGAGGTAGTTGTAAGCACCAAGCTGATTTCCCCACTTGAGGGAGGGCGGTCCGACGTTTCGGCTAAAGGGGTGTTAATCATTGTTTCAGACAATGGCTCAGGCATCCCTGACGACATCAAGGAAAAGATCTTTCAGCCGTTCTTCACCACCAAGCCAACGGGAGAAGGAACTGGTTTAGGACTGAGTATGAGCTACGACATAGTGACTAAAGGGCATGGAGGAGAATTGAAGGTTCAGAGTGAAGAAGGAATTGGAACTAGGTTTACTATTGCACTAAAATGCTAGGCGTGAAAAGAACCATTCAAATTTTTGTTTTCACTTTCTTGGTCTTTAATGCATATTCTCAAGAGAGTAAGCTTTTAGAGCAGTTTCGAAAGGTAGAATTGGAACTTCTTCAGGAAGCATATAATGGTTCCAATACAGATTCAGCTAAGTGTATGCAGCTCATTGTTATTGCTCAAGAACTAAATAATGATTCTCTTCTCGCGATTGGATACAATTATATTGGATTCTATTTTGATGGAACAAGAGGAGATAATGTTTCTGCATTTGAATACTACTATAAGGCGCTTCCTCTGGCCATAAAAGTCGGTGACAAAAGAAGAATTAGTTCAATATATTATGATATTTCATCCAGTTATTTTGATTTAAAAAACTATGAAGAAGCTCGTTTGAATACGATTGAAGGAATAAAGTATATCCCTCAGAAAGATCATCCGAGGTATTATTGGATGCTTATTCAATATCACAATAATATGGCTCAATATTTTGCTTATGTAAACTCACCTGATTCCGCTTTATATCATGGAAAACGCACATTGGAAATAAACAAGAAGGTCAAGAGTTCGAATATAAGACATATAGCGTTAGCAACTATTGCTTATGCCTATTCACTAAAAGATGATTATGGTCAGGCGGATGAGTACTTTTCAAGAGCAAAAGCCATCCCTATTTCCAATCAGCAAAATCAGGTATTGCTAGTAGGAGGTAAATTTTATTTACCTCATTTAATTAAAAAACATCAATTCAATAAAGTTAAAGAAGAGGCTAATTCTTTGATAAAGCGTGGAAAAGCTGAGGTTAATGAATATCTTATTTTGCTTGGAGCAAAATATTTGAGCATAGTATATGAACTAAACGATCAACTTGATAGTGCATTTTTTTATTCAAAAATGGAGACAGCTCTTAGCTCATCTATTTATAATCAGGCCAACATCAATAAAATCCAATCAATCAAACTGAAAGAATCTCTTAGAAAAATTGAAAGCGAAAATCAAAAAAGGCTTTATGATAATAGAATAATAATGAATGCCCTGTTAGGAGGGTCGTTTTTTTTGGTTGTTGTTATAATCATTATTTATCGTGGAAGTAGACAAAAACAGAAATCAAGTAGGAAAATTGAATCAGCATATAACCAACTCAAATCCACCCAAACCCAACTCATCCACTCCGAGAAAATGGCTTCTTTAGGAGAACTAACCGCCGGCATAGCCCACGAGATTCAGAATCCGCTGAATTTCGTGAATAACTTCTCGGATCTTAATAAGGAGTTGCTCGATGAACTAAAAGATGCTGTAGCGCAAAATGATCAAGAGGAAGTCTCTGCCATCATAAAAGACCTCTCGGAAAACGAAACCAAAATCAACCACCATGGCAAGCGCGCCGAGGAAATAGTAAAGAGTATGCTGCAGCACTCGCGTTCTGGCTCAGTAGAGAAGGAGCTGACTGATATCAATGCTTTGGCGGATGAGTATCTCCGATTAGCTTATCATGGCCTGAGAGCAAAGGACAAGTCATTTAATGCAGATTTCAAAGCCGATCTTGATCCAAACCTTCCTAAAGTCAAAGTAGTCTCTCAAGATATAGGACGCGTTATTTTGAACTTGATTAACAATGCATTTCAAGCGGTGAAAGGTGTTGAGAAACCAGAGGTTGTTGTAAGCACTAAACTAATTTCCCCACTTGAGGGGGAACAAAGGGGGGTGTTAATCACCGTCTCAGATAATGGCTCTGGCATTCCTGACGACATCAAGGAAAAGATTTTTCAACCATTCTTCACTACTAAGCCAACAGGCGAAGGAACTGGATTGGGTTTGAGCATGAGCTACGACATAGTGACCAAAGGTCACGGAGGAGAGATCAAAGTAGAGAGTGAAGAAGGAAAAGGAACTAAATTTATTATTTCATTACCGATTAACTAAAACTAACATGAAAATACTAGTTGTAGATGACGAGAAAGACATCCAACCGATGTTCCAGCAACGGTTCCGAAAGGAAATCAGAAACAAAGAGGTTGAGATGGAATTTGTATTATCTGGCGAAGAGGCGCTGGCTTATCTAGATAAAAATGGACATCAGAATAGTCTTATCCTATCTGATATCAACATGCCAGGCATGAGCGGACTGCAATTGCTGGAAAAAGTCAAGAAAGACTATACGCCACCACCGCCCATCATCATGATGATATCGGCATATGGTGATCAAGAGAATAAGGATACTGCCCACGATTTAGGTGCAGAGGAATTCTTCACAAAACCACTCGATTTCAACTTGCTAAAGGAAAGAATCAAATCTCTAAACGCATGACTCGTATTCTTGTAGTAGATGATGAGCCGGATTTGGAAGCATTGATCAGGCAACGTTTTCGGAAGCAAATCAAAGAGAAAAATTATGATTTTCTTTTCGCTGGCAATGGACGAGAAGCTCTTGAGTCATTAGATCAAAACCAAGATGTTGATCTAGTATTGACTGATATCAACATGCCTGAGATGGATGGATTGGCACTGCTAGGAGAATTGAACACTAAGAATTATTTCCTCGAGACGGTCATAGTCTCAGCCTATGGTGATTTGGAGAATATCCGTACTGCCATGAACTTGGGTGCTTTTGATTTCATCACCAAGCCGATAGACTTCAAGGATTTGGAAGTGACAATGACTAAGACTATCAAGCGAGTAGAGCAGCAAAAGGAAAGTGCTGAAACCTTGAGGGAAAACGACACACTGAAAATCTATCTAGATGAAATCAACGCTCAGAAAAAACTGAAAGACCGATTTTTTGCCATTATCTCACATGACTTGAGAGGTCCGGTTAATTCATTCCAAGGCCTTGGGGCCATTTTGGAAAATTACATCAAAAGCAAGAAGTATGATGAGTTGGAAGAAATGATTTCAGAGGTAGGACAGGCTACGGATCAGCTTTCCAGGCTTTTGGACAATTTGCTCAATTGGGCTTCTTCAGAATTGAGTATCATCCCATACGAACCAGAACAGATAGAGGCACATCAAATGATAGATGATTTGGTCCAGATTTTTCATTCGTCATCCAAAGTCAAAAACATTACCATTTCAAATGCAATAGAACCAGGAACCACAATCTGGGCAGACCTAAATACTACCTTGACTGTTTTCAGAAACTTGATCAACAATGCATTGAAATTCACTGAAGAAAATGGGAAGATTGAGATCTCGTCAGAAAGTGGAGGTGATCAAGTGAGTATTGCAGTGAAAGATTCGGGAATTGGAGTAGCTCAGGAGAAACTTGATGAAATATTTAAGTTGTCCGGACAAAAGAGCACCTATGGAACACAAGGTGAAAAAGGCGTAGGCCTAGGACTGCAGCTCGTGAATGAATTTATGAAATTGAATAAAGGCAGCGTGTCTGTGAAGAGCGAAGAGGGAAAAGGAACGACTTTCACAGTCAGCTTTCCGGCTCATGCATCTTGATATCAATCAATAATACCTTTTACAAGTTGACTAAGGTTCTCTGCACTGGTTACCTGACTCTTATTGATATAACCTGCCACGCTTGATTGTTTTTCCTCGTCAGAAAAATTTAAGGATGAAACGATAATGATTTTCGGTGGCTTTGTCATTTTGGCCAGTCTCGGGCCAATCCAATCGATAAGGTAGTTGCCATCTACATGAGGCATCTCCATATCCAAGAATAATATGTCAGGTTCAACCTCAAAAATGGCTTTTGCTCCTTGGACAGGATTGTTGACTGTTTTGACAAGGTCGAGCCACTCGATTGATTCTACAAAGACAGACAATTTTCTTAAAAACAATGAATCATCATCTATCGCAAGACAAGAAAAGGTAGTAGGCATAGCGGAAATTTGTGAATCATAAAGATAGCATATTGGCGAGAATTTTGTGAAATGCTACTCAAGCTTCGTTTCTTTCCATTGGGAGTCTGTTGACCCAGTTAGGGTTTGAAACCCTAACTGGGTTGTAGGAGAATTCAATATTTGATTTGTCAACTCTTATTTAATCACAGATCTTCCAATGAAGTGGTTTCACTCATCCAGCGCCACTCTACCTTTTCCATAAACCACATATAAGCCTGATGATCCGTGACTCCCCAGTTTTCAAATTCTTGAATGCTTTGGAAAAGTTTATTGGCGTTTTTGGAATTGGGTTCTTTCAGCAGCACTTCGATGTTTTTTAAGAAGTCTTTTGGCTTTCGCTCGCATTTCTCAAGATAGTGGAGCATCCACTTGTGGTAGGGGTAGAGTACTCTATTGTGAGCCAAGATTAGCCGACTGGCAAACAAGGCAAGTTGAGACGCTGCTCTTGCTTTGGTGTAGACATTGTCATGCCGATTCGCCTCACCCATAAGCCAGTTTTGAATGAATGCCATGGCATAGAAAGACTTGATCCTTTCGTTATGACCCGATTCAGGATAATGCGCAATCTTGTCTAAAAGAGATTCGAGTTGATCCACCCTGGAATAAGCGAGAAATGCTCCGTCAAAGGCAGCTCTTGATGGTTCATTTCCTTTCTCAGCTACATCTGAGAGATATTGCATATTGATCACCTTGCCATCTACATAGCCACCCACATAGTCGCAAAGATCAGTCCTATTGATAAAGAGATCGCCAACAGCTATTCGCCGAGCATACTCATCCTCTGTCGCAACAATCATGAAATCCACATCTGAGTCCGGTCTGGCGCATTGCTTGGCTACAGATCCTCCTATGATCAATGCCAGATATTTAGGATCGCTCTGGTATTCCTCAGTAAGATTATCGATAGCCTTTTGATGGTGTTGCAATATTTCTGTCGGCATAGGATTGTTTTATTTGGGTTGTTAATTATGCTTATCAATCTAGAATGATAAAACACCTGAACTAAATTTTAACCTAACAACTGGTCATCATAATCTCCAAAAAAATCGATCTGCATCAAAAATTCACCTTTTACTATTTCCGTCAACGTTTTTGTCTTTTACTGTGGGTTGGAGTTGTTTTCAGTAGTTAAATTCTTTTGTTTCAGAATAGCCGGTGAGAGCCTGACATATTCTTTCTTTTTTAAGTCATAGCCTAAACCCATAAATGTATTTCCAAAAGGACAAGAAGGAAAATCTGAGAAACCTACTCTGAAGATGTATCGCTCAGGATCAAATTCTGATTGAGAAATCTTTCGCATACCATACTGCCTCTTGATCTTCAGGGCAGGTTTAGATTCGTTAAAATGTTCTACATCGAATGAGAATTTGTCTTCAAACCCATTTTCGAGTAGCGCATCATATTGTGATTGGTTAAGCAAAAGGCAGCCTTTCACTTTATGCATAGGAGATGAGATAGCAAAAATGTATTCTGTAGAAACTTTATTGAAATAGCCCGCATCAACGAAAAACAAGTCATTGCTATTAAGCGCTAAAGACTTTGATTCCAGATATATCCTATTCTTTTGAAACAATAATTGTTGTTTGTATCCGATTTTCTGGAGTCTTCCAATAAGGTTGATAGTGTTACTGTTGTTCATCTAAGGCATTAGAGGTCTTCTAAAAGAAGATTTGGTTTTGATTGAATGAGAATAGTCATTGATCACATCAAACTGGAGCAATAGCCACAGTTACTTCATGTCGACGATTTGTGCTTAAAGAGCTGTTGATCGAACCTATATTCATTTTAATTGGTAAAAGTTGACCATAGCCTATTCTGGAAAAAGTCCAGCGTAAGCTTCAACAATGGCTTCTCAAACAGCCACTATATCGGGTATCCGCACTTCGATTCTAGTTCCTTTCTCCGCCTCGCTTGAGATACTCATGGAGCCTTTTAGCAAAACTAGAAATTCTCTTATCATCGCCAGTCCAAGTCCCGTTCCTTCTTCATTTTCGGTTCCTTTTTTGGTGACTCTTTGTTCATCATTAAGAATTTTTAGGGTGTCTTGATCTATGCCAACCCCCTGATCAATGACCGAAAAAGTAAGAGTAGCACCTTCGGAGGCAGCTGTAACCTTGATGATACTGTTTTTTGGAGAAAACTTTATCGCATTATTAAGCAGGTTTCTAGCTATGGTTTCAATGATAATTCGATCTGTGCTTAGCGTTATGTTGCCAACCATTTCCGAATTGATCTCAATCGATTTTGAAGTAGCTTGTGGTTTCACTACGTCAATAGTATTTTGAATAGCCGTGTTCCACTCAAATTCTTCTGGAATGATTTTCAATGTGTCATTTTGCAGCATGGTCCACCGCTGTACAGAGTCAAAAACGTGAAGTAGAGAGTTGACCTGGCCCATAATACTCGGAAGCGCTTTATTTAAAATATCAGGATTTTGAAGTTTGGTATTTAATTCCAAAAGAGAAATAATATTAGCCAGTGGACCTTTGAAATCATGGCTAATCATTTGCTGCAATTTGTTGTTAATGGAAAATGAAGTTTCGAGTTTCTTCATTGCTTGGTTTTTGAGCATCAAAGCGTGATTTCGTTCCTGACTAATTCTATAAGAATAGATTAATAGGAGTAAAATCACTATCGCTACTATAGTTGTGATAGAGACGATCGTAATGAGTAGAAAATTATCCTTCTTGGCTTGCTCATTTTCAACATTTAGTTTTTGATTTTCCTGCTGCTCTTCCATGATTTGTTTCATGTAGTGCATCCGGCTGAGCGTCGCAGCATGTTGGTAATCAGTTTCATTATTCGGCTTATAAAGTCTTTGCAAATAGGCATATGCACTGTCGGTATTTCCTTTTTTATCATACACCAACCAGTATAGATTATTTAGGTCGTCTTCATATTGCTCACTATCGTACTCATGGACTATATTGGCAAAGTAGAGGCTGCTATCGAGATTTTCGTTAATCAGACTGAGATAAGCGCGACTAATCTGAAGGTCAGCCATGGACACGCCCAATTCAAACTCCTCCGCTACATGAATAGCCTCTCGATAATAGTATTCCATAGAGTCTTTTTGATCCAATTTCCCATAGATATCAGCCATTTGATTTAAGATATAGGGTACGTTGTAGATATCATTCTCAAGACTATACACATATACTTGTTTTAGAAGAACCAAGGCGGTATCAAGTTGGCCCTGATCTATCTTAAGAGATGCCAAGTTGTCATAAATTCGATAGGGAGCCTTTTGATCTTCTAATTGAAAAGCGACTTCTAGTGCTTGAAATAAATACTCTTCTTCAATAGAAAAAAGCCGAGATTCACCAAAGATTGCTGACATATTAATATAATGTGATAGGCGCCAGTTAGATGGACCCTCTTTTAGCGTTTTCTCCACTTCATATCTAATCTTAAGGGCTTCAACGTGTCTTTCCTGATAGAAGAAGCTCGAAGCGTAATTAGATAATAATGCTGAAATCTCTGACGAGTCAATTTTGTTCCTGACTACTTCTAAGCCTTCTTTGATATTTATTTCAGCCGATGAATAATCTTCAGCATACAAAAAGCAAACACCAATAAGATTGTAAGCCTCTACCAATGAGCTCATATCTTCTAAGTCCGCCGCTCTGTCTCTTGCAGATTGGGCAAAATAGAGCATGGAATCCAAGTCAATCTGGCTGTATTTTTCAGCCAAAGCAAGATTGATCTCGATGGCCTGATCTGGAGAATTTATGAGCTCCTGCTTCAGACTGTCAATGACATCTGCATTGGCACAGAATGACAAGGTTAACAGAGCCAATAGACCAAATTGCTTCATATTTTGTGCTAACAAATCTTATGATATTGTTTACTTAAGATCATTAAGATAGTCAATTTGCCAACTATTAGTTACAGCGCTCGGTGTTTCTTTTTTGTGCGATTTGCCTGGTTGAATTGGTTAACTTCAAGAATGTCAATATTCGCAATTAGAACACATTGCTCATAATTGTTATGATCGTTTTTGATAGTCAAAATATGTTTCTAATTGGTAGGACAGGGAGTAAAAAACTTGAAGTCAAAATGTATTGGAGCAATAAGAGAAATTAATATAGCCTGAGTCTAGTGCCAGTACATTAATCCCTGGTAAACACGTAGCTGATGATATTTGCGCCCATCTTCAAGGCTTGCTGTCTTACGGTTTCGGGATCACCATGAATCACCTGATCTTCCCAGCCATTGCCAAGGTCACTTTCGTATGAATAGTAGCACACAAGACGACCTTTATAGATCAGTCCAAAACCTTGGGCTGGCTTACTGTCATGTTCGTGAATTTTTGGGAGTCCATTCTTAAAACTGAATTTTTGATGATAGATAGGATGGTCGAAAGGCAACTCTACAAACTCAAGATTAGGAAAAACCTTCTTGATTTCAAGTCGGATATACGGGTCCATGCCGTAGTTGTCATCAATGTGCAGAAAGCCGCCTGAGATCAGGTAGTTTCTCAGGTTTTCTGCATCGTCATCAGAAAAGACCACATTGCCATGGCCTGTCATGTACACAAAAGGATAAGTGAACAACTCTGGACTCCCCACAGCTACCACTTCATCTGCTAGCGCAATATTGGTCTTAAGGTTTTGGTTACAAAACCTGATGAGGTTGGGGAGGGCTGTTTTGTTGCTATACCAATCACCACCACCTTCGTACTGAAGTTTGGCAATAGAAAAATCCTGAGCTTCAGCGCTCAAACAAACCAGCACAACCAGTAAGGTTAAAATTCTCCTCACGACATTAATTTTTCTATTTCAGACCATTTTAGATCTTCGAAGTTATCGATGATCAAATCAGCGTTGAGTTCTTCTCTTGCATGCGAAGTAGCGAGACCTATTACCTTGGCCTTGGCGTTTTTTCCAGCTTGGATTCCTGAGATAGCATCTTCAAATACAATACATCTTGTAGGGTCTCTTTGGATCATTTCTGCGGCTTTCAGGTAAACTTCTGGTTCTGGTTTACCCTTTTTCACCATGCTTGCATCTACCACACCTTTGAAGTAATTCCGAATGCCTAAGCCATCCAAAGTAAAAATCACGTTTTCCTCAGGCGCAGAGGTTCCTACTACCATTGGAACGCCTCTGTCTTTAGATTCCTCCAGGAAATCCATGAGACCAGGGGTAGGAGCGAGATGAGGTCGATAAAGTTCACGATATATGGCTTCTTTTTCGTTGCTTACTTTTAGGATATCGTCTCCTGTGATTCTACCCTCAAAGACCACCTTCACAAGCTCGGCCAGCGTGCGCCCGTTCATCTTTTCCATATAGAAGATTTCGTCAATCTTCGCACCGTATTTCTTACCTGTTTCTTGCCAAGCGAGGTAATGGTATTCGTGATTGGGAACAATCACACCATCCATATCAAACAGGAATCCTATATTATTCATTCGAAAATTTCTTGTATTGGTTCTCCTAGTACTGCCGCATTGGGGAGCGTAATTTCTAACAATCCAGATAGCGTAGGAGCAATGTCCGTGATGTAGGTCTTACGGTTGGTGCTTCCTTTAGGTACATTGGTGCCAAAGAAAAGTAGCGGAACGTGCGTATCATAGTTATACCCAGACCCATGCGATGTTCCTTTTTTACTATTGCCGTACATCGGTAGATACCCGGGCTTCAAGACCAACATTACATTGCCTGATAGTTGATTGTTGTAGCCATTTTTAATCAAACTAGCAGTGGGGTTATCAAATTCACGAGATGTCATATCGCTACCAATATATGTCTCTGCTACTTCGGGTAATTCCAGCAAGCGATCAGCAAGGTATCGCTCTGTGACCTCTACATCTCTTCCTATGCCTTGGATTGCTGATTCATTGAAAAATAATTGTCCATTGGAGAAACTCTCCAAAAAGTCACCTTCTCCCAAAATCTCTTTTAGAGATTTTTTAATGAATTTCTTCACCTCCATATTGTCAGAAAATCCTCCAGGTAGATTGTTATCGATTAAGTATTGTGGATTGGCCACCACTCCGTGATCAGATGTCAGAAACAAGAGGTAATTGCCTTCACCTACAGTCTTATCAAGAAAATCCAAAAAGTCTTCAAGATCACGATCAAGCCTCACATAGGTATCTTCTAATTCCACTGAATTCGGCCCAAAATTGTGACCAACATAGTCCGTAGATGAGAGGCTCACTGCCATAAAATCTGTGACGCTCCCCTTGCCTAGTTCTTCAGCTTTTATGTTCTCTTTGGCAAAATCAAGTACTAGATTGTTACCGAAAGGTGTTGATCTAATGAGTCCGTATGGTTCATTTTTGGTTCTTAGCTCAGCTAGGTCATAAGGAAGAGTAGGGGTGTCTTTTCCTTTGAAGCCGCTTTCATATGGCGAGTCGTCAGGGAATGAGCGTTCGTAAGATTTCATGGGCAATAGTGTCTCCCAAACCTGATTGGAGTACTTATCTACCAACTTCTGTTCGTTGAAACGCTTAGCCCAACTTGGCAATTCGTCAAAATAAAAATCAGAACTCATGAACTCCCCCGTCTTATAATCGTACCAAAAGGCTCCATCCGCGACATGTCCCGCGGGTAGCACAGCTCCTCTGTCCTTAATCGACACACTGAACACTTTTGACTGGAAATTATTGCTTGTTTTTAGTTCATCGGTAATGGTGGTAGCTAGCAAATTTCTTGGTGATTTGTTTCCGTTCATTTTGCTTCCACCCAAACCATTGGCGGTAGAGTCACCTACACAGTACATATTTCTTTTGAGCACTTTGCTGTACCAGTCGTTGGATATTATCCCATGGTACTTGGGTGTAGTGCCTGTGTAGATAGAAGCGTGACCTGGTCCCGTATAAGTAGGGATGTAGTTATAATGCGTGTTTTGCGCGTTGAACCCCTCACGGATTAATCTCTTGAACCCATTTTCTCCGAAATTGGGCGCATATCTCTGCAAATAGTCATTACGCATTTGATCCACCACTATTCCCACTACCAATTTTGGTTGCTTTTTTTGTGCCTCAGCAGTGCAACCGATACAGGCTATGAGAATCAATAGAATAAACTTGGGCATGGGCGAGTGATGTTTAGGGTTGATGGTTTATTTGGTTCTTTTAATCTTAGTCTTTAAGCATGATAACGATGAATCATTTCAGCAATTAAGCCAGTCCACCCGGTTTGGTGTGAGGCACCAAGTCCAAGTCCGGTATCACCATGAAAATACTCATAGAATAAGATGTGATCTTTGAAATGCGGATCGGTCTGAAATTTTTTATTGTTTCCGTATACAGGCCTATTTCCGTTTTCATCTTTCATAAAAATACTCATAAGTCGATAACAAATCTGCCTTGTGATCTCCCTTAATGTCATTTTTTCACCACTACCTAATGGAAATTCGACTTTGTAGTCTTCTCCATAGTAGTAAGAATATTTGAGTAGAGACTCCAAGATCAGGTAATTGACAGGAAACCAGATAGGTCCACGCCAGTTGGAATTACCTCCGAAAAACGATGAGTCCGATTCTCCCGGGAGGTAGGCCACTTCCAATTTTTTACCGTCTATCTCCAGCTTGTAAGGGTATTTGAGGTGGTATTTTGATAATGCCCGGATGCCGTATTTGGATAAAAACTCATCCTCATCCGTCATTCGTTCCACTATACGTTTCATCCTAAATCCACGTAATATACTAAGGAGCCTAAGTTCACCTTTGCTCGGATCTTCCCATCTAGCTACCATGGATGCTAGCTTTGGTCGTTCTTGTAGGAAGAAATCCAAACGATCCTTGAATTCTGGAAGCTTTCCATAGACTTCTTTTCTTAGTATTTCAATAGCAAACAAAGGAATCAACCCAACCATTGATCGCACCTTCATTCTTTGATTAGGCTTATCTGGTGTGTGCATCACATCGTAGTAGAAGTTGTCCTCATCATCCCAGAGATCAACATCTGTATCTCCAATGCTATTCATTGCGCCAGCTATGTAAAGGAAATGCTCAAAGAACTTACCTGCCATATCCTGATAGACAGGATATTCCATAGATAGATCTAGGGCTATGCGAAGCATATTAAGCGAAAACATAGCCATCCAACTCGTGCTATCTGCTTGCTCAAGTCTGGCATCTTCCACCACCGGGTGATTTCTGTCAAATACGCCGATGTTATCCAATCCGAGGAATCCGCCTTCAAACACGTTGTTTCCTTCAGTATCCTTACGATTGACCCACCAAGTAAAATTGATGCACAGTTTGTGAAATGCAGCTTGCAGAAAATCAAAATCCGGTTTGCCGGTTTCTTCTCTGTCTATCTGAAACACTCTCAGCACAGCCCATGCGTGTACTGGTGGATTGACATCACTAAAATTCCACTCGTAAGCCGGAATCTGGCCGTTGGGATGTAAGTATCTGTCCTTAAGGAGAAGCAAAAGCTGCTCCTTAGCGAAATCCGGATCAATCCGAGTGATGGGAATACAATGAAAAGCCAAATCCCAAGCAGCAAACCAAGGATATTCCCATTTGTCAGGCATGGAAAGGATATCGTAATTGTACATATGCTGCCATTCCGAATTCCTTCCTTTCTTTCTTCCTTCCGAAGGTTTGAATCTACCGGGATCACCATGAATCCAGTTTTTTACATTGTAATAATAGAACTGCTTACTCCACATCATTCCCGCAAAAGCTTGACGCTGGATGTTTTTCAGATCATCATTATCAATTTTAGCCTGTAGCTCATTATAGAACGCGTCTGCTTCATTTTTTCGTTGATCAAACAGCATAGGAACATCACTCAATGGATTCTCGAGTGGTTGATTTGACATTCTAAATGTCACAGATCTAGACCCATTAGCTGGGACAGTCAATTGATAGACACCCGAAGCTTTGGTGCCTGTCATTTTCTTATTGATGGTTTTCTTTTTGTTGACTATATAGTCGTTGATTCCATCTTTGGGGTATTTGGATTGCTTGTTAGGGATACCGTAAAGTCTGACGCGGTTCGTAGCATTGTCACAGTAGACTTGCTCATCCAGGTCATCACCAAAATAAACATAGTAGTCTCCGAGCAGATGATGCTTAATGAGCATTGTCTTCTGATCTATCGCGGAGATTTCAGGAATGGTGGTGTCTCTTCCGGAAGACCATGTATTACGATACCAAAATGTGGGAAGTAGTTTAAGGTCAGCATCCTTATTGCTTCTATTGTGTACCTCTGCTTTTAAGATAAAGTCATTTGGTCCTACCTTGACGTACTCCATGAATATGTCGAAGTACTCATCTTTGTCAAAGATTCCAGTATCTATTAGCTCATATTCCGGCTCTTTTTTAGACAGTTTACGATTTTTTAGAACTAAGTCAGAATAAGGAAAAGCATTGATCGGATACTTGTAGAGCATCTTCATATAGGAGTGTGTAGGTGTACTATCTAAATAATAGTACAACTCCTTCACGTCTTCTCCGTGATTACCTTCATGTCCTGTTAGGCCAAAGAGTCGCTCTTTGATGATGCTATCATGGCCATTCCAAAAGGCCCAAGCGAAACAGATTCTTTGGTCTTCATTTGAAAATCCTCCAATTCCATCTTCTCCCCATCGATAAGATTTGCTTCTAGCCTGGTCATGAACAATGTTCTCCCAAGCATTTCCGGACTCAGAATAGTCTTCTCTTACTGTAGCCCACTGTCTTTCAGATAGATAGGGCCCCCATTCTTTCCATTTTACGCCCTCCTTGCACTCTGCTAATCTCTTGTTCTCTTCGTTCATTTCAATAAAATAACTGGACTTTGAATCTAAATTATCCACTTAATCAAAATCATACTTCAAATCAATTTTGGGTTTGATTGATTCTGCTAATTTTGCGGCATGACCGACAAAATTCTTATTCTTGACTTTGGTTCGCAATATACTCAGCTAATCGCTCGTAGGGTACGTGAATTAGATGTTTATTGTGAAATTCACCCTTTCAATCACTTTCCTGATCCTGACGAAAATACTAAGGGAATTATCCTATCGGGAAGCCCATGCTCGGTCTTGGATGAAGGGGCACCGGATTTAGATATCAAAGCTTTAGAAGCTTTCCCTATACTTGGTATTTGCTATGGTGCTCAGCTTTTGGCGCATAAGCACGGAGGCTTGGTGACGCCTTCTGAACATAGAGAATATGGAAGAGCTAAGTTGACGCATATCAATGCGCATTATGACCTTCTCAAAGAAATTGAAATTGATAGTCAGGTATGGATGTCGCACGGAGATACGATCACCCAACTGCCAGAAGATTTTCAGGTGATCTCTAATACCGAAAGTATACCGGTAGCGGCCTATAAGGTAGAAGACAAGCCAATTTATGGCATTCAGTTCCATCCAGAAGTGACGCATAGTCTTGATGGTAAGACGTTGTTAAGAAATTTTGTAGTGCATATCTGTGGTGCCAAGCAAGATTGGACAGCAGATATTTTTGTTGAAAATACAGTTAGGGAACTTCAAGCCAAACTTGGTAATGATAAGGTCGTGATGGGCCTTTCTGGGGGAGTAGATTCTTCTGTAGCGGCCATGTTGATTCATCAGGCAATTGGCAAGAATCTCTACTGCATTTTTGTTGATAATGGGTTGCTAAGAAAGGATGAATTTGAGGAGGTACTGGCATCATATGAGGGTATGGGACTTAATATCAAAGGTGTGGATGCCAAGGATGAATTCTATAAGGCCCTTGAGGGACTCAAAGATCCAGAAGATAAGCGTAAAGCGATCGGGAGGGTATTTATTGAGACCTTCGACAAAGAATCACATCAGATCAAGGATGTGAAATGGTTGGGGCAGGGTACGATATATCCAGATGTGATTGAATCAGTATCTGTCAATGGACCATCTGTGACTATCAAGTCTCATCACAACGTTGGCGGACTGCCTGAAAAAATGAATCTCAAGGTGGTTGAGCCTCTCAAACTCTTGTTTAAGGATGAGGTGAGAAATGTGGGAAGGGCAATGGAAATATCGCAAAATATACTAGGTAGACATCCGTTCCCTGGACCTGGTTTGGGTATTAGAATTTTGGGAGATATCACTGCTGAGCGAGTGAGAATCTTGCAAGAGGTAGATTACATTTTTATTTCAGGCCTGAAAGAACACGGTTTATATGATGACGTGTGGCAAGCGGGAGCCATGTTATTGCCAGTACAATCCGTGGGAGTGATGGGTGATGAGCGTACCTACGAACAAGTAGTAGCTTTGAGGGCAGTACAAAGTTTAGATGGCATGACGGCTGATTGGGTACATTTACCATATGATTTTTTGGCGGAAGTTTCCAATAAGATCATCAACAGAGTAAAAGGTGTAAATCGCGTGGTTTATGATATCAGTAGCAAGCCACCAGCTACCATAGAGTGGGAATAACCGTTGACCTAAAGGAATTTCGAATGAAACATCTGAGTATACTTATTCTATTGTTGATCTGTGGGTCAGCCTGGGCCCAAACTGATCAAGCACAGTACTTGGAAGCTAAGCGTCTCTACAAGGAAAAACAATACAGTAGTGCCAAGGCATCCTTTGGAGCACTCTCTGAAAGTGCTGTTTTTGGAGATTATTCGAGATTTTATTTTGGGCTATCAGCGTATCATCAAGGAGACCTTAAGGTGGCAATGGACACATGGAAGGAACTCCTGCAAAAATCACCTCGATGGGAGCATAGTACCGAGTTGTACTATTGGTTGGCGAGAGCCTCATATGAGAATAATGATATCTCAGGAGGATTGAAATACGGCTCGATGTTGACAGAGCAATCTCTAAACTCTGGTGCTGAGTCATATTTTATTGACAAGTATATAAGCTCACTTTCTCTAGATGAGCTTGAGGAGCTATTTGATCGAAATTCTGATAATAGGTTTCTTGCCTCAATAGTGGTATCCAAGCTAAATGATGTGTCCTACAGTGATCGGGATTTTGATAGGATGGACAGCCTAAGAGTGAAGTTTGATTTGAAACCCAATGAGTTGGCTAGCGAGTCATTTCCATTGATCAAGAAGGATACTTATGACATTGCAGTTTTGCTTCCTTTCTTGTTTTCATCTTTGGAAAACACCTCTGTGATCAGTCAGAATAAGTTTGTCATGGATATGTATCAAGGTATGCAATTAGCAGCCGAAGATCTAACTGCGGGTGGATACCCAACCAATCTTTATCCATACGACACCAAGAGGCGCAAGGACGTTACCAAACAGTTGTTGAACGAAAGTGGATTTGAAAATCACGATTTGATGATAGGTCCGTTATTTCCTGGGCCTATTGAAGCAGCCGATGAGTTCTCCATAAACAGCCGCATCAATAAGGTCAATCCTATATCGTCTAATTCGGAGGCCTTAGGTGAGAACCCTTACTCATTCTTGATAAGACCTACCTATGAAACCATGGCAAAAAAGATGGCGGAGTTTGCCGCAACCGAAAATGATAACTCCTATGCTATGGTGTTCTACGAGCAATCAGATAGAGATTCGCTCTTTGCGACGAAATATAAGGAGTCTATTGAATCAGCAGGATACGAGGTTGTATTGTTTCAGCCTATCACAAAAGATAATTCAAGAGACTTACTTGACGGACTGTGGTCTCAGTATGATGATTATTTGACTCAGGAAATGGCGGATTCCATCATGGAGGCAGATCCAACACGATTTATTAAAAATCGAAGAATCAGGACGGATGAAATGGAGCGAATGGAAAAAGATACTTCCTTCGTATTGCCTATCAGTTTTGATGAAGATGAGCATGAGATCGTCTATTATGAAAAGCTCTTCAACATGGCGCCTGACAGTATTGGGCACATTGTGGCAGCTACTCGTAGTAATTTGTTTGCCAACAATCTAATTTCTGCAATCGAGACTAGAGGCGATAGTATTAAGCTGTATGGATATGGCGATTGGCTAGATTTTACCATGTTGTCATATAGCCAATTGGAGCGTCTTCAGGTAGGGTTGACCAATCCTGACTATGCCGATACAGAAAGACTCGCTTATGAGCAATTAAGAGAGCGGTTGTCAAGCACATTCAAGACAGAACCTTCAATCAACCATTTTAGAGGTTATGAGACTGTTTATTTTGCTGGTATGATGATGCATCGTCAAGGTAAATATTTTCAGACGGGGCTCAGGGAAGGAGCTAAGATTGATGGTAAGGTGAATGAGGGCTACAAATATGGCTCAGCCAATGACAATCAAATAGTGCCAATTATTAGGTTCAAAGAGTCCAAATTGGAAGTAGTGAATAGAGCGAATTATGAAAACGGAGAGAAGTAAAGCCTTATTTAACAGAGCTAAAAGATCCATTCCAGGAGGAGTAAATTCCCCAGTGAGAGCCTTTAAGGCCGTAGGAGGAGATCCAATTTTCTTTAAGTCCGCTAAAGGATCTAAGATGTTGGACGAAGATGGTAATTCGTATATTGACATGATCAATTCTTGGGGGCCAATGATTTTGGGTCACGCCAATGAAATGGTGCAGGAGGCGGTGATCAAAGCTGTTGAGAATTCGGCATCATTCGGAGCACCGGGCGAAAGAGAGGTTTTAATTGCCGAGCTTATATGTGACATGGTGCCTTCCATAGAGAGCGTACGCATGGTCAACTCGGGTACAGAAGCAACAATGTCCGCCGTTCGCGTGGCTAGGGGCTATACTGGTCGTGATAAGTTTTTGAAGTTTGAAGGATGCTATCATGGTCATGGTGATGCCTTTTTGATCGCTGCAGGTAGCGGCGCAATGACCATGGGCAGTCCGGATAGTCCGGGGGTCACAGAGGGTACAGCCAAGGATACTTTGCTGGCGCCTTTCAATGATTTGGAGGCCGTAGAGCAAATTGTACAAGAGAATAAAGATGAAATAGCAGCTATCATTATCGAACCTGTTGCAGGTAATATGGGTTGTGTGTTGCCGAAAGCAGGATTTCTCGAAGGGCTAAGAACGATCTGTGATCGAGAAGGGATCGTCTTGATTTTTGATGAGGTAATGACGGGATTTCGTCTGGCCAAAGGTGGAGCTCAGGAGCGATTGGCTGTTTTGCCAGATTTGACCACATTGGGTAAGATTATCGGTGGAGGATTGCCAGTGGGAGCCTATGGTGGCAAAAAAGAAATCATGGACTATGTGTCTCCGCAAGGTCCTGTTTATCAAGCGGGTACATTATCTGGTAACCCCGTAGCTATGGCCGCTGGGTTTGCCACATTGAGTTATCTCAATGATCATCAAGAGACCTACGGTAAGCTTGAATCTAATACCAAAAGGATAGTTAGAGGATATAAAGAGACTTTGGATGTTTTGGGCCTCAAGTACAGCATCAATCAGATAGGGAGCATGTTCAGCTTGTTTTTCACCGAAGAGGAAGTTGTGGACTTTGCCACTGCCAAGAAATGCAACACCGAGAAGTTTGGCACCTATTTCAATATCATGTTACAGGCTGGAGTGTATTTAGCCCCTTCACAGTTTGAATCACTTTTCGTTTCGGCTGTATTGACCGATGCAGATATTGAGCATATTATTCGTGCGAATGATATCGCTTTGAAATCCATAGTAGGAGCCTAACGCCTATAGATACCACCAATCTTTACCAACGCTTCGGCCAATGGAGTCAAGGTAGCTTTCGAGTTTTTGGCGCTCTGATTCACTCGGATAGACACCCACCAAGAGTTTACTAGTCGGGTATTGCTCTATGTGTTTATAATCTCTTAAATCGTAAAGATGGAATGGTATATTGCTTCTTTCCAGAATTCCTCTCACCAATTTTGTTTTGGCATTTTTACCCCAAAGTACGAGCGTACTATAATTAAGTTCCAATTCAATAAAACGCTTGATTTTAAGCTCAAAAAAGGCTTGTTGAGTGTAATTCTCCGAGTTGCGCGAAGTTCTTTCTGAGTGCTCGCGCCAGAATAGTGTGATTTGAGGAAGACACTTTACTTTGAATCCAGATTGATACCACCTGAATACCAAATCATAATCTTCAGGATATTCGAGATCAGCAAAGCCTCCTGACTTGATCAGGTCCTCCCTTCTGATTATCCAATTAGGCGATGCAATGGTGCATTCTCTGTAAATATTATCCCATTGAGATCCTGATAAGTTGACATGGTTAAGCCATTGTTCATAGATCTGATACCCTTCGCTTATTGGTGCTGCTCCTATGTACTCGACAAGTCCTGTTACGATAGTGCCGTTGGAGCTTTTCTCAAGCGCCTGGATCATGGTGGCTAGCCTATGCTCAGGCATAATATCGTCGCTATCCATTCTGCTCACAAAGTCACCGCAGCAATGCAATAAGCCGAACTCCAAGGCGTTGACAATTCCTTTCCTTGGATTATTGAAAGCGGCTATTCTGGAATCATTCACCGAATACTTAGCGAGGATTTCGGCTGTGTCATCTTCCGAGTGATCATTCACCACGATCAATTCCCAATCATTAAATGACTGAGATAGTATGGATTCTACGCAAGAGGTAAGATACTTCCCTCCATTTTTTACTGGCATGATGATCGAAAGCTTGACCAAAATCAATTTTTTTAAAAGAATAGCAAGCTAAGCAGTACCACTAGTATGAGCGTAATACACAGAAGTATGGTATAAATAAAACCAACCAAACTGACCTTTGCGATGGCAGTAATATATTTCACCTGGTAAGTATTTCTGAACGAAAGTATCACATACCCAATATTCATCAATAGAAACGGTATTGTGATGATGGCGCTTGGTTCTGGAATGAAGAGTACCAAAATCCAGAAGAAAGTTAGAGTAATGAAAACGAATGAATGAAGATGTAGGGTATGAATGAGGTGATTGATATAAAGCCTTTTTCTGAATAAGGCTTTGAGCAATAGCGCTGAAATGGGTAACAAGAAAAACATAGAAAGGGGTATGTTCTGCACAATCTTTCCATTGATGATGTGTTTATCAGATTTCAGAAGTTTGATTGTTTTTCTAGTGATAAAGCTAGCCGTGAAAGATTTTTGGTCATTGTGGACAGAATCTTCAATGGTGGCAATACTATAGTCGTATTCTTTGCTGTTGGCCATGGCGTAGATGATGTCCCACTCCTCATCTGAGAAAGGCCAATCACTATCTTCCATGTCTATTTCAATATCATTATCGACTGCTTCCTCTACTTCTGGAGAAGTATTCTTAGCATCTGATTTTTGAACTAAAGTATCAGGTAGTGTGGCTATTTCCCTTGGTTCATTTTCACCTATCTGAATGATCTGATCGCCTTCCTGAGAACTGATCTCGGCATGAAAGCTGAAGAAAAAGAAATGGATCAGACTCACTACTAAGTACAACCTGATTGGGTTCGCATATTTCACACGCTTACCATCCATAAACTCACGGGTGAGTTCTCCTGGCTTCAAAAAGAAGGGTTTTACGCTTCGCCCAAATCTAGAATCTAACGAAAAATAATTGGCAAAAAAGTCATTAAGAAGGCTGCCGAAGGAGACTTGATTGTCGTTATTCTCCTGACCGCATGCCGGACAGTAGTCAAACGACTCCTCCAAATCAAGTCCACAGTTGAGGCACTTACTCCCTTTCCTTCTCTTCTTTTTCATATTTTTTCAATAGAAAATTTGCGCCAAAGGCTATAGCAATCATTGCTGCCGCATATAAGGTGTATTCCAAATTGTCTTCAGTCATCCTGAGCGACAACCAAAAAAAGACCACCGATAGACCTATAAATAGCCAAGTGATTACTTTCATCATTTTTCTCATGACGTACTGTTAAGATATTGGTCTATTTTCATTAAGTCCTCGCGTGTATCTATCATCTGGCTATCCAAAGTAGTCAATTCAATTTTGATTTGAAAACCATGCTCCATCCATCGGAGTTGCTCTAATGATTCCGCAGTTTCACAGTTTGTCGGTTTTTGTTTGCTCAGTTGCTTCAAAACATCTGTTTGGTAAGCGTAGAGGCCTATGTGTTTGTAATAATTGTGATGTTGTAATCTATTATTTTGAGATGCTCTCGAATACGGTATACAGGCCCTGCTGAAGTAGAGGGCCTCACTATTTCTGTTGAAGACTACCTTGATCTCATTGGGATCATCTAGCACAGCTTCGTGAGTGATAGCTTTCACTAATGTGGCTATCTGAGTTTGGCCATCCAGCTGCTTGGCAAGGAGATCCAATTGGTCCGGATGTACGAATGGCTCATCTCCTTGAATATTGATAACATAATCATATCCAGTGAGTCGCTCCGCAACTTCGGAAGTTCTTTCAGTTCCATTTTTGTGAGACTCGGAGGTCATCATGACTTGGCCACCAAATGAAACCACTTCATCAAATATTCGCTGGTCATCGGTGGCTACCACTACCTTTTCCAAAGCTTGCGATTTGCTCGCTTGCTCATAAACTCGCCGAATCATTGATTTGCCCTTTATATCCACCAAGGGCTTGCCTGGAAATCTCGTTGAATTGTATCTAGAGGGGATGACACCAAGAATTCTCATTTTTTAGACTTACTTTTCTTTTTAGCTACTTCTCTGACCTTAAGTGAAGTACCTTCATCAGAAACAACTTCAATCTTCTTGCCCTCCTCGATGTAATTTCCTCGGGTGTAAGCATCATATATTTCACCATCGATTTCTACACGGCCACTTGGTCTCAAAACCGTATGAGTTTTGCCCTTTTTACCAATCAAAGACTTCTGCTTGTAGAAACTCGAGCTATAACCTTGACTGGTATCCTGAGTGTCTACCAAGGCCACCTTTTTGAGCACATTGCTATTGGCCAATCTGGCTGCACCCAAAATCATCACCACAATACTCCCAGCTAGTCCAACCATGGTAGTGGCTATAGCGATGACCAAATCATCCATTTTCACAAAAGAGAAATCTAAGGCGTCATTATTGAGCATGACCAGTATTAGAGAAGATAGCGTAAAGAGAAGGCCCAAAATGCCCGCAATCCCAAATCCAGGAATGACGAATACTTCAGCTGCGATTAGGAGCACACCCACTCCGAACATGATTAATTCCCAATTCTCCGCAAGACCATTTAGGTAATAAGGAGTAAAATAAAGTACAATAGCTATGAACGAAGCTAATATTGGGAACCCTACTCCAGGTGTCTGGAGCTCGAAATATATACCTCCAACAATAACCAATATGAGAATACCACTAACAAATGGATTGAGGAAAAGGGCGATAATTTTTTCGCTAATGCTTAGTGAGAATTCTTCCAATTCATAGTTTGCCATACCGGATCTCATTAGGATTTCATCAATGTCTTTCACCTCAGCTTCACAAAATCCATATTTCAAAGCTTCGGAGACAGAGAAGGTCACCACTTTTCCTTCGGTGGCTATGCTGTCGAGATCTATATCTTCATCCACCATCCCCTCGGCGATGGAGGGATTTCGTCCGGTAGCTTCCGCTGTGGATCGCATGATAGATCGCATATATGACTGATACTTGTCTGGCGCTGCATCTCCTTCCTGTGTTACTACTGTAGCCGCACCTATGCTCGACCCTGACGCCATGTAGATGCTATCGCAGGCTATTGAGATCAATGCACCGGCAGAGGCCGCATCTTTGTTGATAAAAGCATAGATAGGTTGCTCAAAGTTCAAGATGCGTGTTCTGATTTCATCTGCATCGTTCAAGGCTCCACCGTAAGTGTCGAGTTCTAGGATGATCAAATCAGCCCCAATTTCCTTTGCCCGCTCAAGGCCAAGCTCCGTATACCGATTGGTTCTAGGATCAATGTCAGATTGTACCTTCATATGGAAAACGAGCGTGGTACTATCCTGTGCTACGATCTGAAATGAAAGGATAATGAAGAATATGAAAATTAGTTTTTTAAGCATTATTGGTGGTCTAACTTTGAAGTATAACCTTAATCGAACTTTATCAGTTCGAAATGATCGAACATTCATCTTTTGAAGAATCGAAATAGGTTATTATCAAATTTCACTAAAAATCTCCAATCCAACGTGGATTCAGTATCATTTAGATTTTCGCTTAAGTTTGATTCTACGATATGGAAACTATTGGTAGATGCTTATAGTGACCGCATGATATTAGAAATGAGAGACTTAGATAGTCAATCCATTCATTTTGAGGAACTTAAATTATCCACAGGTGCCCCTAATTCTTTTCAAATAAAATCCGCTGATCTTTGGACATCTATTGTAGCTTATCAATATCCTGTGTTGCTGCTGGAGCAATTTAGTGATCCTCAGAACCCTAATAGCAAGCATCTACTAATCTATGATGTAGCTCTTGGGAAAATGGTTAGGAGCGTTGAAGGGTTGCAGTTTACCTTGGTTAAAAATGGAATCTTGTATGGTTCTGATTTGAGCACAAGAAAGGAAAGTCAGATCGATCTGGGCTTGCCCTTATCCGAGGCAGCAGTGAAAATGGAATCGCCCGTTTTTTTCTCTAAAGATGCTGATAATGCACAATCCATCGTTGACTACCTAGAATTAGAGTCTTTGGCACTGGGCTTTGAATATTTTGAAGGTCATAATTGTATCATAATTTGCTATTATGAGCGTTTCGGAACAAACTTTGATAGGACTCTGGTGCTGATACGAAATGATGAGGAAATCTTGAGGAGAAAAATTGATCAAGGTATGACTGGATATGCTCCAGGTTCATTTTTTATCTATGGCAACATGCTCATATTTATTGAAAACAGAAATCAATTGAATGCGATTGAATTATAAAATATTTGGATTTTTAATCACCATCATGGCCATTTTACCCTTTGAAGGGAATGCGCTGGATTCACTTAGGGTTGAACAGATCAATGATGCTCAATATATCATCCATCAAGTGGATAAGGGAGAGACACTATATTCTTTATCCAGGCGATATGATGTGAGCCTAGATGAGATGATTGAGATTAATGCAATCATTGATAACCAGTTGTCACTAGGACAAGAATTAAGAATTCCTCTAGGTAAAAATGAAGAAGTGGATCTGTCAGGGCAAGCGGAGGAAGCAATTTTGGACGATTCTACGAGTATTCATGAAGTGGTGCAAGGAGAGACTCTTTACGCCATATCAAAGAGCTATGGAGTGGCATTAGAAGATATACGATCACTCAATGGCTTAGCATCCAATGAGATATCTATTGGACAAATGCTTCGAATCCCTGGAACGATCGAGCAACCTGCAGTGTCAATAGTATTGGATGAAGAGGAAAAAGAAGAAGTTGAGAAGGAGACTAAAGAGGAAGACCAAATTCCAGAAGGGTTCACTGAGTATTTAGTTCAGACAGGAGAATCACTTGAATCTATAGCGAGTAGGTTCAGTGTGAGACCAGATAGTATAGTCTACTGGAATCGATTGCCGAATTCGTATCTCACCATCGGTCAGCGCTTGATCGTGAAAGGTGAACTAGATCAGGAAAAACTACTAGTAAAAGAGGAAGTGGAGATATTGCCGTATGGAACCAGGAAGCAAATAAAGGACAATAGTGGTTTCACCAAAATCTTAGAAGAGGGGAGTGCCAGGAAGATCGATACTTCTACAAAAACGACCAAATATTTGGCATTGCACCGTACCCTCAGCGTAGGATCTTTGGTGGAAGTTCGCAACCTGATGAATAATCAGAAGATCTTTGTAAGAGTAGTGGGAAAGCTGCCGGAGACTGGACTCAACAAGAACGTGATGATCCGACTTTCGCCGATTTGTTTTGAGCGACTAGGCGTGATTGATCCTAAAACCAGAGTTGAAGTTTCCTATTATCTCGACTAAGTGAAGAGTCAAGACCTGAAGGCTTATTTAGATGAAAAGGTAGATCAATACAACAGGCCTAATTTCATCGATCATGACCCTATAAGCATTCCACATCGGTTTTCTAAACTCCAGGATATTGAAATAGCAGGTTTCCTTGCTGCTGTCCTAGCGTGGGGTCAGCGAGTCACTATTATCAACAAGTGCACTGAGTTTTTTGAGTATATGGACAATGATCCTTATAGTTTCATCCTCAATCATTCAGATTCAGACCTAGTGCCTTTCTTACAATTCAAACATCGCACGTTCAACGCTACCGACGCGCTGTATTTCATTGCGTTTTTTAAGCATCATTATTCCAATCATACTTCGCTTCAATCTGCTTTTACTAAAGATGCAAAGGAGAATGCTGAAGATGTGGAAACCCATTTGAACGGTTTTTTCAATTACTTCTTTTCTCTGGAGGATCATCCCATTCGGACTTACAAACACATAGCTCGTCCTGTTCGCAAATCAGCTTGCAAGAGATTGAATATGTTTCTTAGATGGATGGTCCGCAATGATGATTCGCGTGTCGACTTTGGACTTTGGAAGGATATTTCCCCTAGTCAGTTGGTTTGCCCTTGTGATATACACGTGGATCGAGTAGGTCGATCATTGGGATTGATTAAGCGAAAAAAAACCGATTGGCAAACTGCTATTGAGTTGACCAATCGGTTGAAAAAATTTGATCCTAAAGACCCAGTCAAATATGACTTTGCCTTATTTGGTTTGGGTGTAGAAGGCGAATACTATTGATTCCACTGTGCCGGATTTCCCCTCCATGCATTCAGCGTAGCTTCTAGTTCTGGCTTGATTGTCCCCGCATCTAGCATCGAGTTGACAATAGTAGCATAATCACTCAGGTACCAAAGGTCAATGTTGTGTTTTTCGAAATTCTCTTGAGAAACTGGAAAACCGTAAGTGAAAATGGCTGCCATTCCTAGGATATTCATACCCGCATGTCTCACAGCTTCACTCGCTTGAAGTGAGCTGCCACCTGTAGAGATTAAATCCTCAATAAGAACTACCTGAGCGTTTTGGATAACTTTTCCCTCAATCTGATTACCCATGCCATGTTCTTTGGTTTTGGAGCGAACATAGATGAAGGGTAAACCTAATTCTTCTGCTACCAAAGCACCTTGCGGAATTCCTGCAGTAGCTACTCCAGCAATACACTCCACTTTCGGAAATTTTTCTTTAATCAATTGGGCAAGATACTTTTTGACTAAAGTTCGAGTAGCAGGAAAAGACAGACTCAAGCGATTGTCACAATAGATCGGGGACTTCCACCCAGAGGCCCAATCAAATGGGTTTTCTGGACGCAATTTGATGGCTTCTACCTTGAGAAGTTCTTGGGCAATTTCATTAGCAATTTTTGGGTTGTACTGCTGTATTGACATTTGTGAAAT
The DNA here is from genome assembly GCA_049115815.1 of Cyclobacteriaceae bacterium. Lineage (GTDB taxonomy): Bacteria > Bacteroidota > Bacteroidia > Cytophagales > Cyclobacteriaceae > Marinoscillum. The sequence goes on along the minus strand of JAGDZO010000007.1, from coordinate 193,324 downwards.
TTAGTTTTTTTAAAATATGACGAACGCTATTACACTCGGCATATTTTGTGTTTTATTTGTCTCGCAAAGCTAACATTCTCATGAAAATATTCATCAATGATATCCCAGTTCGTATACTTAGTCCGGACGAATTAGATGATTCATTTGATTTTGACCTAATCATTGATGGGAGTATCTCGGAAATCAAGCCAAAGAACTTGATTGATGATGTACTCATCCGCAACGCAGCTCCGCAACAAGTAGATGAATTGCTTCATGTCATGACTGACAACAAGCTTAAAAAGGTGGATTCTATTTCATTCGTGAGCGAAGGGAAACGTGAGATAATTGCCTACATCAAAAAGAAATTTAAGGTGATAGAAGCTGCCGGCGGTGTGGTGGATAAAGGGGGCAAGATATTGTTGATTTTCCGCAAAGGGAGGTGGGATATTCCGAAAGGAAAATTAGAGAAAAAGGAAAAGAAGAGGGAATGTGCTGCGCGTGAAGTGGAAGAAGAGACTGGGGTCAAGGTCAAAATAGAGCGTAAAATCAAGGCAACTTGGCATACCTATACTGCGAACAAAAAGTACGTCCTGAAGAAGACGCATTGGTATGTGATGAAATGTATGGATGATAGCAAATTGGCTCCACAAGAGGAGGAAGGAATAGAGAAAGTGAGTTGGATGAATCTAGCTGAATTACGATCTGCTTTATACAATTCTTATCGATCCATCCGGGCTGTGATGCAAGAGTATCACAAGTTACTCAAAGACCAAGATCAAAGTTCGTAGGGAAGGAAGGGACTTACATCTCCTCCATATTTATGCACCTCTCTGATAATACTGCTGCTTATAGGTGCAAGTTCCGGTGATGTGATTAGAAACACGGTTTCTAATGAGGCATTGAGATATCTGTTGATTTGAGATATCCCATTCTCATATTCGAAATCAGTAGTATTCCTCAAACCTCTTACGAGAAATTTAGCATTATATTTCTGAGCAAAGATGGCCGTGAGCTCATCATAAATGACCACTTCTACACCGCTTTGCCCTTCAAAGGTCTGATTGATTTTGTCCATCATAAGGTTGATGTCAAAATAGCGCTGCTTCTTAGTATTGTGACCTACAGCAATGATAACTTTATCGAAGAGTGGTAAGCTCCGTAAGACAATATCTTCATGACCTTTGGTGAAAGGATCAAAGGAGCCCGGGAAAATGGCTATCCGGCTCATTACTCACAAAGAAACATACTGTACAAGTCGAAATATCTGTGATCCGCTACATTGTCGAATTCACGAGTAAATTTCATGAAGCTTGGTTTAGAACCAAAGTTGATGTTTCGAATGTACTTTTTGAGTAGTTCTACAGTTGCAGAATCGTTCTTCACGAATCCCCATAGCACAACATTGCTGGATTTGGCTGAGAGGCCAAGCTCTTTGATGACTAGCATCATATACTTCAGGTAATCTTCACCATTTCTGGCCGCAAACTGATTGTAGTAATGCAACTTCTGATTCTGTGTGACAGCTAAATGTATGATGCCCCGATCAATGTAGCAGAATAAGGATTTTTCAGCCGAGTGGTCATCATACTTTAGAATGCCTTCTATGAAAGTGCTCCCTTGATGTACGATCTGGATAGCCTTGTTAGCCATAGTCTGCTTAAGCCATGCTACCACTTTCTTGTCCGCTGTGAATACATTCACTGCATCACTGATGATATGCTTGTAATAGTATACCTCATCTATTTTCGTCTGAATGTCGGAGTTTAGCGCTAGGTAATCACTGGCTACAGATGGGATAAACTGACTCTTTGGAATGAGGGAAAATTTGTGACTCTTGAAACTAACCTTGATGTTGTCCCAAGAGGTTAAGGATAAAGTGGGATGGTTGAGAAAAATCTCTTTCAAAACCTCTAATCGAGAGTTGATGGTCTTGATGTTCGAAAGCTTATAATCCTCCAGTAAGATGCATCCGCCCGTCTGTCGATTAATGATTAAAAACTGAAAGTCTCTGATTCCAATCTGAAGGCAAAGAGAATAAGACGAGAGCTTCTTTGTAGTGAAGCTCTCAGCCTGAATCTTCTTGATCAGTTTGAAATTAGATGTCGCAGTTTTCGTCAAAATATTATTCCCAGTTACCTGCTGTGGTTACACTCGTTTTAGATCCGAATCGTAGGGGCTTTTTGGTATTGTATTCGCTCTCCTCGTCTCTCATTGGATTGATAGGAGAGGGGTTCTTAACCTCTATGGCGTTTACACTAACTCCACTTTTCTCAATTTTATCAGCCCACACTTCAAATTTAGTTGGAGGATCAACTCCCGGCACGTAAGCCAAAGTGCTCAAATTGAATCTTGGCCAAACTGATTTTTTGAAAATTGAATCTTTTACCAATACGGTACCGAGCGTATCTATTTCTACCCAAGAGCTATCAGCGCCATAGTCAAGAGTCTTGACAAATTCGGTTTTCTCTGTAAGGTAGAAACTACCAGAGTCAATAAACGCAGTAAGCTTATTCCAGTCACTAGTGTATTGACCATTTACAGCCAAGTAAGCTATTTCTGCCTCACGAATCATTTTCAATTGCTCGATGATTCTATTCTCCATTTTGGTGATTCGCTCAGATTCTTCAATACTAGAGTCGATACTGAAGTAAAGAAAATATGCTAGGCACAATGCAACAATGCCGAAGAAGATGGTGAAGATTTTTGTTTTGCTCATTATTAAGTTGGGATTTTTTGCAATAATAAAGATAATTAGAATGTCAACGAAACCCTATTTGCTTGAATTGCCTTGAAACTCAAAAAAGCCATTCTTAGATATAAGATCTTGAAAACTACTTATCCGATGTAATATATTATGTTTCTTTTGATTGTCTAGGTCTATCAGCTCGCTAATGGAATACCAAGCCACTTTGTCCAAAATCTGATTTTCGGGAGTTAGCTCTGGATCATGACCTAAATTGGCCTCTCCACTTATTCTCTCCACTTCAAAAAATATTTCAATGGCATGGATCTTATCTCCAATGTATTCATTGCTGAACAAATAGTTTTTCACCCTGATCTTTAGATTGGTTTCTTCGAAAAACTCTCTTACTACCGCGTCTTGACTTGATTCCCCAAAGCTTATCCCACCCCCGGGCGGAGACCAAAAGTGAGGTTTGTGATCCACACCAATATGCCTGACAAGTAATATTTGATCATTTTCTATAAGTATCCCACAGGCGCGTACTCTTAGTTTTCCTTCGTAATGCATCGGTTAATTATTTTTCCACTGTCATAATTCAACAATTTTTGAACAGGCTCGTTAACTTTACTCAAAAAATAATTGATATGAGAGTTTTAGCGAGTCTATTTGTTTTATGCGTTGGTTTCGGAGTGATAGCTCAGACCGCCACTGCAGATACCCCTCAAAATGGTGCAAAAATCACTTTTGCAGAATCATCTTATAATTTTGGAGATATCATGCAAGGGGATAGAGTGACTCATACTTTTGCTTATGAGAATACTGGAAACGAACCTTTGATACTTTCTGACGTCAAAACTACGTGTGGATGTACTGTTCCTAGTTTTGATAGGGAGCCACTAGCTCCAGGAGAGTCAGCAGAGATTACTGTAAATTTCAATAGTAGAGGAAAGTATGGTATGCAAAACAAGACGATCACGATACTTTCAAATGCCATTAATAGCACCGAAAGAGTCAAAATAGTGACGAATGTTTTGAAGCCGGAGCCTGTAGCAGAGCCAGCCACAGAAGATCCAAATTAATTTGATTTTAGGAGATGATAGATCAGTATCATCCATCCTGCGATAAAGCAAAGTCCCCCGAAAGGAGTCACTGCTCCGAGGATAGTGATGCCTGAAATCGAAAGTATATAAAGAGAACCTGAGAATAGTAATATTCCAGAAACGAACAAGTAGCCTGCTCCATTGAGCAGGCTATTTTTTTGTGCTTCTGGGTAAAGAAGGCCAGTTACCAGAAGAGCAATGCTGTGAAACATCTGATATAGTACCCCGGTTTTGAATGTCTCAGTTTTCCCGTTTTCTAATAAAATCTCTTTAAGTGCATGAGCCCCAAAGGCCCCAATAGCAACTGTAAGTGCGGCGAATATGCATCCTATTACCAAAAACGAACTACGCATAATTTCTTTCTCCAAATATGTTGCTACCTACTCTTATCAATGTGCTTCCTTCTTCCAAAGCAATAGCATAATCGCTACTCATTCCCATCGATAGCTCAGATAATTCTAGATTGTGTTTTTGCTCTGTTTTCAGTTCTGAAAAGATAGAATTGAGAACCTGAAATTCACTTCTGATCTTTGATGTATCGTCAGTATAAGTTGCCATACCCATCAGTCCTACTATTTTGACGTTTTTCAATTCATCTAATTCCTTCGAGTTGATAAGGCTTAATAATTCCCCTTTATCAAAACCAAACTTAGTGGTTTCTTCCGCTATGTGAACTTGTAGCAGGCAGTTGATTACTCGATCGTTTTTCTTTGCCTCCTTGTTTATTTCTTTCAAAAGACGGAGACTATCTACGGAGTGAATAAGGTAAACATATGGTGCTATGAACTTTACTTTGTTGCGCTGGAGGTGACCAATCATATGCCAAAAGATATCATCAGGAAGTGCCTCAAACTTCTCAGTCATTTCTTGCGCCTTGTTTTCACCAAAATGTCTTTGGCCAGCATCATAGGCTTCTTGAAGCATCGAGATGGGTTTGGTTTTACTCACGGCCACCAGTCTTGCATTGGTTCCATCTAGTTCTGATTTGATCTCCGCCAAGGCGCTCTTGATATCTGACATAGTTATTTGTTGAATGGATGATAATACTAACCTTGAGTAACACTCAAAGTTGGAAAGTCGAGCCAAATAATTCTATTTCTTTTTTGAATACTTTTTGAAAGCACCAATGTGTCTCGCTCTTGATGGAAATCTTGCCGAAAGAAAACGTGCACCGAATCAAGTTGATATGGTAGTTTTGCTGCTTGATTCCTTCGATTTCTTAAAAATAGAGCAAGAATGATGAGGTGAACCAAGAAAATAACCGAAGAGTTAGTACGTGAATAAGCTCAAGTTTAGATTCATAATGCGGATATCAATTTCCCTAAGCAGTAAATCAAACAAATGCCTCCATTTTTAACAGGACTCCTTTTCGGTCTGGTTTTCATATTTTCTTTTGGGCCTGGGTTTTTTGCTTTGATTCAGACCAGTGTACAAAAAGGATATAGGAGGGCCATATTTCTCGCATTAGGCATTTCACTAAGTGATATTTTGTACGTTTTCTTGGCGCTTATAGGAGCGTCATCCTTGCTCAAAGATCCGGATACTCGTTTTTGGATGGGGATCATCGGAACTTTTGTATTGTTTGGATATGGAGTCTTTACTTGGTTTAGAAAACCTACAATTCAATCGGAGGAAGCCTTGAGCGAGGAGAATACCCGGTTGTCAGGTTTTATGTATTTGTTCAAAGGGTTTGTGCTGAATGGGTTGAATCCATTCATAGTGGTTTTTTGGTTAAGCATTATTAGCCTGGCTGCTACCAACTATGATTTTAGCACCAATGAGAAGTATTATTTTTTCGCAGGAGTCTTGACCACTATTCTTACTTCTGATATTATCAAGGTCTTGGTGTCTTACAGACTGAGACAGTTTGTTACCGAAAAACGAATCGCGTTGATTAATAAAATAGTGGCCGTAGTGCTGGTGGCGTTCGGGTTTCAGATGATTTATTTTCTGATTAGCACCTACTACTAATAAGTAGAGATTTCCTCAAAAGGTTTTTTGGTAGTCAAGATGAGCTTGTCGAAACCTGCGTTTCGAATAAATCGACAACATTTCGACAAACTCACGCCATTTTCCTTAATACTTGTCAGTATGCACACCTACTGCGCGCCCAGAAGGGTCATTCATGTTTTGGAATGAAGCGTCCCACGCCAAAGCCTCTGGTGTACTACAAGCTACAGACGGTACAGACGGTACGCAGAGTGCTGCTGTGTCAGATGGGAAATGCTCTGCAAATATTGATCTGTAGTAAAACTCCTCTTTGTTCATCGGAGTTTGTACTGGGAATCTGTATTTAGCATTAGCCAACTGCTCATCAGATACTTCTTGATTGACACGTTCCTTCAAGGTATCTATCCAGCTATAGCCTACTCCGTCAGAGAATTGCTCTTTCTGTCTCCAGGCAATGCTTTCTGGGAGATAATCTTCGAATGCTTTTCTTACTACCCATTTTTCCATACGATCTGGCGTGATCATTTTGTCCTTAGGGTTTAGTCGCATTGCCACGTCGATGAACTCTTTATCCAAGAATGGAACTCGTCCTTCTATACCCCAAGCAGCCAATGATTTGTTCGCACGTAAGCAATCATATTGATGAAGCTTTGAGAGTTTTCTCACAGTTTCCTCATGAAATTCTTTCGCATTTGGTGCTTTGTGGAAATACAAGTAACCACCAAATAATTCATCTGATCCTTCACCTGAAAGAACCATTTTGATTCCCATTGATTTAATCACTCTTGCCATCAAATACATTGGCGTAGAAGCTCGGATGGTTGTTACATCATAAGTTTCTAAGTGATAGATCACGTCTCTAATGGCATCCACACCTTCTTGTATGGTGAATAATATCTCGTGATGCACTGTGCCCAAATGATCTGCAGCAGCCTTTGCTGCCTTTAGATCAGGAGAACCCTTCAGACCTACTGCAAATGAATGCAGCTGTGGCCACCATGCTTCCGACTTGTCATCACTTTCAATTCTTTTATCGGAGAATTTTTTAGCAAGCGCAGAAGTTACCGAAGAGTCTAGTCCACCTGATAATAACACGCCATAAGGTACGTCAGACATGAGCTGGCGTTTGACAGCAGCTTCTAGCGCATCATGTAAGTCCTCAATGCTTGTTTCGTTGTTTTCTACAGCGCTATACTCTATCCACTCTCTCTTATACCATTTGACTGGCTGAGCATCTTTAGATGTGAGGTAGTGTCCTGGAGGAAATAGTTCTATCTTGGTGCAAACTCCCTCTAGAGCCTTAAGCTCAGATGCTACATAGAAAGTCCCGTTTTCATCCCATCCCATATAAAGAGGAATGATTCCCATATGGTCTCTCGCTATGAGATAAGTATTATTCTCGATATCATAGATTGCAAAGGCGAAGATTCCGTTAAGGTCATCTAGGAAATCAGCTCCTTTTTCATTGTACAATGCCAAGATCGCCTCACAGTCAGATTCTGTTTTGAAATCATATCTGCCTTCGAAATCTTTTCGAATATTTCGGTGATTGTATATCTCACCATTTGCAGCAAGGACCACATTACCGTCTTGGCTAAACAATGGTTGCTTGCCTGATGTAGGGTCTACAATCGACAAACGCTCGTGAGCTATTACAGCATTTTCACCGCAATAGATTCCACTCCAGTCTGGCCCTCTATGTCTAATTTTTTTAGACATTTCCAGCAATTTGGGTCTCATTAGCTCTGCTGATTGCTTGAGCTCAAAAGCGCATACTATACCGCACATATTCTATGAAATCTTAGTTTTTAAAATCCACCTAATCAAAAAAGAAGTGGGTGGAAGATTAGGACTTTATAAATTCGAGGCGAAAGTTAAACTGACTTATTAATATTTTCAATAAAACCGCAGTTTATATGTGCGATCAGTGAAAATAATTTAGATATCGTTGCTTTATTTTAAACAAAAAGCAATTTTGATTATGAGATCGACATTTTGAGGTGATTCTTAGTCCGTAAGCGCACTTTTCAAGAAAGTAGCGCGGCTCAATAGCCACAATGCCAATAGTAGCAAGGCCCACTTGAGATATACACGATAGTAGTCTGTGGTGTCTTTGTACCTTGTTTCTTTGATTTCTGCTTTCTCTAGCGTGTCTATTTCTTGAAACACCTCTTCCAAAGCTTCTTTGTCAGAAACTCTATAAAATTTCCCGCTACCAATTTTCGCTATTTCTCTCAGATTAGTTTCGTCAAGTGTGTTCTCGACATATCTCGGTCTTCCAAAAAAATCTGTCCCGAACGGTACTCTTCCTTCTTTTCCAATGGCTATCGTATAGATGGTGATATTGTAAGCTTGTGCCAATTTAGCTGCGGTGATCGGGTCAATATTGCCCGCGGTATTATCACCATCACTCAATAAGATCAATACTTTCGATTTGCTTTCTGATTCTCTGAGTCGATTGGTTGCTACAGCCAATGCACTACCTATAGCTGTTCCTCGATTTTCGATCAATTCGAAGGAGATATCATCTATGTAGGTATTGAGTAATTCGTAATCGCTGGTCAAAGGTGATCTGGAAAAGGCATCTCCAGAAAAAACCACCAAACCAATTCTGTCTTGAAACCTTCCAGCGACGAAATTTCTCGCCACATCTTTGGCTGCCTCGAGTCTATTGGGCTTAAAATCTTCTATCTGCATAGACTCAGAGATGTCTATGGTCAGCATGATGTCTATCCCTTCACTCCATTGCTCCACTTGCTCGTTGGTGGACTGAGGTCTTGCTAGCGCAATGGCACTAAGGGCTATTACACCAAAAATCAAAACTGGAGGGATGACCCTCAAAATACTCACGGGATCACTTTTGATGTCTTTTTTGGTCAGAGCAATAGGTAGCGCTGATCTAAATCGAGACAGGAGCAGACTTCTTATGAGTAATACCGCTAATAGGATAAATGGAAAGTACAACCACAAAGGTTGCTCAAAATCGAATGATTGAAGCTTCGTCAATGTAAACCAGTCAAGAGATAGCCAATTATTGTCGCCTGTCATTTTTCGTTCTTGATTTGATCGATCACTATAGAGTAGCGGTGCTGAGTGAAATCCTCCACAGCCTGAAAATCCTTGTATAGTTCTTCGTTGACTTTCGCTCCATACACACTTCTGTCAATGCTTTTCAGCGTTCCGTTCAATTCTGAAGTGAACCCAAGGTTCATGATTTCCTTTGTGGTGAGTTTGGAGAACGGACGCTCCTCTAGTTTTTCCAAAAACATCTTCCAGTTGGACAATGTCTTCTCAGCCAATTCTTGGTCGGGAGATGATTTTAATGCTCTAATGTTTAAGGTCAATTGCTCCGAAAAAGAGATATATGCTTTTCGCAAACTTCTCAGTTTGAAATACTTTCTCACTTTTGAACCAAAAATCAAATACCCACCTATCGCCAATATTAGAAGTACTCCAAGGATGATCCACATCATTGGGTAATTGAATTGTGAGGATACATCTAGGTAGGCGATGTTTGTTTTGAGACTTGTGGTGTCTGTGACCTGCGGGATCAACTCATAAAAATATATGGAGTCAGTATCCATGGTGATCCTCGTGCTATCTCCATTTTCTTTGATTAAGAATGCCGGGAGTGTGAGGTATTGCACAGGATCAATCTCATAGCTCTGTAGGGTGTAGACAGCCGAGTCGAAGATCTCTCCATTGATGATTTTGCCCTCGAAGTATTCTTTTCTAGAAAACTCAAATGGCGTAAAATCATAGGTCGTGTCTGGTAAGATTAGCTCAAATGACTCTGGGTATTTGGCTGACATCCAGAAGTTGATGTTTTCACCAATTTTCAAACTATCCTCCACGAATCCACCTTTTAAGGTGATTTTTTGGGCGGACAAGTCGAGCATTGTCAGGAGTACAATAAGGGTGAAGAGTTTACCTCGCACGTTGAGCATTTGTTTTGTTTCTATGCCTAAATAGTTTAACCAGTTTCGGAACATAATCTTCTCCAGTTTCTACGGATAGGTAGTTTACATCGTTGCGATGGCAAAAGTCTTCTAATTCTGCCGTATTTTTTTGATAAGTTTTGTCAAGCACGCCTTTGAACTTGCTCGACGAGGTATTTACCCAGATAGTCTTCCCGGATTCTTTTTCGATCATTGGAATGATCCCAAGGCTAGGCATGTTGGATTCCCTTGCATCGAAAAGCTGAACCACCACAAGGTCATGTTTACGAGCCATTCCTTTGAGGCTATGAATGTAATCTTCGTCTATGAAATCCGAAATCAGAAAAATAATTGCTTTGCGCTTGAGCATACCTAAGGCAAATTTGATTCCTTTCTCAAGATCGGTTTTCTTAGACTTTGGTTCTAGTGAAAAGATGCTAGACAGGATTTCGTATGAATGCTTCATGCCTTTTCCGGGCTTGATGTATTTTTCCTTTTGATCAGAAAAACAAAGCATTCCTACGGAGCTGCTTTCTTTTACCGCAGACATACTTAGCAAGGCGGCTATCTCTTTACCCAGATCGATTTTCTGCTGGTTTTTCTTACCAATTTCACCAGAAGCCGAAACATCGAGAATAAATAATACCGTTTGTTCTTTCTCTTCGATGAATGTTTTGACGAAAGTCCCATGACCTTTGGCTGTTACGTTCCAATCGATGGTACGAACATCATCTCCGTATTGATAGGTGCGCACCGAATCAAATTCGAGTCCAGAGCCTTTGAAAATGCTGTGAAAGTCCCCTTGCATTTGAGAATTGATAGCTTTGCGCACTCGAATTTCGTATTTTCTCAGTTTTTTGAGGATTTCTTTCATTCAAACTAATTTTGGGATTTGCCAAAGGAATACATTCGTGCAAAATTATAAGAACACATAGACTTAATTTTTGTGAAAAAAGCGCTTTTTTTTCTATTCTTTACCATACTGTTTGGTTGTACCTCCAAGAAAAAGGAATTACCGGCTGATCTATTGACTCATGATGATATGGTCAAAGTGCTGGTAGAAGTGCATATACTGGAAGCTAAAGTCAAAAAACTATATCTGAATGCCGATAGCAGCAGCAAGGTGTATCACCACTATGAGAAGATGCTATTTGATGATCTGGATATTGATAAGACTGCCTACGAAAAAAGTGTAGCATACTATGTAGATGAAATCTCCACTTATAAGGATATCTATGAAGAAGTGGTAGATAGTTTGCTTGCTCGGCAGAAGGTGGAAAAGGCGCGTTGATGTTAGTATATCCCCAAGACATTAAGGAGAGATTGGGAATTGATCAATTGTTGGAATTGATGAGTTCTAAGTGTAGGTCTGAATTTGCTGCTGATATGGTAGACAAAATCAAACCTAGCGACAAAGTAGAAGAGGTCACTAAGTGGCTAGAGCAGACGGATGAGATGTTGCGCGCTTTGTCTTCTGGGGATGAACTACCATCTCGAGAGTTTAAGGATCTAAAAATATTTCTTACCAAAATCAGAGTAGCTGGAACCTTCCTGCAAGCGGAAGATTTTGGGGAATTAAAATCCTTATTAAGGCTTCTTTACGATTGGGTTGAGTTTTTGCGTAAGAATACCGAGACCTATTGGCGACTTAGTGCCTTGGCTCGAGATATCGAAGTGGATGCTTCTCTAATCAAAGCCATAGATGCTATTATCGATGAGCGGGGAGAGGTGAGAGACAATGCAAGTCCTGAGTTAGCGGCTATTCGCGCCATGCTTATTCAAAAAGAACGCGCCGTGCGTACCACCATCAATAAGGTGTTGCGCAAGTCTATACAGGACAAATTCACTGATGATGATAGCACGGTGACCATACGTGATGGTAGGTTGGTGATTCCCGTAAGGGCGGAATACAAGAGAAGAATTCAGGGGTTTGTACACGATGAATCGGCCACTGGACAGACCGTCTATTTGGAACCGACTGCTGCTCTGGAACTCAATAACGAAGTAAGAGAACTTCAATATCAGGAGAAAAGGGAGATAGCTAAGATTTTGAGCAAGCTTACTGATCTGGTTAGAGAATCTATGGAGGATTTGACCAAAGGAGCTTTTTTTATTGGACTGATAGATTTCATTCATGCCAAGGCCCTCTTCGCTAAGATGATAGAGGCTGTGAAACCTCAGATATCTAAATTACCGCAGAGCAAGTGGTATGATGCCAAGCACCCATTGCTGTGGTTGTCGCACAAAGCCAGTGACAAACCCACCGTTCCGCTATCCTTAGAATTGAGCAGGCAGGAGCATAGGATACTGATAATTTCAGGCCCCAATGCGGGAGGTAAATCTGTAGCGCTCAAAACTGTTGGTTTGCTGCAGTACATGTTTCAGTGTGGTATACCCGTGCCAGTGAGCGAGGCTTCCACTTTTGGAATTTACAAGAATATTTTCTTGGATATTGGGGATACCCAATCGCTGGAAAATGACCTGAGTACTTATAGTTCACATTTGACCTCCATGAAGTACTTCGTAGAAATGGCGGATAGAGATACCATCTTCTTAATTGATGAATTTGGGACCGGTACTGAGCCTCAATTTGGTGGCGCCATAGCTGAATCCATTCTAGAGCAACTTAATGAGAAAAAGGCCTTTGGGGTGGTGACTACTCATTATCACAACCTCAAGAAGTTTGGCGAAAACCAGCAAGGCGTGGTAAACGGAGCTATGAAGTATGATGTGGTGGCATTAGAGCCAATGTTTGAACTGGAAATTGGTAAGCCCGGAAGTTCTTTCGCTTTTGAAATAGCTCAGAAAATTGGATTGCCAAAACACACCATAGAGCAGGCCAAAGGCAAGGTGGGTGCGAGCCAGGTGGATTATGATCATTTACTCAATGGCCTGGAAAAAGAGAAGTCCAAGTATGAGAAATTGCTTAAGAAACTTAAGAAGGAAGAAGCGCAAATTGTGGAGATCAAGAGTGACTATGAATCACTCAAGAGTATGCTCCAAGAGGAACAAAAGCAACTAATCAAACAAGCCAAACTACGTGCGGGTCAGCTAGTAGATGAAGCAAATAGGAGAATAGAAAAGACCATTAGGGATATTCAGGAAAGCAAAGCTGATAAGGAAAAAACGAAGAAATTGAGGGCCAATTTGGAGCATTTTAAGAATGATCAAGTCAAGAATGCTAACAAAGAAAAGGCTGCTAAGAAATATAATCAGCTGAAGCAGGGTGATTTCGTTCATTTGGAGGGACAAGATACCACTGGTGAGGTGATGAATATAAAGGGTAAGCAGGCTCAAGTACGTTTTGGAAACCTCATCTCCTTTATTGACTTAAAGCGATTGTCCAAAGCATCCGCACCACAGGGAGGAGGAAAGGATAAAAAAGCGAAGAAATTTGGAGGCATCAACATGCTGGAGAAACGATCTCATTTCAATGCAGAGCTGGATATAAGGGGTATGCGTGCTGATGAGGCATTGTCGAGTGTGGATGAATATGTAGACGAGGCATTACTCCTAGGAACTGACCAAATTCGAATTCTTCATGGCAAAGGACATGGAGTCCTGCGAGAAGTGATCAGAACACATCTAAAAGGTCACTCAAGTATTGGTCAGATCGCTGATGAGCATATAGAGTTTGGCGGTAGTGGTATTACGATAGTCACCTTCAAATGAAAGAATACACCATTTCTCAATTGGCTTTGCGCAATGGACAGGACCGTGAAGAAATCTGGGTTGCTTACGATCTGAAAATCTTTGATCTGACCGATTCGAAACTTTGGCGAAACGGCAAACACTATGAGCACTGGGCCGGCCAAGACCTTACGGATGAATTAAAAGACGCGCCGCATACAGCAAAAGTCTTTGACGGGATGAGACAAATAGGCATCTTAGTCAAATGAAACTAATTGCTGACGCAGGAGGAACCACGACAGAGTGGCGGTTGATTAACGAAGACCGCATACTTCAGTACACATCAGACGGCTTCAATTTCAAAACCCACCCAATTGAGCCGTTTTTAGCGAACCTTCCTGAGGAGGTTGTTAGCTTGTCTACATTGGATGAGCTTCATTTTTATGCTGCAGGCATAATCAATGAATCTGATGTGCAAGTGATGACTGTTAGATTTCAACAGATATTTCCTGAGTGCGTTATTTCAGTTTATTCAGACACCCTCGGAGTTGCCAGGGCTATCTTCGGTCATGAAAAAGGCTATGCATGTCTGTTAGGCACTGGTTCAGGAGCGGCTTACTATGATGGCAAAGACATCACGCAGAGGATACCATCATTGGGATATGTACTGGGCGATGAAGGAAGTGGGTTCGCTTTGGGCAAGGCAATAGTTACTGCTAGAGTCCGTCTGCAGCTACCAAAAGATTTGGAGCTCAAATTTGATTTGACATTTCCAGATTTTGACGAATCTGAATTGATTCGAGAGGTTTATTCCAAGCCAAAGCCCAATTTGAAGATAGCTGGTTATGCCTCCTTTCTTATAGAAAATCAAACTTCTCCTTTTGCATACCGGCTAATCGAAAATGTGTTGGAAGGTTACTTTCAAGCTTTTTTTCCTGACCAAGAAGAAAATAGTAAGCATCAATTTAGGTTTTGTGGTTCCATTGCTCATTATTCTAGCAATATCTTGAGGAGAATTGCTCCCAAACATAACGTCAAAATAGATCTCATTGCGCAAAGCCCTATTGCAGGGTTAGCACTCTATCATAAAAACCATGAGTAGGATACCAGATACAGAAAAAGACTCCAATTATCAGCAGATTGATCAGATGTCCACTCATGATATTTTGGCGAATATCAATGAAGAAGACCTTACAGTGGCTCATTCGGTCCGGAAAGCCATCCCTCAAGTTGAAAAGTTCGTAGATGCTGCCTATGAGCGGATGTCAAAAGGAGGAAGACTCTTTTATATAGGTTCTGGTACGAGTGGAAGGCTAGGTATAGTAGATGCTTCGGAATGTCCGCCTACCTATGGTGTGCCGCATGATATGGTCATCGGGATTATAGCAGGAGGGGATGGAGCTATACGAAAGGCTGTAGAATTCGCGGAGGATGACGATCTGCAGGCTTGGTTAGATATCAACGAATACCAACCGAATACGAACGATGTACTGGTGGGGATTGCTGCTTCAGGCACCACGCCATATGTAATAGGAGGTGTCACTAAAGCAAGAGAATTCGGTATGCTCACAGGCTGTGTTACTTGTAGTCATGATTCTCCTTTAGCGGTGGTGACGGAATTTCCCATAGAGGCGCCAGTAGGTCCAGAGTTTATCACAGGTAGCACCAGGATGAAGGCAGGTACTGCCCAAAAGATGATCCTGAACATGATCACTACTTCTTTGATGATCAAGCTTGGAAAAGTCAAAGGCAATAAGATGGTGGACATGCAATTGTCCAACAAGAAACTTGTAGCCCGAGGTGTAAGAATGATTATGGAGCAGTCAAACCTTGAAGAATCCAGGGCGCAGGAGCTTCTTTTGAAGTATGGTTCTGTGAGGGAAGTGTTGAAGAAGTTGTAGTATTTAAATTAGTAGGCTATGATGTATTATATAGCTCAAGTTGTTTAATGTTAAATTATTGTGATTTTTCTCCCACCTTATTCATAATAAACTATCCTATTTCTGAAATAGAGTGTTTTTTATGGGACAGAATAACATTTAAACCGAATAATATTTGGCATTGAAAATTGCGGGATTTTAAGAGGGGTTTGTTGTTTTGATTCTTATCATTAAAACTTAATTTTAAGTATCGATAGAGCTTATTCCAAAGTTCTAATTTTACCGAAGTATAAACCAAACTAACTTTTACAATGAGGAAAAATTTACGCAATTACGCATTATTCACTGCTATGCTACTGGCATCAATAGTGACTTATGCGCAGAGTAAAATCACAGGAACTGTGATCGATTCTGAAACAGGAGAAGGACTCCCAGGAGCCACCGTGCTCGTGAAGAGTACCACGAACGGAACGATTACCGATTTCAATGGTGATTTTAGCATTACTACTGCTAAGAATGATGTTACGCTGATTATTTCTTTCGTTGGCTATACCAATGTTGAAAGATCTATTAAGACGAGTGAAACCCAAAGTTTGGGAGAGATTAAATTAGAGCTTGGCGCAAATGAATTGAGTCCATTGGAGGTAATAGCCTCTGTTGCAGTTGATAGAAAAACGCCGGTGGCTGTTGCTAGCGTTAATTCTTTAGATATTGAAGAAAAGGCAAGTAATCAAGAGTTTCCAGAATTACTAAAGTCTACTCCGGGTGTTTACACCACTAAGCAAGGTGGAGGTTATGGTGATTCGAGAATTGCTGTTAGAGGTTTCAATGATGTGAACGTAGCGGTAATGATCAATGGTATCCCTGTCAATGACATGGAAAATGGTCGAGTTTATTGGTCTAACTGGGCAGGACTTACGGATGTGACCCAATCTATGCAAGTACAAAGAGGTCTTGGTGCCGCTAAAGTTGCGGTACCTTCGATTGGTGGTACAATAAATATTTTGACTCAAACAACTGAAGCTGTGAAAGGTGGTAGCGTTGTGATTGGTACTGGTAATAATGGTTATCAAAAGCAAGGCTTGACTCTTTCTACAGGTTTGATGGACAATGGTTGGGCTGTTTCTGTTTCTGGATCTCAAGTAAAAGGAGATGGATATGTAGATGGAACTGCTTTTCAGGGGTATAATTATTTCTTCAATGTTACCAAGCAGATTAATGACAAGCACATTTTATCGGCTACTGGATTTGGAGCACCACAGCAACACGGTCAGCGTGTTAGAGCTGAGAAAATCAGTACCTTCAGAAATGCACCTTCAGGAATTAGGTTTAACAGCACTTACGGTGTGAGAGATGGAAAAGATGTTCTCTACGAAGACAACTTCTACCATAAACCACAATTTTCATTGAATCATTATTGGACCATCAATAGTAAGTCTGAGCTATCTACTGCCGCTTACATGTCATTTGGTACTGGTGGTGGTGGAGGAATCTGGGGAGACTGGGGTCCTGCAATGAGAAGCACATACGAGCCTTTAGATATTGATGCATTAGTTGATATTAATAGAGCATCAGTGGATGGAAATGCACAGGCAATTATGAGAGCATCTAGAAATGACCATAAATGGTACGGCTTGCTTTCAACTTATACAAATCAAGTCAATGAGAATCTCAATATTTTGGCTGGATTGGATTTGAGAAATTATACAGGTTCTCACTTCTATGAGATCACAGATCTTTTGGGTGCTGAGTATTACCTGGACAATTCTGATATAAACAATCCTAACAGGACGCTAAAAAAAGGAGATAAGTTTAACTACAATAATGATGGGGTTGTCAACTGGACCGGTGGATTTTTACAGGGAGAATATACAAGTGGAGCCTTGAGTGCGTTCTTGACATTATCCGCCTCTAACACTGGTTACACACGTATCGATTATTTTGGTTATTTAGATTCAGATGATTTACAGACTTCAGATGTGTCTAATCATTTCGGATACCAAATCAAAGGTGGTGCAAACTATAACCTCACCAGAAACCACAATGTATTCGCCAATATTGGTTTCTTTGAGAAAGCACCTGATTTTGATGCAGTATTCCTAAATAATGACCAGTTCATTAATGACGCTGCAACGAATCAGAAAATTATTTCATACGAATTAGGATATGGATACAGAAGTGCTGAGTTCAACGCCAATGTTAACGTATATCGGACAGCTTGGTTAGACAGAACTTTGACTGAGTCATTCTCACCAAGAGAAGATGACCCGACAACAACAGATGTTGATGAAAGGGACTTGGTTTACAATGCTAGCCTCTTAGGAGTTAACGCTCTTCATCAAGGAATAGAATTGGATTTCACATGGCAGCCAAACAGGGCATTCTCGGTAGATGGTATGGTGTCTATAGGCGACTGGGCTTGGTCTGATGATGTTGCAGGACAAGCAATATTGGATGAGAATCAAGATACAGTAGATACATTTGATAAATTATATATTGGAGGATTGAAAGTAGGAGATGTTGCACAAACGACTGTTGCCTTAGGTGTTAGTTATGAAGTGTTCGACGGACTGAAGTTATCTGCAAACGCCAATTATTTTGATAGATTATATGCTGAATATGATCCTAACAACAGAACGGATGCTCCAGAAGGTGGGGAAGTTACTCAGCCATTGGAACTTCCTAGTTACATGACTATTGATGCCATGGCTCGATATAACTTCCAATTGGGCAACCTTGATGCTACAGTAATAGGAAATGTGAATAATATACTTGATACGGAGTACATAGCTGAAGGAAGCGATAGGCCAAATATTGCAGATTCGAACGTCTATTATGGATTTGGTAGAACTTATACTATCACCATGAAGGTGAATTTTTAATCAGGTCAAAGACATACAGAAATAAAAAGAAATGAAAAATATATTTAACATAACACTTATAGCATCAGTAATGATGATGGTGGCCTGTGAGCCATTGGGTGATACATACGATGAGCTAGATGCTCAGGATGCTGGTTTAGTTAAGGATTTTGAATATACCTTGACAAGTAGCGACTATGGTAGTTTTGCTAATTCAGGCGACGGTGATACTTTGGTGGCTGAGAATGAAATGTTTGCTGATTTCGATCAGGCAAAACGTTTAGTTCCTGGTATACTAGCTGCAGAGTTTAGCCAGTTTGGATCAGGGTCAACTGCTAAAGTATTCTTCGAAGTAAATGAAGGCTTAGAAGAACTAAGTGGATTGATTAATGCAAGTACACTTTCCATTGGTGGAGAAGAGCTTGCAGCAGTAGGTGCATCTGCAGAAGCAGCTGGTTTTCTTTCGCCTTCATATGACGTGGAGGATGCTATTATAGCAGTATTGGAAGCAGAAATTCAAGATCCAGAAGAAGGAGATATTTATGCAGTCGGTTATGGTTATGCTTCTAAAGATCCAATTGTTGACTTTACAGCTGCAGGTTTGAAAGTTGTTCATACTGAAGGGTTTGCTGATGATATTGAGGCATATACCGCTGTATCTTTAGTCGGTTCTGCAGCGTTCGAATACAACCGTTTTTTTAACGGCAATGCTGCAATGGGAGGTTTCGTTGATGGGGCTGAGCAACCAAATAATGATTGGTTAATATCTCCAACTATCGATCTATCTGATCTTACTGGAGCAGAACTAAGATTCCATCAAGTAATCAATTTTTTGGATGTAGCACCAGAAACTATTTTGAAAGTTAAAGTGGCTTCAGATTATGCTGGAATGGATACTACTGCTACATGGACTGAGTTGCCGGTAGATGCTTGGCCTGCTGGTAACAGTTGGAGTGAAGAAGTATGGTCTACTATGGATATTAGCGCATTTGATGGAGAGACTATTAACATAGCTTTTCAGTACATAACGACGGAGATTTTGGATGCTCCAACTTGGGAAATAGGTGAAGTAATTGTTGAAGCTACTGCTTCAGTAGCAGTTACTGAAGTAGAAGCTCCTATTTGGATGACTGATATGTACCAATTTACTGGCGGTGATTGGGAAATGATGGAGGATATTTATTTCTTAACAGCACCAGATTATGATGGTATGGGAACAGGCAATGGACAACCAGGTAGGTTTAATAATTTCAGTAGCTCCACTAGTCCGGATACTTACCTCCCGACATTTTTATCAAGTAAATACCCGTATGCGGCTGAAGGAGATGAGCTAACAGTACTCTATAAGTATTTCAATGGATCAACTGTAACGCGTGGTGATATATATACTTATACTGGTGGTTCTTGGGTGGTTTCAGATGTCAACTTAAGCTTTGGTTTTGATGGAAACTCTTGGGTGCCTGATAACACTATTAAATTGGCATTGGGTTTTACGGACTATCAAGCCATAGGGGAAGCCTTTGCAACATCTAATTCTGATGGATCCGAAAGTATTTTGAGATTTGGAAATTTTGATATTGGTCTTTGGAGTAATGATGAAATTTTTGACGCCATTACTTCTCGATTAGAAGTACTGTACCCTGGTACAGAAGAAGGACAAAAATATCTAGTAACTTATGATACTTGGGAGCCAGGTAATAGCACTAGAGATTTGTATGTCATTTTCGAAGGAGGAATGTATTCTGTCTTCGAACAATAAAATGGGTTGTTTTTAAATTGAAAAAGGGAAGGTGAAAGCTTTCCCTTTTTTTTACTTGTTTCCAATATGAAAAATTTGTTTTTATCTTACTTACTCCTCTCAGGCTTTTTAAGCCTATCGCAAGTGCCAGCTGGATACTATGATGGAACAGACGGTCTGTCTGGTGAAGAATTGAAACAGAAACTTCATCAAATAATTAGTAATCATAGAGTCAGGAACTATTCAGAATTTAGGGATATAATTCTCCCTGACCTGGATGAAGATCCTAACAATCCTGACAATATCATCCTTTTTTATAAAAACAATTCAATCCCTAAGACTAATTTTGCATCAAACAATCAAGCTGATTTTTGGAATAGAGAACATACCTGGCCATCCTCCCACGGCTTCTCTGAAAACACAGATACCGCTTATACAGATGTTCATAATTTGAGGCCGTCTGATGCAACAGTAAATACATCGAAGAGTAATAAGGATTTTAATGATATCGAGAATTCCGCTGAAAATGTTCAGGGAGAAGCTCCTGATACATATACGAACAATGACTTCTGGGAGCCAAGAGATGAAATTAAAGGTGATGTAGCTCGAATGCTTTTCTATATGACCACCCGATACGAGAGTAGCCGCCTCGATTTGGAACTTGTAGATAGATCAAGTTTTTCAGGAGATCCCGAATTAGGAGTTTTGTTCACTTTGCTTCAATGGCATCAAGCTGACCCGGTAAGTGAGGCTGAAAGAACTCGTCATGAAGGAGCCTATGGTTACCAAGAAAATAGAAACCCATTTGTAGATCATCCAGAATGGGTATCGGCTGTGTGGTCTGATGCTTCAGAGCCTTTTATTGTGATAGATGAATTAAGTTTTAGTAGAGATTTTGGAACTGTTCCTTTTGGTAAATCCAAGAGCCAACAATACAACATCAAAGCCTACAATTTGGAAGGTGATATCAACGTGTCAACATCTTTACCTTTTCAATTATCTACTGATGGATCCTCATACAGTACAAGTATTGTATTATCAACAAATAATAATGCTAGCCAGGAATTTGCTGTTTTTATACGTTTTGAGCCGGAATTAGAGGATGCCGCCACTTCGAATGGCGTAGTAGTTCATTCGGGAACAAACCTAGAAACAGTGAGTTTTAGTGTTAGAGGAAAGGAAGGTGAAGTGGCTATTACTTCTATAGAAGAAGCAAGAGATCAAGAATTGGGAAGTATTGCATATGTTACAGGAGTAGTCATTGATGCTGGAACCAATAGTGGTAATAGCAGGGTTATTTACGACGGAACTGCCGGAATTGTGGTTCGGAGTTTTGATACTGGAAATGAATCAGCTCCACTAATTCAAGGGGATAGTGTAGTCGTTAGCGGAGGGTTGTCTGAGTACGGCAACTTGTTGCAAATTGAGGAGTCACCTATTGTATTAGAATTGATTAGTCAAGGAGCTAATTTACCAGTTCCTCAAGAAATTACGATTGCAGAAATTGGTGAAGCTTATGAATCAGAACTAGTAATCATCAGAAATATTTCATTTACTGATCCTGGTAAAACATTTGCTGGGGGAGGTACTGCTGGAAATTTTGAGATTTCGGATGGCACAGGCAGTGTAGTTTTTAGAGTCGGAAATTCCGGTCATCCCTTAGTCGGTAGTCCTGTGCCAGATGGTTACTTTGATGTTACAGGAATTGTTGGTCAATTTTTTGATGATTATCAATTTTCTGTTAGGGACGTCAATGACTTGAAATTTGTATCCGGAGGAAATAGCAGTGGAGGTTTTGGTGAAATAATAACCATCGAAGAAGCGCGCACCAAATCTGATGGTCAGGTGGTCACAGTAAAAGGAATAGTTATAGGTTCCGTGAATAACAATGAAATTAACCGTGCAATATATGACGGAACTGCAGGTCTGATTATCAGGAGTCAAGATATTGGAAACTTATCATCCAATTTGAAATTAGGCGATAGCGTTTTAGTATCTGGGGGGGTATTGGATTATAATGGTTTATTTGAGATTGAAGAATCTCCTATTACCATTAAGGTTTTGAATAGTGATAATTCTCTTCCAGATGCTCAAGAAATAACTTTGGATTTAATTGGAGAAGATTATGAATCAGAATTAATCAGTCTTTCTGAAGTTTTTATTGAAGAAAAAGGAATATTTTCAAGAGGAAATTATACAATCACTGACGGAAGTACAGATGTGATATTTAGAATTGGAGCAACAATAAATCCATTGATTGGTCAACCTATTCCCAGATCCAAATTTGATCTAGTTGGTTATGTGGGACAATCAAACAATGATTATCAGGTCTTTGTTGATTTTGAAGAAGACCTTACAATTTTAAATTTGGTACTAGGCCAATCTAATACAGCATTGAAGCTTAACCTTATTAGCCCTAATCCTGTTGGACCGATTTTAAATCTCAATTTGGAGTCGCATCAATTATTGCAGAGCAATGTTAAAATCATTGATATGCTTGGGAGGATTGTAATTGAAAGGACTTTGGAAAATCATCAAATCAATGTGTCAGGATTGGATTTGGGAGTTTATTTAGTTGTGGTTTCTTTTGGTGAGAGCTCAGTCTATTCTAGAATGGTTAAGCGTTAATTTGCATCAAATAGAACCACACTACAGATGGCTCAATCTATATGATTCGAGCAATGACGATCGCTCCCCTTTTCATGGCAAGGAGTACAACTACGATCTATACACGGAGAACATTTATGGGTACTATATTGACCCTGCTTGGGATTATTTTGGTTCAGAGACGCTGTATCTGAAACTGCTTTATGTAGACTATGAAGAAGGCTATACTATCATAGAGCTTATCGGTGAATGGAATGATGCTATCAACAATGATATCATGCTTCTTAAGCGAAATATCATCGAGCATCTTATGATACAGAATGTCACTAAGTTCATTATCATCGGAGAGAATATTCTCAACTTTCATGGAAGCGATGATAGCTACTATGAGGAGTGGTTTGAGGAAGTAGAAGATGGCTGGATCGCGGGTATCAATTTCAGGGATTTCGTCATTGAAGAAATGACCAATTTTCAATTAGATTATTACTTCAACTTCGGAGGCCAGCTAGATGTGGTCTCATGGAGGACACTTACCCCAAAGGTGTTTTTCGCTCATATTGATCAACTGATTCAAAAGCGTCTTTCATAAACGCGATTTGCAAACGATTGCGTAACTATTTCTTCCCAAACACTCTGTAAATCAACAGACTAACTCTAACTTTTCGATTATAAAATTCATAATTCAACCTTGAATTATGCCTTCTAGATTAACGGATTTACAACATTAAGATCGAAATGGTATGAGAAATTTTACTAAATCAATTCTTCCCTTCTTGGCTCTATTCTTATTCAATAACCTCCTGGCACAAGACTTTGGGCAATTTGGAACCGGCGTTCATTTGAATGTGAATGGTCAAGCTGAGTTTTTTAAATTATCAGGGAATGTCAACTCCGCTATTGACTATCAATCATGGGAGCTAGGAACTTTTACAGCGGGTAGTGGCAACCTTCTGCTGGAAGGTGGTAGGCTTTTATCTTGGAAGAGCAATTCAGGGAATTTTTGTGGTGCGAATATTAATTATACCATTTACGAGGAAGGTTCTAGATCAGAACCGATAAGTTGGTCGACTATAAGTATTGATTATGAAAGTAACTGTCCATTTCCTCCAGGATATGCGGCATGTAGCGGTAATGATCAGCTTTGGGAGACAGATCAATTTGCGAATATTGATTTGACTAATCAATCGGTCGGAAGGTATGTACTAGAAGTATTTGTTTCTTATACAGGAAGCACATCTGGTGGGGGATGCGGAGAAACTGGTTATGATAGCAATAGCAGCAATCCAACTAACTATACTGCTTACTTCGATATTTCAAGAGTGACCATTCCTTCGTCGTTGGACGAAACCACATCCTTTACTATCACTTATGATGCAGCAGGTTCTAATCTTGAGGGTGCCTCTGAAATCTATTTTCATAGTGGTGTGGCCTTACAACCTGATACACGCACCGCTTTTAACAAGGCAGTGGGCAACTGGGGATTGGATGACGGTGTAGGTGAAATGACTTCTCTGGGGAATGATCGGTGGCAAATCACTATCAATGGCTTGCAGACATACTTCGGACTCACGGCTAATGATGATATTTTCGGCTTCAATTTTTTGTTTAGGAATGGTGATGGTAGCATCAAGGAGGATCTATCCGGTAGCAATTATTTCTATGAGGTCAACAGTGGTAATTATATGGTTCTTGATTCTCCTGATGAGAATGAGACGGGTTTATTTGAAACTACCACCAATGCCACCGTGACAGCTTCTGCTTTTGACGAATCGGAGGGAACTCCGACAGGCACTTCATGGGAGCTACTGGAAATTGATGATATCAATGGAAATACGAGCCTCAATACATCTGTTTCAGATAGCTATTCCTATGACTATGCGGTAACAGATACTGACCTACATCACTTTAGGTTGATTGCTAGCATATCAGGCGAAACAAAGAGTAAAGACTTCTATATACAAGGGTACACAAGTCCTGTAGTGGAATCTAGACCTGCAAATACGGTGGCAGGGATTAACTATGACCCGAATGATAATACCAAAGCAACACTGGTGCTACATGCCCCTACGGGCACTACCTACAAGAAAGGAGACGGTACTGTTTCGGGCAATAACACAACGGCGACTAAGGAGGTGATTCATGTCATTGGAGATTTTAACAATTGGGAAGTTTCAGAGGCGTATAAACTCAAAAAGGATGGAGATTTTTGGTGGATAACCATTGATAATTTAGTGGCCGGAACCGATTATGTCTTTCAGTATTTGATCGATGGAGAACTTCAAATAGGGGACCCTTACGCCAGCCAAGTTTCAGATTTTGATGATGAATACATTTCATCAGACGTCTATCCCAACCTACCCAACTATCCAAGTCAGGCATCCGGAAGAGCAACTGTGCTCAATACTAATAAGCCTACTTATACATGGGAGGTTACAAACTTTTCGGCTCCTCAGCCAAATGAACTCAATATTTATGAATTGCACTTTAGAGATTTTACGGATGAAGGCACCTATGCTGCTGCCACCGACCGTTTGGATTACTTGGAGCAGTTGGGCATCAATGCCATTCATGTACTACCGGTATCAGAGTTTGAAGGAAATTCGAGTTGGGGTTATAACCCTAACTATTACTTGGCTGCAGATAAGGCATATGGCCCTGAGAATGACTTGAAGGAATTTATCGATGAAGCCCATAAGAGAGGCATGGCTGTCTTTAATGACATAGTATTGAACCATGCATTCGGATCAAACCCTATGGTGCTTATGTACTGGGATGATCAGAATAACAGACCAGCTGCAGACAATCCGTGGTTTAATGCTGAGCACAAAGCAGTCTATACCTCTGCAGGACATTGGGGGAACGATTGGAACCATGAAAGTGAGCATACCCAGGCTTTCGTTGACAGAACATTGAAGTATTGGTTGGAAGAATTCAAGTTTGATGGATTCCGATTTGATTTCACCAAAGGATTCACACAAACAGCCGGTAACCCAAATGACGAATGGGCTAGTAATCCGGATACAGACAGGCAAGGGCTCCTGAAGCGAATGGTAGATGAAATGTGGCAGAATAAGCCTGGTTCCATTGCTATTTTTGAACATTTAGCCAATCCATCAGAGGACAAGATCTTAGCGGATTATGGTATACTGATGTGGTCGGGGGTAGGACATCACAACCAAATCAAAAACTTGAATTTGGGATATGACACTGACAATATTGATATCTATACGACAGGAGTCTATAATTCGAGTCAATGGGGTTTTACATACGCAAACTTGATCTCCTATGCAGAAAGTCATGATGAGGAACGCCAGGCATATGAAATGTTTCAATATGGAAATGTCGTGAAAGACATTGTAGATCCAACGGAGAAAATAGCTGCAGGTGTAGAACGACTAAAAGGTGGACTGGCATTTAACCTTATGTTTCCTGGGCCAAGAATGCTTTGGCAGTTTCAGGAGCTGGCATATGACTATAGCATAGACTACAATGGAAGGACTGGGGAGAAGCCAGTCAAATGGGAGTATTATGATGACGCCAACAGAAAAGAGCTTTATATACTTGCATCGCAACTTTTGAAATCACGATTAGATCATAATTGGTATAGCACAGCCATAGACTATACCAATTTAGGTTCAGGAACTGACTATGGAGTCAAGAGAATGTCGCTAAGCGATGGTCAAGGGAATCATTTGATTATTTTGAGCAATCCCAATGTTACCAATTCACAATCAACATCTCCTAGCTATGCTAGCTCCGGCACCTGGTATCAGAACAATGGTGATCCTGCCTATAAGAATCTGGAGTACACAGTCAATAGCACATCCGATCAATTCACATTGGCTGCTGGCCAGACTTTAGTGCTGACCAACTTCGTGCTTCCAAGCCCGTCGGAGGATGATAGTGATAATGATGGTGTTTTGGATATCAATGATGAATGCCCAAATACCCCATCAGGCTTAGACGTAAATGAAGTTGGTTGTGCTGCATGCAACGATGGGAATGGTAATGATTCAGCTCCATTGACTTGGTACGCCGATACGGATGAAGATACCTACGGAGACCCAAATTCGAGTATGATGAGCTGTACTCAACCTACGGGTTATGTGAGTAACGATATGGATTGCGATGATACCGATGCTCAAATCAACCCAACTCTAGTATGGTATGAAGATTCGGATGATGATGGATATGGAGATGCTAATTCAACGATGATGAGTTGCTTGCAGCCTACAGGTTATGTGGCTAATGATGCAGACTGTGATGATGGGAGCATGGAAGTTACCATTGCCACTTTGTGGTATGCCGACACGGATGAAGATACCTACGGAGATCCAAATTCGAGTATGACGAGCTGTATTCAACCTACGGGTTATGTAAGCAATGATATGG
Organism: Cyclobacteriaceae bacterium; assembly: GCA_049115815.1. Taxonomy (GTDB): domain Bacteria; phylum Bacteroidota; class Bacteroidia; order Cytophagales; family Cyclobacteriaceae; genus Marinoscillum. Next base: position 166,563 of record JAGDZO010000007.1, on the reverse strand, counting down.
ATTGTGATGATACCGATGCTCAAATCAACCCGACTCTAGTATGGTATGAAGATTCGGATGATGATGGATATGGAGATGCTAACTCAACGATGATGAGTTGCTTGCAGCCTACAGGTTATGTGGCTAATGATACTGACAATTGCCCTAGTGATACCAATGCAGATCAACTTGATACAGATCAGGACGGTATTGGCGATGTGTGCGATGTGGAAATCATCTGGGACGGAACTGAATGGAATAATCTTGCGGGGCCTTCTTCTCAAGATGACGTAATCTTTGCCGGAGATTATATGGACCTTGATCTGAGTGGTATCGTACTGAATGATGTATGGATTATGGATGGTGCCGCGGTGCAAGTTTCAGGATCTGATGCCACCTTAGATGTCGAAGGTGATTTGATCAATGACGGAACTTTGACCATTAAGTCGGGTGCATCACTTTTCACTAATGAGAACAGCACAGTAAGTAACAATATCTCTTTCGAGAGAAAGACCAGATATTCAGATGGTCGATACAGCTTTGTGGGAATTCCCATAAAGCCAAACTCAAATACCGTAGGTGCGGGCTTAGGAAGCTACGTGTATCAATACAACGAGACTGTCAATTATGGCAATGACCATGGGCTGTCTAGATGGATAAATGCTACTCAGGCTCAACTTGAGGCGGGTAGAGGTTACACTCAGGCAAATCAAGAGATGGTCACATTAGTAGGAGAACCGAACTCGGGAACGGTCAATTTTAGTGGGACCTATACGGATAGACAGCATACAGCAGATGGATTCAATTTGGTAGCGAATCCATATCCATCGGCTTTAGTGGTTGAAGAGTTTTTGGTACAAAACAATCAGAACATTGAAAACTTCATCTACATATGGGATGATAATGGGTCCAACTTGGGCCGAGGTGACAACAATGATTATATCGTAGCAAATGGATCTATGTTTACATCCAATAGTACAGCTCAGAACGGAGACAGATTCAATGGTAAGGTTGGTTCCATGCAGGCATTTTTTGTCAAATTGAAGTCTACAGGAGGCACCACAATCAGTTTCAATGAGACCATGAGAATTGCAGGAGGGAATGCAGATGCCAATTTTTTCAGAAGTACTAATCATCTGATACCATTTATTGGCTTGCAGCTTACCACTCCTTCGGAAATTACAAAAGGGATAGCACTGGGCTGGTCTAGTGATGCTGACAATGAAAATGTGAACCCTAAATATGATGCTCCTACTTTCGAGCAATCAGGGTTCTCCTTCTATACAATGAAAGGGGACTTGAGGCTTGCCCTCGCTGCTATTGATTACGCTCTTGAGGAAATTCATCTCGGCATGAATCTCACTGAAAACGGTCTTCATGAAGTGAGCATAGACATGTCTAATGCAACAGGTCAAAATATTTGGCTTTACGACAAGCTCACGGATCTGACCATAGATTTACGAGAAGGCCCTTATTACTTCAACGCGCAAAAGGGTAGGATAAATGATAGGTTTTTGCTCAAAACATCTGCTTCCGGAGTATTGGGAGCAGAATCGTTCGGTTGGGATGCTTTCTATTCGGATGGAGAGATCACGATCAATAATAATTCGAATCATGAGTCCGAAAGCAATTATCAACTGACCGATCTATCAGGAAAAATTATTAAATTATTCTCTGTTCGCGGTTTAGAAAAATACGATGTAACTGATTTAAAACCAGGAGTTTATATCCTTGTTAATGGTTTGAAATCTAGAAAAATATTAATTGAGAAATTATGAGAAAACATATAACACTTACCTCATTTTTAAGTTTAGTTGCTATCATTCCTGCGCTAGCGCAGGGGCCACCGCCTCAAACGCCAATTGACGGGGGCTTAAGTTTACTACTGGCAGCAGGCGGTATATATGGGATTAAAAAACTTAGGGATAGCAGAAAATCATAAACTCTGGGAAGCAATTTCCACTATCGTACAGCTCGAGAAGCGAAAAGGTGGATACACGGTCATTGTACTTTCAAAAGAGACCGTATTAAATTTCCCAAAAGGCAAATCCACTCGACTGGTTTGTGTAATAAATGAAGAATTTTCCTTCTCATGTGGACTCAATCATATGGGAGACGGAAGTTTTTTCCTGATAGTTGCTGGTAAACACTTAAAAAAGCATGAGATACAAATAGGCCAGAATGTGCGCGTTGTATTGTTGCAAGATCCTAATCCACTGGGAGTTGAGATGCCAGAAGTTCTCACTACGATTCTTGATCAAGACAAAATCTTATCCAATGCTTTTGAAGGGTTGACAGATGGTAAAAAAAGGAGCATTATTCATACGATTAATCGCGTAAAGAATATCGATCTTAAAATTGATCGAGCATTGTCGCTGCTTAGGGAAATAGCTTGATGGATCTATTCCGAGTTTAGAGGTTTTACCGCCGCAACTTCAGAAATAAGATAGCGCCTGTTGCTTGACAATTCGCTACACACACTTCTAGTACGTTTCTTTTCCAGTTTTTTGTAGACTTTTCCATTGAAATTAAATTCTTGACCTATGGCAATTTTGCTGAGTGTGATTTTGTCTGTAGCTCCATCAAACTGTTTTAGTACCTTATAGAGCACTGGATCGGAGCAACTGGCTGCTTTGGGGTTCTTGAAGTAATTTCTCAATGCCATAAGCACTTCAGGAGGATAGACTTTTTCATTTAATACCGGCTGAGCCACTTTTTGAAAATTCAATTTCCATTCAGCCCCATGGGGTGCAGCTTTTCGTCCATGATCCTTGTAAGTCACCAAATGAGCTACTTCATGAAGGTACGTCACCAGAAATGAGTACTTATTTAGGTCATTGTTGATGGTGATGGTGTGTTTTTTGAGATTTGGCTGATAGCGATAGTCTCCTAGTTTGGTTTGACGGCTATTCTTTATTTGGAATTCAAATCCAAAGTAATCCAAGAGTTTGGCACAATAGCTCACCGCCTCTGTGGGTACGAATCTCTTAAATAACTGCTCGCTTTCCATTTAGATTCAAAGTAAGAAAATTGCTTTGAGCTAATGACGGAATCAAAGGATTTATTGCTAGATCATAATTGAAAACTCATGATTTCAATCATTTTAGAAATTGAGGGAGGTCATATTTTGAGAGCTGGTTTGTGACAATCTTACTGTAACAAAACAGCACGACTATGAAAACCTTAGCCCCACAAAAACACAATGCTGTCGGCGAGAATTTACCACAGGCCATTCATGCATCCGAAGTATTAAACGCCAAGACACACAAGGCAGAAGTCTATCAGAGCCTTCTAGATATCAAAAGAAACAGAAACCACGTGGATAGCGAGCGCAGGCCATTGTTCTTTTGGATTGGCTTATCATTGAGTCTTTTGTTGGTAGTCATTGCTTTCAACTGGAAGACCTATGATCAAACAGGATTGGTCGATCTTGGTGATGTAGGCAATGACTTTGATGAAATCATTGATGTACCAGCAAGTATACAACCACCTCCACCACCACCTCAGAAAGTAGAAGTGTTTGTGGTGAAGGAGGTAGATGACGAAACAGTCATAGAGGAAGTGGAGATTGATTTGGACGTGGAACTTACAGAAGATATGCAAATAGAGGAGGTCGTCTTTGATGAGGTACTCGAAGAACCTGAAGAAAAGGCAGAGGAGATTTTTCAGATAGTGGAAGATAAACCAGAATTTCCAGGAGGATTGAAGGCATTCTATGAATACGTAGGTGAGAATGTTAGCTATCCAGCAGCTGCTTCAAGATTGGGCGTTACAGGAAGAGTGTTTGTCAGATTCGTCATTGAGAAAGATGGTAGTTTGACGGATATCACCGTCATCAAAGGGATAGGGTCTGGCTGTGATGAAGAAGCCGTGAGAGTATTGGAAAACAGTCCTCCATGGACACCTGGAAAACAGCGAGGAAATAAAGTCAGAGTCTATATGACTGTCCCAATATATTTTAAGTTGAGCCAGTAGCTTTTGGAATTTATAGGACATTTTTTAGAATGAATTATGAGTTGTGTCTAGGAACAAAAATTCACCAAATCGATATTATCTTGCGAGTCAGAAAAATCGACATACCATCATGAAAATCATAGGAATAGGTAAGAATTATGTGAGTGATAAGACGGAATTACCTCAGGGCGATGTTGTTCCTGTGATTTTCGTCAAGACTGAAAACACCTTACTTACGCACAATAAGGATCTAGCCTTTCCAGCGATCTGCAAAGACCTGAAGTTCGAAATAGAAATTGCCTTAAGAGTAGGTAAATCAGTAAAGAATGTGGCTGAATCAGAGGCAATGAATTGTATAGATGCAATTGCCTTGGCCAATGACCTTACAGCTACAGATGTGCTTGCCTCTAGTCGGGAAAATAAGGGGCCATGGGCGCTAGCGAAAGGCTTTGACGGAGCTACACCTATTTCGGAGTTTAGACCTATTTCAGATTTCCCGGACATTCACAATATCAACTTTGGGATGGAAGTGAACGGCGAACAAGTTCAATTTGGCAATACCAGTCTTATGATCACAAAGCCTGAGCAGTTGATTGCGTATGTTTCTACTTTTATGACATTAGAGCCGGGTGATATCTTTCTCACAGGTACTCCAGCCAAAGGAGCCGGCTATGTGCATCAAGGCGATGTGATGGTGGGCTATTTGGAAGGGGAGAAGCTTTTGGAAACTAAGGTTGTTTAGGCGCCAAAAATGCTGCATCTTGCCTTGCCTCATGATCTTTCTTGATCATGTTGGTAGCATAGTAATTACGTAAAACCTAGGTCTTGCTAAGGGTCGCCAATCTTCTTAGTTTCCTGCTTACGGATTAATGGAAATTTCAAGGGTAGAAAGGAAGGAATAGGTTGTATTCCTTTCCATATAATGATCTTTCAAATTATGAGTTAATAGTTTGAGGATCTTCTACATCTGGAAGTATGAGCGTAAATTGTGAGCCTTTGCCATACTCAGAAATTACCGTAATATCACCGCCAATCATCTCCGCAAAATCTTTGGCAATAATTAGCCCAATTCCTGATCCACGTTCTCCGTTTGTACCCCACTCTGATTCCTTCTCTAGAGAAAATATTTTCTCTACTTGAGCTTCGCTCATGCCTGTACCAAAGTCGGTTACCGATATCGCGATTTCATTATCCAGAGTCGTCATGTTGACTTCAATGATGCCATTTTCATGTGAGTACTTAATGGCATTAGAAAGAAAATTCCTTACCACCATTCTCAATACTTCTACATGGATAGTGCATTCATAATCTATCGGGATGCCATTATTTATTTTTAGCCCTTTATTCTCCGAGATATATAATGAGCCGTCTATGACGGTACTGATCAACTCATGAAGCTTAACTGTGGCTTTTTGAGATTTAAATCCATCTAGCTGGTACCTGCTCCAATTCAGGAGATTTTTTTGTACACCAATAATACCATCGAGCGACTGCTTACCAGTCTTGGATAGACCGGAGGTTTCTTCTGGGGTGAGTAAGTTTTGCTCACTTAGATCTAATAGACCTCTGATGGTGGTAAGTGGCCCAGCCAGATCATGCGAAAACACTGAGATAAGCTTGGTTTTAAGGGCGTTTAATTGCTCCATCTTTTTGGAGGTCTGTTCTAGCTCTACATGCTGCAAGTAGTTTTCTAATTTGTACCTGTCAAATAGATTGCCGATGATAAGTGATACAGTACTGACTGTGACCATATTGGCTATACCTGCCAAATGATACTCGGGAGAAACTGACAAATAGTAAGCATAGAAAGAATAAAATAGGCACACCATGATTGTTTGTATGATCTTGATCTTATACCCGAAGCTGAGCACCGTATTGAAAGCAAATAGGTATATGACCAACGCATTCATCAGGAAATAGATAGGCATATCTGCGAACCAATCGAGCATAAATGTGCTGATGTAGCAAAAACTGGAAATAAAGAAAATGACTTGATGTAGCTCCTTTGGTTTGAGCAAACTCGAAGATGTAAGGTAAGTCCCAGTGGCGAAGACCAACACCGCAGAGCCTCGCAGAATCACTACAGGCAAATAATCGTTGACCCTAAGGCTATCTAGAACAAGAAAAAATAGGGAAACTACAAAACCAGCTAATGAGAGGTATTTGAGTGATTTTCTTTCAAATTGATAATTGAAATCGAAAAATTCTTTGCTCCCTAGTATGGGTGAAAAAATGGGCATAGTGGTTGAAGCTATTTTTACATCTTACATATTATGAGTTTGAATTTAAGGAGATGTGTATTTCCATTGCGCATCAATTTGTTGTGTCATTGATATTGTCAGATGAATCACGGTTTTTAATAGATGATTGGTTTCTATTTATGGACTAAAATCAATTTGCCTACTTTGAGGTAAAGCATCCGATGAACTTACATTCATTATCATCTAGTCCCTGATCCTTATCCCTACAACTAGTGATAACTAACGATCATTTTAACCAATAATAGCGATTGTGTCTGAGGAGTTTCTGAGTCATCTTTGCATTGTTTAGAAGTATTCTAAATAAGAAACATGAACACTCAACCATACGTCGATACTGATTTTGTAGGATTTGATCCTTTGGAAAGCAAGAGAGAACGCGCTGAGGAATGTGTATTCAAAAAATGCTGTAAGAAGTATAAGAAGAAAGGAAGACACTGCAAGAAGTGTCCTAAGCTGTAAATGATCACTGCACATCAACATATCGTTTTCGAAACGGAAAATGCTAAGATTCTCCAAGATGATGGTTCGAATAAGTTCGAACTGGTATTGGGTGCGTCTAGTTACCTACTCGACAGATTTGCCTTCGCCACGTTGAAGCGCAAGGTGAAGTCCATTGATCTGGCTGAGTTGATTTGCAATACTGATGTGTCTACTGAAATCATTCACTTACCTGAAAACGACCATTTCATTGTTTTGGACATCAGGCAAGTAATCGAATTGAAGGAACTAATAACTGGTGCTTGCGCCATGATGACGCTCAATTCACACATCCACAAGGAAATTAAGCGTAAGTCTTTGCTTTCCTGATTTAGCAACTCTTTAGAATAGTTTTAAATTACCTTTAGAGACAACCATTCGGAATTGAATGTGTTTTCTTTGTAGAGATGTGGATTTCGCACATCCTGTTAATTAGACTTGATCATTACAATAATAGAAATATGAAAGATTTATTGAGAAGACACGATGTACTGAAAGAAGAGATCGTGAACGTCATCAACAAACAAATAAAAATGGAAGCGCACTCTTCAGCTGCTTATTTAGCGATGGCTGCTTGGTGTGATGTGCGAGGGTATGATAACTCAGCGTCACATTTCTTCGAGCAATCTGAAGAAGAAAGAAAACACCAGTTGAAGTTTTTCCATTACTTGGTTGATATGGAGTGTGCCGCGGTTTCGCCATCTATTGGAGAATCAAAGCATGAGTTTGGTTCATTGAGAGAAGTTTTTGAGCATGCTTTGGAAATGGAAATTAACGTAACGGATGCCATCCACGACATAGTGAGGGTTTGTAGAAAAGAAGGAGATATCGCTACAGAAGAATTCTTGAGATGGTTCGTACAGGAGCAGATCGAGGAAGAGTATGTTGCTCGTCAGTGCCTCGAGTTGTTTGATGTCCTTGGTGAAGATAAGCTGGCGTTAGGTATGTTTGAAGAGAGAGTACTCGGTATTGAGTATGATGGAGGCGCAGCTTAATTAAGTAGAATGATATTAATAAAAGAGGAGCCGACGGCTCCTTTTTTTATGTCAATAACTATTCAGGATCAATTCCCGGGAGTTGATTCTTGCTTAAATCAACTCCAAAGTCTTACTAACCAACACCTCTCCATCCAAAAGTATTGACATAGTCCAAGGGCCTTTCTTGTTCTCAACGGGAGCCCAGATGGAATCACCTAGAAAGAATTGATAAGGGTTATGTTTGACCCTGAATGTACCTGTGAAAGGTGGTTCCCACTCACCAGCGTCATTGGTAAAAGGTGGATGGTCAATGATGAATTCCAAGTAGCGATTTCGGCCTTTTCTTATTTCCACGATCATCCCAAATTCTACCCCAATATCAGCGATTACTTCGTGAGTTAGTTTCTCGAATTGTGGTAGCTGATGGCTTTCACGATCCCACTCACTGTACTGACCATAGTTAATGATTTCTACTTCTATCGGTCGGTTGTTTTTCTTCTTCATTCACCACAAAAGTAGGCTTTTAGGTCTATTCACTCATCATTCGAAAGGTTGCCTTTTGACGTATGATTTTGGACAGTTAAATCCCTTACTAAAGTCATTAAAAATCCTGCAATAAATTGGTTTTCAGTCTGTTGCCTGTCATATGGTTCGGCATGGGCATGGTCTAATATTGTATCAAACAAAAACCAATGACTATGAAAATTCTCTTAACACTCCTAGTGTTTTTATTCCTCACAGATGCAGTAGATTTTGAAATCAACCAGGAAAATGGTCAGATAACTGTGCTGGGTACATCAAGTGTTCATGATTGGGAATCGGATGTCACTAAGTTTTCGATATCCGGAAATATGGGAGTAGAGACTATTAATAATCTTAAGGTAGTCATACCTGTGATCTCTATAGAAAGCGGAAAGGATATCATGAATGATAAAACCTTTGAAGCTTTGAAACATAAGAAACACCCAAATCTCATATTTGAGTCAGCACAATTAGCCTTGGAAGGCTCTAATGTGGCAGGAGAAGGCGAATTGACCATCGCTGGTGTAACTAAGACAATATCTATACAAGGTCAAATAGTCTCTCAGACAACTACTCAAGCCAACATACAAGGTAAAGTCGACCTTAAAATGTCCGACTATGGCATAGAGCCACCCACAGCCATGTTTGGTAGCCTAAAGACGGGAAACGAAGTGACTATACAATTCAATTTATCAATACCTAAATAATCATTTAACAAGACAACTAAACCAATACAACTATGAAAACTAAATCAATAAGACTGACACTACTTGCGGTACTAATGGTCATTAGCCAAATAGGCTTTGCGCAATTGCCTGAACTTCAATATTTCCGATCAAATGACAAAGACGGGCTGAACGTATTCGAAACATCGAAAGACAATGATGTGCCTTTTGACGGTATCAAACTACGCGTAGGAGGTGATTTTGCGATGCAATTCCAAGGGATCTCACAAACCAATTCTGGAGACTCTTTGACAGAATTAGCTAATAACTTCAACCTACCAACTGCCAATCTAAACTTAGATGTGCAGCTAGCAGATGGAGTAAGGATGCACTTGCGTACCTACCTTTCTTCTCGCCACCATACTGAGGCTTATGTGAAAGGTGGATACATCCAAATGGATAAGCTGGATTTCGTGAAGCCTGGATTTTTGGAAGGATTCATGAATATGGCTACCATCAGAGTAGGGATGGACGAGATCAACTACGGTGATGCTCACTTTAGAAGATCGGATAATGCTAGGGCCATATTTAACCCATTCGTAGGAAACTACATCATGGATGCTTTCACCACAGAGCCTTTCGTAGAGGTAACTGTCCAAAACAACGGCCTCATAGGAATGCTCGGCGCAACCAACGGTAGATTGAACCAAAAGCCAACTCCTGGTGATGATGGTTATGTGATCTTTGGTAAACTGGGGTATGACAATCAAATCAACGACGACTTGAGAGTGAGACTTACAGGGTCTTTTTACAGCAGTTCTGACAAAGGCACTAGAGATTACCTATACAATGGTGACAGAGCTGGAGGTAGATATTACCAACTCTTCGGTACTAGCACCATCAGTAGCAGCGATTTCTCCCCTAGATTCAATACAAGGTTTGGATATCAAACTGCCTTCCAAATAAACCCATTCGTTAAGTTTCAGGGATTTGAATTCTTCGGAATTTTCGAAACAGTAAGCAATGGAGATGACGCTGTGGGAGGATCATTTACTCAGCTCGGCGCAGAAGCACTTTACAGATTCGGCGGTGAGGAGCAGTTGTTCCTAGGTGGTAGATTCAATAGCGTAACTGGTAACTCTAGCGATGCTGGGGGCGACCTGGAAATGCAAAGAATCAATGTAGGTGGAGGTTGGTTCTTGACCAACAACGTAGCAGCGAAGCTTGAATATGTAAGCCAAACATTTGATGGGGCTGGATGGGTAGGCACACAATATGTCGGTGCAGAATTCAGTGGGGTGGTCATTGAAGCAACGATCGGTTTTTAGTAGTCCTGTTTAATGTTAGTAGAGAAGGTGTCCTCATTCGTGGGGACGCTTTTTTTATTTCCAGTATTTCTTATTTGAATGGATTTTTAACCGAAATCAGGTGACGCGTTTAGTGTATTTCATTTAAAAGAAAACTCACTATCTGATATATTGTATTTTTCAAATTTTGGCCATTTAATACATATTCTCTCCTAGTATTATTGAATTTTCATCATCGCAAACATCTTGTTTAATTAATCTAATACATGATGTACTAGAGAGTGTGATTGAAGTTGTTTTGAAGTGATTTAAGACTTTTTTGAGCAATAATTAGTCATTAAAAAACTAGAGTTGATGTAGGGTTGATGTAGTATGATAATTTCATTAAGTCGATGATTCTTTTACATTAAGGTTAAAATCAACCTAATTTTTATGATGAAAATTGACAAAATGTTAAGAGTTATTGTTTTTGGATGTGCTGTGGTTTTATCAAACTACCTACATGCTCAGTGTCCTACTTTAGTATGGAGTGATGAGTTTAACGGGACATCCTTGGATCTATCAAAATGGAACTACCAAACAGGAGATGGCTGTGCTGAAGGTATTTGTGGCTGGGGAAATAGCGAATTGCAAAGCTATCAAGAGGCTAATGTATCAGTGAGTAATGGAACACTGAAAATTGAGGCGAAGAAACAAAGAAACAGAGGATCTCAATATTCTTCAGGAAGAATCAACTCAAAGGGGTTAGCGGATTTCACTTATGGCCGATTTGAAGCTAGAGTAAAACTTCCATATGGAGATGGTTTATGGCCGGCTTTCTGGATGCTCTCTACCAATGAGCCTTATGGTGGCTGGCCACAGAGCGGTGAGATAGATATTATGGAGTTCACTGCTTCTCGACCTGATTTAGCTTACGGAACGATTCATTATGGTGACCTTTATCCTGATAATCAATATCAAGGAAATGAATATTACCTGTTAGAAGGAAACTTCCCTGATGCGTTTCATGAGTTTGCTATTGAATGGGAACCGAATGAAATCAGATGGTATATTGATGGTATTCTTTATTCCACCAAAACCAGTGCTGATATAGCTCCTTATAATTGGCCATTTGATCAGGATTTTCATTTTCTGATTAATGTAGCAGTAGGAGGAAATCTTGGCGGACCTGTAAATGATCAGATGCTTCCAGCAACTATGGAGGTAGACTATGTAAGAGTTTATGATGGGTCAAGACCTGCAATAACAGGGGATAGATTAGTGGATCATCAGGCAGCCAATGAGACTTATACAATTGCGAATATTCCAAATGGAACTAATGTCACATGGACAGTACCGGCTGATGCTTCAATCGCTTCTGGACAAGGAACGGATCAAGTTTCTGTCAACTTTGGATCCAATAGTGGATATGTTACAGCTACTTTCAACTCTGGGTGTGAAACTCAGACATTGTCAATAGACGTAACTGTAGACCCCCCTTATAGCAGAAGTTTCAGTTTTGAGAATTTTGACGAGGCGGCAAACGTAAGTTTTAATACTACTACAGGGGTTTTTACGGAGATATCTAATCCTTCACCATCTGGTGTGAATAGTAGTGCTTTGGTAGGGGAGTATGTTAGAAATTCAGGTGAGTTATATGATTTGTTGGTTTATAATACATCGGCAATCGGTGATGCTGAAACTTACTCAAATAAGGATAATAAATTCTATATGGACGTGCTGACAGCTGCACCTCTTGGAACTCAGATTTTTATTCAGTTAGAGACCTCTGAAGCAACACCACTGAATTATCCTACGGGAAGACATAGTCGATATGTAGCAACTATTACTCAGAGAAATACGTGGCATAGGGTGCAGTTTTCTCTATTGGATCAACCAGATCCAAGTGCATCAGGCACGGCTGTTGGGACTTTAATTATCCTATTTAATTCAAATTCAAATACATCTGACACCTATTTGTTTGATAATTTCGACAGCTATGCCGCAGGAGGCACCACTCCCGTAAATCAAGCGCCGAGTGTATCTTTTACCAATCCAAGTGATGGTGCTACATTGACGACAGGAAGCAATGTTACGCTTTCAGCTAATTCTTCTGATGCAGATGGTTCTGTTGTGCAAGTTGAGTTTTTCGCGAATGATAATTCCATCGGAGTAGATTCAAGCGCCCCATTCAGTGTTGATTGGACTGTAGTTGATGGCTCTACAAATTTATCTGTTTTGGCTACAGATGATGAGGGAGCGACTGGCTCTAGTCAGATAAATGTGACAGGACAAACTCAGAGTGGGGGAGATCCTGTATCCATGCACGTTTTTGCTATTGAAGCGGGAAGTGCTTCCGCAGGAAGAGGTCAAAAGTATGGCACAGCTACAATTACAATAGTTGATGATTTAGGTTCTCCAGTAGCTAATGCCTCTGTATCTGCATCATTAAGTGGTACATTTAACGAATCTCTGTCGGGCTCAACTAACTCTAATGGAGTAGTGGTTCTTCAAAGTTCAGGTACATCAAAAGGATCATTGACGATCAATATTTGTGTAGATGCTGTTAGTGGTTCATTAGCTTATATATCAGGAGATAATGTAGTTACATGTATCAATTCATCCGCTCGAATCGCAAATGATGCATATTTATCTGAACTAGTAACTGATCCCTCAGTCAGAACTTTCCCAAATCCTGTAGTAGATTATCTTAATGTTGAATTGAAGAATCTTACAGCTGATGTTCAATTAGAAGTGATTGATATTGCTGGAAAGAAGATGTTTGAAAGAAAGGGTAACGTCACCTTTATTGACATGACGTCATGGCCAAAAGGTATCTATGTGTTAAAGATTACGGACGGAGAGTTCAAGGCGCGTCACAAAATCTTTAAATAGTCATTCATTGAAGTTAAATTAGTAAAAGCCTTCCTAAGTGAAACTTAGGAAGGCTTTTTAAGAATTAGGGATAGTCTAAAATACTTCTTACTATTCCCATCAAATAAGCTGTAACTTGCGCCCTCAAAGGGATGGCGATTATAATTGTTTCGTGATCTCACAAAACACTTTATATGTCATTTCAGAATTTGGGCCTATCTGATGCCCTGCTAAAAGCTGTTAGCAAAAAAGGATACACCACGCCTTCACCTATTCAGGAAAAGGTAATCCCAGTTGTACTAGAAGAACGAGACGTATTGGCTTCCGCCCAAACGGGAACAGGAAAGACCGCAGGTTTTTCATTGCCTATGATCCAGCTGCTTTCGCAAAAGCCTGTGCATGGTAGTAGGCCGGTAAGGGCATTGATATTGACCCCAACACGCGAACTTGCTGCGCAGGTTCATGAAGATGTGAAGACCTATAGCGAGTTTACGGACTTGAGATCCTCTGTGATATTCGGTGGAGTGAATGCCAATCCGCAGATTCGACAACTTCGTGAAGGAGTTGATATCCTGATCGCAACACCGGGAAGGTTGCTAGACCTGCATAATCAGAGAGCGGTATCGCTGAAATTGGTACAAATTTTTGTGCTTGATGAAGCAGATAGAATGCTGGATATGGGATTCGTGCGTGACATCAAAAAGATCATGGCGCTCATTCCAGAGAAGAGACAAAGTTTATTGTTTTCAGCCACATTCAACAAGGAGATCAAGGCATTGGCCAAGGGAATCCTGAGAAATCCTGTGCCTGTAGAAGCTACTCCAGAAAATACTACTGCGGAGAAGGTTAATCAAAAGATATACCGAGTAGATAAGTCTGCTAAGACCAATATGGCTATTAAGCTCATCAAAGAAGGTGACTGGCAACAAGTATTGGTATTTACCCGAACAAAGCATGGTGCTAACAAATTGGTCAAGAAAATGATTTCGAGCGGTCTTGCAGCAGCAGCTATTCATGGTAACAAGACGCAGGGCGCAAGGACCAAGGCATTGGCTGGCTTCAAAGATGGTAACGTACGAGTATTAGTCGCCACTGATATAGCATCACGTGGCTTGGATATACCGCTATTGCCTCATGTTCTTAATTTCGAATTACCGAATATCCCTGAGGACTATGTCCATAGAATCGGACGTACAGGACGAGCAGGTGCAGGTGGTGAGGCCATCTCATTAGTTTCACTAGATGAAGTAGAATACGTCAAGGGCATAGAGAAGCTCCTAGGTCAGCGCTTCAATGCTGAGATCAGAGAAGGTTTTGAACCAACTGAGACTCAAGCTGATGTAAAAGCAGCAGAGGAAAGGAAAAAAGAGAACAAGCGGCAGCACTTCAGTAAGCGAGGAAATAATTCTGGTGGTGGCCGTGGAGGTCAGCGCGGTGGAGGCAATTCTCGAAGAAGAAATTAGTTCTCTGTATTCACTTTCATATTGAGCTCAAAAGCCACCTGAAGCTCGCTATTCACTTTTACCATACCAAAGAACTTGGTAGGAGGATTGAGTTTGAAGGATTCCATAGATATATCCGTCTTGCCCGTCAGCGTAAGAGCTTCTTCAGAACGATTGATCACTGTGCCTTCTTTGATGGTGATATCATTAGATACTCCTGCAAGGGTAATGGTCACTTCGGCACTTACATCAAGATTTTCTATTTCCTGCGGTTTTCTTTTGATGAATATATCATTGATTTTCAAAACAAGGTTAGGGAAGTTTTTGGCGTTCAAAGTGTTCCGAAGGTCCTGACTCATGGCCTCCAATCCACAGTCAAATTCTTTGATGGGGTAGGTAAGTTCCAATCCACTAAATGAAATATGATACTCACCATTGGTGCTGGTGACAGGCATAGCTAGTGTAGGAAATTCTTGTACCAAACTACAACTGAAAGTATTCAGATTGGTTGTGCCAACCAAGGTAAAATGACTCGAAGTAATAATCACCTGATGGTTCAGTTTCTCAGATTGAGCACGACTCTGCCAGGCGACAATCATGAGAAGACATACACATAGTGATTTCATATATTATACCGTTTGGCTAAAACGTGATTTGGGCTGCTTTGACCATAGGTTGACATCAAGCGCCATGCAGACATTTCTGATAAAGGGCTTACCTGATTCTGTCACTTTCACACCCGTATGACCCCATTCAATCAAACCGTCTTGCTGCAGTTCTTCAAGTAAATCTACATTGTAAAATATGCCCATCTTGAGAAGCTCCTGCTCGTCCCAGGCAGTCTCAAATTTGCACATGAGATTTAGGATATGCTTCCGAACAAGGAGGTCTTCATGAGTTAACTGATGGCCTTTGAAAAAAGGAAACTCACCCGCATCCAGAGCTTTGTAGTAGTTCGTCAGAAGCTTGTGATTCTGCCTAAAGGCCGTCCAGCTGTCGCTTATGGAGCTCATGCCCAGTCCCACTAGTAAGTCACTCTCCTGAGTGGTGTAACCCATAAAGCTACGATGTATGCTACCATCCTTATACGCTCGATAAAGCTTGTCTGTCGGTAATGCGAAATGATCCATTCCTACATCGTGGTATCCCGCCTCGCTAAGCATTTGTTTTCCTATCTGGTACATGGATGCTTTTATCTCTGGAGCAGGTAGAAGGTGCTCAAAAGACTTTTGTGCTGCCTTTATCCATGGTATATGCGCGTATCCGTAGAAGGCTATCCTTGTTGGTGCCAGTTTCAAGGTCTTTTCGATCGTGGCACTCACGGTTTCCAAAGATTGATTCGGCAAACCGTAAATCAGATCAAAATTGATGCTGGTAAAGCCATACTGTCTCGCCAGATCACATACAGTACTTACCTGTTCGAAGGATTGTTTTCTGTTGATAGTTTCTTGCACCAACGGATCAAAATCTTGAATACCCAAACTTATCCTGCTAAATCCGAGATTGGCTAGAGTCTTCAAATGATCCTCGGTAGTGTTGCCCGGATGGCCTTCAAAACCAAACTCAAAATCTTCTGCAATCATGACCTTTTCTGTAATTCCCTCAATCAATTTTTTGAGGTTAGCGGGAGCAAAGAATGTGGGTGTCCCACCGCCTAGGTGTATCTCTTTGATGATAGGCGTAGTAGGAAAAGTATCCAAATAAAGCTGCCATTCCTTAAGGATATAGCCGATATACTCAGATTCTACCCCATGGTTTTTGGTGATTCGAGTCGTGCAGCCACAGTAGGTACATAAGCTTTCGCAGAATGGTAAATGAATGTAAATGCTAACCTCTTTGCCACTTCGCCAAAAGCAATTGGTGATTGCATCTTTCCATTGCAGATTGTCGTTTTTTTGCTCCTTCCAATTGGGTACAGTCGGATAGGAGGTGTATCTAGGACCAGGTACGTTATACTTCTCTATGAGGTCTTGCATAAGGCCAAAGAAACGTTAGTCCCTCAGCCTATAGAATGACAAAAGTCAATGCTTTGAATGAATTAAGTTTTAGTAACGGATAGTTTGGCTGGTACTACCCTTTCTCTTCAATACCCCGTAGGATATCCATACCGCAAAAAGCATTAGCGCCGAAGCTGTGAAAAGCGGAACCAACTGCATGTTGTCAACACCGATATTGAGCGCAAGTAAGAATGAGCCGATAGAAATAGTGATTGCGGTGACGGCATAACCCCATTCATCATAGAACCAGGCATAAGGGAACAAGTGCGCACCTGTAATGATGGCATATGTCATAATGAAATAATCGGGGTACCGGATCAGTACAAAAATCAAGAAAGGGAAGTAAATCAATTGAGCAAAATTCAACCAAAGCCCCAAGGGCTGCAGCGGATTGTTTTTGACTTTCCAATTGGTTTTCAGGAGTCTAGACAGACCAAAGGCTAAAGGGAGCAGTATTGCACCTATCATGAATGTTAAGACGCTTTTGTTGTAAGTGGAATTTGGCTGACTCCATATGAAGTATATCAAAAACCAGACAATCGAAGCTGACAATATGAAATCAAGTCCGTTCTTGGCGTGCCATTGAATTTCGGACTTTAAGTGTGCAAGGTTCTTATCGCTCATCGCTTTCGGTGTTAGTTTCTTCCTCTGCCAAATCGTTTTGAAGAGCCATCAATTCTGTCAAGTATTTCATTTCTTTCTTGATGCCATGACGAATAAAAAGACCAACCACAATAGCACCAACCAGATAGGAGATATGAATAAAAACCATCATAGTGGTACTCAAATAAAGACTAAACTCAGGGGTGAGCAGATAGAAACCTATCGAGTATCCCACCAAAATAGCAAACATTACTGGCCCATGAATCCTTTTTCTAAACTGGAAAAAGCTGAGTGAAGACTGGCCAAAATCTGTAGAAGGCTTACTGAGGTCTATCTTGGAAGACTGACTGATGCTGAATAGCTCTATCAGAATACGCACCAGCAACCCACCTATCATCAGCACAACGCCTATACGGCTAATTGTTTCTTTGAATGGAGCCACATAAGTAAAAAAGAGTGTCAGGCCAATCAGTGTAAATGTCAGAATACCAATGGTATAGAGGTGACCGTTGATGGCCTTTTTTAATTTAGCTTTTGACAATTCGATGATTCGAATAGCGTCTATCGGTTCGGATTTCTCACGTTCTTTTGCCTCTTTCCAGTCTTTTTTGAGGTCTAATAATGGGTCATTCATTTTCTAGTATGTTTTTTAAGGTTGCTTTGATTCTGTGAATTTTCACCCTCAGGTTGCCCTCGCTTAGGCCAATTACATTGGCTATCTCCGTATATTTTAGATCATCCAATACCATCATGATAATCAGCCGATCAAGTTCCTTTAGTTGTCCAATGGCACGGTACAATGCTAGATGATGATTTTCAGTATTCTCGCTTTCGTTATCTACAGATGGAAGTTCTTGTTCCAGTTCACCGAAAGGGATTTGATTGCGGGCTTTGTTTTTGCCAATGTGTTTCAGGCAAGTATTTACCGTCACTCGATATATCCAGGTCTTGTGACTTGATGCACCTCTGAACTTATCTAGCGCCCTCCAGATGTTTATAAAAACCTCCTGAGATAGATCATTAGCCATAGCTAAGTCACCTTTCATGAATCCCATACACATCTGCTTGACCATAGGATGATGCTGCTGATGCAGGGATTCAAAAAGGTCTTTATTATTGGACATTGACGCTCAGGTAGTTATTGATTTGATCCATCATCCATCGTGGCTGATCAAACATGATAAAGTGCTTGCTATCATCCGCAAGGACTATTTTTTTGGATTTCAGGTTAGCATATTGCTTTTCGTAGTTAAGCCTCACCATTTCCTTGTCAGGGAATGTGGCGCCTAATATAAGAGTCTCAGTTTGGATTTTAGCTAGCTCAGGCCTTAGATCCAATTTGAGGAGATCTGTATATCCGTAAACATAAGTTTCTCTGTCTGCTTCAAGTGTCCATCGGGTAAGTAATTCAATCTTCTCAGCTCGGTTGGTCATTCCCTGAGACATGCCCATTGCCATTTGCTTGAAAGCCTCATCTTCCATGGCAAGCATGTTATTGTTGTAAGGGCTATCGTATTGTAAACTACAGGCGGGTACACCTGGCATCATCAGTTCTCTCATACAGGGAATTGACTCGATCAGAATAAGCCCTTGGACTTGGCTTGATAGCTCCGCTGCTAGTTCTACGGCTAAGTTGCCGCCCATGCTGTGACCAATGATTGTCAATTCTTGGAGATTCTGATCTTTTATGTAATCAACCAATTGCTGCTTGATAGGCTGGTACCAAGGTGTCCCGATGGGTGCTAAGCCATTAAATCCGGCATAGGAAACCATGTGAGCTTCAAAATTACCGTCTAAATTGTCGACAGATTCTTTCCAGACCGAACCAGGTGAAGTAAATCCAGGAAGGAAGATGATTGGCTTTCCAGCCCCATATTTCTCCACGGAGATGGCTGATTGACTAGGCGCAACTTGTGCGCAAGCGATAAGGACGATAAGTAGTGCTAATTTTTTCATGTTCTGTTTTGTTAATTTCTCCTTTGATCCGTAAACCAGAGAATTGTTACAGCTTATGAAAAATATTTTTCAATAATTACTGAATGTTGATCTTATTGACTGAATGAACTGAAAGGTTAAGGTTAGTCGCCGGTTTGGGATACGACCTTTGATTCATTTGAACTACTATTGTAGAGAACAACTAAATAGACCTATATCATGAGAACGATCCTTTCTTTGTTTCTTCTGTTACCCATTTTGGCACCCGCTCAAGATTCCGCTGAGGATGTCCAGAAGAAAGCTGTGACTTATCACGATTCGAATGATCTATGGCCAAATCTTCAAGCCACTTTCAACTTCATCGAGACAAGACCATCTGGTCCGGATCGTAAGACGGTTATCGAATTCAATAACCCTTCTAGCTATATGAAGATCAACAGGAATGATGAAGAGATCTTTGAAGTCACGTCTGATACAGCAGTGGTCATTAAGGGGGATGCAGAACAGGAGAGAGGCGTAATGCTTAGAAATTACTATCTCTACTTATGGGGACTTCCTATGAAACTAATGGATGAATCCACCCCTACTTTGACTTTGGCTAAAGATCAGAAAGTCAATGATGTCAACTGTAAGGTGGTACGTGTAGCGTATCAAAAGGATACATGGTATTTCTCTTTTGACAGCAATACTGGAAGGATGCTCCAATACTCATTTTACCAAGATGAGGCAGAGACCAAAGGAGAACTCATCTTGCTAGAAGATGAGATCGAATATCAAGGACTAAAGATCCCTCAAAAAAGAAGTTGGTATACGCTTCCAGATAAGAAATTCTTGGGTACAGATGTTCTAACAAGTATTGAGTGAGGTAGGGTTAGTTTTCTGTAACAATTGGTTGCTATAATCCAATTTCTAAAATCAAACACGCTTAGAATCAAGCCTTACACCTACCAGGCAAAAACTCATGTCTTGCTCTAATTAATTCGTTTATGGTGTTTAAGTGTCTTTAATGTCCATAGTGTCTGGATGCCCGCCCATTCTAATTTTGTTCCTTCACTTATTCCATACCAAGTATCCCATCTTCCATCTTCTTTTTGTCGTTTTATCAGCTCATCCAAATCTGAATTAATTGTCTTTTCATCAAATAGGGGATATAGAATACTCTCGGTAGTGGGTGCATAGTTTAAACTATGAGGTTTTCCGTAAAGACCCCATCCGGCATCAGTTTTATCCTCGCAGATTACACCTTCTATTTGTATCCAATCTTTTAATTTTTTCAGATGCTCCTCCGCTTTTTCTCTGCTTCTGGTATTCTTTAAAAACGTGAGCCATCTTGGAACGCATAGATAACAAAATGCATGCTTGTCCTTTATTCGATCAAATTCGTTCCAAACAAATTCCTCAGCCTTTTGCATCCAAGGGATGTCAATTTTGTATTTCTCTAGTATTCCCAATAAAGGGGCGGTAGTACTTAGAGCGGCCCATTCTTTAACTGTTTTGAAATGATCTTCGCAAGGGTAATCGCTTGTAGGTCTCAACATCCATGGTATCCCTCCCTTTTCTGTAGTGATACTTTCGAAATAGGGCATAAAATCCTTGAGGATAAGTTCGGCATTTAGATAACCTACTTCGTCCAACGTTTCTAAAGCCATGATACTAAAAAGGGGTTGGCTTTCCGGCGATGCAGTATCTGGTTCCATACCATGCCCGAAACCACCATCCAAGTTGCGGTAGGCATATACCGCATGGAAAACTCCTTCAGCTTTGTCATTTTCAAAATGAAATTGGAATAAACGCCTCTCTATCATTCGGGCATTCGTCAGTATAAAATCTTTGGCCTTCGAGTAGTTATTCTTTGAGAGTTTCATTTTGAAGTTGGATTAGCAAAATTTATTCATCAAGTCAATATATGTGACTGTATTCATACTTTGATGAAAGAAGTAAAATAATGAAACTCGTTCCCACTATTCTTGTCTGAGCAAATTAGGTGCAGAAGTTAGTTTGTGAGGACTCAAACCATTGTTGTATTAGCAAACTAAGCGACCAAATATTAACAGATCTTCCGCTCGATTAAAGTTATAATTCACCAGAGATAAGATTCAAATGCAATAACAGGAACTGAGGACTGGCAGTAAATATTGGATGTCGGATTGCTGTACAAGGCGAATATCTACATAGGACTAAGCGCAACTCGTAATTCTACGTATGCAAGTGTGCTGACTATCACAATTTCTGCTAGTATGTAAATCCATCCCAAGTACGTGATTGTTTCTATATGAAAAACGGCTGCTCCAATTGATATGCAGCAGTACACGAAATTAGTCATGGCAATTCCCTTTAAAAATGGTCTAGGATTTAGATCAAATTTGTAGTAGCAGTAAAAATCATAAACAGCGAAAAGGCAAGGCAATGAAGCCAGAAAATAAAGGGTTGCTTCAGGAATTCCGAAAATGCTCTCCAGTCTGACCAAAACAACTCCTAAAAGCAAAGCTGATAGTATTGCTCCAAACCCATCAATCTTAAAAAGTTTCCTTGGATTTGCTTCCCCCCATTTTATCAGTTGTTTGATGTTCATTTCTATTTTTCAAATTTAGTTAACCGGAACCGCTGTTCATGTCTAATGAAAATAAGTATGGAAGATGGTTTGTGAAGATCAAACTATAGCTACAGGAATTAGGCCTCTTTCTACATTGCCTAGTCATTACATTCACACTCTTCACATGCTTCAAGGTTTTCAAAAGGAACAACTCCTCCGCATCCACCCCAAATAAATTCTTTACAACTCCCAACTTCCTTGTCAAAATAATATTTCGGAAAATACGCAAGGCATAGGCCTGGGTCAGGTTCTAGTTCACAATTGCTGCTTTTATTACAATCATCTTTACATCCATATTGAGTGATTAACAACATGGTCATTATAAACGGAAAAGCACTCTTAAACTGCATCTATATTCTTGCATTTATAAAGTAATGACGCGTTGATAACTTCCATGGTTGAAAGTAGTAAATTGTAATTCGCCAGCCTCGGCTCGTGTCTCACGAAACGACGTACCGAAGATGGTTTGTGAGGACACAAACCATGGCTTGAGGATTGATCTCTCAACCTGCAAACTTGATGCATTTTCCCACAAGTTACGCTTCGCTAATCTTTCGGGATTGGGGGTGTTTTCTCCATTAGCTTCACTCCTCTAAACCAGCATGATGGATGGCGGTGAATATCCAGATAGGAAGGTACTATACACAGTGTAGGTATCAATCCTTTACTCTACTGTAGTTGAGCGTATTTCCCCTGCCTACATAAGAAAGCGATAGATGCTCTTCATCAACTGCAATGATATACCAGCACAATTCACTCTTTAGCCCAGAGATATAATCATCTTCCTTGGATGCAGCGCCCTCACCATTTGCGCAAGTGTTGGATAGTACGTATTCTTCGATATCCTCAACCCCTGTATTGGTTTCTATTCTCAGCTTACTTGTGAATTCAACAAAATTGTTTTCATCATCGGTACTTCTCCACTTCCCTATAAGTAGACTTTTGCGCGGATCTTCTGCCACAAACCTTTCATTTTTTATTGGATCAAAATGGCCACTTCTTCCATCATCAGAATAGGAAATGACCGTAGGGTTTTCAGATACTATCTTTAGCTCAAATTCTCCCGAGTTGTTCTTGCCTTTCAGAACACCCATACTAACATCTGCATTAACAAAATAATCTTCATTACTAAATCTAACAGCATAGCCATTTTCATCATCCTTTTTAATTTCAAAATATGTAGGATCAATCGGGCTAGATGAATCTTCTTTCTTAAAGTTCCCAACAAAACTGACATCCGAAAACTGCTCTACCTCTTTTTCGATACTAAATATCACATCCTGTCCCTGAAACGCTCCTTTGTTATCAATAGTAAATTGATCCTCTTTCCATACTTCGTATGCAGATGGCTCCATGTCATAGTTGGCCCTATACATAGTTCGGCTAATGGTATCTTCTGAAATAATAGATTCCAGATAAGTAAAGCTTTCAATATAATCCCCTTGTGTGATTAGTAGGAAATCAAGCATTCGCCCATTTTTGTCATAATTAACCAGGTATGATTCATGCCAACCGTTTCTGTCTTCAAAGCCAATAACAAAAGAGTAATAATCAGTTGAAAAATTAACTGATGCAGTAATCAGGCAGTTTCGATTTGGATTCGCGGCAGGTACTATTTGAGATAAACCTAATGTGTCGAAAAACGACTGAGCGATGGTTTGCTGTAATTTGACAGAATTGTCAAATTCTAAATCAATAGTGTTTACTGATATCCCTTTATCTACTAAGAATTCTTCAGCATTGTTAAGCTGGTTGTTACCAATGGAAAATGGTCTAATCTCAAATGGTACTTGTTTTAGTTCTTCAATTATTTCATCAACAACTTTTGGAGATTCAAGCTGTTTGCTGCCATCTTTTGAATTGTCGCAAGCGCATAGCAGTAGCATTGAAATACTTATAAGTAGTAGTATTATCTTATTCATTAATGCTTTCTTTTAGATGTTGATCTTATCGTTGTAGCCATTGTAAGGATATACGCAGTGTCCTAAAGAGCATAGCGAATGGGTGAAGCGTGTGCCCGGTATGGGCATCTAATACCTAAAGGTAGCATTTTAATCCACAGGGGTTGGTAGATGGTCCAGTCCGTTATGCGTAGAGGTACTCGTATAGCTCAGGTTTAGCCCTGCGTAACTTGTAGGGATAGTGCGGGATTGGGGTTCATACCTGCGATTGTTCCCATCTTTTCTTAGATTTATAAAGTTTGTAAACTTGAGCCCATGAGAAACTTATTCAAATGGAACAAACTGTCCAGTAATCGAGTCTATGCTGAAGCAGTTATTTTCTCCGCCAGCTTTTTAGTTCTTATAATTCTGACGTCAGAGTTAGTCTTTGATAGCAATGAGATTTCAAGCTCTTTTATTGTAAGACTTTCTTTATTCATATTGATTTTGTTAATGCTCGCAATCAATTATGCATATCTTCTGGTATTAGATTGGATAGGAGCCAAGGCTCATACCATTAAACTATTAAAGATCTATTTGATTTACGGATTTGTAGTGGGTGCTATCTCAGTGTTCATCAATTTAGATTTTCTTGGTTCCTACAAGCCGTTTGTTTTTGCTACGTATCACATTGTAGCCTTTTTGGTAGAACTATTTTTCTTGATCAAAATTCTTGATCATATATTCAGATCCGATGAGACGCAGCCTGATCATATATGGGGAGCTACCTTGAGCTATTTCATGATCATCCTTCTTTTTTCGGAATGTTATGAAATCATCACAATATTCAATCCCACCTTTTTAGGTCAGGAATATGTGATGGGATTGCCCAATTATACGCATTGTGTTATGTTCAGTCTAAATACAATGTCTGGTATTGATTCTCTTTATCCAGAAGCTCATGATTTGTTGAAAAGGATAGCTTCATTTCAAAGTGTGGTAGGCAATCTGTTTCTTATCATAGTACTTGGAAGATTGTTGTCACACCCGCTCAAAAGTTAGCGACCAAAAGCCGATATCGATGAGGTTTGATGAGATTGTCTAACAGATAGAAGTACCGAAGATGGTTTATGAGAGCACAAACCATTGCTTCATGAATTAGGACTATTGCCTAGTCATTACATTCGCACTCCTTACATGCTTCAAGGCTTTCGAAAGGAACTACTCCTCCGCATCCACCCCAAATAAATTCTTTACATCTCCCTGCTTCCTTGTCAAAATAATATTTGGGAAAATACGCTAGGCATAGGCCTGGGTCAGGTTCTAGTTCACAATTGCTGCTTTTATTGCAATCATCTTTACATCCATATTGAGTGATTAACAACATGGTCATTATAAACGGAAAAGCACTCTTAAACTGCATCAGTATTCTTGCATTTAAATTGTAGTGACACACCATTGACTTCAATGGTGGAAAGTAGGAAATTGCAATTCCTCAGCATCGGTTCGTGTCCCACGAATCGAAAACGGAAGATAGTTTGTGAGGACACAAACCATGGCTTCAGGTTCCGATTGTTTTCTTGGATTGACCTCACAAGCTACAAGCTTGATTTAGCTTACCCACAAGTTACGCAGAGCTAAACTTGCGGGATTGGGGGTTAATCCGCTACCAATTTTTTTCGCTATGTGAGTCATATCTTTGATTGAAGTAGTCTTTCCAGAAACTGTAAATGTTCTGAGCAACATCCTCAAAATAGATCTTTTCTCCCGAGTTCATTAGAATGTTAAGAGTTGAAATGTTGTAATCACGACTGTATGCACTACTATAGGCACCTAGAGAATGTTCGGTTGTTTTAATCGATGACTCGTATTTGAGAACCTTGTGTTTTGTCCCATTGGCCAAATCTTGAATGATATTGAAATCATTTTGAAAAGCTTTTCTCTTCAAAGCCAATTGAGATTTTTCTTTTTCAGTTAGTTCGGACTTAGCCCATTCGTTCATATGATGTGCGGTAATTGAAAAATTGATAGCACGATCAGATGAGGTCTTGTCTTTAAGGAAATCGTTGTATTCACGTTCGAGTTTGTCAAACCAATCTTTGCTCTTCGTAATATTAAAGCTGAATGTACTCATTGATTGAATGATTTCTAACCACCGAATAAAGTGATCTATACACTTTATCCGCCCTGTAACATTTGATTTTAATATTTATTAAGTAACTGATTATCAGTAATTAATCCGTCTTTAACCATCTGCAGACGGTAGTAATGTTAACTAAAGCTAGCATTTTCTATTTTAGAAACCGGGAGAGGACGATTTTCTTTTCACCAAGCGGTATGATTTGGTTATTTTCTCATCAAGAAGATAAGTGGTATCGCTATCCGCTTGCCCCAGTCCACTTCTGTGTGAGCAGCACCTTCGTAGATTTTGCTTTGGTAAGCCGTAGGAGAGATGCCGTATGGCTCAAGCGCCTCATCGAATAGCTTTTGGTAAGGAGGGTAGAGTGCATCGAGCGTGGTAGTGCCATGATCCATATAGAGTTTTCGGCCGGGGATAAGGCCTACTCTGGCAATCATGTAATTGCGAAAGCGCTCAGGGATAATGTCTGTCGGAGCATAGCCCAGCGTCCAGTGTGTAGACAGGCATGCCGCGCCACCGAATACTTCCGGGTACTCCATGAAGGCATACATAGAGATCAATCCGCCCATGCTTGATCCCATGATGAAGGTATTGTCACGGTCTGGTTTGGTGGCGTACTTGGAGTCTACGAAAGGCTTCAGTTCGTTCACTATGAACTTTAAGTAGCCATCAGATCGTACGGCTACAGGAAAGAGTTTTTGTCTATAGCTCTCCAAGCTGTAAAGCGAATCTCGGATGTCTTGTGGCAAGGCCAAGAATGGCTTCTGTGGCGTGTAGTCAGGTTTGCGCTCGGCAGGTACATTCCATATCGCTACCAAGATGCAGGGTGGAATCTCATCGTTGGCTATCAACTGGCCCAGCGCTTCGTCCATGCCCCATTCTTGGCCGTTCCAAGTGGTGGTGCTATCAAAGAGCATATTGCCATCGTGCATATAGAGCACCGGATATGCTGCGGTGCTGTCATAGCCATCGGGCAGCCAAACATCTACATTGCGCTCGGTCACATATTGGGATGGGAAATTGGCTATCCGATCTAGACTGCCAGAGGCTAGAGTGGGTAGTTGCGACAAACTAACATGCGCTATGGTCAACATTACAGAAATGGAAAGAAACTTCTTCATCATTATTGCCGGATTAGGATAGCGGCACTTCGTCCGGCAAGGGTTAGCTGTATACCATCTTCAGTTTGGGTCAGTACGTTGTTGCCCAATACATCTTCGAACGCTCCGGCTGTTTTGGGTGTGAGCGTGATGCGTTTTGGTTCTTCGGAAGCATTGAACGCCGCTATCACTTCTCCCTCTTCGCTGTATCTGCTATAGGCCAAGGTGCTATGCCCATCATCTACATGAATGAAAGCGATCTCTCCATTGGAGAGTACCGGATTGTCTTTTCGGATTTTGATCATTTGCCTGTGGTAGTTAAACACTTGCTTATTGAACCTCACCTTATCGGTAGGGCGCTCACGGCCGAGCGGGTGGGTGGTCTCCTCTTCAAACTCATAGTCTGGCCAGATCAATGGTTTGCGTGTGGAGGGGTCATCACCTCCCCACATGCCCATCTCATCTCCGGCCCAGATATGCGGCGCACCCACGTAGGTGTATTGATGCGCTAGGAGCATGTACAGTGTTTGGTAAGTGGTTTCGTCTGGCTTATGGATTTTGTAATTGGACGTCTCAGATGGATTGGTGTCCACTTTGTATTTATTCTTATTGAACAATGAAGTCAATACGCGGGGCACATCGTGACTTGCGGTAAGATTCATCATGGCTCGGTTGGTTTGAGGACGTAGGTTGTCACTAAATGAGATCAGACTATCCACAAACTCTGATGGAGGAATGGACGTAGGAGAGGCATTGAAGAAATGCCTTGCTGCGCGGTACCAGCGGTAGTTCATAGGCGAGTCAAA
The DNA here is from genome assembly GCA_049115815.1 of Cyclobacteriaceae bacterium. Lineage (GTDB taxonomy): Bacteria > Bacteroidota > Bacteroidia > Cytophagales > Cyclobacteriaceae > Marinoscillum. The sequence continues at coordinate 139,072 of JAGDZO010000007.1, read as the reverse complement.
CACATCGCCACGGACAAATGGCTCAGGTTCCAGCAGATAATCCGGCCACTCTGCCCACCATACTTCTCCCACGAGGTAAGTATCTGGATTGACATCACGAACCACTTGGCGGTATTCGCGCCAGAATCCTAGCGGTACTTCGGCTGCCACATCTAGTCGGTAGCCATCCACGCCATCTTCAGGGTTGCCGTCACCATTGGGATCTAGCCACTTGCGTGTAATCGCAAATATGTGATTCTTCACCTCATGAAGCAGTATGTTGCCCTCCGAGGCTTTCACGCCTTTGCTATGGTCTATGAAGACAGTCTCTTTGATCTCAGGTAAGTCAAATACTCCAGCCCAGCCATTGTATTCAAATTCATTTTCTTCAGTAGCAGGATCATCAAACTGCTTCACCCAATACCAATCGGCGTACTTGGATTTTTGCTGATTTCCCAAGAGGTCTTGCCACGCCCAGAAGGTGTGACCGGTGTGGTTCCATGAGTAGTCAAGTATGACTTTGATGCCGCGCTCATGAAAAGCCGCGACCACCTCTACAAACATCTGATCTGCGTTGGTCATCTTCCAAGTGGAAGGATCATCTGGCGTTTCGCTATTCATGATCTCCACATCACCTCTTGGGTCGGGCCCAAAATTTCTATCTATGTGTCGCCAATGTCTCGCATCGTATTTGTGTAGCGACGGGGCATCATTGAGTGGGTTGAAGAAGATGGCTGTGACGCCTAGTGAGTCCAGATAGTCCATCTGGTCCAAGACGCCTTGCAGATCACCACCAAACCTTTTGAGTTGGGCTTTCGCTGAAAAACTGGTGACAGGATTGCCATAAAAATCTGTTTCGTTTTCAATGCCTTCCATGTAGTCATCTAGTTCGTACCAATCTTGTGTCCAAGGCGTAACATGCCATCCCTCTGGTACAAACCCAGGGTAGGTGCCGGCTATGTCTTCAGGAGTAGGATCATTGGTAGGGTCTCCATTGCGGAAACGCTCCAACATGATCTGATACCAGATCACCTCGCCTGCCCAAGCCGGTGGATCTTCGAAAGCCGTGGTAGGCGTTTCAGGCTCTGAAGACTGCCCTTCATTAGTCGGCTGACAGCCGATGAGGAGGGAGAATAAACTAAGAATGACTGTATGTCTCATGGTCGGGTTGTTTGATTGTTGGGGTTTATTCTATCCCTATTTCTTGTTTCCACTTTTCTATTTCTTGCTGGTAGTACACAGTGAGTTCTGAGTTTTCTGCTGCTATGTTTTGGTCGTTTTTCGGATCATCCTCCATGTCGAAGAGAAGTTCTTTCTTATTGGTCAAGTCCCAAACGTAATGATATTTTGGTGTTCGCACCCAATAACCTTCCGCGGCTTTTCCCATGAACGTCTTGTCATTTGGGTCGAATAATTGAGTGATCTTCCCGAAGATCATTTCACGCCCTTCTGCACTTCCTTGCTCAATATTCGGTCGATATGATCTGCCTCTTAGATGATCAGGTTTCTGAATAGCCACATAGTCAAGAATAGTAGGGAGGACGTCCATTGAGCTAATGAGTTCATTTTTGACTTGTGCTGAAGGGAGCGTTCCTTTCCATGTGAAGATGATAGGCGTGCGAAAGGTGAGGTCATAGTACGAGCCCTTTCCTTTGGGGCCTCCATTGTGCCAGCGCAAAGAGTCGTGCCTGTATTCGGCATTTGGCTCTTGGTCCCAACCATTATCATTTACATAGATAAAGAGCGTATTTTCCATCAGCCCTTTTTTCTCAAAATAGCTCATCAGCTCACCAATGTTGTCGTCAAACCATGTGATGTTGGCATAGTAGCGCTTCGCCGATTCAGTGAGGTCTTCATTGGCATAGATGTTATAGTACCTTTCTGCAGCATTGAGCGGATAGTGCGGCAGATCTGGCGCATACCAAACGAAGAACGGATTGTCTTTTTGTTTATCTACAAAATCATAGACCGGTTGGTTGGTGACCCGACCAAGTTTGAGTCCTTCATTTCCCATTAGTTTGTAAAAGAAGTCCTTTTTTCCACGATCTTCATTGCTCCATCCGGTGCTCATGCCTTCCGTGAATCCTCCATTTTGATAATTGTACTCCCACCATTTTCCACCTTGAAAACTCGTGTAGTTCTTTTCGCGGAGGTACTTCGGTAGTGTCTGAAAGAATGACATAGACTTCCACTCATATTCGCGCTCCCAAATCAGACTATCTTCTGATGAGAGGTTGGCTGTCTGTGAAGCTCTGTTTTCTTCTTTGAAAATGGCTTGCTGTAGATCAAACTCCTCTGCGTGCAGTCCAGTGATAAGTGTACGCAGGGAAGGCGCGCAGTGGCTCTCTGTTACCATACCCTGAGTGAAGACCGTTCCCATCTCCGCCAATCGATCAAGATGTGGAGTTTTTACAATGGTGTCTCCCATAAATCCTGCGTATGGATATCCCAGATCATCCGCCACGATCAAGACAATATTGGGACTCTGTGTTGCCAGCTTCGGTTGTTTCGCACTTGTATCTTTAGCTGATTGAGTACAACTCAAAATCCAAAGACTCATGAGGAATAGACTCAAGATCTGCCTGGTTGGTTTTAGAAATTCTTTCATAGATGTTAGCAATTATATGTGGGGCCAATAGGCGTATCAAACTCAACACCTCTGCACTCTGCAATATTGATTATTCGGATAGGTTTAGCAATTATTTAGGACGAATGGCTACTTTCTCAATACATAAAGCACGTGTATGATATGGCTCGTAGGATATCACTAAAGGAAAATGAATCATCGATGAGAAACATTCAAAGACGCTTCTTTTAGTTTTTAATTTTCATGTACTTGCCATGTGGTTATGAATCGACAAAGTGGTATTGATCTACAAAAGCTGGGACTTCATCTGCTTTATTGGATTGGGTTTGTAATGTTATTCACCCTGATATGGGGAACCTACGATCATGATTATGCGCGTAATTTTATGGTGCAGGTATGGTCAATGCCTGCCAGGCTTACCCTTGTATATGTGACGCTTTGGTTACTCGTACCTAGATATATTGGCAAGGAACAATTCTTTAAGTTTTGCCTCTTATTCTTGTTCCTCATGGTCTTAGTAGGAGTTGCGATTCAGCGTCCCATCATGCTATTTATCGTTGAGGGAACCTATCTGCCATATCATAGCGAAGATTTTTTCAGTCTTACACAATTGACCAATACAATTATAGATGTAGGGATAGCCGCTGTGATTCCGCTGGCCTATAAGCTCTATGATATATGGCGCGAATCAAAAAGTCAATTTGAGGCCTTGCTTTCGCAAAATCAACAATCGCGAAATGATAAGTCTAATGATTCAATGATGATTAAGGAAGGCTCTGTGAGTCACAGAGTGTCCATAGCCGATATTGTTTACATCGAAAGTCTGAGAAACTACCTACGAGTAAAGTCTATCAGCAGAGAGTTCAAAACATATGGCAGTATTGCTTCCATGCAACAGGAACTTCCTTCAGACCGATTCATCAGAATCCATCGATCTTTTATAATCAATGCCGATCACCTTGAGTCTTTCTCATCCAAGTCATTGGTTGTGGATGGTACAGAGCTTCCCATCGGGAGGAAGTTTAGAGATGAAGTGGAAGACTTTTTAAGTGATTGATTTTGGAATACCAAGTAGATCAGTCCTGAGTATTCTTGGCCAGACTGGATTTGCTTATCAATGAAATAAGTCCAGCTAAAGGACCTATGGCTAACACTAGAAATAGGTACTCCATGGGAATGTGGTTGGCTAAGTGATTGAGCATCAAAATGCTCACAATGGTAATGGCAAATCCAATGCAATTGACAATGGTGAGGGCGGTGCCTTTAAATTCCGGCACTGCACTCTGTGCCACTAGAGTGGAGAGCATGGGCGAATCAGCAATGACCGCAAATCCCCAGAATAGCAGAAAGGCATAGAACACAAGAGGACTAGCCCAAAGGATGAATAGTGGTGAAAGTAAGCAACAAATGGCTGACCCAATAAGGGCATATATGGCTGTGGATTGATGACCTATTTTCTCACAGAGATAGCCTGCCGATATACATGCCATACTGCCGATGGCTATAACAAAGAAGGCAACGGGTAAAGTAGAAGTTGTAGTTACGTGGTGCATCTGATTGTAGTAGGCTATCAGAATTGGCACAAAAGCCCAAAAGGTATATAGCTCCCACATATGACCGAAGTAGCCAAATGCGGCTTTTCGGAAATAGTCATTTTTGAATATCCGAAGCGAGGCGCCAAGATCTATGCCTTTGCCAGGTTTTCTGTACGGGCCATTGGGCACAAAAAGATACATGCTCAACCCACCAATGACTGCAAGAAGGGAAGTCAGGCTGAGTACCCATTGCCAGTTGGAAGCAGAGAAAAAGCCTTGCAACAAATGAGGTAAAGCCGTGCCGAGCACGAGTGCTCCTACCAGGTAACCTAGAGATTTTCCCAGTCCTTTCTCAAAATGGTCAGCGGCTATTTTCATGCCTACTGGATAAATTCCCGCAAGGAAAAAGCCAGTACCAAAACGAAGGAAGAGTAGGGTAGCCAAGTTGTTGGATTCTACTTGTATCAGCACATTGAAAGCTGCAGCGAGCAAGGCCGAGACGAGAAAGACTCTGGAAGGAGAGAAGCGATCCGCGATGCATAACAGCGCATAAGTCAGCGTACCAATAATGAACCCAAACTGTATGGCAGAAGTCAGTTGACCAATGGCCGAATCATCTAGCTGAAATGATTCGGTCATTGACGACATAACGCCATTGGTAGCGAACCAAACTGAAGTACAGCAAAACTGCGCTAAGACGATTATGGGAAGAATCCATGGATCCCTGGATTCTCCTTTGAACGATTTATTCGTTAACTCAATCCCCATCAATCATACGTCCCAAGCCTCCTAGTAATCCACCTTCTCCTTTGCTACTACCTCCAACAGATGGAGCATGCTGGATGATTCTATCCGCAAGTCGAGAGAATGGTAGGCTTTGAAGATATACTGTTCCGGTACCACGTAAGGTCGCTAAGAATAAGCCTTCACCACCGAAGAACATTGATTGCAGTCCGCCAGCTCGGCTGATGTCATAGTCGATCCCTTCGTCGAATGCCACGATACATCCAGTATCGACTCTGATGGTCTCACCTTTGAGTTCTTTTTTGATGATAGTGCCACCTGCGTGCAAGAAAGACATGCCATCACCGCTAAGTTTTTGAAGGATGAATCCTTCACCACCAAAAAAACCAGCTCCAAGTCTTTTGGAGAATGCTATATCTACTCTGGTACCAAGCGCCGCACAGAGGAAGGCATCTTTTTGGCAGTAGATATTTCCACCAACATCAGAGAGTTTGATCGGGATGATCTTGCCAGGATAGGGAGATGCAAAAGCCACATTTCTTTTGACATGAGATTGGTTAGTGAAGTGTGTCATGAAAATAGACTCACCAGTCAGGGCACGCTTACCTACACTGAGTAAAGTCCCCATGATGCCCTGAGCAGGATTGGAGCCATCACCCATTTTTGCTTCGAAGGATATGCCATCTTCCATCCAGTTCATAGCACCAGCTTCGGCGATGACCGTTTCATTAGGATCTAATTCTACTTCCACCATTTGCATGTCATCTCCATGCAGGGTGTAATCTATTTCGTGTGAGTTCATAGTGGTTTGTTTTGGTTGAATTTATATAAAACCTAATACATACACTCTTAATAGCTAAACAGGTTGCGTTAATTTTTGAATTAGATTGTTAGCATAAAGTAGAATTGAAAAAAGTCATTTATTGTTTAGTCTTCTGAATCCAAAAAAGATCAAGGTACAGCAGATCAACAAGCCAACAATGGCTGGGAGAATAATTGATTGACCTGATTCGCCAGCATTTTGGATGCTCCATATGACCTTACCTGTAGCCATTAAGATGACCACTCCGAGTCCCATCAAGATACTTCTTTTCCAAAAAGAGGCTCCTAAGGCAAGAAATGAAAGGGGTATTGTGAGAGATAGCAAAACTTTCTGGGCGTCCCAGCTGCCCAAAAGGTAATTTTTCTCAAAGTGTAAAAACTCCCTGACACTCTGGTCTACCACATCAGGTCTTGGAAACCAAAACATGCTGGTGAACAGACAGAAAATGGTAATGGAGATACCAGCCCAGTTTCTACGGAATGCATAGTAGCAAAAAGGGATCAGGAAAAGAGGCCTAATATACCAACTCCAAGTATTGTGGTGCCTGTCAAATACCCAATGGAAAAAGCATGGGTTGGTCATTGATAAGGTAATGAAAGCTATTGTCAAAACACCAAAAAGTACCGCGATGGTCAAGTTCCATTTCATAGTCTAATCTGTTTAGTACTATGTCGGGCATTCAGCCTATTGGTTCACTTGTACTTGCTCTTCGAGCAATAGAATTATTCTTGATTGACTCCTGTTGTACTCTTTATCAACTTGGCTGTGCCGACAATTTCTCCTTCTCGCTTGAGTAAGACTATATAATTACCTGTTTTTAACTCATCGATTTTAATCGCTTGACCAGAGTATTTTTCCATTAGTAAGAGTTGGCCTAAGTGGTTATATATTTCCACTTGATCTGCCTGGAGACTTTCGTCAATTCCGAAATAATCCTGTGCCGGATTTGGGAAAATATTGACTTGACGAATGCTATTGTCATTTGCCGAGAGGTCTATGAGCAATCCGCAATAGTTGCCTAGAAACGAGCTGTTGTAGTGTAAGTCGTAGTATTCCAAAGTAGTCTTAGACATTGAATCAATAAGCATCTTGCGCACCGCATCATCAAAGCGAATATCTTTATTGAGTTCGACCTGTATTCCATCAATGGGGCCATTGTTTTCGAATGAACTATGACGCTCAGTGTTATACCCTCCATCAAAATATTTATCCTCTACTTGGGGAAATGGATCTGTCGTACTTGGTACTGAAGGGAATCCTTTGTCATGTAATAATGATCCGAAACTTTGAGCACCGCGCAATAATTGAGCGTGTGTGAGTTTTGATATGTTGTCTTTCGCTAGGGTGTTGATGGCACTTTCGGCGATAAATTCGGCTTTGTTTAAGGTAACGTCATCTAGCCTGAGGTCGGAGCTACTAAGCAAGTAACCCAATTCGATTCTTTGTATTTCATGTCCATGAGCATGCATATCCAGAAACAATCCTCGACCATACTCTTGTGTAACACTATGCTTGGCTGAGTCAATAAATTGGTGATAGGCATTCCAGGCTTGCTCCACATGAGTATTGCCATCAGCTGCATCATCGATATCTCTGTTGGCATCAAACTTCACCCGATGCAGCAAATTGATAATAAGGTGCGGATAGCAGCCGGTCTCGCTATTTATCGCCTGATACATGCCTTCACTTATCTCTTGTGTATAAGTGTCTTTGATAGTATTGCAGTTTTCACACGTACGATCAGGTATGGAGTCCGGCTCCAAGTCTCCTCCGTGTGGTGCGGAAATGATTATTGGCAGATTGCCGGCTCGGTACTCTACATATCCCGTTTCGTCGTAGTAAGTGGAGCCAGGGACGAAGGTTTGTGCATTGGCTATCGCACTAACCAACAGCAGAAGAGTGGTAATCAGGAAAGAAGCCGATCGAGTTATTTGATTTACCATTGTTTACAAATTAAGAAAATATCTCAATTAGAGCTAAATGTTTTGGATGGTATATCACTTGGAAAGCATTTAGACATATAATAAATGAATTACTTCTCCATTTCTATCTTGCCAGGCCTCCATGGAGCACCCGATAAATACATATTGATACCAAACTTGGACTGCACTTCGACCAATTGATTTCGCAATTCTAGTGATCTAAGGCCAATTTTCTCCCGATTAAGATTGACTTCATCCCAGGCCGATTCGTTTTTGATCTTACCCAAGAAACCATATATAGTGATCTCATGGCTACTATTCACCGCACTTCGCCAGTCTTCCATCAATGCATATTCAAAAGGATGTAACTCACCGCTACTTATGGATTGCCTAAGGCCGGGTTGAACGAATTCATACAGGGTGTCTGTTTCATTGAACTTTGGTGAAATAGAGTTGTGATGACTAAGTACGGTTGACATCCATATTCCTTCACCTGCCAATTGTTCGCCAGGATATCCGTGGTTGTCAAGAATCTGAATGAGTTGTGATAACTGCTTTTCGCTGTGAGGAGCAAACTTCTGCTCTACGAACTTCATCTTCGCTTTTTCCCTTATTCGAATGAAGTTTCTAAGCGCCATTTTCTGATCTGCCTGATACATGTCTATCACTTGAGCCCTAAGATCTTGATCGATCTTGGTTTGGTACTCTTCTTCGAGTTTATCTATTACATCCTTAGGTAAAGACTTGAGTAAGGCCCTGGTGTCTTTGCTTTTTTTGATGTGCTTAATATTCCAGCCGTTGGCTATTCCAAGTTCGAGGTATTCTTGTGCTCTGGCTTCTTGATTGCTGGATATGGCGATGGATGTAGCCAGCTTGTATTCACGTCGGAAAGAGAAGTTGAAAGTGTTGAACAATTCATCTAGATGGTTGAGTGCGGAATCAAACTCCAATTCAACAATTTGTTGTTCGATGCTGATGACTTTCTGATGGTATTTGCTATAATCCGATGAAACTTGAGAGGAGGCAAGGTGAGTCTTCATGATCAGAAGAAGAGCTCCAAAAATGGTTGCAAATCTCAAAGTTGCGATGGTTGGGGAGGAGCTGGAATAGACCATACTTGATTAGATGGTGGTTTAAGTTGCTAATAGCATACCTAGCGATCTTCAACCAATATAATTGAAATAAGCGACACAACTTAGCCGCTTATTTCAATTGGCAAATTCTATTCTCCGTCTTCAGGAGATATCATTTTATATACGATACCGGCTAATATTGCCCCGATGATAGGAGCTACCCAGAATAACCATAATTGGTCAATCGCCCAATCACCTACGAAAAGTGCTTGACTTGTGCTTCTTGCCGGATTCACGGAAGTGTTGGTAACTGGAATGCTGATGAGATGGATGAGTGTCAATCCCAAGCCTATGGCCAATCCTGCAAATCCTTGAGCAGCCTTGCTATGCGTAGCTCCCATGATAATGATCAAAAACATGAAAGTCATCATTATTTCCGTGATAAATGCTGCCATCATTGAATAGCCCCCTGGTGAATATTCCTCATACCCATTCGCAGCAAAGCCTCCCAATTCAAAACCAGGTTTGCCACTGGCAATGAGGTAAAGAATACCAGCCCCAGCAATACCGCCTAATACTTGTGCGAGGATGTAGGGCAGCAAGTCTTTGGTTCCGAAACGGCCACCGGCCCAAAGTCCTATAGATACTGCGGGGTTCAGGTGACAACCAGATATATGACCAATGGCATATGCCATGGTCAATACGGTCAAACCAAAAGCGATAGAAACTCCGACGAATCCAATGCCTAACTCTGGATAAGCAGCAGCCAGCACGGCGCTACCACAACCTCCAAGTACCAACCAGGAAGTACCAATAAATTCTGCAACTAACTTTTTCATAATGTTTAATGGGTTAAAAGATGTTTAAAAATCAAAAAATGGGATTGGGCTAGCTGGTTAGGATCCAATCCATCTTTAAATGTAACAAATTATAATATCATATAAAACGCTTCTGCAATTGCAGCATTTCCGTGGCGGAAATGTGATACAAGTTGATGAATCTCGAAAGCTAAAAGTAAGAACTAAGTTATTTCAACCTAAATTTCTATCAGCTTCCGATAAAGGCATTGTATTGGTCATTCATGATTTTATCCGTGGTGATGACAGTATAATATCGCTTGAGTAATTTGCCTATAATTGGAAAAATGGATTTGAATTGACCCCATGTATTTCCGTCATATTGGTAGAGTTCAAAGTCTACAATCCACATGATGGGATCATTGGGGAAGAACTCCTTCGCCAGCTGATTCAGCGCATAGGCTTGATCAAAGCCTTCATTATGAAAGACCGTATAGGTTTTTGATTGAAAAAATGGACGATCGAGATAGTATGGCAATTGACCATCAACCTGCAATGCTTTGATCTTTGGCTTGGCAGCTTCATAGTCGCCACTAGCAATCAAGTCTGAGATACTTCTGGTCGGTTGATTCTGTTTGGTAAGTGAGATAGATGCGCCATGTAGACTCAAGTTAATTACACCTAGAGTGCTATCGCTCAAGTCTAATGTCATATTGTACTTCCGGGTAAAATAGGAACTATCTGATGTATAGATCGGTGCCTCTATGAGCTGATCAATAGAAATATACCAGACACTATCACGAAGTGTGATGGATGCATTGCGAATAGGAGAGAAGGAGTAAGTCCCTGCTAAATCTGTCGGTAACTGCGCGAACTCACTCGCAGTGTCCTGAATGTTGAGGTTTCTAATGGAATCCATCACTTCATCTATATAGTAGGCTTCCCCTTCCAATAATTGTGGTATCGGTATGTGAGGGGTGACTGCATCTCTTTGGTCGTAGATGTGAGCGTTAAGCGCATAGTGGTTAGGAATAATCAATTGAATACCAGAATGAGGCAAAGTAAAGTAGGTCGGATCAGAGGTCGTGCTTGGGATATCCATTGATTTTTCACCTACGATAATCGACTCTGTCAACCGCTCCATATCGTTGGCAAAACCTATAGCCGCGGATCCTGTGCCTCGATCTACTAGTGTGTACAGTTTGCCATATTGATTAAGCGCTTCATTTTTCCGAATACGGTTAACGAAAGAATTGTGAGTCTGAGCATCTCCTCCAGGGTTGCCGCGTACATCCATGACTAGTTTGCCGGGATTCGATTTTTCAAGTTCTTCGAAAACCTCATCCCAGAAACTTTCAACATTCCCTTGATCTACACAAAAACTGTAGCGGAGATAAAAAAGGTCATCATTTTCAGAGTATTCGTACCAATAATTCTTTTGAAAATTTCTTTTATACAGTGGCGTCTCATAGTCTGTTTTAAGGTCTCTCATTCGATTATAATCGGTAAGCGTACTTACTTCAGCTTTGGGCATGCTATTGAAAGTGACAATACCGGTTTTGCCATTTTTGCTGAGTTTTAAGTTGATTGATTCTGTGCTCGAAGCGATTCCTTCATAGTAGAGCGGCAATGCATATGCAACGATGTAATTCATAAAATAGGCAGTTCCTGCCTCATTTGGTGAGGTTGTGTATGCATTCAATTTGTCAAACACTTCTTTACTTGGCGTGTCATCAAAGGATAGCACTTTGGCACCCAACCATTCCTTATCGACTTGTCCCGCAAGTAGGTAGAAGTTCCCTTCAGACCATGTGAGAGAGTATGGGTAACGTTGGTTCAGCCTGCCATAGGCAGCAGTATGTGGGTCTTTGAAAGTGGCGACTGCTTTGAGCACTTCCATATCAAATGCATCTTGTGACAAATCAGGATTGTCACCGACCATTTGTTTCAGTTTGTCTACCTGCGTTTTAAAATCGGCTGTTCCCGGCAGAACTTCGTACCCTGAAAACTCATTTTCGAATAAGTAGGTGAGTCTGTCCAGGTCGTCAGCTTTTTTCTCTTGCTCTGTCAATAGTGAACTGGAAATTTTGAAGTACAATTTGCTGATACCAATGGGTATGAGGACAAGCATAACAGGGGTGAGGATCAATAGCAAAATTCGCATGACCCATTTGAAGACCTTTTTCATAGTGCTGGTTGGTTTAGCTCATTCAATTATAAAAAATATAAGATAATCGAATATAGCTAACGGCCGATAACCGCGTTTGACAAAGAAGTAGGATGGATGGCTTTTAGTTTGTAAAAGCTGCTATTTTATTTAGATAATCGGTTGGTAGATCGAGTTGTTTTGCTAATATATAGAGTGACTTGGCGTATTCCTTATTTGTGCCAGAGATGAGAGATGTTGGTAAGTTGTAACAAACGGCACTTTTGTTTTCTTCATTCTCGGCGACTATCATCACGTCCTCAGGGTGATAATCTACCACGCTATAATCCGAGTACAGCTCAGTAATTTCATCACGATCCACAGTCATGATTATGCCGTAAGCCTTTTCGTTTTCGGACTTTACTAAACTTGCCCTATTTCCAATCCTCAAACCGTAATTCTGAAGGCACCCTTTTCGGGGATTACTTGTACGAATTCCCTTTTCGGATAATAAATTTTGATCCATGAAGAGACCATAAAAAAAGACTTCCATCACGTCATGTTTTGGTTCGCTCTAGAAAGATAATGATTGTCAACTAAGAAGGTTTGCCAATCAAAATTTTAAAGAATTTATTGAACTAAAACCATTTCTTATAACGCATGATGGTAATCATGATCACTGTGGTGAACGCCATAAGCAACCAAACAAACACATAGCCATATTCATGATGAAGTTCGGGCATAAAATCGAAGTTCATTCCATACACACCAGCCACGAATGTGAGCGGAATAAAAATCGCTGAGACCACTGTCAGCGTTTTCATGACCTTGTTCATTTCGTTGTTGAGATTGGTTTGGTACAAGTCCATGATATCTCTAAGCATCTCTCTGGAGGTGTCAAAAAACGACAACAGAAACTTGATATGATCACTGATGTCCCTAAAATACACCTTGGAATCTTCGTGAAAAAAGCTCGCTCCTTCGGCTTGCATTTGGTTAAAGGCATCCCACAATGGTATGGTGTATTCCCTTAGTATGTTGACTTTCTTTTTTAGCTGCATCACCTCTTCGGGAGCATCGAAAGTGGTATCAGAGATGAGGTGCAGTTCTATTGCTTCCATTTCCTTTCTTAGAATCTCGCTGATCTGCATGTAGTTGTCTACTATCGCGTCCAGACAGTGATAGAGTAGGTACTCCACGCTGCTGTTTCGGATGATTCCTTTGCCCATTTTGAGCCTCTGGCGCAAGTCATCAAACACATCTCCAGGGAGTCCTTCCTGAAAAGTGATTAGTAGATTTTTCCCCAATACAATGTTCAAATGTTCTTGGGTAATTTCACCGGTTGCTTCATCGTATCGTAGCATCTTAAGACAAAAGAAGATGTGGTCTTCAAAAGCTTCGAATTTTGGTAGGTGGTCAATGTTGAGAATGTCTTCAGTTATCAATGGGTGAACATTGAAGATTTGGCTGATCTCTTCGACTACATGTACTTCACTGGATTCTATATCAATCCAATTGACCAGATCTGGATTGAGCCATTCGGCTGCATCGGAAGGTTTTATACCCTCGGTGGCTTTATAGGTGTCGTTATTGTATTGGATTAAGCTAAGCATCTTCGATGATTATTTTTTAAGGTTGCCAAGCTAATCAAGACACAAGATGAAAGTAAGTTGAATATTGAAAACATTGACTACAATGAAAAAATAGTTTGGTCTGCAACTCAGTAACTCTAAACGTGTCAAATTAGTTTGAGGATAATAAAGGAAAAAATCAACGGGTTTTAGTGCAAAGCAATATAAGCTGACCTTGATAGCTCATAGACCTTGCAAACGGCACCATCGAATAGGCGCTCTTCCCTAAATTCGAATCCAAACCTTTCGTAAAACCCATGTGCTTTGGTATTGCTTTTCAATGGGTCAATCAGGATGCTGCTTACCTTGGGATTGTCAAAGCACCTTGCCACTGCAAGGTGCATCATGGCGGTACCATACCCTCTATTTAGGTTTTCTGCTTCACCAATCCATATATCTATAGCTCTCAAATTTGGAGCAACTTCTCCCCAGTAATGCGTTTCTTCTTCATAGGGATCTATGATCTGGATGAAGCCAATTGGTTGGTTATCCAGTTCGGCTACAAGCTGTTCTCTCCAGGGTGGATCATATTCCAATTCTGTTTCCCACTCCCAATCACTTTCCGGATCGCAATCAATGACGTGCTGTTGGGTATCCCAATAGCGAAGAAGTTCGAGATCATGAATAGTAGCCGGTCTTAATGTGATCATAAGAATGCTGAAAGAAAAGTGAGCAGAAGTATGTGAATTAGATCGGATTAATCTTCATCCTCGTCCATCAATTCCAGTGCTGGCTCAGGAAAATAATCCTTGGTATTGGATTCAATCAACCTTTTTAGTTTGGCTAAGTTTTCATCCTCTTGTGCCTTCATCATATCTGGCATAAATGAAATGATGGATTTAGCAAAAAGTCCATTGCCTCTTACCTCAGACTTGGTGGTGATTATTGTTTGATCACCCTGATCTTCCATGGACAGTTCATAGTCCATATCCATGAAGTCCATAGTGAAAGTCATCGCGATGCGCTCGTTCGGAGTAATGTCGGTAATGGTTTCGACAATGATCATTTCCTCTCCATTTTCTTCTACATAAGTATTGGATACCGCACCCACAGTGTTCGGTTCTCCACTTACCAGTTCCGATTTGATGAATCCGGTGATCCATTTGGACATAGTTTCTTCATCTGTCATTACAGCCCATGATTCTTCTACTGATTTGCTGACTGAGGTGGTACTCTCATAGGAAACAGAAGGGGTAATAATGCCCTTACCGAAAAAGATAATGGCTATAATGGCCAGGAATATCAGGAGGTACTTAAGTATTTTCATAGTCGTAGGGTTTAGTGATTTGGTCAAATAAATCTAGTCGATTTTGAAGTCAAGTGTAAATGAAATGATTGCAGAATTATAGGTTTTGGTCAACCTGATTAATCCATTGATTACACGCCCGTTACGTTTGTCGATTAATAAATCAAACCAACTTAGGCTCCTGCTGGCTTAGACAATGAAAGCTGCCAAGACCCCAAACGATATCAGTAGAGTCTATCCCTATGACTTCTCGGTCGGTGAACACAGACCTTAATGTCTCCAAAGCTTTCGCATCATTTACCTCATCTTGATATGTTGGTACTACCACACAAGCACTAGCAATGTAGAAATTGGCGTAAGATGCAGGAAGTCTTTGCCCATCATAAACTACTGGATTTGGCATAGGAAGTGTCACTACATTGAGTAGACTCCCATCGGGTAACTTAAATGACTTGAGCAGGTCCAAATTTTCTGCAAGTGGCTGATGATTTTCGTCTTCCTCATTCGGCTCTACGACAGTCACCACAGTATCATGCCTTACGAATCGGGTAATATCATCTACATGTCCATCTGTGTCATCACCAACGATACCATCACCAATCCACCAGATAGTATGCACTCCATAGTAATCTTTGAGTCGCTGTTCGATCTCAGATTGGTTTAGCTGCGGGTTCCTATTTTTATTGAGCAGGCAGGCAGTGGTGGTTAGCAGTATGCCTTCTCCATTGAATTCCACAGAGCCGCCTTCCATGATTATACCTGGCTGGAAGGTTCTCAGACCTAGCTGATTCGCTACTTTGGTGGGGATTTCATTATCCAAGTCGTATGGTGGGTACTTATCACCCCAAGCGTTGTATCCCCAGTTGACAATTGCTTTTTCTGATTTGTTGATAACGAAAGAGGGGCCATGATCTCTGCACCAAGCGTCATTGGTAGGATGGAGGTGAAATTTTATCTGACTCAAATCGGCACCCACCTCTCTCAGGCACCTTGAGGCAAAAGATGCCATTTGGGAATCCACAACGTTGATATTGACCATCTCACCCTTGGCTATTGCTTTAACAAATTCGCAATAAGGCTGATATATTTTCTCAATTTTACCGGGCCAAGAGTTTTTGTTGTGCGGCCAGCTTAACCACGTTGATTCGTGCTTTTCCCATTCCGCGGGAAAGCGAAAACCTTCTGATATTGGAGTGCTCATTCTTCGTCTATGAATCGCTTTTGAATGGGTGCATAGGCATCTATTCTTCTGTCTCTCAAAAATGGCCAATGAATTCTGTACTCGTCTGACTTGTTTAGGTTGACAGGTACCACCGTGGTAACCTCTTCCAAATGAGGAGCTTTATAATCCAACCAACCAAAAGCATTGGTTACATATGAGCCACCCCAAAACTGCATGTTGCCTTCTACTCCGGTTCGATTCACGCCAACTACTGGAATTCCATTCGCAACAGCGTGTGATTGCTGAATAGTCTGCCAAGCGTTATGCTGTTCTTTGTTGGTCTGCTCATCTTGAGATTGATCCCAACCGATGGCTGTAGGGTAGAAGAGCATTTCGGCTCCCATCAGTGCGGTGATTCGAGCTGCCTCTGGATACCACTGATCCCAGCAAACCAGCACGCCTATTTTGGCAAACTTGGTTTGAAAGGTCTTAAATCCCAGATCTCCTGGTGTAAAATAGAATTTCTCAAAGTAACCGGGATCATCAGGAATGTGCATTTTTCTGTATTTCCCAAGGTATGATCCGTCTGCGTCTATCACAGCGGCGGTATTGTGGTAAAGGCCTTGTGCTCGTTTTTCAAATAATGACGCGATGATCACCACTCCAAGTCGCTTAGCCACATCCGATAAGGTATCTGTCGAAGGCCCAGGTATAGATTCAGCTAATTTGAAATTCTCGTAATCCTCAACATCGCAGAAATATTTGGAACCGAATAATTCTTGAAGGCAAACGATCTGAGCGCCTTTGGCGGCAGCATCCTCTATGCCTTTAATTGCTTTTTGAAGATTGACTTTAAGATCTTCACTGCATGATGTCTGTACTATGCCAATCTGGACTATTCTCTCTTTAGCCATATATCGAATATTTGGCTGCTAATATCGCTATTTGTGCAGAATAATTCTAGTCTGATACAACACACCCCTATATCCCCTCTCAAGAGGGGACTTCCAAATCTTCCTTCTAGAGAGGGGCCGGGGGTGTGTTTTACTTGCTTGTGAGGAGGAGTGTCTATTTTTTAATCCTACTCTTCTCCCTGAATCCCTTCTTCAAAATCCAAGATATAGGCTTCAATACTTCTGAGTACATTGTTGATATCCTTCATTACTTCCTCATCTGCAAATCGCAATACGGTCAATCCTATTTCTTCCAGACTTCTTTGTTTCTTTTCATCCTTGGCTATGACTTCCTCAAAATTATGCGAATAGCCATCTAGCTCGATCACCAATTTCAACTCATAGCAATAGAAATCGGCTATGTATTCAAGTAGTGGTTTTTGTCTATGGAAGTCGTATCCGTATACCTGCTTGCCTTTCAAGAAATGCCAAAGTTTGATCTCACTCTTTGTGCTGTTGTTTCTGAGCTGGCGAGCTAATTCTTTGAGTTTGGGATTGTATGGGATGATTTTCCTTCTCATAGTATGAATGAAAAGGTAGTGAAATTACATAAAAGTAGTATGTGTAAAAGGAAAACTATTAAATGACACACCCCTAACCCCTCTCAAGAGGGGAACTACGAACCCTCCCCTCTAGAGAGGGGACGGGGGTGTGTTGAACTACCTTCTTTTCTTAAAGCCACCTTTGCGACCACCGCCACCACCTCTGTATGGTTTTGGTGCGTAAGCTGGGCCTTCGCCAATATGTGGAGGGATTTTGGCTTTTGGTACTGGCTTTCCAAGTAGTTCTTCGATGGTCAAGAATTTCCCTTGTTCCTTTTCATTCACGAAAGTGAAAGCCGCTCCTTTAGATGCCGCACGAGCAGTACGGCCTATTCTGTGGATATAATCCTCTCCATCATTCGGCACATCATAGTTGATAACTATGTCTATATCCTCCACATCAATACCTCGTGATAGAATATCTGTAGCCACGAGTACTTTCAATTTTTTGCTCTTGAACAGGCTGAGCACATCTTCCCTTTGCTTTTGATCTAGGTCAGAATGGATTTCCTCTACAGATAGCTTGGCTCTTTTAAGTTCACGAGCTAGTCGTTTGGTGTTGTCCTTAGTAGAGCAAAAAACAATCACACTCTTAAGCCAATCAGCTTTAAGAATGTGTTTAACGAGTTCAATTTTCTGCGCATCGTACACCACAAAAGCAGCTTGTACGATCTTCTCGTTAGGCTTGGATATGGCTATGCTAATTTCTTCAGGATCATTGAGAATACTCTTAGATAGAGATCGGATTTTCGGTGGCATGGTAGCCGAGAACAGCAAAGTCTGACGATCCTTATTCAGATAACCAATGATCTTGGTAATGTCTTCATTGAAGCCCATGTCAAGCATGCGGTCAGCCTCATCCAATATTAGATATTTTAGTTGCTGAACTTTTACATAGTTCATATTTAGATGGGCGATCAGTCTTCCGGGTGTGCCAATAATGATATCTGCTCCTTCACTCAAGGCCTTCTTCTCCCGATCAAATGATTGTCCATCGCCACCGCCGTATACCGCTAAAGAACTCACTGATGTGTAGTAGGACAGTCCTTCGAGCTGCTGATCTATTTGCACTGCTAGTTCCCTGGTAGGTACTATGATAAGCGCTTTGATATGACCGTCTTCTGGTTCAGATAAGATTTTGTGTATGATCGGTAGGAGGAAAGCGGCCGTTTTTCCAGTTCCGGTTTGTGCCGCAGCGATGATGTCTTTGCCATCCAAAATTAGTGGAATGGTAGCCGCCTGAACTGGCGTAGTATTTTCAAATCCTATTGCATCGATTCCTTCTAGCAACTTTGGATTCAGATTCAATTCTGAAAACTTCAAATTCTATCTATTTATAATTTTCACGAAGATAGACCAAAGCAGGCTATTGCCTGCTTTGTCCTCTTTGTCTTATGAATTATTGGAGTCCTAGTACCTCCACACCCTGCTCGAAAACTACATCAACTGGGATGTTTTGGGCGCCTAATCTATCCAGGTCGCTTTGTAATTCTGCTCCGATAACCCCTTTTTCTTTGACCAATGCATCTACTCCTGCATAGTCTCCATTTCCTTGAAGTGTGAGAATCTTTTCGGATAGTGCATCCATAGCTTCCTTCAACTTATCAAAGTCTACTTTGTAGGTGCCATCTGCTAGTTTGCTGAAGGCGCCATACTCCTGAAAGAAATTGAATCGAATCATGTTTGCCTTGCCATGGGCACTAGATGCTCCAAACCTCACAGATCTGAAAATTCCCGCCATAAAAGTGGTGTAGTAATCCTCTATGTTGCCATCCACTTCTCCTTTGGCATGAAGCTGCGTGATCATATAAAGACCCAAGATATCTGCTTTGCCTTCTTCCAGCGCAGATCCATGCTCTAGCAAAGCATCACGTACAGTTCCTTTTCCATCTAGCGTGTTTTTGATTCCCAATCCATGCGCCACTTCATGGAACATGGTATTGGCGAAGAAGGCATCAAAAGTGATGTGCTTTTGTTGCTCAGGTGTGATCAATACTTTAGAAATAGGAAGCAATATCTCATCGAACTTAGCTCTCATGGAGTTTTTCAGTTGAAGTCTTCGCGAGCCTTTGGCCAATTGTACTTCTTCATCATTCGGCAAGTTGATGGCGATGGTCTTAGACCCAGCATTGCAGTCTCCGGCATAATAGACAACATCATAGGCATTTAGATCAGCATCACTTCCGGGCTTCTCAGCTTTGTATTCGGCCGGTACTGGGAGTCCTTTCTGAAGCTCAGGCAAGAAGGCAGCATATTTTGAAAGGCGATCGCTCCAGCTTTTATCTTTTACAAGTACGTAAGCCTCATGTGCTGCTTTGTAGTTGTACAGAGCATCTTCATAGTTCTCAATTGGTCCTATGACCACATCTATGCCATTGGTTTTCATGTCCATCCAAGCCATATCAGATGCTTGATACTCATCAGTAAGTAGTGCCTCAGCTCTAAGCGATAGGTATTTTTTCAATCCTTCATCTTCTGCCATTTCAGCACATTCCTTCAATAGATCAGAAGCTTTTTTGATTTGCTCAGGGAACATCTGATTGTATGGAATGGTGATCAACTCACCGGCATCATTTCTTCTAATGAATGTGTAGAGACTCTTTTTGCCTTCCAGTTCAGTCGCATCGAATTCCTCCTTTGTCATATCCTGTGGATAGAAGTTGGCTCCCAGAGGCTTTGCACCAACAGCATCCACGAATGGTTTGTTGCCGTCCAACCTGTCCCAAGGACCGTAGTTGATCAACACATAATTCTTAATGGATTCATCTGTAATGGAGCTTAATAACTCCTCCTTGTCTCCATATGCTTCATACCAAAAAAGCTCATTCATGATCTTGGCAGCTTCGATCAGCTTGGGAATCATTTGCTTTTCTGATTCACTAAGCGCCGATAGGTCAGTAGTTAGTTTGACTTTCTTATAATCATCAAGTTTGTCACTCATAGCATTGTTGACTTCTTGTTGGGATTTTTCTTCAGCCTGTTTTGGTTGAGCACATGAGGCCAATACCAGGATACTTAAGAGATAGATATATTTCATCATTTGAGTTAGGGTTTGAATATAGGCTGAAAGTTAGGCAAGGATTGGCAAAAGACTAAACCGAATGTAGCTATCCGCCAAGTCAAGGTTTCTGACCGGTTATCAGAAGATGAAGTAGATAATTGCGTATGTATTTTAGCATTTAGATTAATATGTCGAATTTCGGACTTCAAATAATTACATCAGTCTTATGAACAAGTATTTAACTCTATGTGCGGTTGCCATGCTGGCTGCATGCACGCCCATCCCGAGAGAAGAAACCAATTCCAAAAAAGCACTTATCGATACTGTAGCACTCGCTAAGCATATCGAAATTTTAGCATCCGATGACTTTTTGGGCAGGAAGCCATTTACGGAAGGAGAAACAAAAACGCTCGCATACCTCAAAGATGAATTTGCAAGCTATGGACTGGAGCCAGGAAATGGGGAGAGTTTCTTTCAAGATGTACCCCTGGTGGAGCTAGACGCAAAACCTTCTCCAACCATGACTATCTCTGGAGGTAAATCAACTTTGGAGCTGAATGTGGCAGAAGAATTCGTGGCTGTCACAGAGCGCGTAGAAGAGATCAACGAGCTCGCGGATTCTGAATTGGTTTTTGCTGGATATGGAATTGTCGCGCCAGAGTATGGATGGGATGATTATGCCGGACTGGATGTGAAAGGAAAGACTGTTATTGTGATGGTCAATGATCCAGGATTTGGCGGAACCGATGAGTCGTTTTTCAAGGGTAACACCATGACTTACTATGGCAGATGGACTTACAAATACGAGGAAGCCGCACGTCAAGGTGCCGCTGGTGTATTTATTATCCATGATACTGCGCCTGCAGGCTACCCGTGGTTGGTAGTGAAAAGTGGCTGGTCTGGAGCCGGATTATATTTGGATCAGACGGGAGACCAGTATAAATCAATAGTGCAAGGGTGGATTACGAGAAATGCAGCCATCAAAATATTTGAGGCGTCTTCTGTAGATATGAAACAATATGCTGAGAAGGCAGGCACCAAAGGATTCAAGCCTTTGAGTCTTGGGTTGACAGCTTCTGTTTCAGTAAGCAATGCGATCAAAAAGGATATGTCCAAAAATGTGATTGCTAAGATCACCGGATCAGAAAACCCTGACGAATACATTTTGTATTCAGCACACTGGGATCATATGGGCATAGGTCCTGCGGTAGATGGTGACAGCATATACAATGGCGCTCATGACAATGCTTCTGGTACTGCCGCCATGCTCGCCATGGCGAAAGCCTTCAGCGAGAACAACGAGAAACCAAAGAGGACAGTGGTATTCTTAGTAGTAACTGCCGAAGAGCAAGGGCTGCTAGGATCAAAATATTATGCTGAGAACCCAATCTATCCGGTAGATAAGACTGTGGCTAACATCAATATGGATGGGATAAGAGAGTTTGGAGAGATGAAGGATCTGACCGTGGTGGGTTACGGACAGTCGGAGCTAGAAGATATCGCGAAGCGATATGCTGCTACTCAGGGTCGTTACATCATGCCCGATCCTGAGCCATCCAAGGGGTATTTTTTCAGATCTGACCATTTTCAGTTTGCCAAAGTGGGAATTCCTGCGCTATACGTTTACGGTGCTTATGAGTCTTTTGATCCCGCAAAAGGAGTAGACTTCTTGCAAGAGCGAATAGCCGACTACAACGAAAATAGATATCACCGACCAGATGACGAGTACAATGACTCTTGGCAATTTGGAGGGATGCTGCAGGATGTTTCTATTTTCTATCAGGTAGGTCTTGAGTTGGCCAATTCTGATCAGTGGCCAAAATGGAAAGAAGGATCTGAGTTTAAGGCGATCAGAGAAGGAAAGTAGGTAGTTTAGGCTTATTGATTATTGTTAATACTATGCCAAAAGGGTTTTATCTCCTTTGTCTTTTGTGGCTTTCAAATCAAAATCTTGATGCATATCCATGTAATGAGATATTGTTTAAATATGCTCCAGGTCGACCTGCTGAGATAATTAGTGAAGAGCTAATGATTTTTTGGGAGTACAATGAACATTGCGGAGAGCCGGAAGATCGAGGGGAGTTGTTTTTAGTCAAACTAGAAGATGCTTATAAAAATGTGCTGAGTGTGGATACCGTAAAAGGGTTTTATTATACCATTGAGCCTAGGATGCTTGATCAAAAGATAGGTATAACCATGATTTCAGTGTGTCAATTGGGCGATGATTATGGTTCTTACTTGGGTTTAATAAGTATTAATCCTGCTTTGACTATACCATCAAAACCAAGAGAGCGATTAAATTTCTTTTTATTAAATGGTTATTTCCTTAATGCTTTACCAATAATTGACCAATTGGGAATGAAGGATGATTTGAAGCGGATTTCAGAGGAATTAGCTTTAATGTTTCCACCGAATTACCCTGGTAATGTTGATTTCTTCAGTTTATACCTTTCTCAAGAATCTGACAATTTGCTGAAAATGTCTTACGTGGAAGGTCTTGACAGTTTTATTAAGGAATTGAATAAAGGGACTAAAAAAGATCATATCAAAGAACCCCCATTTAATATTGAATTCTTGATATCGCCAAATAATGATGTTGTTTCTGTTGAATTAGGCAGTCGTACCAGAGAGAAATTGATCGAACAACTAATTCAAAAACTGAGATTTGACAATACTCATGATCAAAATGTTAGAGTTCTGATTAAAGTTGGAAGGACTCAAAATGGTAGAAAATATCTAATTCTTAACGAGCGAGCCTTGAAAGACCCAAATTCAAAAGACTATCGAAAAAAGTATCCACATAGGGGGGGAGTTAATTAATGCAATTGAGCCAGATCTATAATTATCTCACCGTGGATAAAATGAAACCAGCATCCTTCTTTTTGTTATTTTTTCTTAGCCTGGCGGTTACTTCCTTTTCTCAGACGGGCCTGAATGGTGTGATTTTAAACGAAAACGAAGAAAACCCAATAAGTTTTGCTACTGTGGCGCTTTACAGTGCCGTGACTGATGAGTTAGTTGCAGGTGTAATTTCCCATCCTGATGGTTCGTTTTCGATTTATGATATTTCACCAGGCTCCTTCAATCTCAAAGTGCAATTCATGGGATTTAATGAATTGACAGTAGAAGGAGTGCAAGTGGTTAAAAATGAGGTAACCAATCTGGGTGCTTTGAGCTTGTCTCCCAATCAGAAAATGCTGGACGAAATAGAAGTGAGCGGTGACCGATTAACGGTGCTGCAGAAGGTGGATAGACAAGTATTTGATGCCAATAGTTTTGGTGCTAGCCAAGGAGGTACAGGGGTAGATGTACTCAGAAATTTGCCTTCCATTGCGGTCAATGCCAATGGTGAGATTACTGCTCGTGGCGCATCGGGATTTACCGTATTGATCAATGGGAAACCAGTACAGTCTGATCCGCAGATGATACTCACCCAATTACCTGCTAACTCTATACAACAAATAGAATTGATAACAGCACCTTCGGCCAAGTATGACCCTGAAGGCAAGGCGGGAATCATCAATGTGATCACATCCAAAGGCAGTACAGATGGTACGTATATGCAAATCAATGCTCGATTGGGTGCACCGAGCATCGAGGATTATGACAATGCAGAATACGCTCAAAGATATGGAGCGGACTTCACGCTTAATCACATCAAAAACAAGTGGGATTTTTCATTTGGCGCAAGCTTCCAACGAAACGACTTGGCAGGAAGGCGTGAAGGTGATGTGTTTACGATCATCAATGATACGCTCACACAATTTCCGTCTGACGGAGAGCGCAGCTTTGATGAGGTGAATTACTCCGGGCGATTGACCGTAGGTTATCAAGCTACGGAATCTGATGCATTCAGCGTGGGGCTATTCGCTGGTAAGCGGAGCAAAGATCGAACGGCAGACATCCTGTACTATGATAATCACGCCAAAGTGGTGGGAGGAGAGCGTTTCCGGACATTTGAATACTACAATGAAAACCTAAGAATCAGAACCGGTGATTTTGCCTTAGGGAGCTTCGACTATGCGCATACTTTTGGAGATAAGTCTAAGTTCAGTGCATCATTTCTATACGAATATACCCTCTTGGGCGGCCCTACTACCAACAGAAATCTAGCTTGGCCTAATACGGATGTAGTCTATCAGGATGAGTACAACACCAACGATAACCCCCTTTATGGAACCAGGTTGCAATTGGACTACACGGCTAAGCCAATGAATGCGGGCGTATTGGAATTTGGCTATCAATATAGAGATCTGGATCACACGGGGGACTTTGTCTACGAACGAAAAAACAATGCAACTGGAATATTCGAATTGGTACCTGACTTCTCTAGCACGGTCAACCTCAGAAGGAAGATTCATTCTGGCTATGGTCAGTTGACAGGAGAGCAGTCGAAATGGAGCTACTCAGCGGGCGTTAGGGTAGAAGCCATGGATAGGGTGCTGGATTTGGAAGACAAAGCGGGACTCATAGATACCACCTACAACTACGACTTTATCCAGCTCTATCCGTCTGCAAGTTTGCTGTATGCTGTGAATGATGGCTTCAAACTTAAGACGGGTTATAGCCGGAGGGTGGAGCGCACAACGACCTTCAAGATGAATCCTTTCAGAGAAAGAGAGCACTCCGAGACCATGGAGCAGGGTGATGCAGAGCTACTTCCTGAGTTTATCAACTTGATAGAGTTTGGAGCAATCAAGAATGTGGGAGATCAATCATTGGCGGCCACCGCCTATTTTAGACATGTGGAAAATCTCGTCAATCGAGTAAATAATATCTTCAATGACACCATTCTTGATCGAATATATTCCAATGTAGGTACAGGTACAGCCTACGGTCTGGAGTTGTCTGCTGACCTCAAACTCAATGATCATTGGAAGGCTTTCTTGGGCGGAAATCTATATCAGAACACCATAGATGGGAGCTTTGAAGGTCGCCCGATTAATACCTCAAGCTGGATCTACTCGATCAATGCTAATACAACTTACAAGTTTTCCAAAACCTTGAATCTTCAGTGGTCACTGAATTACATCTCTGATAGAAACACTGCGCAAGGAGAGGATTCGAGGTATTTGTCTCCAAACCTGACTTTGCGAAAGACCTTCTTGGATGATAGGATCACGGCTTCTGTACAGTGGCTCAATATGGATATGGGCTTGCTGGACACGAACGAACAACGCATCACCACGTCTCGTGCAGGGGAGTTTTTCACCACGACCAATTATGTCTATGAAGTAGATATGATTGTCTTCAACATCAGCTACGCCATCAACAAACTGACCAACAAGGCCAAGTTCATCAAGAGTGAGTTTGGTGGGAGGGAGTTTTAGGAACTAGACCAATTCAGTTTTTCTTCTAAGGTCAGATACTCCTAACATGGTTTTAAACCCTGTTAGGGGTGAGCAATGCT
The DNA here is from genome assembly GCA_049115815.1 of Cyclobacteriaceae bacterium. Classification (GTDB taxonomy): domain Bacteria; phylum Bacteroidota; class Bacteroidia; order Cytophagales; family Cyclobacteriaceae; genus Marinoscillum. The sequence goes on along the minus strand of JAGDZO010000007.1, from coordinate 113,521 downwards.
CTCTTTTGGTCACCGTGAAAAATGATGGCTCCTTAACTAAAACTTTCGCATTCGCATCAAATTAGCGTTTAATGGTTTGGATAGCATCCAAATCCTGTTAGATTTACTAAAAACATACTAGGCGAATAAAGTGAATAGTGCACTTTATTCGGTTGTTGTAGCAAGCTAAAAACAACGACAATTCATGACCCTTAAAAAATTCATAAGACCACCAGAGAATTGGCAAGACTTTGAAACTCTATGCAAAAAACTTTTCGGTGAAATCTGGGGTTGCCCTATGACTATCAAAAAAAATGGTCGTCTCGGACAACCTCAGTCAGGGGTTGATGTTTTTGGAAAACCAAAGGATAACGAAAAGTATTGGGGCATACAATGTAAGGGAAAGGACAATTACACAAAGGCTCACTTGACAAAAAGTGAAATTGACGAAGAAATAAAGAAGGCACTACAATTCGAGCCACAACTTGAGACATTTGTATTCGCCACAACGGCAGCTAAGGACGTAGAAATTGAAAAATACATTCGACTGAAGGACCAAGAAAGCTGCAAAAACGGAAAGTTTCAAATCGTACTATTTTCATGGCAGGATATAGCTGATCTAATTGAAGAAAACAGAGATACATTCAATTGGTATGTGAATGAAATTCAATTCAAAGACAAATATGATATAGAAGTTTCATTCCGAACTGAATATGAAAATGATATTATCACACCAAAGTTCCTAAAAGTCATTACGGATTTCAAATTGCGAACTGAATCCATAGACTACAATCCCCCATTTATAATCAGCCCTTCATGGATGAAATATGAGCCTGTCTCACTCTTCGGTTCTAATAAAATAGATCACGGTTGGTGCTCATTTGATACCCATATTAAAAATTCAGGTAGTATGGTCATAGAAGATTGGAAGTTTTGGATTGAATTTAGAAGTAACGTGAGAAAAATTGATGATGACTTTACCAACGACATCTTTATGTATGAGAAATTAGCGAAATACAGAACAACTTGGGCTTATGAAGAAGACAATGAGATACTTTATAAACCATTGAACAATGCACCATTGATTCAAAAAGATACAAAGTCGTTTAAAAGCTATTTCATACCAGAATATGACTCTGATGAACTCGTTGTGTATTGGAGACTGCTTGCCAGGGATTTCGATAGAGAGGGTGAGTTCAAATTGAAAATAGAACCTCAATACGAAATTGAAAGAATAACACAGTTTGTCTCTGACTCAAATGATGTTCGAAGTGTAGAAGAAATTGAAGACTACATTACGACTCGAGAAAAAGAAAAATAAAAAGCCAACTGCTAATCGAGTAGACGGCCGTGAGCCATAAGCCCACGGTGCGCCTCTCACACCACCGTACGTACGGGTCTCGTATACGGCGGTTCGTAAAGCATACAACTACCGCTCTTTACACCAGTAGTTGCTTTCCGCTACTTTTAAGATAAAGCTATGACTAGCACTCCTTATCGAATTTTCACTTCACAATACGTTCAGCCCTTCCTTCTCTTGTGAGTCCTCCGATTATCTTTATCGGCTCGTTTCCCGATCCGTACTATGGCCTCTGCTGACTTCTCAACCGCTACACGTAACAGTCGAGATCTCCCCAGGTAATGGCATATTCCTTCACCCAATATCCACTGGATCTACCTGTAGGGTACTTGATGGTTACCCACCCTTTGGGCGTCAGTATGATGTGCTACCTCATCCGACCCTACCGGCCTCTCTATCCAGTTCCTGTTCGTTGGAACCGGGTTTTGCAGTCCTGCTTCCTTCAGTGTAAACCTCACGGTTAGCCACCTTGCAGCTTGCTAATACTTCAGGGAACGACCCCCGCGTATAAGGGACTTTCACCCTCTGGAATAATTTGGTATCTTCGATACCAGATGCCCATGCTGGGCACACACAAAAACTATAAGCAAGCGGGGCGACAGTGAAAAACGAAACGAGAAAACTATTAACTAACTTTCGGCTCGGCTGACAGGAAAGTGCTTCTAAAGCCCGCCTGCTCATAGTGAAAACGTTAGAAGCAAGGGCGACCACACAACAGGATGCAATCAAAAAACAAAATATCGACTATTACCAGAAGAAACATCGCTGATGAGTTGACAATGTCAAAACTGTGGTATCATGGCCGTCTTAAAGAAGCGGACTTTTTAAGTAGGATTTACGATTTAAATTCTATGCCTTCAACGGATTATCGCCCTCAATTCGATAATGCTTATAAGGACATTTACCAGCATATGGATATGAACTCCGACTGGGAACCTGACTGGGTCTTTACAGATAGTAGATTTAACTTGACACATTGTAAGGATGAAGAATACCTTATCTTTTTGGCCGAAACACTTCATCCAGCAGTCAGAAATGAAGAGGTAGAAAAACTACTAGATATTTACAATAAGCATCTAGAACCTGACGGTTATGAAATCGCAAAAACAGACGAAATTTCAGGCAAACCAATTTTCACAGGAAGACTAAAAACCATTGGTAAAGCACATCTTGAGTCAAAAAAAATTCAAATCAAAAAATATTTAGATACACAATATGTCAACAACAAAATAAACATCATGAATAATGCTGTTGACAAAGACACTGATTTAGCAATTGGAACGGCTAAGGAACTTCTGGAAACTACTTGTGCTTCAATTCTCAAACAAAAAGGAATAAACACCGATCCAAATTGGAACTTGTCTAAACTTCTGAACGAGACAACTTCTGCTTTGGACTTTACACCCAAGTATGCAGATAATTCCGAAAAAGCCGAGAAATCAATTAAGCAAATCCTGAAAGGCATCTCAACTATTGTTCATGGAGTCGCGGAACTGAGAAACGCCTATGGAACCGGTCATGGGAAGGATGCAGATTTTAAAGGACTGGAACCTAAGTATGCCAAACTATTGGCAGGTGTTATCTCCGAAATAGCCATTATCTATCTGGCCACTAACGGAGAAGCAGCGGAATTAGTAGAAGAACCTGAAATAGGCTTTTAAAAACGAACCAGCTGCTAACATATGCTATGAATGAATGGGGTTTTATAGATAAGGAGACTGATGTGGTGATTGGAAAGTTCGCCACAAGTTTAAAATTTAAATCGAGGCGTGGCTATGTGCGAGACGAGAGGTTAGTGCATTCTAATCCCCACTCATCATAGCTGGACGATAATGAACTCTTTGTTTTGAAAAATAATTGTAATCCAATGCTCAAACGATCCTAGAAACCTTGTTTCTAAATAGGAAATAACATTTTTGCCAAAAGCCAAAAGCCAAAAGCTTATAGACTATTCATTCCTCAAACTCTTTACTGGATTAGCTTTAGCGGCTTTATTGGCTTGATTGGATACTATAGCCATCGCAAATCCGAGTGCGACCAAACCCACCAATGGGAAAATCCACCATTGAATATCGATTCTAATCTTATATCGGTCTAGATACCCATCGAGGAGGTACCATGCTATTGGTGCAGCCAATACAAAAGCCACGATCACCAGACGTGAAAAGTCTTTGGACATCAGCACCACCAGATTGGTTACTGAGGCGCCAAGTACTTTCCTGATTCCTATTTCTTTAGTTCGCTGCTCAGCTGTGAAAGATGCCAGGCCAAATAGGCCCAATCCGGTAATGAATATGGCCAGGCATGAGAATACCAAGCTTAATTTTTTAGTCATCTCGATTGTCGCAAATTTCTTATCAAATTCTACATCTGCAAATTCATAGTCAAAAGGGTAGGCAGGGTTGTGCTTGTTAAACACCTCACCCACAGCGTCCAAAGTAGCTGTCAGGTCATTACCTGGCTTCAGTCTAACACTGATGGCGTTAATCCAGTCTGGGTTATATATCACGAAGAGAGGTCTCACTTCGGTGTAAGGTGATCCCATCAAAGCATTGTCCATCACGCCTATGAGTGTTCTCTTATCACCCCAGAGGTCTAGCTGCGTACCGATAGGATCCTCTAATCCCATCAGATCAAGAGCAGCTTTGTTGATCACTATGGCGCTTGAGTCGGTGCTAAATTCTTTGGAGAAATCTCTACCATGCAGCATTTTGATACCCATTGTCTTGGCATAGTCATATCCTGCGGAAATGGTTACGAAAATCACCCTTTGGTTTTCGGGTTTTCCTGGCCATCCGAGGAAGTTGTTGGAGTTGATTTGGGTAATGGTGCTGTTGGATCTAGTGACGCTTTCTACCGCTCCGGATTGAAGCAGTTCCTGCTTAAGAATATCATAGTTGTCCGTCAGGTCATCAGTCATATACACGGCTATGAGGTTTTCCTGATCGTACCCAATCTCTCTATTCTGCACAAGTTCGATTTGCTGATAAATAACCACCACTGTGATCATGAGTAGGATGGAGAACCCAAACTGAAAGACCACCAAAAACTTCCGAGGAGTAGTGGCTCCTTTGCCTACCTTGATGCTTCCCTTGAGCGTGGCTACAGGATTGAATGATGATAAATAGAATGCTGGATAACTACCCGAAATAATCCCGGTCACCACAATGACTCCAAGCGAAAACAACCAAAATGTAGGGGAGGTTAAATCGATAGCCAAAGTCTTGTCTACCAAAATGTTGTATCCTGGGAGTACCAAATATGCTGCCCCAATCGCTAGTATGTAGGCTATAATGGAGATCACCAATGACTCGCCGATAAACTGGAGTATGATCTGTCTTCTTTGAGATCCCAAACTTTTTCTGATGCCCACTTCTTTCGCACGTTTTTCGGATCTGGCTGTGGCCAAATTCATAAAATTGATACAAGCAATCAGTAGGATGAATATAGCCACGAAGGTGAAGAGTCTCACATAGTCACTCATTCCTCCACGAGGTACGCCATTTTCAAAATCAGAGTACAACCTCCATTTGGCCATAGGGTGTAGAAAGAGTGTTCGTGGCATATCGTCTTGACCTTTCTCCGTGAGGAGGTTAGCAATGCCAGCTTCAGCGGCTGCATGCTTTTCTGCCTCGTAGAGTTCTACAAATACCTGAAAGGAATAGTTACCCCAGTTGGTCTTGTTCTCTACTACCCAAGGGCTGGCCTTCTCCCATTGATCATAAGTCATCAGGTATTCAAACTCGAATGAGGAATTTCCGGGTATATCCTTCAATACGCCTGTGACCTTCAATGAGTGCGCATCATCGATCCTTATCAGTTCACCGATGGGGTCATTGTTGCCAAAGAGCTGTTTGGAGAGGCTTTCGCTGATGACAATAGAAGAGGGATCGTCTAGCACCGATTCGGCATTTCCTGAGAGCAACTCAAACTCAAACATTTCCAAAAATTCATCACCTACGAAATGACCCTCTTTGAGTAATCGTTTATCTCCTACACTAAGCAAATGATCTCCACCCCAATCTACTACCGTTGTTCGCTTGATATTGCTGTCTCTGTCCTTCAGTGCCTCGTACAATGGGAGCGGAACTGATCGCCATGAGTTGATCTTATCATCAAACTCGGCATTGACCCAAACTTGATGTAGTTTCTCATGCTTCGGAATGAACAAATCAAAAGAGGTCTCGTCAGACACCCAAAGGAGGATGAGTATACTACAGACTATTCCGATGGAAAGTCCCGAAATATTGATAACAGAATAGAGCGCGTTGCGCTTCAGATTGCGCAAAGTGACATCAAAGAAATTACGGATCATAGGAGGTAGTTAGGATTGTAACACTTCTATTGTACCCTGCTAGCAGGAGATAGTTGCATTTTCAGTCAACAATTTGATAAGTGGTTTGAGGAATTACTGAAGCGACGCTCTCGGCCCGAGCTCTATCACCTCCAGTTTTTCAATTGTTCCATTGTTGATTTCAAACCTTAATAACGTTCTCATCTTGTGAAAACCGTGTTTGCCGGCTGCTCCCGGATTCATGTAGAGCATTTTGCGAAAGCGATCATTTTCTACTTTGAGAATATGCGAATGACCGCAGATGAATAGTCGTGGATATTCTTTGGTAAGCAATGCCCTTGTTGGTGGATTGTATTGTGGAGGCTTTCCGCCAATGTGATTCATCACTATTTTGATGTCTTCCCTCGTTTGGATCTGCGTTTCGGGTATAGCCCTTCTCAGCTCATGACCATCAATATTTCCGTAAACAGCTATGGTTGGCTTAAATGCTTCGAGTTGGTGGAGTACCTCTATGTTACCGATATCTCCTGCATGCCAGATTTCGTCCACTTGCTTGAAATGGACAAAAACCGTAGGGTCCAAGTAGCCATGAGTATCTGAGATCAGTCCTATTCGCATAAGCGAAGATATGCAGGGTATGCTTATCAGAACGCCAACAAAAAAATGTAATTCTGATTGTGAGAATGATGACACTCAACTCATAATAGCATAATTCAAAGAATTGCTATTTTTGCTGTGATTAATTGGTTTAAGAGCCAATCCGTTTCATTACATCCATCGCTAACTAATATTCATTTGTTTACTGAAAATCTATACTATGGCAATACCATCTTAGATTGGATTATTGCAGGAGGTTATATTATAGCTTCTGTTGTTGTTGGAAGGATACTGTACTGGTTGTTTAAGTTGATAACCAAAAGATTTGCCTCCAAGTCCGCAACCAAACTAGACGACATACTCCTAGATATGATAGAGGAGCCATTCACCTTTGTGGTGGTTCTCTACGGCATCAAGTTTTCTCTTCAGACACTGGATATGTCTGATTCTATGCTTCATGTCATTGAATACGCATTCAATTTCATCCTCACACTTGCGGTGACCTGGATGATCTCCAGGCTTTACAACGCCCTGCATAAGGAGTATCTGATTCCAATGGCTGAGAAAACTGCCACCGACTTGGACGACCATCTGCTACCCATTGTTCGTAAAGGAATCATCATCGGAGTTTGGAGTGTAGGGGTACTCATAGCACTCAACAATGCGGGGTATGATGTCACCGCGATTTTGGCCGGTTTAGGTATAGGGGGATTGGCTTTCGCATTGGCTGTCAAGGCTACGTTTAGTAATATTCTCAGCGGTTTGATTATCTATTTTGATGGACATTTCAAGGTTGGTGATCGTATTCAGCTTCAAGGCGATTATTCCAAAATAGATGGTGTAGTGACAGATATTGGATTGAGAACCACGAGAATCAAGACCAGATATGAAGGGCGGATAGTGAATATCCCCAATGTGATGTTCACTACACAAGAGGTCATCAATGTGGAGACTGAAGATGGAAGGCAAGTATTTCAGGTTTACAAATTGAAACTAGGCACGCCTTCTGAGAAAGTTGAAGCTATGATGGCACTGCTCAAGGCTGCCGTGAAAGAGACCGAGGGTACCAAGGAACTCTGCGTGACGGGTGTGGTGCGCGTGAGTGAGGTGTCTATAGACGTGATGCACTTGTATTGGGTACAGCCAGATTCGTCCAATGTCAAAACGAAATCTGCCGTATACATGAATATCTTAAAGGCAATGGAACGAGAAGGGATTGAGCTTTCTGAGCGCACAGCCCTTCATTACAATCTTGATGCGATCTATTGATGAGAATTGTATTGGCGCTCGCGGTTTTCTGTGGTTTTGGGTTATGCTTGGCGCAAGCTCAAAACAATGCAGATAGTGTGACGGCCACCAACCAAGCAAAATACTCAGGTTGGGTCAATTTAGGGTTTAGTGGCTCCAGAGGAAATGTGGAGCGCAAATGGAACAACTACGCATTTGACATCAGTCGCAAAACGACTAAGAATGTCATCACCTTCGATGCTCAATATCGAGACTTTTTTAGTCGAGGAAATAAGGTCGACGAGAACATTGACGGAAGTCTGATAGACGTCAGGAAGATATCAGGCGACAGTTGGTTGTATACCAAAATATCCTATCACAGAAATACTTATAGAGGTTTTGACCATCAATGGAAATTTGGAGGAGGTTACCTACATCAATTTTTTGATAAAGAGCACTTCACCTTAGCCAGCCGCCTTGGTTATCAGGTGAGACTGAGTGAAGTCAGTGGTAATCTGGATGGGGATTACAACCAAGGGGTGCATCATTTTGCCTTGATTGGTTTCAAAACTCAATTTGGCGTTGCTGAGAACGTCACGTTTAAGACCAAGTTTGATTTAGAATTAGATGTAGAAAGAGGAGAGAACTATTCCGTGCTTTCTAAATCCGATCTGGTTTTCAAGATCAACAAATGGCTCGCGTTTCAGATGAGCTATTTTTATCACTATGCGGGTCTGCCTGTTACTGGTAGGTTAGCCTTGGACGAGCGCCTTGATGGCTCCTTGAAAATCACCTTTTAGTATTCATCTACTAATATTCCGTTGGCAGTCTTAACACTTTTTAACAAGGGGTTGAACTTGACATTTGGCACTGCTCCCCTTATAATTGCTGCCAATTTTTAGTTGCTTTTTTAACGGTTTATTATTCAACAAGATCTTTAGATTAACTAGATGAACTTATGTCAATAATAGTAGAGAATCTCACCAAGAAATACGGTGAGCAAAAGGCTGTCAACGACATATCATTTGAGATAAAGACGGGTGAGGTAGTAGGTTTTCTTGGGCCGAATGGTGCGGGAAAAAGTACTACCATGAAGATAATCACATGCTTCATGGCGCCTTCTTCAGGTGATGTGCGGTTGGATGAAGACTCCATTCATTCCAACCCCGAAATAATCAAGAAAAAAATTGGCTATCTCCCTGAGAACAATCCGCTGTATTTGGATATGCCTATTGTAGACTATCTACGATTTACAGCTGAGGTGCAAGGTGTAGCCAAAGCGGACATCCCGGGTAGGATAGCCGAAATGATTGAGCGCTGTGGACTTGATAGAGAAAAGCACAAAAACATCAACGAGCTCTCCAAAGGGTACCGTCAAAGGGTTGGATTGGCGCAAGCCATGATTCATGACCCAGAAGTACTCATCTTGGATGAACCGACCACAGGACTTGACCCCAATCAGATCGTAGAGATCAGAAAGCTGATCAAAGATCTTGGTAAAGAAAAGACGGTCATATTGAGCAGTCACATCTTATCAGAAGTAGAGGCTACTTGTGATCGAATCCTGATCATCAACAAAGGACGAATAGTAGCTGATGGTACATCTGCTACGCTGAGAAGTCAGTCTCAAGGCCAGGAAGTATTGCAAATCAATATTGAAGCAGACGCAGCTAAAGTAGAGGCTGCCGTGAGAGGTTTGGCTTCTGTAGAGAAAGTAGATCCAATTGACGGAAAAGACGGGTGGTTTACCATTCAGAGTAAGCCGGAGATGTCTTCTCGCAAGGAAGTATTTGACCTCTGTGTGAAGAACAAATGGTATCTCATGGAAATGAGTGGTCTGGAAACCAGACTGGAAGATGTATTCCAAAAACTAACCAAATAAGCTATGAATAAGGTTTGGATAATAACAAAACGAGAGTTAGCCTCATTCTTTGATTCGTTGATCGCCTATGTGATGATCATCTTGTTTTTGGGGCTGAGTGGTACTTTCACATGGCTGGTAGGTACCAATGTATTTCTGATCAATCAGGCTAGTATGCAAGTGTTTTACGGCATAGCCTTTTGGTCACTTTTTTTCTTTATTCCCGCGATTACCATGCGGATGATCGCAGAAGAGAACCGGGCTGGGACTATTGAGTTATTGATCACCAAAGCTGTTTCTGATAGTCAGATTGTTTGGGGCAAGTTCTTGGCTTGCTTCATTTTGGTACTGATTGCTTTGGTATGTACACTCCCTTACTATATCACCATTTCCCAGTTGGGCAATATTGACGATGGAGCAGTGATAGGTGGTTACATGGGACTTATGCTGCTATCGGCGAGCTATATCAGCATAGGATTATTTGCGAGTAGTGTTACTCAAAACCAGATTGTAGCCTTCCTATTAGCAATGTTCATTGGCATATTTTTTCATATGCTATTTGATGTGATTGGAAGCACTTTCAGAGGAGCCATAGGAGAATTCTTCAATTACCTAAGCATGAGCAATCACTTCGAATCTATGAGTAGAGGGGTGGTAGACAGTAGAGACTTGATCTATTTCGGCTCTATCATCGCAGTAGGGATTTTGCTATCGCAGGTGATGCTTTCTAAAAGAAATTGGCAATCATAAATACACTAAGATGAATCGAAAAAATATAATCATACAGGTAACTATTGTATTGGCGATTGTATTAGTGGCCAATCTGATTTCAAATGAATTGTACTTCAGGCTAGATTTTACGGAGGATGAGCGATATACCTTTAGTGATGCCACACTGGATGTCATAGACGATGTGAATGGAGTCATTACGATCACTGCGTATTTCTCAGAAGATCTACCTGCTCAGCTTTTGAAAAACAAGCAAGACTTTCAGGATCAGCTCATAGAATATGAGACCAGGTCTGAGGGCAATATTGTATTCGAGTTTATTAGCCCAAATGAAAATGAGGAGAAGGAGCGTGAAGCTCAGCAGAATGGAGTGAGCCCGGTCATGATCAACGTAACCGAGCGTGACCAAGTACAGCAGATGCGTGCATATATGGGAGCAGTGCTCAAAATGGATGATCGCACGGAGGTGATTCCGCTTATTCAGCCTGGAGCTGCCATGGAATACGCGCTGACTACTGCTATCAAGAAGGTGTCCATAGCAGACAAACCTAAACTTGGATTTATTCAGGGAAATGGCGAGCCGACCATTGAGTCGATTCCACAGCTGATGGAGCAGTTGTCGGTTTTGTACGATGTAGAAGCTTTTCGCCTGCGTGATTCTGCTTCAGTGCCGAATTATTACCGCACTTTGATTTGGGTGAATCCTACGGATAGTATAGCTCCATATGACTTTTCCAAAATCGATAAGTACCTCGCACAGGGAGGAGGATTATTCTTAGCTCACAGTATGGTGGAGGGAGATCTACAGCAAGGATTGTTATCCAAAACCACAGATGTGGGATTGAAGAATTGGTTGTCCCAAAAGGGAATGGACTTGGGTGATCAATTTATAGTAGATGCGCAATGCGCTAAGGTCAACGTACAACAACGAAAGGGCTTCTTCACCATCAATTCTCAGGTAGAATTTCCATATTTCCCAAATGTCAACAACTTCGCAGAACATCCGATTACCACCGGTATGGAGGGTGTAATGTTACCTTTTGCAAGCCCTATTAGTTTTAATTCCAATGATACCTCATGGTCTCAGACTCCTGTCATGTATTCTTCAGAGCGTACTGGTTTGGTGTCTGCTCCTTCATATATCGATGTGCAGAAGAAATGGACGGATAGGGAATTTTCGAGTGGAGAGCAAATACTCGCTGCGGCTTTGGATAATGGCTTAGGTAAAATAGTGGCTGTCACTAATGGGGCTTTCTTTGTGAACGGCGATAGTCAGCGTCCACAGCAGCAAGCTGCTGACAACATCAACCTTGCTGCCAATAGCATCGACTGGATTGCGGATGATACTGGCTTGATCAACTTGAGAACCAAGGGCATTACTTCGCGTCCTTTGGATACTGTTGAGGATAGCACCAAATCGATGCTCAAGTATGGAAATGTGTTTGCACCGATCCTACTTTTATTGGTTTACGCATTCATTCGCAAGCAGCGAAATAACCGCAAGCGTCAGAAGTGGATGCAGGGCAATTATGCATAGTAACTCTGGATGTATTGGTTGAATTTTAAAGTCTTAAAAAGATGAAGAAGAATAGTTCATTTACACTTATCATAGTCTTAGTGGCTCTTTTGGGAGTGTTTGCATTGGTTAAGTTTACCGGTAATTCTGGAAGGAGTAAGTCGTTTCTTGAGTCGCTGGTGGAGATAGACAAAGAGGCGGTGACCAAAGTAGAGATACTTTCACCTGCTGATACCACGTTGCTAGAGAAACAAGGCGATTCGTGGAAAGTCAATAAGGAAAAGGCTGGAGATGCTGACGTCATATCATCCATGCTGAATACGCTGGAGACAATCAAGCCTAGTAGATTGGCCGCAAGATCTCAAGACAGCTGGAAGGACTTCCAGGTAGACGAAACAGGTACACGAGTGATCGTCTATGAAGGGTCTAAGAAGACCTTGGATATCGTGTTGGGTAGGTTCAATGTGGAAGGGCAAAGACAGTACATGTCTTATGTGAGATTGTATGAGGATGAAGATGTCTATGTAGCCAAAGATTTCATGAAGATGAGCGTTGGGAGTAGAGGAGTAGATTATCGAAATGATGACATTCTGAGATTGAACAAAGATTCGATATCTGCTGTAAGCTTCAACTATCCAGATAGCGCGTTTCGTTTGGATAAAGCAGACCAGGGTTGGATCATCGGAGAATCTGCCGCAGATTCAGCTACGGTAGCTAAGTACCTCCAATCGTTGAACTTCGTCACCAGTAGAAATTTCGCTGAGCAATCAGGAGCTGCTTTGATGGACGTAAGCTACGAACTGAGCAATGGTGAAGATGTGCAAGTTTCAGGCTATGCCAATAATGGGATCACTTCCTCTTTCAATGAGGAAGAATACTGGGAAGACAAGAATGCTTTTGATAAGGTGTTTAAGGGGGCTTCTCATTTCTTAGGCTCAGGAGATTAGAAAACAATCATATAATCAATGAACAAGCCCGAGGAGTATTACTCTTCGGGCTTGATTGTTTTAGGTTAACAAGGAGATAGTGAAATCATATTTTGTATCCTGTAAAAGGAATTTTCACACTTCAAAAGCGGCAAAACTATTTGTCTCGATAACAAACACTAGGATGTCTAAAGGGTCTATTGTTTTTAATGAAGGCCTAGCTGATTGACTTAAATAGAGGAGATTTCGTATATGATTTTTGATTTTTGGTCCTTAGCATTGGCGCTATTTTCAGCTCCTCTTGGAATAGTTTAGGGTTCTGAGCTACTCAGAGTTTGGGCATAATAGTGAAAGTGTATTTCATCGGTTCGGGAATGATGAGGTACTCTTGATATGGGAGTATTCCCCAACTCGTATCACCACCTACACCCATCTGTCGGTAATCAATATTGATATTGGTATGATTTTTTTCGACTATATCGGAAGTATGCCGATTGGATTTGAAAATGTCAAAATCTTCATTATCAAAATGGTTCACATTGAAACCGATGTAGGAAGGTGACTCAAATCGCAAGCCCTGACCGTCATCATCAGTAACCTCTAACCACCTTACATCTGTACGGTAGCCATTTTCTTGAGGCCGGATGTATGGTACATAGAAGTCTGCCACCGAAGATTGATATTGTCCAACAAATGCCGCTTCTTTTCGATCGTCATAATTTTCAAAAGGCCCCCGCCCATAATATTTGACCTGATCGAATTCTCTGTTCAATTTTAGGTTCATACCTATTCGAGGCAAAATCGATGGGTTTGAACCCATTCTTTCAAACGTATAAGTAACATCTATTTGCCCATCAGCTGTTATTAGGTAAGAGAGGTAAAAGTTGGCCAGTTGGGAGTTTTCCTTGGTTAGGCTCAATAATAGGGTGTTATCCGTCTTCTTCCACTCCCAGGCGGAAGTGATAAGTTTTTTCTCTACGTCCTTCCATACCAAACACTTTTCGTGAAGGTTGGCACCTTTGTCATTATCAATTGGGGCTCTCCAGGTGTTGAGTATAAGTGGAGAATTAAGCCAGTTTTGACCATTTACGGCATAGGAGATTAGGTTTCCCGATTTTTTGTCAAAAGTCACTTCAACTTTACCGGTAGTTACAAGGAGTGATTCTTCACTTTCTTCTATTTCAATGGTTTCTTCTAAATCTGGCTTGCTTGTAAAGGTTGTTTTATTTGTAAGGAGCAATTGTTCTGAAGCTATGATATGGCCTTTTTCTAATAATCCTGATGTTTCAATTGTTTTAAAATATAGGTTAAGGAAATACTCTTTGCCTGGTTCTTTCTCAAGCGAAATATGTGAAAGATCTAACTCGAATGAACTAGCAGGAGGGGCATTTAGTGATTCGGTTCCTTCAAGAATCTCAATACCATTTTCTAAGATTTTCCACTGAAGTTCAAATTGGTTGGCAGGAGTAAAAAAGTGCTCATTGGTTATTTGAAGCCTTAATTGATTTGTTTCGACAAGCTCAGCTTGAAAATTTTGGTATTGCTTTTTGACTTCCCAGAGTGCTGGTTGGGGTGTGCGGTCAGGGAAGACTATACCATTTAAGCAAAAGGCACCGCTGTGGTCTGTGCCATCAGGTTCAAAATCCCCGCCATAGGCCCAATATTCCTCACCTTCATCTGATAGCTGCGTAAGTCCCTGATCTACCCAATCCCAAATAAATCCACCTTGTACACGAGGTTCTGATCTTACAAAATCCCACAGCTCTTTTAAGTTACCGGTGCTGTTGCCCATAGAGTGTGCATATTCGACCCAAATAAACGGCCGATCTGGATTCTGAGGCAAATGTTCTCTTTTGATATGGGTGATGGGTGCATACATATAACCTATGATGTCCGTATGTCTCACATCATCATATTTGGGATCCACTTCCGCACGGTCATAGGATACCAATCTTGTTGGATCCATTTGTTTCAACCATTGATATCCTTCTATAAAAGGTGGGCCAGTTCCCGCTTCATTACCCATAGACCATATGATGATAGAAGGATTGTTTTTATCTCTGTGATAGACTCGCTGCATTCTGTCAACCAAAGCATCGTGATACTTGGGGTCACGCGCTACTTCATTGACTATCCAACCATAGTCATGTGCTTCTATATTGGCTTCATCTATGACATATAAGCCATACTTATTGCAGAGCTCGTACCAATACGGATCATTCGGATAGTGAGATGTTCGCACCGCATTGATATTAAATTTTTTCATCAAAGTGATGTCTTTGAGCATCATCTCCTTACTCATCACATGGCCGCTGATAGGATCATGCTCATGCCGATTGACTCCCTTTAGAAGAATAGGTTGACCGTTTACAAGCATTTGGCCTGCCCTAAGTTCTACTGTACGGAATCCCACGTCATGGGACGTGGCTTCTATTAGGTTTCCGTCTTTATCCAAGAGAGAAATAGCGAGTTGATAGAGATTGGGTTGCTCAGCAGACCAAGGCTTGATGTTTTCAATGGTACTAGTGAAGGATACAGCAGTCATATCCTTTATCATTTGAGTTTTAGATGATGAACTAAATATTACCTTTTCATCATCAAGTAGTTTGATATCAATGCTTGCTTTATTCGGAGATCCAAGATTCTTTAAATCAACTGTCAAATCGAAAACTCCATTTTGATAGGATGAATCAAGGGTAGTTTTGGCAAAGAAATCCGAGATCATCAATTTTGGGCGCGCATGTAAGTACACGTCACGTTCGATTCCCGCCAGTCTCCAAAAATCGATATCCTCTATGTAACTGGCATCTGTGAATTGGTAGATTTCTACTGCTAATTGATTTTCACCAGGTTTGAGGAACGAACTGATATTAAATTCTGCAGGGAGTTTACTTCCTTGGCTATACCCCACCTTTTCACCATTTATCCAGAGATAAAACGCACTTTTTACGGCTCCAAAATGAATAAAAATCTCTTTCTGTGTCCATTGATCTGGAATTTTAAAGGTGATTTTGTATTGACCTACAGGATTATAATTCCTTGGTACAAAAGGTTTGTTTTTGGGGAATGGGTATGTGATATTGGTGTAGTGTGGATATCCATAACCATGCATTTGCCAGTTTGATGGTACCTGGATTTCATCCCATACCGATGCATCAAATGAATTGGTATAAAAATCTTTTATTCTGCCGTCTTGATTTTCACTCCAGCGAAATTTCCAGTTGCCAACAAGAAGTTGTGTATTGGATGACTTGAGGTCTTTTACTAGTGCCGCTTGTTCATTTTCGTAAGAGATAAAGTAGGCATGTCCTTGTTCTTTATTGATGCCAAAAACTTCAGGGTTTTCCCAATCTGGAGTTCGCTGTGCAGCGAGTGATACTATTCCTAAGAAAAACAGAAGAGTGATAGAGGCGTGCTTCATGAGGTGTCTGTTGCTTAATCAATTACAAAATTTAAGACTATTATGTTGAATAGCGACTAACCAAAACATTGTAATACACATATGATGTGGTTTTGTCTAGTAAGGATGGACTTATAGTTTAGGCTGACTTAAGAGCTCAACAACTTTGAACTCCGTATTTGGTGCAAGCCGAATGCGGAGTTTTTTTATGGGTTAATCACTTCATTTATGTGCTCCCACATCTGATCATGAAAGACTACAGGAACCAACGAACCATCAGGAGCTTCTCCCATCCTTACAACCACAATATTTTGACTGGGAACGATCTCTACAAACTGACCATTTTTACCCATTCCCGCTCTTAAGTCAGTCGGAGCATTGGTGGATAGGGAAGTATTAAATGATGTAGACAATGAAGGAAGAATGATCGAACTCTTTCCGTTGAGCCACCATAGGTAACCGTATGAAGGATTAAGGGACTGGGAAGTGCTAGTCATTTCTTCGAAATACTCTTTGTTCACTATCATCTCATTCTCATCCCAGACTCCTTGATTGAGCATGAGAAGTCCAAACCTAGCCATATCGCGAGCAGTACTCCAGTAGACATTGTTATATCCAGACTTGATCCATCTACCTGACATTCCAATACGATCACCTAGTTTATTTGACGTGTATTCGTTGTAGTCCATAGCTGTTGCTGATTCGATTACCTTTTCTAGTAGTGTATAGGGTGCATTGTGGTAATACCATATTGTACCAGGATCATTTTTGTACTGCAAGCAGGATGGTTCCGTACAGTCAATATTGTCCACCTGGAAATCTAACCCTGTAGTCATAGTCAATTGGTGACTTACCGTGATTCGTGCTTCTTGTTCCGTATTGAGGCTGGTCCAATCAGTGCCGAGATAATCTGATGTTTTATCTTCTATGGATAGTTTGCCTTCTTGCTGAGCGATACCTGTGAGAGTGGCAGTGATCGTTTTACCAGCAGAAGCCCAATACCATGGTGATTCTGATATGAATGCCGCCGTTTGGGTGATGTTCTGACCGAAATATTCTTCCAATACTATTTTACCATCTTTGAGGAGAATGAACGCTCTTGTATTGTTTGTTTCAAGGAATGTTTTCAGCTTTTCGATCTCAGCAATATTATTTCCCAAAGTCTCAGGCGCAATTCTCATCCATTCAGAGCTCCCTACAGGCGGGAAGTACAGACTCGAATCTGTATTCGTTTCAGGCTCTTCTTCCTTAGTTACTGAGTCTTTTTTGCAGCTGACAAAAACGAGTGGAAGGAGAAATATGAAGATTCGCAAGTTCATGGTGTTACTAAACTTAAGTTGAAATTTTCTAATTCGCGGATCTTTTAGCGGGTTGATTTAAGTATTTTATTGATATAGATGGAATAATTATAAGCCCTCCTTAAAGTTTTTTAGAGTATTCAATTCTTCTTGTTCTTCCGCTGACAAATTGGTTTTTAGTAGGTTTTCTTTCTCAAAGGGGTCGTTCACTAGATCAAAGAAAAAAGAAGTTCCGTTTTCAAGTTCAATCAGTTTGTATTGCTGATTGCGTATGGCATAGCCGTCATTTGACATGGGGTTATTCCCAAATTGCTCTGAATAAACGAATGGCCTCTCTTCAATGCTATGATCAGACAAAAGCCCAAAGAGACTTTTTCCATCCAGATAAGTTGGTTGTTCGATTCCTGCTATTTCGGCGAGAGTTGCAAAAAGGTCTGTAGCCTGTGCCAATGCAATTTCTTCTTCATTGACCCTTTGGACGCCCTTACCACAAAAAATCAACGGAACGTTTATTCCGCCTTCAAACAATGTGTTCTTGGCTCCATTTTCCACGTAAGGCGATTGAGCGACTTGTGGAGGTGTTCCGTTATCACCTAGTATTATGAATATTGAGTTTTCCTTTTGGTTAGTTGTCATTGATGCTATTAGCCTGCCGATTTCAGCATCCATTGCTTCTATAGAAGCTAAGTAATAGGGTAAAGGATTACGATTGATTTGTTCAGTATTTTCTGATAATGATGGGTCGCTAATCAGATCACTTGGAGGTTTATGAAAAGGAGTATGTGGCGCATTGAAGGCTAGCCAAAGTAAGAATGGTTCAGTTTGTTCATTGATCCAACTTATCGATTCATTCACAAGATGTGTTGAATTATAGGTACTCACATTACTTTGGACTCCTTGTTTAGTCTCTACCCAATCATAAAAATCCGGAATTGCTCCCCGTAGAACGCCCGAGAAAAATCCTGCGCCAAAACTTTCAGGTGCAGTGAGTTCATCAGTTGGACTGACGTGCCACTTACCAATGACAGCTGTGGCGTACTGTTCCGGTGCTTCTTCTTTTATGAATTGAAAAACCGTTTTTTCGGAGGGGTCTAGAGTAGCAGTTTGTGGAGTCTGTGCACCTCCTACGCCTGTACGAAATCCATATTTTCCAGTTAAAAGAGCTGCTCGAGTAGGTGCACAAACAGGATTGGACCAAAAATTATTGAAGGTCAATCCATGACGCGCCAGTGAATCGATTATAGGAATATTTGCTTTGGTTCCTGAGGTGCCCTCATAGTTACCAATAGCATCCCAGCCCATATCATCAGCAATGATAAATACGATATTAGTCGAACCAGAAGAGGTAAGAATTTTCGTATCATTAACCTCGTCTTTTGAGCAAGAAAATACCCCTGATAGTAGAAGCAACAGCAAACTGACATTCTTTATAAAAAATCCAATTCGCTTACGGAAGTCTTTTATCTTCTTCATCAGTCAATGAGCGGTCTTGGAGTGCCTTTAAAACAACCTATGTTGTAAGGAAAATCATATGTCCAGTGATAATGATACATATTGACTAATTCGCCATCCCACATTACGGGGTGTGTATGTCCATGGCACTCATCTAAATCTTTTGACCACAAGAGTTTACCATCTTCACCATAAGGACCATAAATACCAAAGCCATCAATTACATAGCCCATCAGCGCTGAGTGTCCACCTTCGTGAGGATGAATATGGTTTTGCAGGTTTTCTGCAGGATAATGATAGTGATAAGTATTGGTGCCATCCGAATGCCCTCCATAGCTATCTAGAATCTCGTGAGCAGCAGCATCATTTCCTAAGGTGGACGCACCATGATAAATAACACTGCCGGATAAGGAGATACCTGCAGGTCCATAAGTTACGCAACTGGAAACTTCAGCTTCTTCTGGTATTTCGGGGAACCTGAATAGAATATTTCTAGCTTTAATTTCATTGGTATTTCTATCATACTGAAATGCTACTGTTGTAGGATCAATCGGAAACTCACCGGTGGGATGGTCTGGAAGAGAGTTGCCAGTTATGAGTCTCTCGCCATTACCATCAAGGATAATTTCAAATTCACTCATCCAAGTAAGATTACCTTCTACGATGGGTTTTCTGGTATAATCCCATGTGCCATCTTCATTGGTCCAATCGCTTGCATCGGAGTTCCCAGCACCATCAGCGGGCACCCCACA
The DNA here is from genome assembly GCA_049115815.1 of Cyclobacteriaceae bacterium. GTDB lineage: Bacteria > Bacteroidota > Bacteroidia > Cytophagales > Cyclobacteriaceae > Marinoscillum. The sequence continues at coordinate 94,130 of JAGDZO010000007.1, read as the reverse complement.
AAGCCAGAGTGATTCGAGTTCAGGAGATCGGTCTCCCTGATCACGTCTCAAAATGTTGTCAGCTCCAAATGGAAGCCTAGTCAAATCAACTACCTCTTCCACTTTGATTTCTTCTTCGTTCGAATTCTTATCCTTCTTACAACTCGCTAGAAATAGAAAATTGGTGAGAATCGAAATAGCGAAAATGAATTGAATGATTCGCTTTGGGTAATTGTTTTTGCTAGTCATGTAATTGGGTGTGTTCGTTTGATAAAACTACAGAAATCAGATCCATTCGACGGATAAATCTCACCCGATACGCGTGATCTTTCCAGATGGTTGCTTCGCACCTAATAAATAATAATCCGCAAATAACTTACCTGACTGGATTATAGTTAGAGGTGAAAAGGTAGGATGTGTGAGAAATTGTATATTCTAGATTTTACAAGGCTGATTAGTGATTGAACTTTCCAGTATTCCTTTCCGTTAGAATTTTTTAGATTTGAAGTACTATGAAAATGAATACACCCAAAGTCTTTTTGATATTATTGATTACGGCTTTTTCATTCGCTGGTCAAGCACAAGAAGTAGAATGGCTTACGTTTGAGGAGGCTGTGGCCCGCAACAAGGAAGAACCTAGAAAACTGCTTGTGGACCTATACACGGATTGGTGTGGATGGTGCAAGAAGATGGACCGTGATGCTTATGCCAATCAGAAAATAGCAGATTACATCAATAAGAATTTCTATGCTGTGAAGTTCAATGCAGAGCAGCGCGAGGATGTAGAGTTTAATGGGCATACATTCAAATTTCTTGAGCAGGGCAGAAGAGGTGTTCATGAATTGGCTGCTGCTCTTGCTAACAATAAATTGAGTTATCCTACCACGGTATTCATGGATGAAAAACTGCAGATTATTCAACCTATACCTGGTTATATGAATGCCCAGTCCATAGATCCGATTTTGAGATATATTGGTGGCGACTCCTTTAAAACCACCAAATGGGAAGACTTTCAAAAAAATTACCAGTCTTCTCTCTAAGAATTGCAACTATCAGCCAAGAGGTTGGTCTTTAGAAAAAAAATCAATTTGAACATGAGAAAATCAAGCCTATTTATTCTTGCCTTATTGGCATCAGCTATTCTATTCGCTCAAAGCGAAACTAGAGATCTAGATAGTTTCACAAAAGTGGCCGTAGGAGAAAGCATCGACGTAATATTGAAGAAAGGAAATAAAGAGTCTGCCAAGGTAGTGGTGGATGATATTGATTTGGAGGAAGTGATGACTGAGGTAGTTGGAGACAAATTAAAAATCTATTTGGAGGGTAATTCTTATCGCAATGTAGATGTGCAAGTAACAGTCACCTATGTGTCATTGGATGGTCTGAAATCATCTTCTTCTTCCTCTATTGAAGGAACGGAATTAATAGTAGCATCAGGAGCTTTTGATATTGCGTGTAGTAGCTCGGGTAATATCGAAGCGGCGATCAAAGCAGAGTCTATTGATATTGACGTGTCCAGCAGTGGAGATGTGGATCTGGAGGTAGAGGCAGATGAGATAGAGATAGAAGTGTCGAGTAGTGGAGATATAGATATTAGTGGAAAGACTAACACAATCGAAGTGAGTGCTAGCAGCTCAGGAAGTGTAGATGGTTATGGTTTGAAATGTGGAGATGCAGATCTCAGAGCAAGCAGCAGCGGATCCATACGATTGACAGTGGATGGCGAATTGGAAGCAAGGGCCAGTAGTGGAGGAAGTATCAGGTATGAAGGTTCTCCTACCAGAACTGATGCGGATACTAGCAGTGGAGGGTCTGTAAGGAAATCGTAAAATCCTGATTTTAAGAAATTGATAGCCCGTGTTTCGCACGGGCTATTTTTATTTGCACCTATGAGATCATTTTTAGGGATTATAGCTATTGTATTGTTAGTGGGGTGTGCGAGTGAAGAGGTCAAGAGAGATCGCTTTTTTATCCAAGGCAATATTGCTCTAGAAGGCAATGATTTCAAGCAGGCCATCGAGCACTACACCAATGCCATAACTATAGATCAGTCGTTTGCTGAGGGATATAATAATAGAGGAGTGGCATATATGGAGGATGATCATCCATATGAAGCCATTCAGGATTATAATATCGCCATAGGGCTAAAGGATAATTATACAGAAGCGATTTTTAATCGTGCTTATGCATATGAGAATGTAGGAAGATTCGATGATGCTTTGGTAGATATCAAGCAACTAAAGAATGATTACCCTGACTCTGGGTATGTTTATTTCTACGAAGGATTGCTACTATCCAAACTGAAAGACTATGATCGATCTATGGAGCAGTTTCAGATGTCATTGAAGTTGGACCCCAATAATGTAGAGACTGTTATCAATATAGCTACCTTATTCTATTTTCAAGGACAATTGGACAAGGCCGAAGAGTCTCTTTTGGACGTGCTCAAAATTGATCCCGATGAGTCTAATGCCCTTAACACGTTGAGTCAGGTTTATTTGGCTAAAAAGCAATACCAACAAGGAATAGATGTGATCAATCGGGCATTGGCGATTGATCCAAATGAGCCTTATTTCTTAAATAACAGGGGGCAACTTTATCTGGCTATGGACTCATTGGAACTAGCTGTGCAAGACATCAATAAGAGCATCCTGAAAGACCCGAAAAATACCTGGGCCTATAGAAACAAAGGCATATATTTTTTAAAAATCGGAGACTATGACCAAGCAATAAGACTACTAGAGAAAGTAGCGAAAAGTTCTGAGTTTGTAGATGAAGTCTATTCTTATCTGGGTGAAGTCTATCTTGCTAAAGGAGACTTTACAGCGGCATGCGCCCAATGGCAACTGGGCATAGAAAATCAAGAAAATCGAGCGATTAGCTTATCAGACATTCATTGCAACTAGTCCTCTTCTTTGACAAATAGTAGCTGATACAGCGATATCAGATGACTGAACAATACCACTGGCACCACGAACAATGGCAGCAGCGTAAACGGAAATTCAAAAATCGCCAAATTTAGAATTACGCCTTGGGCAGGACTGGTAAATAGAGGCGTAGCTGATATGGCCATGCCAACAATGGTGATGAGTAAACCTAGGGCTAAAATGTTCCAGATAATAGCCCCAAGTCTGTTTCTTCTCTTTTTCTCAACTAAGAAAATACCCGCGAAAGGAGCGGTAATTCCTGAGAGAATGTCGTAGTTCATTCCAGCAAAAGTTAAAGTCTCCGGTACCATTTCCGATAGGAAAAGCCACCACAGTACGATCTCCACAGGTACCCTGATCAAGTGCACATAAGTAAGAGTAGTGATTGGCATTCGCGCCAAAAAATCTCTACTTCTATTGGTGGCAAACAATCCTATGATGATGAGGAGACACAACCCAACGAAAAGAAAAAGGCGAGGAGGAAGTGCTTCATAATCCGCGAAGAAGCCATTAAGACTCAATGCTGAATGCAATGCAATCCAACTCAGCATACCTATGAGCGCTACCAAAGGAGCGATGCTCCTGTTCTTCCTTCCAGCAGCAACTTTCACAGCATAATATAGAAATCCGAAAGCGGCAATTACACATGCTATGAACACAGCACTTACATATACAGGAATTTCGATCATGGTTGGTCAGGGTGTTTGTAGTAAGTTAAAAAATCTTACTCAGAATTATGGATAGAAACAGTCAGGCTTATTTACTAGTTGGACTGAAAAGTCTCACATCAAATCAATATTTTAGAGCAATGAATGAATTAGCCAACTGGCTCTCCAAACGTCTTCAAGAAGAATTGCCGGCACATACATCCTACGATAGAATGGCGCCTAGTTCATTTGCAGGGTCGAGACCACAGTTTAAGCATTCTAAGCCACCTCGGAAAGGAGCTGTGCTGATCATGCTATACGAGAAAAATGGAGAGATTCACTTTCCTCTCATACAAAGGCCACTTTATGAAGGTGTGCATAGTGGTCAGATGGCTTTGCCAGGAGGAAGGTATGAGGAGGAAGATGAGAGTTTGATCAGTACAGCACTGCGCGAGACTCATGAGGAAGTTGGTATTAGTCCAGACACTATAGAGGTGATCGGATCACTGAGCGAATTTATGGTAACCGCCAGCAATCACCTGATACTACCTGTGGTAGGCTTTGCCAATCAACCACCTACGTTTGTGGCTAACGAAGTGGAAGTAGCAGAGATCATCGAAGCTCCGCTATCCCAACTTTTGGATGAACGCAGAATTAAAGAAAAGGAAATTGTTACTGCACATGGTTACCGATTGCGCTCGCCATATTTTGACTTAGAAGATAAAGTCGTATGGGGCGCTACTGCCATGATGCTTAGCGAATTTGCAACTATCTTGAAAGAATTATGAACGAACCTCTCATTACCAATGATGCTGTCATTTTTGGCATTATCATGTTGATACTTGGATTTGTCTTTACTACATCTAGTAGTGATCATCCAGTTTGGAAGAAATTCTACGGAGTGGTGCCAGCCTTGTTGATGTGCTATTTCTTGCCTTCATTATTGGGCACTTTTGGTATTATCGACCCAGAGCAGTCAAGACTTTACTTTGTAGCATCGAGGTATTTGTTGCCAGCATCTTTGGTCTTGCTCACTTTAAGTGTCGATCTTAAAGAGATCCTCAAGCTGGGCCCTAAGGCATTGGTGATGTTTTTTACAGCCACAGTGGGAATAGTAATAGGTGGGCCGATAGCTATTCTTATTTTCTCATTTGTAGCACCAGATGTGATTTCAGCTCCGCCACCCAATGAGATTTGGCGAGGGATGACAACCATTGCAGGCTCATGGATAGGAGGAGGCGCCAATCAGGCTGCTATGAAAGAAGTCTTTGAAGTAAACGGAGAACTGTTTTCGAAAATGGTCGCGGTGGATATCATTGTTGGTAATACGTGGCTGGGCGTATTGCTGGCAGGTATTGGGTTTACCAAATTGATAGATAAAAAGCTGAAGGCTGACTCCTCAGCCATTGAAACACTCAAAGAGAAAATGCAGGCCTTTCAGCTGAGTACAGCACGAAATCCTTCACTTACAGATTTGATGAAGATTTTAATGATTGGATTCATTTGTACTGGCACAGCTCATTTTTTGGCCGACATTATTGCGCCGAGCATATCTGAAAATTTTCCTGGCCTTGCAAGATTTAGCCTTACTTCGGGATTCTTTTGGTTGGTTGTAATAGCTACCACTTTAGGTGTGGGGTTTTCGTTTACTAGATTCAGAGCATTGGAAGGAGCAGGTGCCTCCAAGATTGGAAGTGTGTTCATCTATATCCTAGTAGCTACTATAGGTATGCATATGGACATCATGGCAGTTTTTGATGAACCGGGTCTTTTTTTAGTCGGCATTACATGGATGCTTATTCATGTAAGCCTGTTGCTACTTATCGCTAAGCTAATCAAGGCGCCATATTTCTTTGTGGCAGTTGGTAGCACAGCGAATGTTGGTGGAGCAGCGAGTGCACCGGTAGTAGCTACGGCATTTCACCCTGCGCTGGCTCCTGTCGGTGTTTTGTTGGCGGTGTTGGGATATGTGCTAGGTACTTATGGGGCTTATCTCTGTGGGATCTTAATGAGCGCGGTATCTCCATGATCAATGAAAAACACATCGCTTTTGAGACAAAGACGCCATACGCTACGCTCAATGAACTGACTACTGACACCAAACGTATATGGATCGTATTCCATGGATATGGCCAATTGAGTAGGTTTTTTATTAGAAAGTTCACAGGGCTTGATCCTAAGGAGAACTTCATCATTGCTCCACAGGGGTTGTCCAAATTCTATCTTGAAGGGTTTACTGGAAGAGTTGGAGCTAGCTGGATGACCAAGGAAGACAGGTTGATGGAAATCGATATGCAGATGCGATATATTGATGGCATACTGAATAAAGAGAAAGTTCATAGCGCAGATGTTGAAATCAACTATTTTGGATTTTCTCAAGGAGTAGCGACTATGTTTAGGTATTCGGCATACGCCAAATTACCATTTAGAAAGATGATAGTGTGGGCAGGTTCGGTTCCGCCAGAATTAGAAAAGAAGGATTTTGATTTTGTGAATAATAAAGTTTCCGTCCAGTATTTTACAGGTAGGCAAGATCCTTTTTATAAAGAAGGAATGGAACAGGATCAAATAGCGAGGATAAAGTCATTGATGGATATTACCCCTGTTACTCATTGGTTTGATGGTAAGCATGAGGTAATTCAGGACCTGGTTTCTGAGTTATAATTACCATGAATGAGCACTGTTTACCGTAAGTAAAAATACCAAGCAAGCGAGCTCAAATGCCTAGGGGTGTTCGGAATAGAACGCTTAGTGTCCTAAATTAGCATAGCGCGACAATCGCGGTACATCTAAGTCTTTGACATTAAGTAAGTTGTATTATTGGTATAGGTTTTGAGTTAAAATTGAAAAAAGAGATATGATCAAACTGAATGATGTAGATAAGTTTATTGAGTCGCGATATCAGCGCAATTTCATTCTCAAAAGTATAAGTCTAGAGATAGAGCAAGGAGAGTTTGTGAGTATCGTTGGGCCGAGTGGTTCTGGTAAGTCCACCTTGATGAACATTATTGGGATGCTTGATAAACCGTCTCAAGGTGAGTATTTTTTTATGGATGAGCCTGTGCATCTATTCAAAGAGCGAAAAACATCTCAGCTTCATAAGGAGCATATTGGGTTTATTTTTCAGGCCTATCACCTCATAGATGAGCTCAATGTGTATGAGAACATCGAGACTCCTTTGCTCTACAGAGGCGTAGGCAGAAAGGAACGAGCCAGCATGGTGGCTGAGATGCTTGATCGATTCAATATGGTAGCCAAGCGTGACCTCTTTCCGGAGCAGCTGTCCGGAGGACAGCAGCAGTTGGTAGGGGTAGCACGGGCCATAGTAGGAAAGCCTAAGCTGTTGCTAGCAGATGAACCAACTGGAAATTTACATTCAAGCCAAGGAGAAGAAGTCATGTCCATGCTCAAGGAACTTAATAATGAAGGCATGACCATCATTCAGGTAACTCACAATGAGAAATTTGCCGGCTATGCTTCCAAGATTATTGAGTTAGAGGATGGTGCTTTGAAGAAATAATGGTTGGACGTATGAAGCAGATATTCTGCTCATTTTTTCTCGCGTCAGGTTTTTGGATTCAAGCACAGTCAGATAGTCTTAAGCTAAAGGAAGCACCTGTAAATTTTGAACTGGCCTATTCTGCCCAGCCATGGGTAAACTTATCTGGAGGAGTTGACCAAGGGTTTGTCTACGTAGATAATGTGGATTTTGCTGTGGACTTTCGATTGAAAAATCTTGGTCAAGAAAAATCAGACTTGATGATCTTTCTATATGGCCTTGGAAACAATGGCGGTGCTGCTACTTCACTCATGGGAGACTTTCAAGTGGCTAGTAATATCGAAACTGATCCAGCTTGGAGGTTATATGAAGCTTGGGCTCAATACAATCTCTTGCATGGTCAATTTTCATTGCTGGCTGGGTTGTATGATCTTAATTCAGAATTTGATGTATTAGAACCTGGCCTGTTGTTCGTCAATTCTTCATTCGGTATTGGGGCTGAATATGCACAAACGGGAGAAAATGGTCCATCCATTTTTCCTGTTTCTTCTTTAGCCTTCAGAGCAAATATTGTAGCCAATGACCACTTGCAATTCAGGGTAGGCATACTCGATGGGTTATCAGGAGATCCAACAGATGTGACTCGCAATAATATAGATTTATCAAAAGAGGACGGGGCGTTACTGATCTTCGAAAGTTCGATTTTCACTAGTCGAAAAGAATCGAATATGAATTCGGCAAAACGCAGTAGGGTAGGTAGAGAAAATGAGCCGGAGAGATCTGATAAACTAAACATAGGTTGCTGGTATTACACTGCTGCATTCGAAGAAATTGGTTTGACATCAACAGCTAGGGGAAACTTTGGAGTGTATTTTGGCTATCAAAAGTACCATTACGAATGGTCTTTTTTTGGAAGGTACGGCATGGCCAATGAGCGCTTTAATAGATTCGGATCAGCACTTTCTGGGGGTGTTTTGTGTTCAAGCGTATTTAGCTCTTTGGAAGATCAAATCGGTTTGGCTTTCTCTTCTGGATTTAGTGGGGAGAGTTATCAGAATAGGATAGAAGATAAGTATTTGGCCGAGACGGCAATAGAACTTACTTATGCAGTTGCACCTTTTGATTGGCTCAATATTCAGCCTGATATTCAATATATCATTCATCCAGATACTCGCGCAGATCTCAAGAATGCTTTGGCAGTAGCACTACTTGTTCAAGTGTCGCTTTAGTTTTAAACCCGGTTAGGGTTAAGTTAGAGAATTGAATTAGCCTAAAAAAACCCTTCACTACTATCACTGGCTTCTTGCTGCATTTGCGCGGAAAGCTCCTTACCGAGATAGCGGTCTATGAGGAAATGAGCCAAGTAAATCGCTGGGGTGAGGGCAATGGCAATGGCGAATTTGTATATATAGTTGATGGAGCCGACTGACATGAGCTGGGCAAAACTCCATTGGCTACCTTCCGGTGCTAGCAAGTAAAATGCGATGGTTAATACTACGAAACTATCCACGAGCTGGGAGATCAATGTAGAGCCCGTAGCTCTTAGCCATATCATTTTGCTTCCTGTCAATTTTTTAAGTTTTTGAAAAACGAATACATCTAACAGTTGACCTATCAAAAAAGCGATCAAAGATCCTACGATGATGCCTAAACCTTGCCGGAATATGGTGTTAAAAGCATAATTGATATTGAAGATGTTGCCGTCCGCATCTGTACCATTTACATCTAACCAGAAATCAGCGGGGGCAAGAAGAGTAACCAAGTAGATGGTTAGAAATGCATATGAGATACATGCCGCAGCTATGTAACTGATTTTACGCACTCCTTGCTTTCCGTAGTATTCGTTGATGATGTCCGTAGTGATAAAAACTACCGGCCAAATGACCACTCCGGCTGTGAGATTAAAATCTAGGACGAAATCCCCAAACAATGGGATATTGGCAGGGGAGAGTCCTAACGTTTGCTCTGCCGAGAAGATCTTGATGCCAATGATTTCTGCAAGAATGGCGTTAGTCAAGAAGAGACTTGCTAAAACAATGAATAGTGATTGTCTTTTGTTTTTCATACGAGAATATCCCTAGTCATGCAGCACTCAAACTTGAGTCTTGGATTGTATTTTCACCAATTCATAGAGGATACTACTTCCATCGGCAGGAGGATTCTCAATAGTCGTTTTCTTGATTTTCAAATCATAGATGAATCCGGGTTCGTAATCGAATCCCTCGATACTGTTTTCGAAATAGAAATAGTCCCAATCTACAGAACCTATCTGATCACCCTCCTGCACTAATAGGCAATTGCCAATGGAAGCACCTTCACAAGTGACAGTGTAATGGTTGACTCGCATGTCAACTATATTTTCAGCAATCATTTCATCCGAACAACCGGAAAACAGTAGCATGATAGAAAACACGAAATGACTAAGAAAGACTCTGCGCAGTTTCATAAACTAGTAGGATCGATATTTAGGCTGATATCAGCCTTTATTCATGTAATATGTCAATGCTCCAGAAGGACATTTGCTGATCTGATTCTGAAGCTCTTCAGTTGAGCCATTTTCTGCTTTGATCCACGGTTTCGCTTTAGGATCGTAAACTTTCGGTAGAGAAGCAACACAAATACCTGCGTGAATGCATTTTTCTGGTTGCCATACTACCGTCAGCTCACCGTTGGTATATTCTTTTGTCATAACTTGCCATTTAGTTGGTAAAACAGATCATAAGTTAACCAACCCAAGATGTGATTTTTTAAATCTTGTTCAATTTTTCGTAACAAAATTTCACTTGCGGCAGTTCGATTTGCTGACAACTAACCAATAGCATGAAGTTTATTTTTTCATTTTTAATAGCCAGTCTTGTTTTTGGGTTGGTTGCAGTACAAGGACAAACCAAAGTCAGCGGAGCGGTTAAAGATATACAGGGAAACCCAATTGAGTTCGCTACGATAAGAATCTTGGAGAACGAGACCGAGCGATTAATAACAGGAGGGATTACTTCTGTAGATGGAAAGTTCGAAATAGATGTACCTCAGGCCAACTGCTTTCTCGAAATTGGATTTATAGGTTATGTTGCCAAAAGGGTTGAAAATATTGATTTTCAGAAGGGTCAGGTGATGCTTGGAGAGTTGGTATTGGAAGAGGATAGCAAGCAATTGGATGAAGTGGTGATCAGCGCCCAGAAATCGCAAACAGAATTTAAGCTGGACAAGCGAGTTTTTAATGTGGGTGCCGATATTACCAGTACTGGTATGAGTGCACTAGATGTGCTCAACAATGTGCCATCCGTCAATGTGAATATTGAAGGAGCCATAAGCCTAAGAGGAAGCACGGGCGTGCAGATATTGATCAACGGAAAACCGTCTGTTTTAGCTAGCGATGAAGGAAACGCCCTAGGTACCATCACAGCTGATATGATTGAGAGAATTGAGGTGATTACTAATCCATCTGCCAAATATGATGCTGAAGGTACCTCTGGGATTATCAACATAGTTATCAAAAAGGAAGAAAGAAAAGGGACTAATGGATCGATCAGCTTGAATACTGGGGTGCCGCATAATCATAGTCTAGGATTTAGCCTCAATAGGCGTACCGAGCATTTCAACCTTTTTACTCAATTGGGTGCTGGCTTTAGGGAGTTGCCAAATCAGCGAGTGAGCATCAATACGAATAAGCTCACAGGAGAAACCATTCGTTCGGTGGGAACCGAATATCGAAATGAGAACTTTTACAATTTTATCTTGGGGGCTGATTATCATATCAATGATTTCAATGTACTTACTATATCTGGGAACTACGCCTATGAAATAGAAGATCAGCCATCTAGTTTTCTATTTTCAGCATTAGATAATGGTGTTTTGGTAGATCAATGGAGAAGAACGGAAGTGACTGAAGCTAATAATCCGAAGTATCAATACGAACTCAATTATGTAAAGGAGTTTCAGGACGACCCAGAGAATCATACCCTGTTGTTTAGCGCTTTGGGTAATTTCTTTGGTAAAGATTTGAGCTCTGATTTTACAGATGAGACCATTCAGAGCGATCAAGACTTGGATAGAAGTCAACGAACTGAAACGTCGTTTCAAGAGGGTAAGTATACGTTTAAGCTAGACTACCAAGAGCCAATTAATGATCAATGGTCTATTGAGGCAGGAGGGCAATACCTCATCAATGATGTCAGCAACGATTTTGAGGTGAGTACCCTAGAAGCGGGTGAATGGGTATCAGATCCAGGGTTCACCAACGTTTTCAACTATGATTTGAATGTCTTGGGACTTTATACCACAGGTGCCTATGAAGGTGAAAAATGGGGTTTCAAAGGAGGACTCAGAATGGAAAATGCCATATTGGAGACACTCTTGGAAAACAACAATGAGAAGAATACTCAGAAATTCAATAATTTCTTCCCAAGTGCTCATGCTTCGTACAAGATTCGAAACAATGTATCGCTACAGGCGGGATATTCCAGACGCGTCTATCGGCCGAGGTTATGGGATTTGAATCCATTTTTCAATGTGAGGAACAACTTCAGTATCCGTACGGGTAACCCTAACCTATTGCCAGAGTTTACCGATTCCTTTGAGTTGGCATCCGTAGCAGATTTTACCAATTCGTCTATAAGCATGACAGTGTACCAGAGAAATACGACAGATGTGATGGAGCGAGTAGCTGTGGTAGAAGACAATGTAAGTATCACCATGCCGTTCAATATTGGGACGAACAAAGCAACAGGACTAGAGATCAATGGGAAATATGATCCTTTGGATTGGTTGTCAATGGATGGAGATTTTAACTATTCCTTTTTCGATAGAAAGGGTCAATTCGAATCAAGGTCTTTTGATTTCAGTGCTCAGCTATGGACGTTGAAAGCAAGGTCTAAGTTTAAATTACCCGGGAAGACGGATGTTGAAGTTACAGGGAGGTATGAGTCTGCTTTTAGAACATTCCAATCGGAGATATCCGAGGTGTTGTTTATGGATATGGGTATTCGTCGCAAGATCCTCAAAGGCCGAGGAGTTATTAGCGGAAGTGTAAGAGATCTCTTTGCATCCAGAAAGCAGATCAATGAGGCGAATCAGTCTGATTTTTATTTGTACAACAGCCGCCTGAGGGGCCGCTTTATTACCCTTGGTTTTAGCTACGGATTTGGCAAAGGCGAGGCAATGGAATACTCTGGAAGAAGGAGATAGGAATATTTTTTTGATTGTCTGTCGTTAATTGGCCTGAACAATTCCAAGACTTAGTTTTTGGATTCTATCATTTTTGAGTGCAAGTATCTTCTCAAAATATTCAGTAAGCCTAATTGATTAAGGAGTGAAGCGTCGCCTTCTATAATTTTTCATCTTAACATCAGCTAAAAGAATCTACGCAAGCTCTCCTTCTGATTTCGCCTTTTTCAAGAATAATTAAAAGGGGTGCTATGTTTCAAATACCTTAAAAGAAATCCTCACTGTGGTTCCTTTTCCTAGCTCAGAACTAAACGCTAATTCACCCCTGTGAGCTTGGATAATATTGTAAGCAATAGATAGTCCAAGTCCAGTGCCTTCTCCAGGTTGTTTGGTAGTGAAAAATGGATCCGTAATTTGTAATAGATCTTCTTCTTTGATACCCGAGCCATTATCTGAGATGGTGATAATAATGTCATCAGCTTCCCTAGAGGTAGCAATGGTGATCTTACCTTCTGATTCGATAGAATGGATGGCATTGGTCAGAATGTTGGTAAATACCTGATGTAGCTGCCCAACATTCCCCATGGTTCTTATCATCTCCTTTGAATACCCTTTCTGAACCTCGACCTTATAAATGGTTAGGTTGTTTAGCATGAGAAGACAATTGTCTATGATAGCATGAACGTCACAGGTTTCGGTCATGCTGTTGTTGTTTCTGCTAAACTGTCCCAAACTTTTGACTATGCTTGTAGCGCGATCTACACCATTCTTGATGTGCTCAAGTAAGTTGTCTGTAGACTTCTGGTCTTTGCTCCCATGTTCTTCGAAGTACTCTTCCAACCCCCTATGCGAACCCAAAATAAAGTTGAGCGGATTATTTATTTCATGAGCCACACCGGATGTCAATGTTCCCAAAGAGGCCATTTTTTCCGATTGAATAAGCTGTGCTTGCGCTTTTTTTAGATTGTCAACCGTTGCTTCAAGATCCTTTGTTTTTTCATTGACCAATGTTTCCAGATGATTTCTATACATCTTCAGTTCAGTCTCGCGTCTTTTTGATTTAGTGATATCATGTAAGATTGCCTGAACGTAGATGCCATCTTCAATTTCTATGGTGTTCAGCGATATTGATAAATCAAATAATGTCCCATCAGCACGCATATGCTGCCAATCAAAATTTTGAGGAAACCCCGATAGCGTTAACTCAATCAAGTGCTTTGCCATGACATCTGACCGTACTCCTTCGCTTTGAAATTCTGGACTTACATCTTCTACATTTTTGCCAATAAGTTCCTCCCGTTTATATTGAAAAGCTTCGCAAGCTTGCTGATTACAATCTATAAATACTCCATCCTTGAAAAGTAATATAGCATCATGCGCCTGTTCGAAAAGTTGACGATATTTCTTTTCAGCAGCATCTTTGGTTTTGAGTACTTTGATTAATGCTGTGTTGAAATCTCCGAACCCAAAAACAAACATGATGATAAGAGAAAAGAAAGAGACGATATGTGTTATCCAGTGTGACGATAGTCTCGATAGGGTATTTAGATCAGCGGTTGGTTGGAGGTAACCGGAGACAAAACCATAGGCGATTAGACAGAAGATTAGCAGAATGATCGAAAACAAGTATAATAATGCTCTTCGATTGACCAAAATAACCAGTAAGGCGATGGTCAATGCAATATAAAATGATGCTCCTGCTAGGGAAAATTTGATAAGTCCAATAAATCCAACTGTGAGATAAAGTAGTGCTAGCACTGCTATTTTGAAGTTTGAGCTAAGTCGCTTTCTATATATAGCTATCAGTGTAAGCGTAAGGTAAATGACGGTGTGCCAAATGAGAATCGACTGCCAGCCAATAGTGAAGTACCTAACGATACTCATTATGTAAGCTGGAGCAAGTAGTATCGCCGAAAGAAATACTATTCGGTTGATGATAACATTCCTGATTCTATTTAGATCATGTTGCACATAACAATATAGTAAAATAGGAGAGGATAGTTTGCTAATGCCGGATTAAAGTATGTGTTAGATATTTACTTGAATCGTGGAGTTTATGATGATTAATAAAAAGTAAAATAAACTTTACAAATAGTAATTATAGTTTGTCTATTTATAGAATCTTGCCTAATATTGTGTAAAGTATAGTTTACAAATTATAAATAACACTTTACTATGGAAGCTCAAAATTTCAAAAAGACAACATCCAAAAATACACTCAATCTCGCGGCCTGGACATTCGCTTGGGTCATAACTACAGCTTTTTCAACATTTGGACCCAAATTCATTTGGGATGTAAGCAACACAACTTATTCGGGGATGGCCATAGGCCTAACCTTTTTGGTAGGGGTAGGCATGATCTTCGCCAACAGAAGATTTATAGAAGGACTTGACGAGCTTCAAAAGAAGATCCAACTAGAGGCCATGGCTTTTGCATTGGGTTTTGGGATGGTAGGAGGGCTGTGCTTTGCTAGTATGGATCAAGCCAACGTAATCAGCAAGGACGCTGATATAGGCATACTGGTGATGTTTATAGGCGTGGTTTATATGATCGGTATTGGAGTAGGTCATTTAAGATTCAAATAATAGCGATGAAGAACAGACTAAAAGTACTTCGTGCGGAGCATGATATGACACAGGCCGACTTGGCAGATGCCCTGCAAGTATCCAGACAAACAATCAATGCAATAGAAAAAGGCAAATTCGATCCCAGCTTACCGCTAGCCTTCAAGGTATCTCGACTTTTCAAGCAATCAATAGAGGAAATTTTTGATGATGAGCATTGAACTGGATGTTATGTTATAAACAATTGCTAATTGCTATGATTCGCTTCTGACCAGTTGGTCTATGGCTCACTGGACAATATGTGTAGATTATGTTCTGTGTTACAATGCGGAATAAAAAACGCAAATAACCATGCTGACATAAAGCATGGATGGATTAAAAAGAGGACCATTGCGTGATGACTTAATACACAAGACCAGAAGGAAAGAACCCTGTTAAGATTTGAAGCCCTAGTAGGGTCAGTGTAGATCCAAACCTGAGAAGCACCTTAGTTTAGTAATTTTAAGTCGTTAGCTGTAAATTGACCAACTTAAATACAACTGAAACGATAAAATTTCAACAATTCATGAGATACATTATTTGCGCTCTTTCTCTTTTCCTGATTTCTTTTTTGGCACAGGCCAATATGAATGGAGTGAATTCAACAAGATTTCAAGTTGGTTTTGATAGAAATATTTCTTTTGCTTTTCAAACCATCGAATTTGACAACAATACTGAAACCAACGCACTCACCAGCACTGTAGGTCTCCATGTTGGAATACAAGTGCCAATTGCTACTAATACTTATATGCAATTTACCCCGGGTATTCTACTGAATGGCTATGTGAATAAAACGTTTTCTAGTAATGGAGGTAGTACGTCCTCGTCGGGTTCTTTCAATGTGAAATATCTTTCATTACGTCTTAATCATGACTTCCCAACCAAGAAGAAAAACCTTAAGTTAAGAGTGAGTTTTGGGGCTGACTATAATTTTCCTGGAAATTTTCGTGCAGTCCGTAATGGAGTGACGGTTGATGGTTTTTCTTACGGGAATAGTGTAGGGTATCAGGGGCGCATTGGTTTGCTTGTTGGGATTTCTAAATTTCAAGGTTTATTTTCAGCGGGTTTTCGAAAAATGAGTTTTGATTTGGAAAGCTATGCCAGAGGAGATATAGCAGATCTAGATATCAGTATGATCAATTTAAAAGCCCATAGTTTAACCCTTGGTTTTGATTTTTTTTTCTAGAGTTTTGATATGTGACTTTGGCATAACGCAAGCTGTGGAACTATCACGTTCATATTAAAATATCCCCAAAGCCATTTAAATATTTACCAAATCACCATTTGCCTTTCCAATTGGCTCATTCCTATTCCTCGTCTTGAATTATGATATTATCAATTGCAGAAAGGAATGAGGAGACTGATCCATTTCCACTACTTGTATATCTGAAGGCGATTCTGACCTTATCACCAACATGATTCATAAGCGATATCTTATCTGAATGGCGAAAGGAAAGTGGATGGGTAGCACTTGTTTGCTGATCATAAATATCCGTCAGTGCAGCCCAATCTTCCAGAACCAGTTCCTCACCCAGAGGACTTGTTGTGATATAACAGGTGATCCCGAATCCTGATATTTCTTGGTAAGCAAGAGCGTATTCAAACGTGAGCAACGGATTAGTGTAACCCGTCAGGTCAATTTCTGGAGAAATCAACCAGTCATCTGCACCTCCTGGGGAAGAATTAAAGTTATTGGCCTCCATATATTCATTGATTTTATTGTCTTGATCGACTCTCCAAACCCAAAGGGAAGAATCCCGCTCACTTAGGTGCTTCCTTATCCAGCCTAATTCCAGCGGATTTTTACCCTGAAAACTTTCCGTATATGTTGGAGCAGGGGTAGCTACCTCAACCTCCTCTATCACATTTCTTATGAAATCTATGAGTTTAACGAAATAGGGCTCATTCTGCTCAGGAATGAAAGCATGGTTGTCAGCATCAAATATGTAATAATCTGATACTAGGCCTTGAGAATGCGCATAAGAAGCAATGGCCACCGCTCCATATTTTGGAATGCTACCATTATTAGTCCAAGCTGAGTCACAAGCTATATCAGGATCATTTGAGGCACATACCCCAAAGAAATGGGGGTCGTCAGGATCAATGTAATGCAAGCCAGTGTACATCTCGCCTGCCAAGGAGATCACTCCGATAGAACTGCACGAGAAGCCCGGACTTCCTTGGGCTCCGCAAATACCACTCGGGTATAAATACTGGAGTTCATCTGGAATATCTTCATATTCGAAATAGGATTGGATCACGGCTCCTATGGCACCAGAACTAAATCCTCCAGTGAAAATTTGTTCAGGGTTTATTCCATATGTATTGGCTTCTTTTCTAAAGTATCTCACAGCCGCAGATAAATCTTGTACTGCATAAGACTGACCTTTAGCCACGTTGGTACCATCATTGACATTATCCACATTGCGATACCTAATGTTAGCGACCACCATTCCTCTTTGAGCTAACTTTTTAGCCAAGGGTTCGAGTTTCGCTAAGTCACTTTGATGAACAAAACCACCACCTCCAGCTATGATCATCATTGGCCTTGAATTACACGAATCACCAGTTGGCCAATACACGTTCATTTTGTGTTTCTGAGAGTTAATCCCATAGACTACCCCAATGCTATCTTCAACATCGTATTGCGCATTGAAGCTTAACTCACAAGGGAAAGTGGTCGTATCACGAACTAAGATATAATCCTTTTTGACAATTAAAGATGAATCAGAATCACTGAAAACTTTCAGAGATACATCATGCAATCCGGGTTCATCATAAGTAATCACTGGGCTTTGGTCAGTTGAAGTTTGGGGAGTACCACCCTCAAAAATCCAAAACCAGGCAGAAACATCACCTTCAGATAAACCTTCGAATTTCACCGATTCACCTTGATTTACTTCTTTGATGTCTGATTCAAAATCAGCAATAACCACCGGTTTAAGATCATCCTGATCCTTTTTGCAAGAGACAAAGCAGGCTGGCAGCACCAATGAAAATAGAAGGAGGTATTTTTTCATAGTCATTCTAATCTATTGAAATACTCCGTCTGAGGAACAGTATCTCCAGGATCCCAAGTAGCGCCTGCATTTCTCTGTGACATATATCGTGAGGTTGACCTTTCCAGATTATTTGAATTAATCATAACTACATAGGATTTTTCATAAGTGGTACCTCTATTGTGATATAAAGAATCCCCCACAATCTGCCAATATCCAAAATTAGGTTGCCAATTTGGCTCCCCTTCAGTGCCCAGAGCATAATCTCCTCGCTCCACCCATCGCAACTGATAGGTGCCATCAGATGAATAATGTATTCTTCTTTTATTGAGTTCTGCACGGTTGCCTCCTGCTTTATTTTTGTCTTGAGAGAGTTCCATTTCATAAGTTGCTAAGCGAAACTGCACTCCATTAGCCACAACCTGTTCATACTGCCAGGTACCAACAAGCAACTTTTCCTGATCTGTTAGTTGAGCATTGAAATCTGGAAGTGGTTCCGGGTTGGTTCCACAAGCAACAACCATCAGTGCCAAAGCCAAATACTTAATAGAGCTTGCCATTTGCATCTAGTTTTATAAGGTTGATTCTTGGATTTAGTCCATTATAAATATTGTTTGCCGCCACTATTATCTTCCCATCTTCGGTTTCTATCACATCACCGGGATTGCCATCAATCCTCCGCGAAAAAACTTTGGTACCATTAATTTTTACGCGATGGAGATAACCAAATGGGGAATCATTGGCTGGGATGATTATCTCATATATCAATAAATCTCCATTCATCATTTCATAGACTGCTCTTGGTGCGCGATTAGTTCCCGGAAATTCTTCTTGATTTCCTACCCTAAATGCAACGCCTCCATATTGCGCCAAGATGAGATTATCCCTTGGGTTGGTATACACAAACAGAAATTCTCCGCTTTTAAGTTTTCTCGTGAAATGCTCGTTGGTATTGGGAAATGAAAAAACCCCATCCTCAACCAAGAATCGTTTATTGATTTCAATACTCATATTAGTGAGGGGTAAATCATATTGATACATACCACCATCGTTTTCAGTACCGAAAATCTTTAAGATTTCTGAATCATCAATATCAAAATCATACGCCAATTTTCCATCTGGGTTATCAAAATTGTCTGCAATGGCAATGGTGTCCAGGTTGCCGTCCATATGGATGAATGTGTATCCAATGGAATTGTCGGCTAAAATCTTACGACCTAATAAAATACCAATCTCATCATTAGGCAGTGCCTTAAGTACACCAGACGTTAGTGTAAATTGGCCGTTCCAATCTGGTCCGGCATTGAAACTGTGAACCTCCGTAACATTATACTGGTCATCAAGACGGAACAATACAGGAGCAAAATTAGCTGACCCTGGCAGACTAAGGTCTGTTGTGTCAATGACTCCCGGAATGTTGATGCTATAATCAAACCCGAAAACCTCTGCCATTACAGCATATCCACCACCTGAAAGAGGCTCGATGTATTTGAAAATTGTCCGGTTTTCAAAATTGAAAACATCTATGAATTTCAAATCAAAATCCTCTAGGGGATACATTTTTAAAAACTTCAAGTTGCCATTGGGATCTGTTATAGCAATCATGGGCGCTTGATCTTCCAACTCCTTAATTTCGGGCCCAATGGGTGTTGACTCTATATCATGCGCCGCTACGCCCATTTCGCCCAAAACCATAATATCTCCATTGGCTAGTGGGATAAGTCTCTCTGCAGTAGCAGCGCCTTCCAATCCGAGCACTTTTACATACTGATCCATTTCATAATCTACCTGCTCTACGCAACCCGATACGGTAGCAAGAAGAAAGATGAGGTAATATTTGAAGATACCTTTCATAGCTTCTTTTGTGGTTTTACAAAATGGCGAGATAGCCCTATTCTAAACTGAAGATTATTCATCTTGAAATCATCTGCCACGTATGAATATTGAATGAGTAGCTCCTCGTCTTGATAGCGACGGGAAGCTTTTGCAAGATTGCGAAGACCATATTCATATTGCGCAGTAAGACTTACGGATGTGAGTCCGATATTTCTTCTGATCCCCGCACCGATGGTATAATTCCATGTGATGCCTCGCCGCTGTTCGGTCAGTTTTCTGTCTGTGACAGTTCTGGTAAGTCCAGTGAGGGTGGTTGTGAAATCTGGATCGCGACCAAATAGGGCTAGATCTGCTTTGGACGAGGCTAGGAAATGCATACTCATGCCTGTTTGAATCAGGAATGTGAATTTCCCACGCTCAAAGGCATTCCCAATCTGCAAGGGCATATTGATATATGTTAATCGCTCTGAGATATCCAAGTACTGAAATCTCAGTAATGATTCTCTTTGAGTATAAGCAGATTGTTGAAAAATGAGACCAGCTGATGCATAAAGGTGAGGGGTGAAGTAATAGTTAGCATCTAATCCTAAAACCGGGCGCAAAGAAGTTTTATAGGTTATGGGACTATCCGAAATACTACCATAGCTGCGCTGCTGCATAACCTGGAAGTTGGCATGATTGAAGCCTACGAAAGCATTTATACTCCACTGACGGAAAATTTGATAGCTTTCATACAGTTGCTGAAATTCGAACAGGTCAGTTGACCTTGTGGTGTACAATGGAAATTTTGTCAAGAGAGCGTTCATCAGAGAATCGGCTATCCTCAATTCTTCGGTTATCAGGTGAGCATTGATAAGCAATTCATAGGCATTTTTTTGATCATCACTATTGGTCAGTTGTGCGGGGCACGATTGTAAAAGCGTGACCACTTGGTTGAAATTTCCATTCAAGTATGCCCGTCTTGCATCTTGAAGATTGCGCTCGCAATCCTGTGCGAATACCCCACTTGCTATAAGCCAGATCGATATGATAAGGACCACTCTATTCATCGTTGCAGGTAGTTTCGTATGCAATATCTTCTGCGATGTGCTTAGTCCATTCTTCAGGAGTCATTGGTCGATCTAGTGATTTGCAAAGACGTGAGGCGAGCTGACCTGTGGACTGATAAAACTGCCTAATCGTACCATCATATTCTCCGCTATAGAAAGTATCATCCTCTCCAAATGCTACTGAGCCAACCCATTCGCTTCTGTCTCTGATCACGTATGGAAGCTTGCCCGCATCAGCTAGATTCCAGAGTTGTATAGATCTATCAAACGAGCCACTGAGTAGGAAACTTCCATTGTTAGAGAATTCAATATCCGTTACAGCCGCACTATGCGCAGATAAAGAGCGATCGATACTTTTTGATTCAATATCCCAGATAAGAATCTCTCCGTTTTCAAGACCTATGGCCAATCTATTGTTGTTTGGATCAGCAGCTATAGACTTAATGTTCTTTTTTGGAAGTTGAATGATAGTTGGCTGTTCTTGATTAGCATTTTTAAAAGCCAAAATTCCTTCCTTGGTTCCGATAACGAGTTGATCATCAATACTCGTGACGGCAGAGGGTTTCAAACCTGTCTGATATGTCTCAGTGAGCGATCCGTCCCTTTTGAGTCTTGATACCGATCCTTTGTTGCTCATAAGCATGAACTCATTAGAGTTTGCTTCAATACTGGCAATAGATTCTTCAAAGGCCGTGGATTCAAAGATGACTTTTGAATCGTTTAGGTCATACCCAATGACTTCACCTGCATAGGTTCCTAATATGACTAGTGAACCATCAACCGAAATGTTCATACAGTTAATGCCTGTTTTGGTAAATAGCACCTCTAATTCTGGTTCTGAATTGTTCCATTTCGTTTTAGTTAGCGTGCCTTCTTTGCTCAATGAAAAGATGCTAGCACCCCGAGTTATCATCTGCATAACTGGCTGTTCCGATGTTTTGATTGCTGACTTGGTTTGCGGTAAATTCAGTTTATAAGCCTCATATAGCGCTGTGTATATTTCGGATTGGAAAGGCGAACCATTGAAATCTTTATTGAATTTGAATGCCTGAATCGCCATAAGTCCTTTCAGTTCTGGACCGGTTATTTGAGTGGATTTCACTGCAATCTCTTTGCTCAAACCCAACACTCTTAATCGATAGGCTTTTGCCCGCTCTTCATTGGCTATCTTTTGACTAGCAATGGCTTCTTCTGCGCTTTGTTCCGCTTCTGTTCGAGCTTGCACCGCTTTTGTTTTTTGCTCCTCGGCAATCTGGCTTTGGCGAAGAGCTTCACTTCTTTCTTCTCTAGCTCTAGCACTGGCTTCATTGGCCAACTGAGCTTGCTCTTGTGCTCTGGCTTCACTGATGAGAGCCTTTTGTCTCTCTTGTTCAGCAAGCGCCTTTTGGTTTTGAGCTTCTACTGATTCTTGCTTGGCTACTAGTGCAAGTTCTTCTGCTCTTTCTTTCTGAGCTTGGGAGAAAATCAAACCAATAATTGAAGTAATCGTGAGCAATAGTATGATTATCCCAATGACAGTTTTGGTGCGACGCGATTTCTTGCGTTTTGTAGAATTCTTCTTGCTAATCTCAATGAATTCCAAGGTTTCTTTGTCCAGCTCAAGATGACGCTCAAAAGGAGCTATGTAGGTTAGGTTATCATCTGTTAGTAATAGCTCTCGTTTTTTGTATTCATTGAGGCTATATAACAATAGCTGCCTTACATCAAGCATCTCACGCTCTTGAAGGGTAATTTTCTCATAGATCTTCTGAGCCAAACTATCATGACGCAACTCATATTGCTCGTTTTCATCCTTTTCTTTGAGAATTCTTTTATTGACCAGTTCACGGACTATCTCCTCAGTTTGCTCAGAGTTGATTGGATTCCCGAGATCTTTGGTATATTGAACCACCTGCCCTAGGGTCATCTGGGTCTTGGTACCCTGTAACGATACAAAAGCTTTCAGTACAGTAAGTGCTGCCTTGGGATCAGGCATGCGAAACAATTGTTCATCCACGAACTCGGCCAACACATCGCTAATATGCCCGATCGATTCTATCTGATTATTGTACAGTTTAATGCTTTCTTCGGAAGACTGTTGAGCCACAGCGTTTCGGTAGATTTTATCTAGAAATACCTGCAAGAAGGTAAGTTCTACATGGGCTGTTTCTGGATTTATTTTCTTAATCAGATTCTCTTCAAATCCTTCATCCAGTTCGATATTGTATTCTTTCGCAGGACCTGAGATGCTTTGTAAGGCGTTCTTACGAGTCATTTTCTCAATGCGAACTCTATTGTCAAAAAATTCTGGGATGAAATCCTCAAAGGCCGATAAGAACTCCAAATATTCCCCACGAATCACAAAGATGAAGTGAACATCCAGGTCTGTTTCCATGATGTATTTCACCGCTGAGATAAAGGCGTTCCACTCGTCCTTGTAGCCAAAGATGAAAAGCTCTTCAAACTGATCGAATATGAGGTAGATAGGTTTGAAATGGTCTAAGAATACCGAGCTTAGCAGCTTTCTAAGGTTGTCATTACTCGGCTCATATTTAGGCGTGTTGATAGCTTCTTTACCTATCTGGTTGAAGGTGGATTGAAGGATGTTGCCACCTCTACGTATATGAATAGGCAGCCAATCAGAAGGCTCAAATTTGTTGGCCAATCCACAATTAATCACGCTCGACTTGCCTGAGCCTGAAGCACCATATACTAGCAGGAGCTTTCCCTG
The DNA here is from genome assembly GCA_049115815.1 of Cyclobacteriaceae bacterium. GTDB lineage: Bacteria > Bacteroidota > Bacteroidia > Cytophagales > Cyclobacteriaceae > Marinoscillum. The sequence goes on along the minus strand of JAGDZO010000007.1, from coordinate 70,717 downwards.
AAAGACCTTGGCATAGAGCTCTTCGGCTTCTTTTTCACGACCGAAAAAGATGTCCTTGTCGCTCTCAGCGTAGCTATCGAGAAACTTGAAGGGCGATTTGATAGGCTGGTCCTGATTCACGATTTCAATAGATTTATCAGTAGTTCATATTCTTCCAACAATTCGGCATAAGCATCTAATGACGACAAGTCATCTTGTGAAGTGGCTCCTGTTCCTGAATATTTTAAGTGCCCATTATCAAACGCTTCCAAGAGAAAGATGTCACGTTTGATCTGAGTTTTGCCTGATCCTTGTAACTCTTCGCGCTGCGTATCTATTATCATAGGGCTGAGATTGAGAAACCGTTGAGCGTCCTTGATACTTTTCATCAAGATCACGGCATTGCTATCTGAGAACTGTTCCATTATTTCTTGATGTATCCTGAATTCCGAATCGATGCTATTGAGCATGTGAAATTCATGATGGAAAGAAGCTTGCTGATACCTTGCTTTCTTCACTTTGATCGAACCCACATTCACCATTTTGTAACCTACCAGGAATGCAGTTTTCTTAAGTAGCATCATAAGCGTTTGCTCTAGTAGCATGCAGGCGCTTGCTATTTCATGCTCTTGATCCGGAAGTTTAGACCAGTCATTAAGCTCCAAGAAGAATGCATTATCCAACAGGTCATCAAGTTCCTTGACGAAAATCAAATGGCTATTTTCCTTGATGTATTTGGCTGCTATTTGTAGCGACCCAATTAGGTCAGCATTCGTAAGCTTTTGAAGACCATCAACCAACGGTTTCTTGTCATTCTTACAAGTCGATATGGTTTGGCTATGTATGAGATTGCAGACTTCCGCTATGCACAGAAAGCTAATGATCCTGATAGTTCTACCAATGGCTTTTTGAAGTTGTGCATGCCTTTCATGATTGGGCTCGCGAAGCGAAGCTGAGAACAATCTTCGTATCTCTACACCTATAGGCCATGGGTAGTTTTTGATGATCTGATAGGCAAGGATCCTGGGATCAACAGATTCCCCTTCTTCCTCATCGACCATTAGAAACCTTTCAAGCGCTGGTTTATACTTGACCATTTCATGAAAAATCTCCATAATCAATTGTTCCGAAGCAGCAGGGTGGAGGGCTTCCAATGGAGCTGCAGGTTTAACAATTGCATTTTGTTGATCGATTGGTTCTTTCAATTCTTGTGAATGCGTGTCATCCCAGCCTTCAGCTACCTTTTTTTTCACTTCTCCGGGAGAGAAGCCGAAGTGTTCGTGAAAGCATTTGATGAAGTAAGTGTTGCTTCCGAAACCAACTTTGAACGCGATTTCGCTTACCGTGCCCACTTCCTTCTTGAGCAGTTTCATACCTTCATTGAGTCGAATCTCTCTGATGAACTGACTGATGGATTGTCCTGTAAGCTGGTTGAGCTTACGGTGCAAGTGAGATCTACTAAATGCCGCTTCACTGGCTAAGTCCTCTACGCTAAACTGTTCGTTCTGCAGATTGGCCATGACCACCTCGTTGAGCTTACTAAGCAATACCTCATTCATGGATAGATCCGCAGGGCTCGAAGAAGAGTCTGTGGTAGGTATCGATGGGTCAGTAAGACGAGGATTATCCAAGACGGTCGGTTTAATGAACTGATTGCAATTTGAAATTACTAAAAAATACATGGAATGAGGAGTCTTGCAACATATGTTAAGCTATCAGCAACATATGTTCAAACCGAGCATTGAGGTAGGAAATAATTTAAGTAATGAGCAACATATGCGCTAACCCTGAGGTACCTCGATCATCCAATTTTGAGGTATTCAATTTTAGTAATCAAACAATACGAACATGAAAACTCTACAACACAAATCAAGGATATCAACCACCAAGCGTCTTATATATCTCACGATATTTCAAGGGCTTATTTTTATATTGGGAACCATTCTATCCATTTCTGTTTCTGCTCAAGACTCTCAGAAACTGAGTTTTCAAGGATATTTGGAAGACGCTGAAGGTGTGCCACTTGAAGGAGAGCACCAACTCACCTTCACGATGTATTGGAGTGACACAAGCACACGCCCGCTTTGGCAAGAAACCCAAGAGAAAGTGGCACTGGATAACGGTATTTTTTCGGTCATTCTGGGAAGTGAGGTTGAGATGTACGTTGATTTTGATAGTGAGGTGTGGTTGGGAGTGCAGCTAGGTACAGATGCTGAATTTTCGCCGAGAACACAAATCACCTCTGTACCTCGCGCTTATAGTGCTGAGATTTCTCATGGAATGTACGGTACAGATAATGTGATACCTGGAAAAGGGTCTGTAGGAATAGGCACAATTGATCCCACAGAAGCACTTGATGTGCGAGGTACTGTGAAAGCAACCAAATTTGTTGGAGATGGATCTGGATTGACCAATGTTGGGGGTGAATCACCATGGACTAAATCTGGTAATAATATCAGTTTTACTTCCGGTTATATAAGTGTCGGAAATGATGATCCAATTTATGCAGTAGATGCTTCCGGCAACATCAGAGCCAGATCAGCATTGATTGCTGGTAGTACAGCGAAGGATGGAGAGGTCTACATCCGTGACATCAGCAATGCCGGCAAGATATTGCTTCGTGCAAAAGGCGATAGCTATCTAACAGGCGGTAATGTAGGGATCATGAACGATGATCCAGCTTATGCCTTAGATGCTTCAGGCAACATCAGAGCCAGATCAGCATTGATCGCGGGTAGTACAGCTAAGGATGGAGAGGTCTACATCCGTGACATCAGCAATGCTGGAAAGATATTGCTTCGTGCAAAAGGCGATAGCTATCTAACAGGCGGTAATGTAGGGATCATGAACGATGATCCAGCTTATGCCTTAGATGCTTCAGGCAACATCAGAGCCAGATCAGCATTGATTGCTGGTAGTACAGCGAAGGATGGAGAGGTCTACATCCGTGACATCAGCAATGCTGGAAAGATATTGCTTCGCGCAAAAGGCGATAGCTATCTAACAGGCGGTAATGTAGGGATCATGAACGATGATCCAGCTTATGCCTTAGATGCTTCAGGCAACATCAGAGCCAGATCAGCATTGATTGCTGGAAGTACAGCGAAGGATGGAGAGGTCTACATCCGCGACATCAGCAATGCCGGCAAGATATTGCTTCGCGCAAAAGGCGATAGCTATATGACGGGTGGTAATGTAGGGATCATGAACGACGATCCAGCTTATGCCTTAGATGCTTCAGGCAACATCAGAGCCAGATCAGCATTGATTGCTGGTAGTACAGCTAAGGATGGAGAGGTCTATATCCGTGATATCAGCAATGCTGGTAAGATATTGCTAAAAGCAAATGGAGACAGCTATCTGAAAGGCGGAAATGTAGGGTTTATGAACGATGATCCGATTTTCACTATTGATGCTTCGGGCAATATCAGAGCTAGATCAGATTTGATTGCAGGCAGCACTGCTAAAGACGGTTCTTTGTTTATTAGAAATATTTCCAATGCCAACAAAATATTGCTGAGATCAAATGGGGATAGTTTTTTCAATGGAGGAAATGTAGGAATCAATACTTCCTCTCCTGATTATCAATTGGACGTGAATGGTGTGATTCGAGGAACTAATGTTTCGGCAAGTGACGAACGTTGGAAGAAGAACATAAGACCCATAGAAGGAGCATTGCGCATGGTGAAAGAAATACGAGGTGTAAGATATGATTGGAAAGTGGAAGAATATGAGGAGATGAATTTCACCTACGATCCACAAGTAGGATTGATTGCTCAAGAGGTAGAAGAAGTGTTGCCCGAATTGGTGATTACAGGAGTAGATGGCTATAAGTCTGTCAATTATACGCAACTCACCGCTGTGCTAGTAGAGGCAATTAAGGAACAGCAAGCACTCATTTTATCACTACAAGAGCAAATGAAAGGAGTACTTGATACTTATGCTCAACTCGAAAAACAGACCGAGACTAAATTGTTGGTTGATACTTCTAATTCCATAAAGTAAGTCGTCATGAAGATTCTCATCACAATATTCATGATCGCATTTGCAAGCCAATTGTGGTCACAAGACAGGCTCACTCAAGGTGAAATTCAGGCTGCATCTGTCCAGTCGACTAGTGGTACGTATTCGCTGAAAGGAAATATTTCTTACTACTCCGCACAGACGGCTATGTCAGACGATCGAAAATTTGTATCAGGCATGGTGTACCAACTCGGAAAGGAGATGGGAGATCCGGAACCGCTTTTCTCGAATGTTATTTTTCAATCCGCTCTTTATCCAAACCCCACCAAAGGTCGAGTTTTTGTAGACACTCGCTGGGGAAAGCCTCAAAAGGCGGAGCTACTATCAATAGATGGTCGATTGATTGACCAATTGGATCTAGCTAGTTCAAGTATAGATCTCAGTAATATGAATTCGGGCATTTACATGCTCCGAATCCATGACGGAAGTAGTTGGACATTTCATCGCATAGTAAAGGAATAATGACAACACCGTCCAACTAAGGCGCCACCTAACAGGTGGTAAAAGGCGGCTCCCATTTGGGGGCCGTTTTCATTTGAGAGAGATGAGACATAAGTTCAACATTGAGTCAACAAAATTTAAGCTTAAGGCAACATAAGCGCTAACTCTGACCTTGCATTTAGCCGGACCTTTGTCTTATAATTCATTGAATCACAATTAAATACACATATCATGAAAACCAAGACACAAGTAACACGCCAAGCAGCTATAAGCAAATTCATTCAATTGATTTCGGCTGTAATTGCCATTTTGGTATTAGCTAGCTGTAGCGAAGGTGAGCCGGAGCCTCTGCCAACGGCCAGTTTTAGCTTGTCTACTTATCAAGCCAAAGTAGGAGAGGTAATTACATTTGAAAATACCTCGATTGACGCTAAGACTTACTTTTGGGAGTTTGGCGATGGTCAGACTTCAAGTGAAAAAGAGCCTAGTTACGCCTACAGCGTGGCAGGAAATTATGAAATTTCATTAAATGTAAGTAACGAATCAGGTGCCCATAAGACCGTGGCTAAAGTTGAGATCGTTGATGAGGTTATACCTCCTTCAGATTCGGTATATGTTACCCCGCCAGAAGGTTACCTGACTACATTCAGTTTTGATAAGGTAGTGGTGGGTAGCCCTACAGTATATGGGCAAGACGAACAAAACAATACGTTCACTATCTATGAACCGAAAGGAGCAGAGTTCACCAAGCCATTGGTTTTGCTATCACCGGGAGGCGCATGGAGAAGATTTACTCGAGAGGAAGAACTTATTGAAGTTTGTAAGGCATTGGCTCTCAAAGGGTACGCTGTTGGTTTACTTCATTATTCTCTACTTGAGTCTGGAGAAAATCCTGGGGTAGATATTCAAGTAAAGAGCGTTATTGATCAGCGTAATGCCATTCGCTATTTCAAAACCAATGCAGAGCAGCATAAGATTGACCCAGACAATATCTTCATAGGAGGTTGGTCAACAGGCTCAATGATAAGTTTGTTCAATGCTGTACTGCAAGACGATGATGTGGCGTTGATACAGGGCGAATCACTTAGAAACGAAATATCTGAGTCGTTGAAAAAATATGAATCTCACAATCTCTATACAGATCAGAGTTATGAGGTGCAAGGTGCGCTTATGATGTTTGGTTGGCTGTTTGATCTCAATGTTTTGCAAAGCACGGACGCTCCTTTAATGTTGATCAACCATAAAGATGCAGTCATGGGTGATGGCGTTACCAGCACATGGGGAAATTTCAAGTTTCTTGAGGAAGACTACTATGGGTTTGATATGATCCGAAGCAAAGCTTTGGAACTAGGTTATATCGAGGGAGAAAACTTAGAATACATCAAGATGGAAGGAGCCATCACTATGAGTAATTTTGCATCTGTGGAGGCAATGTCACTAAGTAATGTTGATAAGATCAGTCAGTTCTTTTATAACAACCTGAAAGAATAAAGCTATCCTATCATTCAAAAAAAAACTGTCTCAGAAGTTGTAACGATTGTCAAGTTGAGCCTGTCGAAAAATCAGCTGTAAACTATAGTTTATTTTTCGACAAGCTTAATATGACTGCTCCTTTTCATTAAGTTACTTTTGAGACAGTCTTTTCCTTTTATCGAGGGATTCAAGAACAGTAAAGCATACTTATTATCTGACAATTTGTAGAATTATAGTTGAAGATCTTCACCTCTTTTTAGCTATCAGGCAAATGGAATCCCCTTCATCAAACTCCTGGTAATCCTCCAAGCCTATTACATCAAAACTCGGTTCAAAGACTTCCCTTAATGATTCGTGATCGTGGTAATTGACAAAGAGACCCTTGAAAACCTCCGAGCCTTCTCCCTTCCAAAACGAATGGCATATCAGTCCCCCAGTATTTAGTATTTCAGACTGCCTTTTGACGGAATCTTTGAGCTCATCATTGCTCAGGTGGTGCATTACTTTGTTGGAGTATATACCGTCAAATCGTTGATCAGTACTAAGCGTAATAGCATCAAGCTCCAGAAACTCACCTTTCGGGTAAGTGTCTCTGAGGTGAGCGAGAAACACCTGCGAATTGTCCGAGCCTACTACATCAAGTTTTCGATTCAAAATCTCCCAATCTGTACCCGGTCCAGAACCTAGCTCCAATATTTTAGCATCCGTAGATAGATGTGAAAGGAATTTGTTGATCAGATCAGCGCTGTTCACATCCTTTGCCATTTGGATGTATTCTTCTACTGAGTCTTTGGTGTGATAATAGCCTGCTCTCATGGTGGTATGATAGATTGGATTGTAACCTAAAGTATGAATTAATAGCGCATATTGAAAAAAAATCGAGGATTGATTACTGACAGCACAACACTAGATTGGTGATTCCCTTAAGATGGTCAGCGATAAAAATTATATGTACCGAGAACCAGCGTATGTGCTTAAAGAATCTTTTTATCACTAAGTTTAATAGATGAACCAGTTACTATGATTTTTCTTTTACAAATTCGAATGCATTGAATCCAATAGCTAAAGAACCACAAGTAGAGCGTACGCTGTATTATTTTGTCACAGCCATATGTGTAGCCACTGTCCTCATCAGTGGGGGTGATACTTATAATTATTTCGCCAATGATTATGGGATACTCAGTTGGGTCAACCTTGGGCTGAATATTACCATCACTTTGCTTACCTTTCTTTTTATGCTAGGCAGAGTCTCTTTGCCCATTACCCTCGGCACCACAGTGTACATGACCATGGGGGTAGTATTCTTCACCAATTTTTACTTGCGCGAAACAGGTGTACCCACATGGGAAAACAATTATCTCAGAGACATTCCCATACTTTTTGTCTACATGTTCGCACTTTGTATGATTCTGTCTCTCAAGCATATCATCGTATATAACGCCTTCCACATCACCTATTGCATTTTTATGCTTATTGGTTCGGGTTCTGATTATCTGGCTGAAAATACGGTGACCATCATAGCGTCCTTATTGGGCTTTTCTTATTTGATGTATTGGTTTGTCAATAGACTAAAAGAGTCCGTAGCACAGACTGGCCAACTCAAGGAACAAGTGCGAATGGAAGAGGCTAAGGCGCTGCAAGATAGATTAGATGCCAAAGACAGAGAGCTGGCCTATAAAGCTATGATGATGGCAAGAAATTCTGAGACTTCAGAGAAACTGCTAAGTGATTTGAATGCTATCAAAGCCAAAGTAGATGGCGAAGTAGATGATGACATTCGACGGGTGATCTCCAATGCCAGGTTCTCTAGTAGAGAGGAATTATGGAGTGAGTTTCAGCGAAGGTTTATAGATATCCACAAGGACTTTGCCTCCAATTTATTAGCTGCTTTCCCCGACCTAACCAAGAGCGAAATCAAGCTCGCCTCGCTTCTCAAATTGGACTTATCCTCCAAAGAGATAGCACAATTATTAGGCAACACAAGGGAGAGTGTAGATGTCTCGCGCTCTAGATTGCGAAAAAAAATGAAGCTTTCGACTGGTGACGACTTATTGCAGGAATTAGGAAAGTATTAAGGTTAAAAGCGTGATTAATGGGCAATCAAGTGCGTTTTAGGCCTGATGGATTCCTTTTAATATAATTCCAGTTAAGGTTTTGTTAAGGTGGTAGTTGGTGGGTTTTAAGATTAAAATGATTTCCTTACTGTCACGAAATTCATCAAACACGCCTATTATGAATTCATTACGAACTTTCCTGCTTAGTCTTCCTCTTCTTTTCTTATCTCTAGTCACACTGGCACAGCCGAGTGATATCCAGGCTTATTATCCGTTTAGCGGAAATGCAAATGATGTCACTGGTAGCAATAATGGAACGCTCGGAACAGGTTCACTGGCACCAAACCTGCTAAGCACAGGTTTAGGCGATCTGTATAATGCCTACCAGTTTGATGGGAGCGATGATCGGATTGAACTTCCTGCAGCAGTGCTCAATGGTCATGGAGAATTTACGATTGGTTTATATCTGCGATATAATCAATTTAGTGGTCAAGCGGCTAGGTTTAGATCGATCTTGAGCAAGACAGGTCAATTCGAATTACTTGCGAAAAACAGTGAGATACAATTCAACACTTATGATAATACAGGATCTGAACTGGTCAGTTTAACCTACGATCATTTATCAGATGGAAATAGCATCGATGATGGAGTTTGGCATCACGTTGCTGTTGTTCAGACTACCACCGACATTAAAATTTACATAGATGGCGTGGAAGAGGCGACCACAACCTATACAGGAACTTACAAATCCTCTACCGTCAATCCCATTGTTCTAGGTGAACCGCAAGATGGTAATTATGTGTACTTCCCGGGTGATATAGATGAATTGTATTTCTATCCAAGAGATTTAACAGCTATAGAAATACAAGACTTATCAATCGTGCGGAACTTTCCAACACAGATATGTTATGAAGAAGGAGTTGTTACTTTTGGAGGTGCGTTTCCGGAAGGCGGCGTATATTCAGGTTCAGGTGTTACAAATGCTGATGATGGTATTAATTTCGATTTTGATCCATCTTATGGTACTGCTACAATAAACTACACGCTTTCTTCTCCTGCGAGAGTGGCGACAAATACCATTTATGTTAATGGTGATAGATGGGCAGCTGATGCGGATGGGGATGGTTTTCCATCTGCATCGGAATTTATGTTTGCGTGTGTTCAGCCTATTGGGTATATCGAGCCCGCTGGACTACTCTCACCTGACTGTGACGATAACGATGCGGATGAAAAACCAAATCAAAACTGGTATGCAGATGAAGATGGCGATGGATATGGAGATAGTAATGCTTCTCCTATTGTTCAATGTGAGATTCCAACAGGACCAGCGGGTGCCTACGTGATTAATAATTCAGATTGTGATGATAACGACTCAGGTATCAATCCTACCACCGTTTGGTACATTGGAGTTGATGCAGACAATGACGGTTTTTTTGGTAGTACCAGTTCCTTAACACAATGTGCTCAGCCTGCTGGCTATAGTCTACAAGCACCAGATACTCCTGATTGCGATGACAGTGATTCAGATGAATTGCCCAATCAAAACTGGTATGCAGATGAGGATAGCGATGGGTATGGAGATGTTAATGCTATTGCAATAGTTCAATGTGAAATACCAACAAGCCCTGCAAGTGCTTATGTGTTGAACAATGCTGATTGCGATGATAATGATGCGAATGAATTTCCTGGTCAATCTTGGTATGCGGATGAGGATGGTGACGGATATGGGGATAGCAATACTGCTGTTATTCAGTGCGAGATTCCCACATCGCCAGCAAGTGCGTACGTGACTGATAATACAGATTGCGATGATGAAGACTCAGGTATCAACCCTGCGACCGTTTGGTATATGGGAGTCGATGCAGACAATGACGGTTTTTTTGGGAGTACAAGTTCCTTAACACAATGCGCTCAGCCTGCAGGTTATAGTCTACTAGCACCAGATACTCCTGATTGCGATGACAATGATGACACCTTGAATCCAAATACGATCTGGTACGCAGATACGGATAAGGATGGCTTTGGCAACTCAGAGGAAACTACTCAGAGCTGTCTTCAGCCATCAGGATATGTGGCGTATAGCTATGATTGCAATGATGATGATGATTCTATCAACCCCAATACTAGCTGGTATCCTGATAGTGATGGAGATGGTTATGGCGATGAAAATGGAATCGCCATAGAGCAATGCGAATTACCAACCGGTCCTGCAAGTGCTTATGTTCATGATAACACAGATTGTAATGATAGCGACCCTCTTGTGTATCCAGACGCAAATGACATCATGAACGGGATTGACGACAACTGTAATGGCTATATCGATGATGACAATAGCTTCCTTACATTCGAGATGCCTGAGCAGATATCTTCTAGCATCGACTATGAAAATCACAAAGTGACGGTGCTCTTTCCAGGAAACTACAGCGGTTTGGATCAAACGATGACCTACACTATTTCTCCCGGAGCTACAATTTCACCAGAAAGTGGTTATTCTGATGTTCAATTTGGTCATGCCATTTCTTTCGATATTACATCTCCTGATCAAAGGGTACAGTCATGGGATGTTGTCTTGAAAAAAGGACTAAATGACGAATCAGACATTACTTCTTTTACATTTCCAAATCAGATCGGCGAAGCTGTCATAGATTCAGAAAACCGTACGGTCGTGGCATCCATATATGACACTGAGAGCCTTGTATTTTCTCCGACTATTGAATTGTCTTACGGAGCATCAGGAAATCCAATAAGTCTTGAGTCAGTGGATTTCACTAATTCTGTTTCAACACCCGTCGTTTATACGATAACCTCGCAAAATGGGGCTGTTACCCAGGATTGGTCAGTGACGATCAATGAGCTATCCTTAACATCTTATTTCTATCCATTTAATGGAAATTTTGAAGATGTATCTGGGAATGGAAAGCACGGAACATCCAGCAATCCACCTACGCTTACGACAGATCGTACAAGCACAGCTCAGGGAGCATACAGTTTTGATGGTAATAATGATCTCATAGAATTGCCTTCAGATGTACTGAACGGCGCTCAGGGCACAATAGCTGTTTGGGTGAAGTATACAGATATGTCAGGAGGAGGAGCTGCGGCTAATCGTGTTGTGGTTGCAAAAGCGGGAAGCACAGATAGTCAATTCGCGCTGCTTAGTGGAAACAAAGATTTCAAGTTTGAAATGTACGCCGATGGCCCAGGTAACTATTTAGAAGTCAATTATGATTTTGACGATGCTGGTGAAAATTTCAGTGATGACAGTTGGCACCATTTGGTAGTGACATTCTCTCAGGCAGAGGCGGTGTTGTTTGTGGATGGTTTACCTAAAGCCTCCAGTGATCAGACCAGTGGCGTATTCACAGACAATAGCACCAATCCTCTCACAATTGGCGGTCTTTCTACCTCGCAATACGACAATTTCGCTGGAACTATAGATGATGTAAGACTTTATAACAATGTTCTTTCACCAGAGATGATTGCGAATCTCAGCGAGAAATCTACTGATATCGTAGGTGTTAGCTTTACTCCTCAGATTGGGATACCTATCATTGATAAGGAAAATCATACTGTTACACTAGAAGCTCCTTTTGGTACAGATATCACGAGTCTTTCGCCTATAATCAGCGTATCAGAGGGAGCATCAATTACCACCGCAGAAGCAAACCCACAAGACTTCACCAGTGATGTGACCTATACTGTGACGGCCGCTGATGCTGCCACTACCCAAGATTGGGTTTTTAGTATGACCATAGCACCAAATACTGCCACAGATATCTTGACATTTACCAGCGGTGGAGGAACAGGAGTCATTGATCTTGAAAATCATACAGTGGTCTTAGACGCAGCTGCAAATAGTTTGAGTTTGGCAAATTTGATTGCTGATTTCACACTTTCTCCTGGTGCAACGGCCACTATCGATGAGGAGTCTAAAAACAGTGGAGATGAGCTTTTAGAATACACAGATCCATTCATCATGACGATAACCGCCGAAGATGAAAGCACCAGGCAAGATTGGATGGTTACTGTTAATATTCCGCCATCTATTACTTTTACTGCTAGTGCTGTTTCACTTGGAAGTGATTTTATTATTCACGGTAATAACTTTAGCACTACTGAAGAGAATATTGTCACATTTGGTGCAATTACAGCTAATGTAATCTCTGTTGCGCATGATTTTCTAAGGGTAGAGGTTCCCATCATCACGCCTGGATACTATGCTATGAAGGTGACAACCAGAAACCTAGAGACCAATACATATCCAATTATCATAGCCAGAAATCCAGCCGACGTGCTTTCACTGTCTTTACCTGAGGCAACTAACACATCTTTAAACTATAATGGAGACTATTCGTGGGACGGATACATAAGTGTGCCTTATGGTACGGATATAACTGCATTAAGTCCTTCGATTCAGATCTCTGAGGGAGCGACGATTTCTCCTGCAAGTGGCGAAGAAGTGGATTTCACCAACCCAGTTACCTATACGGTGACTGGAAGTTATGGTGTAACTACCTCCGAGCTAGTTGTCAGTGTAAGCATCGATCCAAATACTGCCACAGATATTGCATCCTTCTCTATTCCGGGTCAGAGTTCATCAAGCATTGATACCGATAATTATACGATAGCTCTAGAAATGCCATTTGGCACAGATCTTACCAGTTTGGTTGCTGACTTTGGTGTATCCTATGGAGCGACAGCCAACGTGGGAATGACCGATCAGGTTTCGGGCACTACAGTCAATGATTTTACTAGTCCCGTAACATATACTATAACTGCAGAAGATGGTGAGACAACTCAAGATTGGACAGTCACAGTAACTATTTCTCCAAATACTGCCACAGATATTACATCCTTCTCTATCCCAGGTCAGGTAGCTGCATCAAGCATTGATCCTGATAATCATACGATAGAGGTTGAAATGCCATTTGGAACTAATTTAACATCGCTTGACGCATCTTTCGAATTGTCGGTTGGGGCCAGCGTTAAGGTTGGGTCAGTGAGCCAAACTTCTGGAGTGACTTCCAATGATTTTTCCGTTCCAGTCACCTATACTGTTACCGCGGAAGATGGGCAGACATCTCAGGATTGGGTTGTAACTGTGACCATCCATGTCAATACGTGGGTTGGCGCTACCTGGAGCCTGGGCAACCCTCCGGCAGCAGTAGAAGATGCAATAATTAGCAGTAATTATATAGCATCAGAGCATGGAGATCTCACAGCCAATAACCTGACCATTGGAGAAAATGCTACATTGGTAATAGACGGTGGATCAACTTTAGACGTTAAAGGAAATCTGGTTAACAATGGAACCGTTCGAATTGCTTCGGGCAGCTCACTTATCACCTATTCAGGAAATATCATCAGCAACAACATCATCATTGAGCGCAATACTCGCTACGCGGGAGGCAAGTACAGTTTTGTAGGCTCACCGGTAAGACTAGATGAAAACATCACCGCATCCAATCTGGGGCCAATCGTATATGCTTACGATGAGTCGAAACCATATAGTGATAATGAAGGCTTGGATAGATGGATTTGGCAAAACGCCAATGTCATTTTGAAGCCTGCTCAAGGATATGCTCAAGCCAATCAAAAAGAGGTAGCCTTTACGGGTAAGCCAAATGACGGTACAGTCACTGTGGCTGGTACATACACCGGCACACCAAATGATGGTACCAATGACGCTACGGAAGGTTGGAATTTGGTGTCAAACCCTTATCCAGCTGCCATTTTTATCGATGACTTCTTAGATGCCAATACCAATACCACCGGATCGGTCTATATATGGGATGACAATGGTTCTGAGTCGGGAAGAGGTAGTAACACAGACTACATAGTGGCCAACAAATCTGGCGCTACGGATAACAATGGCCCGGACAATAAAACTAGGTGGAATAATCACATAGGGTCTGCACAGGGATTTTTTGTGAAACTTGATGATGGTCCTGGAGATATCACTTTCACAGAGACCATGAGAAGAACTGGTTTCAATGCTGATGATAACTTCTTCAGAAAAGCTGAGAAACCAATTATCCGATTGAACCTTACCCATGCGGATGGTCTGCAAAGACAAGCGTTAGTTAGTTGGAATGAAGCCGTGTCCAATGATGTACTTACCAAAGGCTATGACGCCAAGGTATTCAACCCGTCGGCTGACTATCTTATCTATACTCAGAAGACTGACGCTCCATTGGCCATACAAACGGTCAATAGCCAGATGGTAGAGATTCCTGTAGGTATGCGCGTAGCAGAGGCAGGTGAGTACTCCATCGTTTTTGAGTTGGAACATCTCGCTGGTAGAGCCCTTTACCTGCTAGATAAGCAGACAGGAGAGCGTGTACTTGCCAACGATGGTGGTTATACCTTCATACTTGAGCAAGGCGAAACAGCTGATCGTTTTGTGCTGACGACCTCGTCAGGGGTTTTGGCATTGGATAATCTTAAGACGAATATTTACACTGCGAGCAAGGTGCTATATATCGAAACAGGAGTCTTGGAACCTACGGTCTATCAGGTGTACAATCTGGCGGGTGTTCGAATGAAAACCATCTTGGTCAATCGCTCAGCCATGGTTAACCTGGATGAATTGGCCAATGGAGTATATGTGATTACGGATGGGCAGCACACTCAGAAAGTGATATTGAAATAACAAAAAGGAAACAAACGCCAATATTATGCAAAATGTAATGATCAAGATAGCGTCAGTATTGCCAATGATATTGTTGGTAGCTGTACCTGCATTCCCTCAGGGGCCACCGCCTGCTACACCTATAGATGGAGGGCTGAGTCTATTGCTTGCTGCAGGTGGAGTTTATGGTTTGAAGAAACTCAGAGATTTCAAGAGAATAGACTAATTCGCATGCCCAAGGGCATGATGTCGAATTATGTCTGGAGTCTTTCATCAAAACCTTACAGCTTCCAATTTCTCTTTTTCCAAGATGTGAATGGTGCTACCTTCTATCCTGATATAGCCATCTTTTTTGAATTCCGAAAGGATCCTGATGACCGATTCTGTGGCCGTACCCACCATACTTGCAAGATCTGATCGAGAGATCTCAAAAGTGGATTTTTCGTAAGTATCATGAAGCTTCATGAGAGAGTCTGCCGTTCGTTTCCTTACAGTATCATAGGCCATCTCTACCAGGCCATGCTCTTTTTCAAGTAGGTTTTTGGATAGCATCTTGATAAACTGCCCTGAGACTTCTCTGTTCTGAAAAATCATGTCCTGAAAGTCTTTGCGTGGGATCAGCATGAGTTCGGTTTCTTCTAGAGCTTGTGCGAATTCAGTTCGCTCACTGTCTTGTATTAGGGCATTTTCACCTACAAAATCTCCTGCCTTTAGCAGATCATGGATAAACTCCTTCCCATCTGCATTGATCTGATAGGTCTTCACTTTTCCAGACTTAATCTTATAAGCATATGAAGCGAAATCACCCTCTCGGTAGATGATGTCTTTCTTTTGAAATGTTCTCGTTTTGCTATTGGACTCCAGGTCGGTGAGCCCATTATAGGCCTTTGCCCTATCCACAAACTCCTCCAACGTCTCATGATTCGAAAGAGTCTCGTACTTCGCCAGCCTGCGCTCTATCGCGTTGAGTAGCTCCATGTGATCAAAAGGCTTGGTGATATAATCGTCCGCACCCATATTCATTCCCTTACGGAAATCAGTCTTTTCTGCTTTGGCTGTCAAGAAGATAAATGGGGTAGAAGCCACGTTAGGGTTTTTGGCAATCAGGTAAAGTACCTCATAACCATCCATTTCTGGCATCATGATATCACAGAGTATGAGGTTGGGAAGCTCAGATAATGCTTTTTTTACGCCTTCCTTTCCATTGGGAGCTGTGACCACATCATAACCAGATAGATCCAAAAGTTCCTCTATATTTTCTCTTACGTCCTGCTGATCTTCTATGACCAATATCTTCTTTTTCATCGTGGTAGCTTTAGCCCTTTAATTTATCTGCTGGTAGGGTGATGGTAAATTCACTCCCTTGGTTTTCCTTACTCGTAAATCTAATGTCCCCTCCTAGAAGGTTCATATATCTTTTCACAATATTTAGTCCTAGACCTGTGCCCTGTATGTTAGTGGCGTTTTCTGCCCTAAAAAATCTCTGGAAGAGATTTTTCTGATCTTCATCAGAAATCCCAATGCCTTGATCTACAATCGTGATGGATAATTCTGCTTCTGATACTTCCGTGATCACCTCAATGACCGAGTCATCTGGAGAGTATTTTGTGGCATTCGATATCAGGTTGATCACACTGTTTTTGAGTAAATGCTGATCGGTATTGATTCGGATATCTGGAAGGTCATTGATCTTCAGCTCTTGGCCTGGTTTGAGCGTGAATTCAAACATTTCATTCACCTCTTCGAATATGGTGTCTAGCGTGAAGACTCCAATATTCACTTTGGTCGAACCACTCTCCAGTTTTTCAAGCGATAGAAAGTCATTAAGGATGTTGGTCAGATTTTGAACCGAGTTCTTAATCTTCAGTATGTGTTTCTCCCTTTTGTCTTGCTGTTCCGTCAGGCCATATCTAGCCACCAGATCCGCGGAAGATTGGATGGTAGTTAGTGGCGTACGAAACTCATGACTTGCCATGGAGATAAATCTCGATTTCATTTCATTGAGCTCTTTTTCTTTTACCAATGAATTCTGGAGTTCGAGCTCCGCGTGCTTTAACTCTTCTAAGCTATTCTGCAAAGCCTCTTCAGCAAGCTTTCGCTCTCTGATCTGACTTTTAAGACCGAGATTGAGATGTTCCAATTCTTGGGTTCTGTTGCTCACCTTTACTTCGAGATCTTCCGTATACTTTTTGAGTTCCTCTTGACTTGCTCTGAGCGCATCTTCTTGCTCTTTTCTGAGCGTGATATCAGAGATGAAAGCAATGACCAACTTATCACCTTCGTGCTCAATAAAGCTCAGACTGACCTCTACTGGAAATTCCTGTCCTGATTTCCGAAGACCCATGAGGGTCTTGCCAATTCCCATCGGGCGAGTTACAGGTTCTTTGATATACTGATCTCGCTTTGGTACGTGAAAGTGATGATATTTCTGAGGGATAAGATCTTCAATTACATGACCTAGAAGTTCGTCTTGATCGTATTCGAAGATCTCTTCAGCACGCTTATTTATTAATCTAATTTTCCCGTTACTTCCTACGATGATGATTCCTTCACCAGCACCCAGAAATATTCTGTTAAGGAGATCCAGTCCATTTTTAGAAGTAAGGTATTCGTTGCTTAGCGGCATTAAGGCAATATAAAAACGTGGTTGATTTGATAACATAAACCTAGTAAACAGCAGTCAGAACATCAGGAGGTAAAACTGATTTATTTCAGTTTTTTGATTGAGATACCTCAATTTTCACTTCGGCGCTTCGCTCTATTTTTGGATTTGTATTATCTGAATAAGAGCGAATGAGTTTGTACAACAAGGTGTTGATCCCTACCGATTTTACCATGGTGGCTTGGAAAGCCGTCAAGGAAGGCATGAAGCTTGTTGGGAATGGGGGCACCATTACCCTACTTCATGTGTATTCACCTAGGACCAGGTTTATTTCCAGAGATAGGCAAGGCCAAGCTCAAAGTGACAAGACCATAGAATCGTTAAGAAGAGAACTGTCCGAATTTTGTAATCGCCTTGAAACCTCCAATCACATTCAGATTAAGCCAGAATTGCTCGAAGGAGACGTGGATCGTGAAATCCTCAAATACATTAAAGAAAAATCTCCGGATATTGTTCTCATGGGAGTCAATAGCAATACCATGGACAATCAACCAGGAAGTCATCTTAGATATATCAAGGCACATACGAATGTGCCTTTGATGGTGGTAGAAAATGATAGCATTAAGGAAACTGCCTAATGTCTACCCTTGTAGCAGAAGAGATAAAATGCCACCATTGCGCAGAGCTTTGTGAAGAAATCATCCAGTTTGAAGATCACAGTTTCTGCTGCGTAGGTTGTAAGGCTGTATACGAGCTCATCACGAGCGCACAGCTCACACAGTACTATGATACCTCCGAGCTCAAACCCCTCAAGGTAGAGGATAATCTATCATCGGCGAGGAAATTTGCCTTTCTCGAAATTCCGGAAGTAATTGAGAAGCTGCTTAAGTACGATGATGAAGATATGTCGGTGGTCAGGCTCTATATCAGCGGGATTCACTGTAGTTCATGTATCTATTTACTTGAGCATTTGCCTAAGTTGAATGATGCCATCATTAAGGCGGAAGTGAATTTTGTACGAAAGGAAGTGACCATCTCATTTAGAAAGGCAAGTATTTCTCTTAAGGAGGTTGCTTTATTGCTTTCGCAAATAGGCTACCCACCCGCTATCAATCTCGATAGCCTGGATGCTCCGAAGAAGAAAATAGACCCTTCAGGAATAGGCATGAAGATCGCAGTAGCTGGATTTTGCTTTGGCAACAGCATGCTAATTAGCCTACCAGAATATTTGGATGTCGGTTTTCAGCTAGAGGATAGTTTCAAATCATTATTTGGGTGGATCAATTTGGGTCTTTCACTGCCTGTGATGCTGTATGCAGCTATAGATTACTTTATCAGCTCGATAAAAGGACTTAAACACAGGTATCTAAACATTGATGTGCCCATCGCCTTGGGAATAAGTACGCTTTTTATCAGAAGTATAATTGAGATATTGTCTCAAAGTGGTCCTGGTTACATGGACTCATTGACCGGCTTGGTGTTTTTTCTGTTAATAGGTAAATGGTATCAGGGAAAGAGCTATCAAGCGCTGGCTTTTGATAGAGATTATACCTCTTATTTTCCTATTTCAGTTACTCGGATTACTTCCGATGCACAGGAAGAAGTAGTGATGATTAAAGAGCTCAATCGGGGAGATCGAATCATACTACACAGTCAAGAACTGATCCCCGCAGATGGCACTATTGTCAAGGGAAAAGGAAAGATAGATTACAGTTTTGTTACCGGTGAGGCTCAGCCGGTGGCTAGAGATATTTCCGATAAGGTATATGCAGGAGGGAGACAGATGGGTGGAAGTTTGGAGATTGTCTTGAGTCAAACAGTGGACAACAGTGAATTGACTCAATTGTGGAATAGTCAAGAAAATCAAGGAGATCAGCGTCCGGCATACGGAGGGGTGATCGACAAGGTGAGTCAGTATTTCACGTCGGTGATCTTGCTTTTGGCCTTGGCCACTTTTGTTTATTGGCATTTTGTCAACCCGACGATCATGTGGGAGGCCACCACAGCCGTATTGATAGTAGCTTGTCCATGTGCGCTTGCTTTGGCTATGCCTTTTGGGTTAGGACATGGGATGCGCGTTTTTGGCTCCATCGGTTTGTACCTTAAAAATGCCTTGGTCATAGAGCAGCTTAGCAAGGTACGCTCGATCATTTTTGACAAGACAGGTACCATCACTACTTCACAGCAACAGAGCATCAAGTTTGAAGGCTCCGAGTTGAGTAGAGAAGAGCAGATAATCATCAAGAGTGTATGTGCCAATTCAGCCCATCCTTTGAGCAAGTTGATAGCATCTAACATTGGTACCGGTCTTCAGAAGCTACCTATCTCTACTTTCGAAGAGCAGATGGGAAAAGGTATAAGGGCTGAGGTGAACGGACTTCAGGTGATGATTGGCTCGGCCGAGTGGGTGACCAATGACTCTTCCAAGACTAACGAAACGGAAGTGTATGTCTCTTTTGATGGTGATGTGAAGGGTAAATACCTGGTAGGTACTACCTACAGGAAGGGTGTTTTTGACCTGCTCCATCATCTCAAAGAACGCTTTACATTGACCTTGCTATCTGGTGACAATGACGGCCAGCGTGAAAGGTTGTCTCAGTATTTTGATCAGCTGAGGTTCAATCAAAAGCCTCAGGACAAACTACATCATATAGAATCTGAGCAGGAGCCGAGCTTGATGTTAGGTGATGGCCTGAACGATGCTGGTGCCCTCAAGGCCGCTAGTGTGGGGGTTGCAGTTTGCGAAGATGTGCATCAGTTCAGCCCAGCATGCGACGCACTACTACAAGCCGATTCTCTATCTAAACTTGATGGTATCATTCGTTTTTCTAGATCTGTAATGCGCGTGGTTATTGTAGCTTTCGTGATCTCTTTTGCCTACAACATTGTCGGACTGAGTTTTGCAATCACCGGCCATTTGACTCCTGTAGTTTCGGCTATTTTGATGCCTATCAGCTCAGTTACGGTGGTTGGCTTCATCACTTTAGCCATCAAGTTTTTGAGTAGTAGAATCTTCAAATAATCTTTTGAATCGATTCTTTTTTCGGCTCTATAAGGTCTATCAGGTTTCCATATAGATCTTCGAAGACCATAGCTTTACCAAAATCTGCTACTGTAGGAGGCCGTTTGATTTTTACTCCGTACAACAACAAACTACCATAATCCCGATCAATATTATCTGTGTATAGAAATAGGAACACTCTGCCGCCTGTTTGATTGCCTATGCTTTGTACTTGCTGTTCGCCTACTGCTTTAGCCAGAAGTAAGTGGCAGGTGTTTTCACCCGGAGGTGCTACTACTACCCAGCGTTTGGTTTCACTCCGTTTGGTATCTTCTATTAGTCTAAAAGCCAACACTTTAGTATAGAACTCAATGGCTTCATCATAATCCTTTACCATGAGCGTGATTTGACCAATTCTCTGCATGAATAATCGCTGGTTTTGTGAAGGTTGCGAAGTTACTTCACTTGATTGAGCCAACCGAGATGAGTATGCTTGAAATTGTCAGGATATTTCAGACCATAACCTATCACCCGATCAAAACATGCATGACCTATCCATATTATTCCTGCTAGTTCGAGGTAGGGTATTTCGAAATGCCAGCCTGAAAGTAGAGCCAATACTCCTAACCCTTTGTGGTGCGTGATGTTGTAGGTGATAGCCCCAATCTTCGGATTATAGGTGTATCCGATCATGCCTATGTCAGGAATTAAGATGAGCGCAGGGTAAACCCACCAATCAAAATCTGTCAAATAGAAAAGGTAAATCGAAAGAATGAGCATCGCTAATTGCTCTAGTTTGAGTTGAGTCTTCATAGTAGTAGCTGGTTGTTGTGTTATCACTATAGAAGTTACTACTATTCAATTGGATTTGTGGCTTAGATATTATGGTTTTACTTTAATTGATTTAACTAATTGGTGACGATAAAGGGTGCTGCGATGAATTATCGTTTTACCAATTTTTCTCTTTTTATGAAGCCATTTGGTAAGACAATTTCTACCATGAACAAACCTAAAGGCAGATCAACTATTTGGATTCTTCTTTTATTGGATCTTAACACTACTTGACCGAGGGTGTTGATTATTGACATGGAAACAGGGTCGCTATCACTGAATATAGTGAATGAGGAGAAAGCAGGATTAGGATAGATTGTCGTACTAAATTCTTCTTTGGAAGCAAGCACAGGATTGAAATAGCTATCAACTTTTTTAATACTTTCATCATTCGCTATTCCACAATAGCATTCAAGCGGGTGTCTTAGTCCTAAGGTGAAAATGAAGTCTTCACCTTCATTACTTGTGAATGCACATGAAGTGGGATGATATACTATTTTCAGCGTGTCTCCTGGGTTGATATCCCCAAGCCAGACTTTTTTCACTTTAATCCAGATAGTACGATTTGCAAAAGTTTCAGGAGATACATGAGTATAACTTGAATCAAGTTCTTGCTTGAAGATTTCGCCCTGAAAAACTTCATCCATATGCTTGGATACATCCTCAAATGGCTCAGTAAAAAAGGAACATTGGCAAGCAAAAATCTGCGATTCTATAATTAGAATGAAAAATGTTAATAAGTAACGCATTTTTAAATATACCAATAGTATGAAAGAATCTTAATAAGTGATTATCAAAGAGGCTATTTTTGCGCGATATAAAAAATCAGATATGAGCACTTTCGAAGATCTCAAATTGTCTACTCCCCTTAGAAATGCTATCGAGGATTTGGGTTTTACCCAACCAACTCCGATACAAGAGGAGGCTTATCCGGTTATATTATCGGGTAAGGACGTGCTTGGTATCGCTCAGACGGGGACGGGTAAGACACTGGCCTATATGCTGCCGATCCTTAAGGATCTTAAGTTTTCTACCCAAATTAATCCTCGGGCGCTGATTCTTGTGCCCACTAGGGAACTTGTGTTGCAGGTAGTAGAGCAGATCGGAGATTATGCCAAATATATGAATGTGCGAGTCACTGGTGTATATGGAGGTACCAATATCAATACGCAGAAAATCAAAGTACTTGAGGGTGCAGATATCATAGTGGCCACACCAGGTCGATTGTATGATTTGGTATTGAGTAGGGCGCTGGCATTGAAAGATGTCAAGAAATTGGTTATCGATGAAGTGGACGTAATGCTGGATTTGGGATTTCGATTTCAGTTGACCAACATCATGGAGTTGCTCCCAGAAAGACGTCAGAATATCATGTTCTCTGCTACCATGACAGACGATGTGGAGTTACTGATCAATGATTTCTTCGTTGCGCCTAAGAAGATATCGATAGCTGTGAGTGGGACACCACTTGAGAATATTGAGCAGTTGGCTTATCCGGTCAAAAACTTCTATACCAAGGCCAACTTGCTGGTTGACTTACTGCGAGATAGAGAGACATTCCAAAAGGTGTTAGTTTTCGTTTCCAACAAGAAGGGAGCAGACCGACTGTTTGAAGAGGTGGGTTTGTATTACGAAAGTGAGAGCTGCATCATTCACTCCAATAAGTCTCAGAATTATCGAATCAGATCGATTAAGCAGTTTGAGGAAGGTAGCAATAGAATATTGATAGCCACTGACGTGATGGCTCGTGGATTGGATCTCGACAAAATCACGCACGTGATCAATTTTGATACTCCAGGTTTCCCTGAAAACTATATGCACCGAATCGGTCGTACGGGTAGAGCAGAGGAGCAAGGTCATACCATTCTATTCTATACTGAGAAAGAAGAGCCTGCTAAGCTGGCAATAGAGGAATTGATGAAAATGAAGATTGAGGAATTGCCATTTCCTGATCACGTGGAGGTTTCGACCGAATTAACACCAGAAGAACGACCGAAAAAGAAGGAAATCAACACAGGGCACAAGATAAGTGATGATGGGCCAGGTGCTGCTTTTCATGAGAAAAAGTTGAAAAACACAAAGTTCAATCAGGGAGGATCTTACAAACGCAAAGCCAAGAAGCATAAAAACCCTATCACTAGAGGTGATAAAGCGCAGGGCGGAAATAAGCGTAAGAGAAGAGGGTAAACACCCCTAAAAAATCGCTTGACCGGACCATTCCATTTCTACGTTTATACATTTTTTAAACAACCCCTTAGATGAAGGTATTTCAGTGCGGATACTGTCACAATCCCTTGTTTTTTGAGAGTTATGAATGTGACAACTGTGGTCATCTGTCTGGCTATAGAGATTCAGATAGAATGATGCTTACCTTCGACAGAGACGCGAATCAATTGATTTCTGACAGGGAGAAGATAGCATACAAGTATTGTAAGAATCACGAGCATGATGTTTGCAATTGGTTGATAGAGAAAGAAAGTGATGATAAATATTGCCGAGCTTGCCAGCTCAACCGTACTATTCCGAACCTTTCTGACGGTAAGAATTTCGAGTATTGGCAAAATCTGGAAGTAGCTAAGCATAGGTTAATCTATCAGCTGCAAAAGATGGGATTTGATTTACAAAGCAAATTGAGGAATGAGCAGGGGCTGTGCTTTGACTTCATCGCCAAACAAAACGACCCTAAAATAATGACGGGGCACGCCAATGGCGTGATCACCATATTGCTCAGAGAAGCCGACTCTGCCACCAGAGAGAAGATCAAACAGGATCTGCATGAACCTTATAGGACATTGATAGGTCACCTCAGACATGAGGTAGGACATTACTTTTGGGATCATTTGATATATCGAGATGCTGCCAATCTCAAATCTTTTCGGGAGATTTTTGGCAATGAAGAACAGAATTATGCAGAGGCTTTAGCCACTTATTATAAGAAAGGAGCTCCTGATAAATGGGAAGCTGGCTTCATCAGCAAATATGCTACTTCGCACCCTTGGGAAGATTGGGCAGAGTCTTGGGCGCATTATCTCCATCTTATGGATATGGTGGAGACTTCTTACTATTTTGGTTTGATGGTGACACCTGCTAATGAACACATGGGCATGCTGTCTATGGATCCAATTAACCCTTATTCCGTCGATGATTTCTCACTCATAGTGAAAAATGCTATTCCGCTCTCTTTTGCTGTCAATAGTATCAACCGCGCTATGGGATTGCCAGATGTTTATCCTTTTGAAGTAAACGAAAACATCACTGCCAAAATGAGTTTTATTCACGATTTAGTGAAAAATCAGTATCTATCAACTCCTTCCACCACTTAGAATTGGCTTAAAAGAGGATAGTGGTGATATGAGTTATAGTTCTAACTCGTTGATTTATAAGGGATAAGGCTTAAGTTAATCAAATTCACTTATTTTCATAAGTATTCATTATGTAAATCATGAAAAGTATTCATTTTCATTTATGAATTAAATGACCGTGCTTTGTAAAAACAAAATCAAAGCAAATGAACTACTTGATTACTCTTCTTCCTCTTTTAGCTCCAGCGGCATTGCTTTTTTATGCAGCGGCTGTAGTAGCTGGTGGATCCAATTTTTTTACAAAATCAAAAAGAACAGCTGAGTACCTAGGATGGTTTGGTATCCTGGTATCCCTAGTGAGTTCAAGTTTAGTTTTTCAGTATGGAACCTTACAGTCGCCATTGTTAGGCTGGGAAGGTTTAGGGTTGGCCATTAGAATGGACAGCTTAAGTATGACGATTGTGACCATGATTTCCATCTTGGGTTTCATCATTCTTAGGTTTAGCGCCAACTACCTAGATGGAGACTCTCGCAAGCGCGTATTTTTTGCGAGGTTGGCTACTACCATTGCATCTGTAGAGTTGCTGGTACTCTCAGCTAACTTGGGTCAGTTGTTTGTGTTCTGGATGGCTACCAGTGTTTGTCTTCATTATTTGCTTGTCTTTTATCGAAACAGACCACAAGCCATCGCTGCAGCCAGAAAGAAGTTTATAGTAGCACGAGTAGGTGATGTGAGCCTTCTTGCTGCTATCCTATTAATCTACTTCAATATTGGTTCAGGAGATTTGAATCAAATATTTGATACAGTGCAGACCGCTGGATTAAATACTCAGTTGACTTGGGCAACAGCTTTGATAGTGATAGCCGCAGTACTTAAGTCAGCCCAATTCCCAACACACGGATGGTTGATTGAGGTGGTGGAGACACCTACACCAGTATCTGCTCTTCTGCATGCTGGATTATTAAATGCTGGGCCATTCCTGATTGTGAGAATGGGATTTCTGATGTCAGAATCTACCATAGCATCCATGATGCTGATCATCATTGGAGGCTTCACAGCGATGTTTGCCTCAGTAGTATATCTTACTCAACCCACTGTAAAAGTCTCACTGGGATACTCCAGTGTCGCTCACATGGGATTTTCATTGCTAGTATGCGGGTTCGGAGTATATTCTGCTGCTATTCTACACTTGGTTGCACACTCTTTCTACAAAGGGCACTCTTTTCTATCTTCAGGTAGTGCTGTAGACCTTGTGAGAGCTAAGAAAATCAACTTGCCAGTTAGAAAAGGAAGCTACTTACGAATAGCAATGAGTTTGATTTTCTCATTGTCAGTATATGCAGGATTCTGCTACATCTGGGGAATTCAACCACAAAAGGAATTTGGCTTGATGGCCATTGGTGCCATCATCGTTATGGGCATGAGTCAGATCCTTGTGCATACACTAGACACCAACGGTAGATTCCTTGCAGTCATCAAATCATCGTTGATGGTGGTGGGTGTAGCGGGAGTATTCTTCATACTAGAGAAAGCCGCTCACGGATTACTCAGCTCTCAAATACCTTCGGCTTATGTGCCAAGTCCGGCGATTATAACTGCAGTCATCGCCATCATCACATGTTTCGCGTTGGTAGTGCTCGTGCAGTTGATCGCTCCTAATCTGAAAGGTGGAAAGTTTGGTCAACAGTTAGGGATTCACTTAAGAAATGGGCTTTACGCCAATGTAATTTTCGATCGAATGGTTAGTTCGCTCAGACGAGATAAATACAAATGGGCTAACCTGGCTGTCAAAGACGTGGAAGAAACGCATGACGTCACCATAGAGAAATTGCTACTAGAAAAGACAAAATAATCATCATTAGCTAAGGAAATATTAGAAAGATGCATTTAGAGAAAACACATATTACAGAATCTGAAGTCAAAGAAATCCTTGCAAAAGGAGTGGCTAAAATAGCACCACTTTGGTCTTTGGAGAATTTCGTAGCGGTAAATCCTTACTTAGGATTATCCGATCAAAGCTTTGAAGAAGCGATGAGCTTTCTTCATAAGAGCGGAAAGACCAATGCTACGTTACCTATCCCATTTTATTTGGAGGCCATTAAAAATGGCAACTTAACTGATGGTGATGTTGCCAAGGCTTTGGAGAAGAACAGCTTTAGTTTCAGCAAAAATGCTGAGAAGTTTATCAGAGATGCCTATTACGATAAGGACAAAACTGACCTACACGTCAAGACTTTGGCAGATGTAGCTGATGAGGTGAATAGCAAGGAGTGGAGCAGATTCATGGTAGATAGAATCTCATTCTGGGCATCTGCTTATTTCGATGAGAAGCAAGCCATTTGGGATACTGCCAAAGGTCAAGATTCGGTATTCCAAGCTTGGAAACAAGAGGCAGAGGTGGATTTCAGCACTGAGGCCATGGGATTGAAAGGCTTCAGAAAAGTTGTCAAAAACATTCCAAACGATTATCTCTCTGCGGCCATTTGGGCACTAGAGATTCTGGACATGTCAGAGGAGTCGATGGTATTATACATCAACGGCCTTCTTATGAAAATGAACGGCTGGGCTGGTCTAGCTGCTAGAATTGATTGGGACGCCAGACTTGCAGGGCAAGAGAGCCATGTGACTGAAGAGTTCTTGACCATCGCATTGGTGTGGGAAATGTGCATCAAAGAAACTCTGGGTAGTGATGAGCTCGAGCAAGGGTGGAAGGAAGCTAAGCTCATCACCAATAGATTGACTAATGAACCGAATCTAAATCAGAATCTGGCTAGACAGTTAGTTTTCCAAGAGGCTTTCGATATTGCCAATCAGCGAATGATCATTGAGAAAATCAATAATCAGGACTTAACAGTCAAGCCGAAGGTAGAGCCGAAGGTACAGGCCATCTTTTGTATCGATGTGCGATCTGAACTATACAGAAGAAACCTAGAAGCTGCCAACGAAGAGATCGAGACGATGGGGTTTGCAGGATTCTTTGCTTTCCCTGTGGCTTATAAGAGACTTGGGCATGATCATGGAGTCAATAGCTGCCCTGTACTTCTTACTACCTCTCACACTGTGGAGGAAAACATTGAGGATCATAAGATAGAACAAAAGGCAATCGCGGAGAGAAAGCTTAATCATCACATCTCTAAAGCATGGTATGCATTTAGATCTGGTGCAGTGAGCTGTTTCAGCTTTGTTAGCCCAATAGGGATGTCATACCTGCCTAAACTCTTCACGGATTCATTTGGCCTAACAAGACCAGTAGCTAATCCTAAAGAAGCAGGAATGGATCTAGAATATTATCCTGAAAAGGGAGTCCGCTTAGATCAGGATGACTCACTATTGACTGGAATACCTGTAGAGGATAGAGTGAAAATGGCAACAAATGCCTTGAAAGCCATGTCCTTGACGGAAAATTTCGCAAGGATAGTATTGATCACTGGGCATGGTGCATCCACTGTCAATAATCCTCATGCCACAGGGCTAGATTGTGGAGCATGCGGAGGAAACTCTGGTGAGGCAAATGCCAAAGTGGCTGCAGCTGTATTGAATGACAAGACGGTGAGAGCAGGGCTCAAAGAAGCGGGTATCAACGTGCCAGAGAGCACCATATTTGTAGCAGCTCTTCATGATACCACTACCGATGAAGTGTCGATATTCAATGAAGCTGGTATACCAGAATCTCATGCGAATGATTTGATTCATTTGAAGTACGCACTCAAAGTAGCGGGCGAGTCCGCACGAAAAGAAAGAGCTTCCAGAATGGGAGTGGTCAAAGGAGACACGAGCAAACAAGTCATGCAAAGAAGTAGAGACTGGTCTCAGGTAAGACCTGAATGGGGCTTAGCAGGATGTTCTTCATTCATTGTAGCACCAAGATCAAGAACATCGCAATTAAACTTTGGAGCGAAAGCCTTCATGCACAGTTACAATTGGCAAAAAGACGAAGGATTCGGCGTACTAGAACTGATCATGACCGCACCTATGGTTGTGACAAGCTGGATCAACTTGCAGTATTACGCTTCCTCAGTAGACAACAAGAAATTTGGGTCAGGAAACAAGACGCTTCACAATGTAGTGGGAGGACTTGGAGTCATGGAAGGATTCGGCGGAGATTTGAGAGTAGGATTGCCTTGGCAATCGGTGCATGATGGAGAGAACTATCAGCACGAGCCTCAGCGTCTCAATGTGATCATAGAAGCTCCGGTAGACGAGATGAGTAAGATCTTAGAGAAGCACGAGTCAATCCGACACTTGTGTGACAACAACTGGATCTACCTCTTCGCCATGAATGATCAGGGTAAGGTAGCTTACAAATACATAGGCGATCTCCAATGGGAGGTAGTCAACTGAATTAAGAACGAGTAGTTAGTTGGAAAGAACAGGCCTGACACAAAGTGTTGGGCTTGTTTGGTTTTAGACCTAGATCTTTTTTCGGGACTCGCGATAGTGTCAATGTTTTTTCAAAGCACCAATGGAATGGTCATCCTGAACTTGCTTCAGGATCTTTTCATTCAAAAGTGATATTTTCACTGGCGGAAGTTACTTCCGTGACATTGCTCGAAATGCTCACTACTCAGTTTTGCCAGCTATTAAGTGAGGATAATAATTATACGTCAATACTTATCGTGACCTTACCGCCAAGCCCTTTTTCCACAATATCATAGAGCGTTTTCAATGTCAAGTTGCTGCCATCATTCTCGACTCTGCTGATGTAAGTGCGCTTCTTGTCTACAAGCTCGCCAAGCTGCTGCTGGGTAAGTTGTTTGTTTTCACGAGCTTGTCGCAAAAGCAGTCCCACTTTGAGTCCTTCCGTTTCACGTTCTAACTGATCCCGTCTTGGAGTGCCTTTTTTTCCATAGACGTCATCTTTGATGATTTTCCAAGATTTAG
Source organism: Cyclobacteriaceae bacterium (assembly GCA_049115815.1). GTDB lineage: Bacteria > Bacteroidota > Bacteroidia > Cytophagales > Cyclobacteriaceae > Marinoscillum. Next base: position 41,498 of record JAGDZO010000007.1, on the reverse strand, counting down.
TTTCCATAATTGCTCGTTATTTCTTGATAATAGTCATTCATTAATCTCAATGCTTTTTCAATTTCTGACTTTGGTGCCTTTTGACTTTTCTTTTGAAACCCATTCAGCAAAACCACCAATTTTCCTTCATCAAAAAAACAGAATACTCTCCAAATATTTGACCCTAATTTAACTCTGGCTTCATATAAGCCACTTGTGCCAACTAGGTGTTTAAGATAATTGCTGGGAACTCGTTCAAGAGTTTCTATTGCTTCTAATATTTTAAAAATTTTGTCCTGAACCTTAGCAGGTTGCTTGGAAAGAAACTCCTCAAAATAATGTTTATAAGCAATGATCTCTCTGATCTTGTTCATACGTCAAAGGTAACTTTAAAGTTACTAAATGTCAATTATTGAATTTTGAAGCTTGGAATAAAGTGTATGAACCAAAAACTTTTTTACCTTTCACTGTTCCGGAAGTTACTTCCATGACATTACTTGAAATGCTCGTTGGAAAGCAGGGAAGTAACTTCCGCGCTAGATAAGAGAAAGTAACTTTCGCGTTATTAAGGGAGGCATGTTCTGAAAGTCCGATTAATATTTGCTAAAATCATTAATCGTTACGAGTGGTTTTTTGGTCTTCTTTCTGACCACCATTTTATAGCATAGCCAAAGAAAAGCCCACTAATGACACAGTATAAAATGCCAATCAATAAAATGTTTACCCTGTAATTGGATCTTATATATATTGGTATAAATAAGGTGATTAGCATGGTAAATCCAAACAGTAAGCCAACCTTGATCCAGAGATACTTTTTAATCGCTTTTCTTTCGAAAATTAATTTGGAATAGCGCGCAGGTTGTTTGCTTAACCAAGATTGTTTCCAAGAATTGATCCACCAAAACCATAAAGGATAAGTAAGGATCAAGATTAACCCTGATGTCCAATTGCGAACACAGGGGATGATTTTACCACATATGCGGCAATAAAGTCCAAACCAATTTTTGAATATTGTTTTGTTAGGAAATGACCAAGTATTTCCATGGTGGTAGGTTTCACAATGAGGACATGGGTATGTGATTCTATTTATAAATGCCTCATCAGAGTTCTTATCAATTAGAATGATTTTTGGTATTCTCATACCAAGAATTAATTCAATAAAAGCCATGCCAGGATTAAGCATAAAATGAATCATGCTTAAGCTCCTCTTATTCCAAATCTTATATTTTGTATGATCTATTTTCATCCGAATAATTTGACAATAGACAAGTTGTGAAACTGCATCTCAAGTCTAATTGAAGGCTTATCAAGATAACACAACATCTTTACACGCACAACTGTTAGGTTGATGTTGTTTGACTGCTTAATCGAAAGGGGAACCTGATGCTCTTTCATTGTCATGGAAGTTACTTCCGTGACATTACTTGTTAATTTCGTTGGAAAGCCGAAAGCTACTTCCGCGCTAGAGACAATTCGTATTCTATTTTAAGCAAAAAAAGGACTCGTGAGAGTCCTTTTAAATATCTGTAAGTAAAACAACTGTATGAATTACTTCTTTTTCTTTGCCGCTGGCTTCTTAGCTGCTGCTTTTTTCGGAGCAGCTTTTTTTGCTCCGCCACGTCCTTTTTTCTCAGGAGTTTTGTCGGCCAAGTCTTTGCACTGCTCATAGGTCAGATCCTCAGGTACTTGATCCTTTGGGATCTTCACGTTTTTCTTACCAAACTTGATGTATGGGCCATAGCGTCCATTAAGTACTTGTACTTCAGGATCTTCGTCGAAAGTCTTGATGAATTTGTTGGCGTCAGCTTCTCGCTTGGCTAGTATCAATTCGACAGCTTGATCCTCTGTAACCGTGAGTGGATCATACTCTTTACCGAGTGATACAAACTTGCCATCATGGCGTATGTAAGGCCCGAAACGTCCAATAGCGGCCGTCATCACCTTATCCTCAAATTCTCCAATCTGACGAGGTAGTTTGAACAACTCCAAAGCTTCCTCCAGAGAGACATTCTCCAGGAACATGCCTTTTCTTAGACTCGCGTATTGTGGTTTTGGATCTTCATCTGTTTCAGGAGATTCACCCAGCTGCACATAGGCTCCATATCGTCCCATTCGAGCATAGATGTTTTTGCCAGTTTTTGGGTCTACACCCAATTCTCTGGCAGCCGCTATATCAGCGCGCTCTATGTTTTCGGTATTCTCTACTTTGGTATGGAATCCTCCGTAGAATGACTTGAGCATTTGCTCCCAAGATTTAGAACCATTGGCGATATCATCGAATTCTTTTTCTACATCAGCTGTAAACGAATAATCTACCACATTGTCAAAATGCTCCACTAGGAAGTCATTGACAATCATCGCAATGTTGGTAGGGAAGAGCTTATTCTTCTCAGCACCGGTAATTTCTTTTTTCGTGGTTTTGGTTACCTGATTCTTTTCAAGGACGAGCTCCTGATACAACCGCTCGCGACCTTCTCTTTCTTCTTTTACTACATATTCACGCTTCTGGATGGTAGAGATAGTAGGCGCATAAGTAGAAGGTCTTCCTATGCCTTTTTCTTCAAGCTGCTTTACCAGACTTGCTTCCGTAAATCTTGCAGGAGGTCTCGAAAAACCTTCCTTCCCGATCATTTGCCTAAGCGCCAATGGCTGACCTACAGAAAGTGGAGGGAGCATACCTTTTTGCTCTTCATCTTCCTCATCATCCGTAGATTCGAGATATGCTTTTAGAAATCCTTCAAACTTGATTACCTCACCTCTTGCCACCAAGGTTTCGCTAGTAGTAGATATACCTATAGTGGCTGTTGTCTTTTCTAACTTTGCATCGGCCATCTGAGAAGCAATCGCGCGCTTCCAGATTAGATCATACAACCTACCTTCTGCGGTGCCTGGGTTAGAGCTATGCTTATTGAAATCTGTTGGACGTATGGCTTCATGAGCCTCCTGTGCACCTTGAGATTTAGTCTTATACACACGGTTTTGAATGAAATCTGCTCCATAGGCATTTTTGATTTCAGCATTGGCACTATTGATGGCATCTTGAGAGAGATTCGTCGAATCAGTTCTCATATAAGTGATCTTACCAGCTTCATATAGCTTCTGTGCCAAAGACATGGTGTATGACACAGAATAGCCTAGTTTTCTACTAGCTTCCTGCTGCAATGTAGAAGTGGTAAATGGAGCCGCTGGGCTCTTTTTTGCTGGCTTTGTTTCTAAGTTGTTAATGGTGAAGTCAGCACCAACACAGACTTTAAGAAAGGCTTCAGCCTCTGCTTCGGTTTTGAATTTTTTAGATAGCTCGGCTTGCAACACCTTGCCGCCTTCAAGATCAAAATTGGCAGTGATCTTGAAACTAGAGATGGCGTTGAACTTATCAATCTCTCGCTCACGCTCCACTACCATTCTGACAGCTACAGATTGTACTCTACCCGCAGACAGTCCTCGCTTTACCTTTTTCCACAATACGGGAGAAAGCTCAAATCCCACCAATCGATCAAGTATTCTTCTTGCCTGCTGCGCATTGACCAAGTCGATATCTATACCCCTTGGATTTTGGATGGCGTTCTGGATGGCATTCTTGGTGATTTCTCTGAAGACTATTCTCCTAGTGTTTGAGTCATTGAGATTGAGCGCTTCTTTGAGGTGCCAAGATATGGCTTCCCCTTCACGGTCATCATCACTGGCTAGATATATGGTTTCGGCGCTTTTGGCTAATTTTTTCAGTTCCCTGATGACATCCTTTTTGTCAGAGGATATTTCATAGGTCGGCTTAAAGCCGTTTTTGATATCTATGGCATCATTGCCTTTCGGTAAATCTCTCACGTGACCGTAAGAGGATTTTACTTCAAAGTCCTTCCCCAAATACCCTTCTATCGTTTTGGCCTTAGCCGGGGACTCCACTATTACTAGATTTTTTGCCATCTGCTGGATTAAACTTTCGTTGAATTCTTAATTGTAAATGTGTGAACCTAATGATTACGAGTGTAACAAATCGTGGATTTCACAATATTTAAATGCAACTTTAAATAAAAAAACTTTTCAGATGGTCAGGAATCTGTATTTATTAAGACATGGGCATGCCGAAAATGGCTATCAAATGAATGATTTTGATAGAGAACTCACCGCCAAAGGAACGGCAGGAGTCAATGCCGTGGGTGCTCAGCTAAAGGAAGCGGGCGTGAAACTTGATTTGATTTTGTGCAGTACTGCTGTGCGTACCGTCCAGACTTCCGAACTGATCGTTGCTCATCTGGAATATGACAAACCTGTAGAGTATCTGGATGAAATTTATGAAGCTTCTATCAAGCAGCTTTTTGATGTATTAGCCACAGCGAATACCAATCAGGAAAACGTAATGCTCATAGGTCACAACCCTGCCATTTCATTTCTCAATGAATATCTGGCTGATGAAACCATACCTAGTCTAGCCCCAGGAGAAATCTCTAAAATCGTATTTGCAGGACAAGATTGGAATGAGATCACTAAAGGTTCTGGTTCTCATCGGGAGATATAGAAATAAATTACTTCAATTGGATTGGTGTCGAATTAGTAAATATTTCAATGAAGTTATCTACCAATGGTAACAATAGAAAAGAGAAATATTGATGGTTGAAATATTCTCATTATCACCTACTATTGTTTCGGTAACTCCTCTGTCTGTAGTATTTATTTCGGGATCAATCAGTGCTGAAATGAGCACATCAGCTTTGATTCCTACCTTATTAATCTCAAAGATATTTAGGCCTATGGAGGAACTTAATTTGACGCCTAAAGTAGTATGAGTAATTTCATAACTCCTCGAGAAATCATTGGCGTCTTCTTCTTTAAAAGAAATGATTCCAATGGCGGATCCTAATTGTATTTCGAAAATGCCTACCTTCTCTCTGTGAGTATAGCTTGGTGCAATAAAGAAATATTTCCGATTTACTTTCAAGGTATTTGACCCTAAAAAGTAAAAGCCATTTGGATTCGAACGTTCAATTGAAAAATTATTGATATAATAATCAACGTGAAAACCAAGGCCATGATGTTTCCATGGGAAATGCTGATAACCTGAATGTAAAGTCACCCCGTTTCGGAGTTTTTTTTCTTCGCTATTGGAGAGTTGAAGATCTGGTGAAACCTCGGCAAATAGGTGCGTAATTCCACCAGAAAATGTTATTAAATTGGCACTAGGTCTGTATGCTCTTTCTGTTTTTCTGTTGGGTGCTTTAAAATAAAAATCTAATGAGTATGTGACTACATTTCTGAGATCAATAGATTTTACGTTTTTATTGATGAGGGTTGAGTATTCTATAGTTTCCTCATGAATTTTGATGATAGTCACGTTAAGGGAGTCTAAGCCGTTTGTTACTATCAAATCTTGCCCTAATCCCTTAGGTACGAAAAATATTATAATCAATAATATTCCTAGAAACCGTAATAATTTAAACATGCTTCAAATGTAGCGGAAAGATTAATCTAGCGCTAGCAGAAACTCTATAAAATCATCCGTATCGTATTGGGCCATTCCAGTTTGTTTGACAACAATATTACCGGAAGGAGAAATAATGAAAGTAGTGGGAATGGACCTTGACTGAAATTCTCTAGGTATTCCCGAATTGGCAAAATAGATAGGCATCTCATAGCGTTTTAGCTCCACAAATGCCTTGGCTTTTGTCTGATCCTTGTCTACAGAGACCATTACGAACCTGACGCTATCCCCAACACTTTGGTATAAGCTCTCGATATCGGGCATTTCAGCAATACACGGTGGACACCAAGTAGCCCAAAAGTTGAGAAAGATTGTTTCTCCCTTGAGCTCGCTGAATGGTAGATCATCACCATTGACATCTGTCAATACAAAATTGAAATCTGCAGCCTGTGGTTCTTCATTGATATCTGGAGATATGAATCCTGTAGCTAGAACCACTCGCTGGATTTGACCAATCAATTGAGTATGCAAACCAGTCATATATAGCGTAACCCCGACGGTGACCAAAATCATCCATTCTATCAACTCTCGGCGGTATGTTTTTTTACTCATTGATTCACTGAAAATTTAATATGATTTATTGAACGCAAAACTTTCGAATAAAAACTAAGAAATGATATTTTTGGCGCCCGACTATCAGATGTCGGACATTTCTTAATCAACAATTATCCATGATCAATTATTCGGTAAAGATAGCAGAGGAGCTATCGCTTCAATCACGACACGTTACGGCGACAATCAAACTATTGGAGGAGGGTGCGACTGTTCCATTTATTTCGAGATATCGGAAAGAACTCACCGGCACGATGGATGAAGTGCAGGTGGCGGCTGTTCGGGATAGGTTGACTCAGCTGAAAGATCTGGATAAGCGTAGAGAGGCTATTCTGAAGTCTATAGAGGAACAGGAAAAGCTCACACCTGAGTTGAAAAAGAAGATAGAGGGTGCGGAGAATATGTCTGTCTTGGAAGATCTTTATTTGCCATATAAGCCCAAAAGAAAGACTAAAGCATCCGTGGCTCGAGAGCGTGGACTGGAACCATTGGCAAAAGCCATATTCTCACAGACCAAATTGGATCCTGCATTGGAAGCATCTTCATACATCAATGAAGAAAAAGACGTAACTGACGCAGAAGCAGCTTTGCATGGAGCTCGGGATATTATAGCTGAATGGGTGAGCGAAGATGCAGAAGCCCGCAAAAAAATCAGGGAACTGTTCAAGTCTGAGGGAATGGTTCAGTCCAAAGTATTGAAAGGTAAGGAGCAAGAAGGGCAGAAGTACAAGGACTATTTTGAATGGGAGGAAGCCTTGAAGAGGATCCCATCACATAGGCTACTGGCGATTAGGAGAGGAGAGAAAGAGGGGATATTGATGATGGATACCTATGTGCCTGAAGAAACCGCCGTGGGACTGCTCAACCGTCAGTTTGTTACCACTAACAATGAAGCATCTGTTCAGGTAGAAATAGCCGTCAAAGATGCTTATAAGCGTCTGATTAAGCCGAGCATCGAGACTGAAGCCAGACTGGAAAGTAAAAAAATGGCAGATGCGGAGGCTATCAATGTATTTGTAGACAATGTGAAGCAATTGCTTCTTGCTGCTCCATTGGGCCAGAAAGCTGTCTTAGCTATTGATCCAGGCTTTAGGACAGGTTGTAAAGTGGTTTGTCTTGACCGACAGGGAAAACTATTGGAGCACACGGCCATTTATCCTCACGAACCACAGCGAGACACGCATACCGCTGGTGCTATCATAGCAGCGCTGTGTCAGAAGCACGGGATAGAAGCCATAGCCATTGGTAATGGCACGGCAGGCCGCGAGACAGAACAGTTTGTAAAAACCTTGGGATTACCACCGAGCATCATTGTAGCCATGGTTAATGAAAGTGGTGCCTCTATTTACTCCGCATCTGAGGTAGCACGTGAAGAATTTGCTGACTATGACTTGACCGTAAGGGGATCAGTCTCCATAGGGAGAAGAATGATGGACCCCTTGGCGGAATTGGTGAAAATAGACGCCAAGTCGATTGGCGTAGGCCAATACCAGCATGATGTAGATCAAAATGCACTCAAGCATTCACTTGACGATACTGTCATGAGTTGTGTAAACGGAGTTGGTGTAGAGTTGAATACTGCGAGCAAGCAGTTGTTGACTTACGTGTCGGGATTGGGTCCCCAACTGGCGGAGAATATTGTGAATTATAGAAATGAACACGGGGCTTTTCAAAGTAGAAATCAGCTCAAAGTCATTCCTAGACTTGGAGATAAAGCCTATGAGCAGGCGGCAGGCTTTTTGAGGATCAAAGGAGCCAAGAATATTTTGGATGAAAGTGCAGTGCATCCAGAGCGATATGACACTGTGAATACTATGGCTAAGGATTTGGGTTGTTCTGTGGAAGACTTAGTACGTGATGCTTCGTTGAGGTCTAAAATTGACTTGAAGAAGTATGTGTCTGGAGACTTAGGACTGCCTACACTAAAAGATATTATTGAGGAATTGGCTAAGCCGGGTAGAGATCCTCGTGAGCAATTCGAAACCTTTGCTTTTGCAGATCATGTCCATGCAATATCTGACCTTAGTCCCGGGATGAAGCTGCCAGGTATCGTGACGAATATCACGAAATTCGGAGCATTTGTTGACATAGGTGTACATCAGGATGGATTGGTTCATGTGAGTCACCTGTCCGATAGTTTTGTGTCGGATCCAGCCAAGGTCGTCAAGCTACAGCAAAAAGTACTTGTGACTGTATTGGAAGTAGACGTACCAAGAAAGCGTATTTCATTGTCTATGAAGTCTGATCCCAATGGTCGTCCAGCACCTAGGAATAAGCCAACCAATAAGACTAACAAACCCAAGCCTCAGAAACGAAGGGAAGAAAAGACACCAGAAGGTGACTTGCAGGCGAAACTTGCCGCATTAAAAGGTAAATTTGGAGGATGAAAAAACTGATCTACATCTTAATGGCGTGCGTTGTACTTTCAGCATGCGAAGATGAGGCGTATTATCCAGCGGGTTTGTACGGCTATCAGGTTGAGCGACTGCTGACCGGCGGTGATATCGCCACTTGGCAAATCACTTCAATGAGCATTGATGGAGTAGATCAAGATTTGTCAAGCTGCAATGATGAGATAAGGTGGGTATTTGATCAAGTAGATGATGATTCTATTGCCTTCTATTCGTTGACATTTGATGCTGAATGCGTATTTTATGACACTCTTTTGATGGGAGAATTGAACGCTAGTGCAGAATTGACAGAGGATGATGAGGAATTGTTGTTTACTGACTCACTCATATTGGATAACACAGGAACGCTCAATGATCGCTTCATGATAGTTACAGAGATCACGTCATCTAACCTAAGAGTGATATATACCCTCTCAAATAAGGCCTATATCGCCAGATTGAAAAAAGTGCCAAGTTCGAGACTAGTCGCACAAGTTTCAGCCATCCTTTCTGGTGGAACGAGCATTGGAAGTAGCGCTACATGGCAGGCGTTATCGGAGCAAGTGGGAGGGATCTCAACTTCCAGATTGGATACTTGTACCAATGCTAAACAGTTCAGAATAGAACTACTGGCTGATGATGCGTTGAATGTAACTCAGCTAGTAGGCGATTCAAACTGTAATCTGAATTCAACTGAATTTGGAGAGGCGATTGTTGCCAATGAAGACGGTTATTTTGCTGAACGGATAGAGTTTAGCGGTGAAGTGACCAATTCTTTCACATTCAACGCTCTCAATGATTCCTTGATGGATATCTCATATACCATTCAGGACACATTGCAGGTAGAAGCCATCTACCAAAAGCAATAACTCGGGTCAGTATTGATTAGCAACATTAACTACGTGAGCTGCCATAAGCCCAGCTGTCTCAGTCCTCAATACATTTTCACCTAAGCTGATTTTCTGAAATTTATTGGCCAAGGCCAATTGTACTTCTTCTTGTGTGAAGTCACCCTCAGGCCCAATCATGATGGTGCAATTACTATTTTTATTTATTTGACTACTCAGGTAGGGCAACCCATCTTCTACAAAGGCCATAAACCTTTCCGTACCGTTTAAGTCTTCTAGAAATTGCTTAACAGGTTTTAGATCAACAATCTCTGTCAGAAAACCACTTTTTGATTGCTTCAAAGCACTTATGGCTTTCTTTTGAAGCCTATCTATCCTTACTTTTCTACGTTCGCAGTTGTTGGTGAGGATGAGTGAGATTTGATCAACTCCTAGCTCGCAAGCTTTTTCTACAAACCACTCAAGCCGATCCATATTTTTAGTAGGAGCAATGGCAATATGAGTTGAGAAAGGCTTTGGGCTGAGTTTAGTCTCGGAGATGATTTTCAACTCGCATTGTTTTTTATTGATGCCGATTATTATTGCATGAAATTGTCCCCCTTTTCCATCGAAGATGCCGATTTCATCACCTGGTTTTTTCCGCAATACCTTAACGCAATGCTGGTATTCTTCGCCATCAAGATAGGCGTTGCTTGGAGTAATATTGGGTTGATAAAAATATAGCACAGCTCAAATTTCGTCAGATAGCCTCACAAAGTGATGGGATAATATGATTAAAGGCGGCTTGAAGCTGCTCGCGAACCTGTAGCCCTGATTTGTTTTCAATGATGCGGCCGTCTATCTCGGTGACTGGAGTGAGTTCGCCCATGGTGCCAGTTGCAAATACTTCATCAGCATTGTAGAAGTCCACCAAAGTCAAGTTGCGTTCTTCTGAAGGGATTTTTTCGGCTTCCGCCAATTCCATCACCAATCCCCTTGTGATACCATGTAGACAAGCATCAGCAAAAGGCGTCATCAGTTTGCCATCTTTTACCATGAACAAGTTGGTGTCATTGAGTTCAGATACGAACCCATGATGATCGAGCATCACAGCAGCATCCACATTGGCAAAGTTGGCTTGAATCTTCGCGATGATGTTATTGAGGAGGTTATTGTGGTGGATTTTGCTATCAAGAAACTGTGGATTGTTTCTTCGTTGTGTACTTGTGATCACACGAATCCCTGCTTGATTATCATAGACCAATGGTTTCCATTCAGCAAGCACTATCAGACAAGGCCCGGCATCATTGATTCTTGGGTCCATGCCTGAGGTTGATTTTTCCCCACGTGTTAGAGTCAGGCGGATATGCGTATCATGAGTCATGTCGTTGGCCTTCAATGTTTGGCGGATAGCATCTACGATAAATTCTCTCTCAGGTACCTCTGTGAAGGCCAGAGCCTTAGCTGACTCATACATTCTGTTTAGATGCCGATCCAGACAGAAGACTCCTTCCTTATACAATCTTAATCCTTCCCATACGGCATCTCCACCTTGCACAGAGGAGTCAAAGACCGAGATTTTGGCTTCAGCCCTTTCTTTTAGTCCATCACCTACCCATATCTTTATGTTGGCGTTCTTGGGATTGAATTTTTGAAGCATTGGATTTCCTGTTTATTGGATTGATTTAGTAAAGAGTCGTTGGTAAATTTCTTGTGATTCCTGAAGTAATGATAGACAATGCTCAGGGAATTGTTCTTCTCTCTCTAGTGGCTTTTGAAAACCATTTGATGCATGCACATTTTTGTACCAGTACTTTGCCCATACTCCATCTTCTTGGATGGCGCCAGGCTGCCAAGAAAGCATAGCTTCATCAAAAGGAATACCTATCTGTTCGCATAATTTGCCCAATATGGCTTTTGGATTGGTAAGGATTACTCCCGAATCAATAATCGGGCATTGTTGAAAATTACTCAAGGTTTGTTCCAATTCTTCTTGACGTCTGACTCCTATATCAGACATAGTTGGGTTGCGAATTACCTTAGCGAAGGAAGTGATAAGCTTCTTTGGATCCCGAATAAGGAGTACATTTTTCCAATTCATTAGAAACGAAGTATCCATTTCGACAAGGTGATGCGCCATGTTTTTTACAAATACATGGGTGTGTCTTGCATGCAATTCGTTGATCCATTCGATCACACCTCCCACAGTCTTAGGCTGGCTCTCTATGATCTCATCCCTACCCGGGTGATCCATACCAGATTGAAGCAGATACAATCCATAGAATGGCTCATCGATTACTTTGCAATCAGCTCTTTGAGCGAAAGAGTACATGAGCGCCGTTGAGATGTTGCGAGGAGAGGAGATGAGATTAATAATCATAGTTGAAAATTAATCTAATTGCGTGATTTATCTCGCTACTAATACGGTCAGTTTAGGTATTGTGAGGCCTAAGTGGAAACTGAATCTTTGAGAGTTTTTTTCTCTAAAGTCGATGATATGTGGAACTCAACTATCTAGCTCATCCATTTGCTTGAGAATCTTGTCTGCTTCAGCTGCTTTTGCATCGCTTTGCTGGCGATTGGATGTAGAAAGTTTATATGATTGCTCCATTAGAGAGCGGTATTGCTCTTGAAGTTTCTCCTTCTCTGATTTCTTTTTGAATAGTCCGAACATATTCTTAGAACTATAAAAATGAGGAGTTGTTTAATCGGAGTTGTTTAGAAAGCGAATGGGTTTGTTATTGCTATTAAAATAGAGTGTGTTTCCAATCTGCTCTCCAGACTGGTATTCCATTTTGGCTTCCACTTTACCTCCGCGGAGGAATTCACTCCATGTGCCTTCTTTTAGTCCATTTGCAAATTCACCCTTTGCTAATAAATTACCTTTTCCATCATAATATTTGGCTGGTCCATTTGGCACTCCATTTTTGTAAGTCAAGGCGGACTCAATAGTGCCGTCTTCATAGTACAAATAGACTAATCCATTCCCCTTAGCTAAGGTTCCTTTGTCCAACTCTATTCCTTTTGGAGTGAAAAATGGAGAAGCTTCCATTAATCGTCCCATTTCCCATGCCGTTTCCTGTTTGAGCTGCTGATTTTCATAAAACGCTCCCCAGAGTCCATCTTTTTCATCGCTCAGGTAGCTTCCTATTTCGCTCAATTCACCAGAAGGGTAATAATAAATCCATTGATCTGTTTTCAAACCTTTGAGGTATTTTCCTTCATAGCTCAGGTTTCCTTTTTCGTCAAAATGCTTCCAGAGTCCATCTCGCTCATCTGCGACATAATTGCCTATTGAGAACAGCTGACCATTGGAGTAAAAGCTTAGCCACTTACCTGTCTTTAGATTGTTGAGATATTGGCCCTCTACGCTTTTCATACCATTCTGAAAGAATTCCGCATAGGGACCATTTAACAGCCCATTTTTGAAACGAAGCTTTTTTGCAACTTTCCTGTTATCGTAATAGTATGTCCAATTTCCCATTTCTACACCATTGTTATAGTGCTCTTCAGACTTAATACGACCTATGGCATAGAAGTATTGCTGCAATCCATGAAGCTGTCCTTTTTGGTAATTTTTGATATATACTATATCCCCTTCAGGGTCTCTTTCGGTCCAAGTGCTATCCTTCACACCTTCGGTATATTTTCCAATGAGGGCAACAACACCATTCTCATAGAATTCTTCGTATAGTCCATCGATGATGTCATTTTTGAAGTTACTTCGATTAATCAATCTGCCATACTTGTCATATTTGGTTTGTTGGCCAGTTTTAAGTCCATTCTCGTATTCTACGAACTCCTTGGGCTGTCCATTTCTATGAAAATTCTTCCAGATTCCAACCTTAAGACCATTTTGAACTTTTCCTATCTGCGCGATGACTTCATTTTCGTAGCGAACAGCATAGACACCATCATCTAGCGTATCCGTCTCAAAGATCATTTCTTCAGGATTCAATTCCTGCGCATAGCTCCAGGCGAAAAAAATAGTACCGAAAATGACAGTTAAGAATAGTCTCATATTACTTTATCAACTTCAAAAATCGGGCTAAAGTTGTCTTGGTGAAGGACTTATATTCACCCCATGCTTCAATCGGTATTTTACGGCTTATTTTGATAAATCCATTTTGATCTATTTGCTCGTTAAGCTTATTGGAAGTCAATTCGCTGTTAGTGATATAGTTATCCAAAGGATAATCATATTCCCAGGGTGATTGATTGATGCAAAAATAAAGTTGATCATCATCAAGAATGTTTTTGACGAGTTTTTCTCTGTTATCCGTTAATATGGACCCTTGCAAGTGGAGAGTGCAACTAAAATGATGTCCCCACCAGAGCATGGTTCTAAATGCAAAGATTTCATCTCGAGTAAATTTCCTCGGATAATCCAGCATAAAGTAGGGCAATCCCTTGTACTGTTCGCCTTTTGATATTTTACCAGCTTTGAAATATGTTCCGGTAGGGTAGAGTGATTTATTGGCCAATACAATGGGCTGCAACTCACTTTCGATTTCAGAAAGCAGGGAAACGATTTTTTCGCTTAAGCTATTTTTAAGCAACAGAAAGGTGCTATTGCACAATATGTCAAGCTCCTTATCTGTTACACTCATATTACCAGCGAATGAGTGCTGAAGCCCAGGTAAATCCGCTACCAAACGCAGCAAGACATACTAAGTCACCTTCTTTGATTTTTCCTTCCATGTGAGCCTCGCTCAATGCAATCGGAATTGATGCCGCAGTGGTATTTCCATAACGCATGATGTTATTGTATACATTATCATCGCCAAGTCCCATTTTCTTCTGAATAAACTGGCTGATTCTCAAATTTGCTTGATGAGGGATGAGCATATCAATGTCTTCAGTTTTGAATCCATTGGTGATCAATGCCTCCATGATCACTTCGCTAAAGCGGGTAACTGCATGTTTGAAAACAAAATTCCCATTCATATGTGGGAAGTAGCTCACATCTTCAGGATCATTCTCATCCATTATTTTATCTACCCATCGATTGGTAGCTGGACCTATTAATGCTAGTTCCTTGGCATGCTGACCTTCTGAGTGCAAGTGAGTGGATAAAATTCCCTTGGTAGTATCCTCTGATCTGGAAAGCACAACCGCACCTGCTCCATCACCGAAAATAACTGTGACTCCTCTTCCTCTTGTACTCTTTTCTAGTCCTCCAGAATGGTATTCGCTTCCTATGACCAATACATTCTTGTACATGCCTGTTTTGACAAATTGATCAGCTACTGATAGCCCATACACAAAACCGCTACATTGATTTCTGACATCTAGAGCACCTATCTCCTTAATGCCCAATTGTTCTTGTACTTGTACCCCAGGGCCAGGGAAGTAGTAATCCGGACTTAGTGTAGCGAATACGATAAAGTCAATATCATCGGGGGTTAATCCCGCATTTCTGATAGCAATTTTCGCGGCTTTCGTACCCATGGTAGACGGCATGTCATCAGTTTTAGGGTCTATCCATCTTCGTTCTTTGATGCCGGTGCGCTCCTGAATCCATTCATCTGAGGTATCCATGAAGGCTGATAAATCATGATTGGTTACTACATTTTCAGGTACATAATGGCCAATGCCTGCTATTCTTGAGCTATACATACTATTCAATTTTTGGGGTTAAAGATTGGTTTAATACTTCACTGAGAAGTTTTTAAAATAGGTGGTTGGTTCACCTGACGCTTCGTGGATTTCAAATTGATCAGAGTGAATCACTTTACCGTCTTTAATGATCTCCACCATAAACACTTCCTCAGCGATAATGTTCGTGCTATACCTTCCAGTCTCATCTATCCGAGAAGTGAATGATTCGTCAAGATACTGTGACGGGTGAAATTTTATTAGGGCATTGGATAGGGCTTTTCCGGCTGATTCGTCAAATATTCTACCCTCTATCTTGATTTGCTCTGCCTCCCAGAAAAAGTAAATATCAAAGCCTCCTTTGGTATGAGTTCTATCCGAAACAAAATATCCTGATTCCTGATCTTCATTGAGTTTGAAATGGAGTTCGTCGTTGGGTGAATTGATTGGCCATCCAAGATTAACAGGCTCTGACCATGAATAATCTTCTGGGTTGTACTTGGAGGCGTAAATATCATATCCACCTATTCCTCCAGGTCTTTTAGAGCTAAAGTACAGTCGATTTTCATCGGGTGATAAATATGGACTGTCTTCATCAAATTCAGTATTGATCGTTGAATAGAAAGGGCTTGGTTTGCTCCATTTGCCATTTTCGTGATTTCTGAATGATTCGTAGATATCTAATCCTGCATCGCCCTCATCAGAGGAAAAAATGATACGATCTTCATGCTCATTGATGAAGAAATGAGACGCCAAATGGTTGTTTGAGATCCGCGCGTCAAATTCTACAGGTATGGTCCAGTCATCACCTGAAGCGGTGCTGTAAAACAGGTCTCCACCTTTCTCCTCTCTGAAAAGAAACAATTTACCATCGTTGTTTACTACTTCTATATTGGCATTTTCTTTAGTGAACGAGCCAAGATTAGGAACTTTCTTCACGGGGCTCCACCCGTCGTTACCTTTTTTGGAATAGTAAATGGAAAAGGGAGTCAACCCACTTCCGTCTCGATCTGATGCGAAAAGGAGTTCGCGATTTTCCTCAAAATACACTGGACTTATCTCCATGCTTGCACTATTAATCGGAGCATCCAATTGATGAATTTCATATTCTCCTGGATTGTTGAAAAACTTCTGTAGCTGCTTGCTATAAGCAATTAGTTCTTTAGACTCATCATCTGAATTGCCTGAGTAGGCTATTTTCTGATGAAATTTTTCAAAAGCATCAATAGCTTCTTCGATCTGATACCTTCGCATGTAGACCTGACCCAACCAATAATAATAGTGATCGTCAGATTCTCCATAAGGTGTTTCGTATGCCAGAAGTTGATCGAGACTTTTGTCGTCCCCCTGAGGTAAGAGGAGGGTAAGAAATTCTATTTTGTAAGTAATATCCTCAATAGAGTAATTGATGTTATAACTCTCGGTGTAATACTTCAGGGCTTCTGCATAGCGGTGTCCTGCTAAAGCCAATTCACCCTTTTCGTAATAGCGTGTCTCTTTCTGAGCAATCGAGTAAAAGAATGTCGAAAGAAAAAGGATTAAAAAGGTCGCTTTTAGTCGCATCATAGAATTCTATAAAATTGACCTTCAAGTTATCGAAAATTGACTTTGTAATAACCCTGTGCTTGAAAATTCTGGTTTAATTTTTCAAAGTTTTCACTTCTATCCTTCGGTTCAACTCTCTACCATTTTCCTCATCATCATTAGATGCTAGAGGGCGGGATTCTCCGTACCCCACAACTATTATCCTATCTTTATTGATGCCTTTCTTCACCACCCAGTTTTTTGCATTTTGGGCTCTCTTTTCAGACACCATTTGATTGGTTTGTTTGGATCCGATATTGTCCGTGTGTCCTTCAATCAATATTTTCATTTCTGAGTTAGCGTTCATCATGGTTACGAGTTCTTCCAGTTTGGGAAGAGCTTGTTTAATTAGTTGACTGCCATTGTAAGGAAAGAAAATTCTGGTAAGAGTTTCACCCGTATTAAACGCTTGAGGCGTGTTTTTCTCTGTTTCTACAGGAGCCTTGATCTCTGCGATTGGTTCTGAAATTATTGGTTTCTCTTCTTCAGGTTGATCTTTTTGTTCTTCTATAGCATCAGCAATCAGTGCAGTGGTTGTATCCTGCAGTTCTGTTAATTCAGTGCTATCTTCAGTTGTATTTTCTGATTCTTCGGTATTTTTTGGTGTCTCTAATGCCTTACTTGTCGGCCCTACGATTTCTTTTATTTCAGGCACTATTTGCTCAGAAGCATACTTGTTCTTGAGCATTGTAGTTTCCTCTTCACCGAGATCTTTCGCTATTACATAGAAGTCTTTGTGGTGAGTCACTGATTCTCCTTCTACATCCACCACTGCAAAAGGCTGCGTCAGAAGCGTATCAAAGCCGTCCATGATTTCCACTCTGAATACCTCATTAGAAATTACTTCCGTACTATATTTTCCTTCCTCATCAATTTTTGATCTGAAGTATTCGTCTAGGTATTGGGTTGGGTGGAAGCGAACCTCACCCTTAAGAACTGGAGCTTCGTTGTGTGCATAAAGTACTCTTCCTTCTACCTTGGTTTTCTGAATTTCCCAGAAGTAGAAAATATCATAATCACCCAGCGAATGTATTCGATTACTTGAGAAATATCCAGAAGTACCATCAGGATTCATTTTGAAAAATTGCTCGTCATCAGGTGAATTAATTGGCCACCCAAGATTCTCAGCCTCTGACCATTTTTTCTCTGTTGGATCATACGTACAAACATAGATATCAAAGCCGCCGATACCTCCGGGTTTATCTGAGCTGAAATAGAATTTACTTTCATCTGCTGATAAGAATGGGCTATCCTCATCATAACCTGAATTGACAGTGGGGGCAAAAGGATGAGGGCTTTCCCATTTTCCGGTCTCCGCATCTTTAAAGGATTCAAATAAATCTAATCCCAGTTTTTTATTAGGAGCGGAGAAGATAATTCTATCCTCGTGTTCATTGATATAGAAATGGGATTTGAGATGAGTGCTGGTGATTTTATTATCAAACTCCACGGGTTCGGACCAAGATTGATTGCTCAATTCACTGTAAAAAAGGTCTCCTTTATTCTTTTTCTCTTCTCTAAAAATAAAAAGCTTACCATCCTCATTGACTATCTCAATATTGGCCTTCTCTCTAGTTATTTGACCAATAGAAGTGATTGCTTTTGGGATGTCCCACCCACTATCTGTACTAGAAGCTTGAAAAACTTCATATACGTCTCCAGCGCTATTGTTTCGATTAGAAGTGAATATTAATCGGTTATTGTCTTTGGAAAAAACTGGGGAGAGTTCAGCGTATTCGGAATTGATAGGGGAACCTAATTGATGTACTTCATAGTTGTCAGGATTGTCAAAATACTTAACCATATACTCCGTATGGGCCAAGAAATCCTGCGTTTCCTCTATGATTTCATCACTCTTATAGGCCTTCATGGACAAGAAAGTCTTCCATGAATCGACCGCTTCAGGAAAAGCGTATCTATTGGCGTAGATCCTCCCCAACCAATAATGATAAAATTTATCCGACTTGGCTTTGTACTGTCTAAAAGCAAGGAAGGTGGTCAAGTCACGTTCACGATGCTCTTTTTGTACCAGGTAGCTTATTTCTTTTCGATATTTTGTGTCTTTGAATGTCCTGCCTGAGCTTTCTATTTCTTCAAAATAACCAATGGCCTCATCAAATTTTTCCTTATAGAAGGCTTTCATTCCCTTGGTATACAATTTTTCTGGTTGAGCGGATGACTTCAGGGGAATAAGAATGGCTAGTAAAATAAGTGAACAAGCCCCAGCGGAGAGGTAAGTTTTCATAACAGGATAACTTAATAATCGAGTGAATCAATAAAACTGGGTGGCTTTTCGGACTGAAACTTAGCTGAACAAGGTATAATTTCCAAACTGATCGGAAGGCAATGTAGGATTAATAATTTCTGGTGAATCTTTAGAGCCGTCAAAACACTTGGGATTCACTGCATGTAAAGCGAGTAGATTTTCATCAAAATCCAGTACGGATTGCCTGGCCAGATCAGGATCTAACTCAGCTTGCAGCCAAAGTTGACTTGCTTCTTTTGTGAGCACAGCTGGGCGCTCTTCATGATAGCTAGATAGTTTGTTGTCTGTTAGCGTCAGTATCATATTGAAGGTATGGCTAATGTTGCCTTCAAAGTCTTCGTATTCATCCCAAATTCCCGCAATGCCAAACAGCTGATTATCTATTAAATGGACGAAGTAGGGTGTTCTCTGCTTTTTGCTTATCTGCTTCCAGAGATAGAATCCATTGCTAGGAATCACACATCTTCTTGCGCTAATCAATTTCCTATACATTGGCCGTTCCAAGGCCTGCTCTATGGGTAGGTTGACCAATTTTCTGCTTACAGATTTCCCTTTGGCCAATTCGTTAGTTACTCCCCAATAGAGTTGCTCTAATTTTAAATCTTCCGCTAGAACAACAGGTAGTCGCTCGGTGGGCGTTGCTAGGTAGGTCTTGCTATATTCAATTTCACCACCACACGAAAAGTAGGTTTTGATGACATCAAGCTCCGAAAAAAGGGCGTAACTATTATACATAAGCGGTAATTTATGAAATGCCTAGCGGCTCATTCATATTTTCTTGACAAAATCTAAGAGCTCTTTCTTCTGACCAATAATATGGTTTTGAGCCCAACTGCGCAAACCCTACATGACCTCCTTGCTTGGTCGATTCGAGATAGACATGTTTTAAATCCTTAAAGAGCTCATGATCACAACTATCCTTGCTGTTGATTGGATCATTCATGGCGTTTAGCACC
The DNA here is from genome assembly GCA_049115815.1 of Cyclobacteriaceae bacterium. Taxonomy (GTDB): domain Bacteria; phylum Bacteroidota; class Bacteroidia; order Cytophagales; family Cyclobacteriaceae; genus Marinoscillum. Next base: position 21,873 of record JAGDZO010000007.1, on the reverse strand, counting down.
AGAGTAGGTATGGTTATGGTTGAGAGGAAGTTTTTGCTTGAGCATTTTTGATAGTAATCAGCGGCATTCTCAAAGCCATGTATCCGAGAAGTCACCAAATCATCAAAATCATAAAGTGATTTGATTTGTTTCAGGTTGTCCACATCATAAATGTCTGGATGCTGATTTGCTTTGATTTTGGCTTTTTTGAGGAGGTTGCTGATGAATCTCTTTTCGTAAATCCAACCTTTTGCAGAATTCATCTCTTGTACACTTTTGTGCAAGTCCAATGGAACAGAAATAGCGACAGCCTTTTTAATCTTAGGGTGACAAGTCCTTTCTCCTAGATATTTTAGCACCAAATTACCTCCCAGACTAAAGCTAACTAAGAAGATTTCTGAGTATTTCGCTGCAGCTAATTCTACAATGGAGGCAAGATCATCTGTAGCACCACTATGATACATCCTCCTTCCTCTGTTCATTTCTCCACTGCAGCTCCTATAATTCCAAGCCAACGCATCGAATCCAGCATCATGGAAGCATTTAGCCATTCCAAGAACATAGGGCTTGCGAGAACTACCTTCTAGGCCATGAGATATGATCACAACCTGGCTTGAATCGTTTTCGAACCAATCGACATCCAAAAAATCATTATCAGGTGTATCAATTCGTTCTCTCCTTGATTTTGGAATGCATGTGATTCTACGAAAGAAAGCCGGATAAATGGTTTCCATATGACCATTGAATAAACCAGCAGGGCGAACGTAATCGAAGTTATTTGATGCAGGCATCTATAGAATCTCAAGTTGAACTAGTGAGATTTGATTTGTATTTGAATAAGCTCGTCAAATTAAAGGAATAAAGATGTTGGAGAAAAACGGATAGCGGTTAACTTTGGGCACTTTATATCAAGAATTAATAAAGCTAATCTAAAATGGCGGAGATAATCAGAATGCCCAAGATGAGTGACACTATGGAAGAAGGTGTTATTGCTGCTTGGATCAAAAAAGTGGGAGATGAGGTAAGCTCAGGCGATGTGCTAGCTGAGGTAGAGACTGACAAAGCAACTATGGAGTTGGAGTCCTACCAAGATGGTGTGTTGTTGCACATAGGTGTCCAGGAGCAAGAAGCGGTAGCTGTAGATGGAGTAATAGCTGTCATTGGTGAAAAAGGTGAAGATATATCTGGTCTTTTAGAGGGTGCAAATAATAGCGGAGCTGAAGAAACTCCTGCTCAGGAGGAAAAAGCAGAATCAGCAGCTCCGGCTGCAACTTTAGATACATCAGGTATCAATGCTTCGGTGATAAGAATGCCAAAAATGAGTGACACCATGGAAGAAGGGGTTATTTCTACTTGGTTGAAAAAGGAAGGTGAAGAAGTTTCTTCAGGAGATATTCTAGCAGAAGTGGAGACTGACAAGGCTACCATGGAATTAGAAGCTTATGAAGATGGTACTTTACTTCATCTTGCTGTTGGTGATGGAGGTTCAGTGCCAGTGGATGGTGTAATTGCCATCGTAGGTGAGAAAGGGGCTGATTGGAAGACTTTATTGGCTGCTGAAAATGCAAGTGGAGGAACTAAGACAGAAGAGGCGGCAAGTGCTCCAAAGGAAGAAAGTGCTCCAGCGCCAGTTGCGTCAAGTGCACCTGCTCCATCCGCTACGTCAGCACTTGCTGAGAATCAAAATAGTAATGGAAGAATCAAAGCATCGCCTTTGGCTAAGAAAATAGCTAGTGAAAAAGGGTTTGACTTAAGTCAAATCAGTGGTTCTGGAGATGGTGGTAGAATAGTTAAGAAGGATGTCGAAAGCTTTACACCTTCAGCAGCACCAGCTGCTTCAGGATCAGCCCTTCCAAGCTTTGCGCCTGTAGTAGGCGAAGAAAGCTATACAGATGTGAAAGCATCGCAAATGCGTAAGGCCATCACTAAGAGCTTGACCAATAGCCAATTTGGAGCTCCACATTTCTATCTAACGATGGAAATTGATATGGATCGTACCATTGAAGCGAGAGCGAGCATCAACGAAATTGCTCCAGTCAAGATATCGTTCAATGATATCGTAATCAAAGCAGTAGCGGCCTCACTTCGCAAGCATCCAAATGTGAATACCTATTGGATGAGCGATACTAACTCAATTCGTCAGAATCACCATATTAGTATTGGTGTGGCTATGGCAGTAGATGATGGGCTAATAGTGCCAGTGGTGAAATTCGCTGATAATAAGAGTCTTGCTCAGATATCTTCGGAAGTGAAAGCATTCAGCGCGAAAGCTAAGGAGAAGAAAATACAACCTGATGAGATGCAAGGGAACACTTTCACAGTATCTAACTTAGGAATGTTTGGTATCGAAGAATTTACTTCAATTATCAATGCGCCTGAGTCTTGTATTCTTGCTGTTGGTGCCATCAATCAAGTGCCAGTAGTTAAAGGAGGTCAGATTGTTATTGGTAATACGATGAAGGTAACACTCACTTGTGATCATCGAACTGTGGATGGCGCCACAGGTGCAGCCTTCCTCAAAACTCTAAAAGGATTGTTGGAAGATCCGGTCAGAATTCTAATTTAAAACTATTGTTAGGCTGCCAATTTTGGCAGCCTTTTTTGTTTTGTAGTCAATAAGTCGGCCTTATTGACTGAATAGATAGATACAGCTAGGCAGACCTGACCAATTTTTATATTTGGTCGGACTTTTGCGAAAAGGATTATCAAACAAATTCAGATTATGGCACAGCAAAAAATCAAATCAACTACTGTAGTAGCTATTAAACACAATGGGCAAATCGCGATTGGAGCTGATGGTCAAGCTACTATGGGTGATACCGTGGCTAAGAGCAACGTTAAGAAAATCAGAAAACTCAATGATGGTAAAATCATCACTGGCTTTGCAGGCTCCACGGCTGATGCATTTACGCTCCTGGAGAGATTAGAGGAGAAATTAGCTACCTATACCGGCAATATGAAGCGTGCCGCCGTAGAACTGGCGAAAGATTGGCGGACGGATCGCTACCTCAGAAAATTGGAAGCAATGATGATAGTAGCTGATAAGCAGGAGATATTGGTGATATCAGGAACAGGTGATGTGCTGGAGCCCGATGAAGATGTTGCATCTATTGGATCAGGGAGTATGTATGCGCGAGCTGCAGCTATGGGTATGAAAAGACACGCTAAGGACATGACCGCAGAAGAAATGGTGCGCGAAAGTCTCAATATCGCAGCTGATATCTGTATTTACACCAATCATAACCTAGTAGTAGAGAAGCTCTAAGAGGTATAGCCAACAGTAGACTCCCTCATGATCAATTGAGGGTCTAGCTCTATTTTCTGCGGCTCAATGAATCCTTTTTCTTGTTCGTTGTGCTTTATCTCCTCTAGCAATAATTGAGCGGCTCGTCGGCCTATCTCAAATCCATTTTGCTCAATAGTTGATAGGGTGGGTGAAGTGTGTTTGGTAAAGAACCAATTGCTAAATCCAATAATCTTGACGTCATTAGGTACATCGATGTTATTTTTCTTCGCTATCTCTAGTAGTTCTATGGCCACCATATCATTGTGAACGAAAATCCCGTCTGGTTTCCCTTCAACCAATAGCTTCTTAAGCTTAGAGACCTTCTCTGGATTATTGACAGGGTAATCAACTTCGATTTCCAGCTCTCTATCAAATTTAAGTCCTGCTTCCTTGATGGCTTGGACTAATCCGGTCTTTCGTTGTTGAATATCAACTAGGCTTTTTGGTCCTCCCACGTAAGCAATGCGCTTACAACCTTGCTCTACCAGGTGCTTGCCCGCCAGGTACCCACCTTTCTGGTCGTTGACCTTTACAAGGGAGCAGTCAATTGATGGGATGTGTCTATCGAAGAAAACCACAGGGAAACCTTTGTCCATCATGGCACGGATATGATCGAAGTTTTGAGTTTCTTTCGAGACACAAATCAAGAAACCATCTGCACGCGTGTTTTGCAGACCCATACAATCCACCACTTCCTTTTTATAGTTTTCATTGGATTGGGTAACAAAAACCTGATACCCTTGAGCATAAGCCACATCCTCTATTCCAGAGACCACAGTAGAGAAAAAGAAGTGCACGAACTCTGGAAGCAGAATCCCTATTGAGTTCGTTCTTTGATTTCTTAGGCTTAAGGCAATAGAGTCTGGAACGTAGTTAAGTTTCTCAGCAAGCTCTCTAACCCGTTTTTTAGTATTGGTATTAATCTCGGGGCTGTCTTTTAGTGCTCTTGAGATAGTGCTTGGCGCAACTCCCAATTCCCTTGCCAAATCCTTAATAGTTGTTCTTTTCTTCAATGCTTTTCTCTTGAATTCATAAAGTTAACTAATATTCTCATCAGGCAAAGTATGGAGAGATGTTATATCTTAAATTGTATTATTCTTAGAATTTAAGGATTGATAGCCGAACTAAAGGTATTTTCATTCGGAACAAGCCTGATTTTGATGATAATTCAAAAAATTGACCATGAAAACGTTCTCAAATATGAAAAATATAAAAATATTTGACCTTCGCACACGTTTGCGAAAGTACATTCAGATAAAATGAGGGGCGATTTTGATGTTTTTTCATTGGGAATTTTTAAATTGAATAAGCATTAGGAAGGGATAGATGTGAGAATTTCAGTTTTGCTTACCTATTCAGCCCTGAAGCTACGAAAATGGAAAAATGAAGGCAAATTTTTTCAATTCGTTTCAAGCCAAAAGAAAACTGTAAAAATTGTATTATTTTAATTATTGAGTATTTTTAATTTAACTGAAGAAGTATGAAGAAGTCAATGAAATTTTTAACTATGATGTTTGCCCTTGCTTTTGTGGCGGGTACTATATCATGTGATAGCGGTGAGGACGATATCACGGACATCATCAAAGGTGGTGGAAGCGGAGGAAACCTCTCCGATGGAGTTTACATAGTAGGAACAGCTGTAGGAACTGATACTACTGATGCTCATTTGTTAACAGAAGCACTTGTTGGAGCTCCTGATTTTGGTACCCAAGAAAGACCTGGTCTTTTTGAAGGATACATTTTCATGACAAATGGTCTATTCTCTTTTGTAGAAGTAGATGGTGATGATGTTACAGTATTAGGTGGATCATTTACAGAAGAAGTAAATGCTGATAATGACAAATTGAATTACAAGTTGGGAACACTTTCTGAGAATGGAACTGCTACTATGTCAGGTCTTCCGAGTGATGGTGGTCTAGTCCAAGTTCAGTTTGATAAGTCTACAAGCCAATATGTAGTTCTTCCTGTTGATTATTGGGAAGTTATCGGAAACGCTACTGAAGGAGGATGGAGCGCAGGGCAAGAAATTGCGTTGGTTTCAGCGACAAAAGATGAAGTGAAATATATGGGGCAGAAGATTGTGTTAAGAGGTCCTGATACTGAATTCAAGATCAGATACAATTCTAACTGGAATCTTGATATTGACGCTGAAGATTGTGATGAAGCTTTAGAGCCATGTTTGAATTTTAATACGAATTTCGGTGGTGAGGTTGATGCTTTAGCTCCTGGTGGATCTAATATCAAATTTGCTGGTGGAGATGGTGTTGATGGAGAGTACACTATCATCGTGACTTACACACCAGGTGAAGGAAATAGCATTTCAATGAGCCTAGAGAGAACTGGCGATGTAGAGCCTCTACCTGAGTACCCAGAAGCAATGTATATGGTTGGTGGTTCTATCGGTGGATGGGACTGGGCTGCAAACGGCGTACAGCTTAATGCGGTTGCGGACAACCCTCATGTTTTTTGGGCTATAGTTTGGATAGACGGACCTACAAATAATGAGGGTTTCAAATTTGCTCCTGTAGCTGACTGGGTAGGTGATTTCGGTAAATCTGGAGACGCTACAGATGGTGTATATGCTAAAGGTTCTGATAATGTTCCGCCTCCAGCAGCGGCAGGATATTACACTGTGGTTGTAAACTTGGATAAAGAAACTATTGAAGTAAATGCTCCAAAGGTTTACGGAATAGGTGATGCGTTTGGAAGCTGGGATGCTGCTACGCATGCATTTACTGTTGATAATGCCAATGAAGTAATTACTTCTCCAGTAACATCAGGAGCTGGTGATCTTAGAATTCACGTTGCTTCAAATACGCTGACTAAAGCAGAATCTACTGATGCAGTAGAATGGTGGCAAGCAGAATTCGTAGTGCTTGATGGAAAAATCGAGTACAGAGGAAAAGGTGGTGATCAGGCTAGAAATGCTGTGACTGCTGGACAAACAATCAAATTGAATTTCAAAACTGGTGTTGGTACCATTGAATAATAATTAAATAGTGCATTTTTTAGGGCTACCCTTTCGGGGTAGCCCTAATTTTTAACTCTCCAAGTTTTTCAAAACTCTCGATGCAGAAAATCAGCTTTCTAATACTATCTAGTTTACTTGCCTTAAGTGTAAGTGCACAATCACTAGAGATTACCCCTGAGATTGATCCCACATTTTTTTCTGCCGATCAAGAAATCAAAATTACCTATGATGTCACAGGCACATCATTGAGTACTCTCTCCGATGCCTGGATATGGTTGTGGATACCCAACAATAACAACGCAAATGTCCCTACAAATGTAAACCCCGCATCAAGCGATGCTACTGCAACGGACGCAGCTAAGTTTACCAAGATAACAAACGGTGGCCAAGTGATATTTGAGCTATCCTTAACCCTTACGAACTTTACAGGGTTATCTAAAGATCAAATTGATAAAGTTGGCATCCTTCTAAAAGGTAATGATTGGTCCAATGGCCAAACCACTGATTATGTCTTTGAGTTGTCATCAGGATTCGATCTAAAAGTATCTAGTCCGGTCAGTTCATTTAAATTTTATAATGAAAATCAAGTGATAGCGATCGATGCTGCTACTTCTGAAACGTCGGATTTTACGCTGTATCACGATGATGAAGTTGTCGTAACGGCAGAGAATGTATCTGATTTCACGCATTCTTTTACCGTGATTGCCGATGGTTCTGCCCATAAGCTAAGACTTGTTGCCGCTACTGATTCTGAGATGGATGAGTTTACTCATTCCTATATAGTTAATCCTAAGGTTGACAACCTATCGATCCCGGCAGGCCTCCACAATGGAGCTAATTACATCTCGGCCACAAGTGCAATCCTGGTCTTAACGGCTCCCAACAAATCAAATGTGTTTGTGCTTGGAGATTTTAACAATTGGAGCCTTGATCAAGGCTATTTGATGAAAAAGGATGGCGACAAGTTTTGGTTGACCATAGATGGACTAACATCAGGTAAGGAGTACACATACCAATATTTAATAGACGGTGAAATTCTCATTGCTGATCCATATACAAGGAAGGTGATTTCATCTTTCGATGATGGACAGGTTATTCAAGAAAATAGATATCCTGATTTGATAAAATTCCCGGATCAGGGTTACCAAGAGGTTGCGGTTTTACAGACTAATCAGACTGAATTTGATTGGTCAGATGAGAGCTTTGTAAAGCCTGCTAAAGAAGACCTTGTGATTTATGAATTGTTAGTAAGAGATTTTACCGAGGATAGAACTTTCAAAGCCGTTACTGAGCGGTTAGACTATTTGGATTCCTTGGGAATCAATGCTATCGAATTCATGCCGGTGAATGAGTTTGAAGGAAATTTGAGTTGGGGATATAACCCTTCATTCAAATTGGCAGTGGATAAATTCTATGGTACCGAAGATGATCTAAAGGAACTTATCAATGAAGCGCATAAGCGTGGAATGGCTGTTATTTTGGATATGGTGATGAACCATCATTTCGGTAGGAGTCCATTGGTGAAAATGGATGCTAGCGGAGAATTTGGTCCTCCTACGGCTACAAATCCATGGTTGAATGTTTCCCCAAAGCATGATTTTAATGTGGGCTATGATTTCAATCATGAAAGTGAGTATACCAAGGAATATCTAGATGAGGTAATTACTTTTTGGGTGGATGAATATCATGTCGATGGTTACCGGTTTGATTTATCAAAGGGATTCACGCAGAAAAATACACTTGGTAATGTAGGCCTTTGGGGTCAATATGACGCTTCTAGGGTTGCTCTATTAGAGAGAATGGCTGATGTGATTTGGGCTCAGAATCCTGAAACCTATGTGATATTGGAGCATCTCGGAGAAAACAATGAAGAAAAAGTATTGGCCAATTATGGAATGATGCTTTGGGGTCATATGAACAGTGTATTTAGAAGTACTGCGAAAGGGAATGCGTCCAACATCGATTGGCTGTATCATGGTACTCGTGACTGGGATGAAGCTGGAGTTGTAGGTTATATGGAGAGTCATGATGAAGAACGTGTCCAATGGGATGTCGCAAGATCAAGCAAGAATTCGTTTGAGTATCAGATGAATCGCTTGAAACTAAATGCTACTTTTTTCTTCATGGTTCCAGGCCCTAAAATGATATGGCAATTTGGAGAGTTTGGTTACGACGTGGAACTAAACGATGATAGGTTAGGTGTAAAACCAACAAAATGGGAATACTTAGAGGATAAAGAACGATCAAGACTATTTGCCACCTATCAGTCATTGATTAACCTCAAGACCAAGACTGGTTTGATAGATGATCAATATTTTTCATGGGAGCCTGAGGGGTCTGTGAAATGGATTAATTATAATGGACCTGATACTAAGGTTAGTATTTTTGGAAATTTCAGCAAGACTGAACGCACTGGAGATCCTCATTTTGTAGAGGCTGGAGAATGGTATAACTACTTCACGGGGGAGAAAATCACCGTAGATAATCCAAATGAAGAGGTAGAATTAAAGCCAGGAGAGTTTTATTTCTACACTTCCAAACCGATTGATAATTATATCCAAGTAGATGCTATCGATTTTTTAACAGCGATCAGCATCGAAGACCCTAGTATCAGAATTTACCCAAATCCAATTACTGACGTGATGAAAGTGACGGCCAATGAGGCGGTTTCTTTGGAGGTGCTAGACTTGTCTGGTAGAGTGATAAGACATTCCGCAGGGTACTACGGAGAGAAACAGATCGACTTGGCTCAATTAGAGGCTGGTCTATATATAGTTAAGATTTATACACCTAAGGGTGTGGTTAGCAGAAGGGTGATAAAGAAATAAGTAAGTAACAAAAAGCGTATGAAGAAGAAGTACAATTTATTTAGATGGCCAATTCTGGAAAGGAAGGAATTTCGTTCTTTAGTGTTGGCTTGTGCATTTTTGGTTGGATTCAATCAATATGGAGCGTTTGCTCAGGAACGAACTGTTTCTGGAACGGTGGTGGATGCTGCTGATGGTGTAGGCATACCAGGGCTAACTGTCTTGGAGAAGGGAACTTCGAATGGCGCGATAACAGATTTTGATGGCAACTACAGATTATCTGTAGGAGACGGGGCTGTTTTGGTGTATTCATTCGTGGGCTACGAAACACAAGAGCGACCTGTCGGTGGCCTTTCTGTCATTGATGTCAATATGGAACTTGATATTGAAGAATTGGCAGAGGTTGTGGTTATCGGGTATGGTAAGGTGGAAAAAGGTGATGTTACCGGAGTGGTCAATAAAATTGATTCTAAGGAATTCAATCAAGGTATGGTTGCCTCACCTCAACAGTTAATTGCTGGTAAAGTAGCGGGAGTTCAGATTACTTCAAATGATGGTTCACCAGGAGGGGGTATTTCTATTAGAATGCGTGGAGGAACCTCTATTTCTGCAAGTAATGATCCGCTATTCGTTGTAGATGGAATTCCACTAGATGGAGGAGGAGTCGCGGGAGGTCGAAATCCATTGAACTTTATCAACCCTGCAGATATAGCTGATATCACCGTATTAAAGGATGCTTCGGCTGCAGCCATTTATGGGTCTAGGGGAGCTAATGGAGTAATCATCATCACCACTAAGGCGGGTGAAGCTGGAAAAATTCAAGTCTCATATGATGGATCATATTCTATCAGTACTATAATTGATAGAGTGAGAATGTTGACTACTCCAGAGTTTCGAGCCGCGGTGGAGCAAGAGGGAAAGAGAAATTTCGATGATCTAGGTGAGACCAGCACTGATTGGTTGGATGAAGTACTTCAAACTGCTCAAGGGCAAAACCATAATTTGGGATTGTCATTTGGAGGTAAAAACTACAACGGAAGAGTATCACTAGGTTATCAAAACCTTGATGGTATTTTGAATACTTCAAATACAGAGAGAATTGCTGGTTCTTTGAATTATACTCAATATCTATTCAATAAGGATTTGACGATAAATATCACTTCTAAGAATTCCGTAATAAATAACAGGTTTGCTCCCGGAGTGGTTGGAGGGGCTTTGATTTTTGATCCTACCCAAGAGATTCTTGCACCCGGAGATACCACTACAGGGGGTTATTTCGAATTCTCGAATCCATTAGCCCCAAGCAACCCAGTAGCACAGATTGAGCAAACGTTCAATATTGGCCAGACTTACAGAAATTTAATTGGTGCAAGTGCTGTTTACAATATGCCTTTTTTAGAAGGTTTGTCAGTAAAGGTTAATTATGCTTATGACCATTCAGAAGGATATAGTCAGAACAGTCAATTGCCAAACGCTAAGGTAGGTCGTAATAGAGGGTCTTATAGCTATTATCAAGACGAAAGGTCAAGTAACCTGTTAGAGGGCTATGTGAATTATAACACCAAACTTTCATTCGGAAAGGCAGACTTTATCGCAGGTTATTCATATCAAGATTTCAGTACTACAGTCAACACTCACTATACACTTGGAGAAGCTGATACCGTATTGTATGAGAATCTGCAGATAACAGATCCTTTAAAATTTTTAACAACAGGAGATTTGAACGATCGTTCGGCATATCTCCAACAGCCAATCACCAATGATTGGGAAAATAGATTGATTTCGTTTTGGGGTAGGGCCAATTTTTCGATTTATGATAAATATGTGCTTACAGGAACTCTAAGAAGGGATGGTAGTACAAGATTTGGTAAGAAAAATAGATGGGGTCTTTTCCCATCCTTGGCTGCAAAATGGAGAATAATGGATGAATCTTTTGCAGAACCATTGAAAAGTATGTTTTCCGATTTGAGTGTGAGACTAAGTTATGGTGTCACAGGTAACCAAGAGATCGGAGACTACTTATATGTGAATTTATATGAAGTTGGCGGTGTAAGAGCTCAGTACCTATTGGGTAATGACACCATTCAGACTTACAGGCCAAATGCCGTTGACCCTGATATAAAATGGGAGGAAACCAAATCACTGAACGCGGGTATTGATTACGGTTTATTTGAAGGTAGATTATATGGGTCATTAGATGTGTACCGTAAAGTAACTACCGACTTACTCTTCAATATTGCTTTCCCTATTGGAACGCTAACGGGAGATAGAGCTGTAACTAATATTGGAGAAATTGAAAATAAGGGAATAGAGTTATTAGTAAATACTGTAGCTATTGACAAGCCCGATGCTAAGCTCAATATTACTTTCAATGCCGCTATGAATAGAAACGAGATCTTAAAATTAGATAACTCAAATCTTCCTGATTTCCAAGGATATACGACTGGTGGTATCTCTGGAGATGTAGGTCAGAGCGTGCAGATTCTGAAAGTAGGGCATTCTGTTAATTCATTTTTTGTTTATGAGCACAGAATGATAGGTGATAAGCCGATTTCTGATAATGTAGATTTCAACGACGATGGTATTAAGAATGACTTGGATATTTATGTTGATCAGAACAATGATGGAAGAATTAATGAGGATGATCTTCGACCTTATGAAAACCCGGCACCTGATGCCATTCTAGGATTAACGGCCAATGCCACTTATAAGAAGTTTGATTTGGCAGTAACATTAAGAAGTCAGTTAGGAGGCTATGTTTACAACAATGTAGAGTCTCAGTATGGTGCTTATGAAGGGGTAAACAATGCTTTTGCTCCAAACAACATTCATCTTTCTGCATTTACCAATGATTTTACTGATCGCCAATTACTGTCCGACTACTATGTGGAAAATGCATCATTCTTGAGATTGGATAATATAACGATTGCTTACAATTTTCAATTGAGCGAAAAGATTAGGAGCAGAGCTTATTTCACTGGTTCCAATTTATTGACACTCACGGGTTATAATGGTTTGGATCCTGAAGCTGGAATTAATGGAATAGATAACAATCTATACCCACGTTCTAGAACGTTTGTGTTCGGTATTAATGTTAATTTCAACTAGTAGAAATTATGAAAAAAATATATTCAATAATATTAGTCATTTCCTTAAGCGCTTGTACAGATTTAGATCTGGTACCGAAGAATGGATTGACTGAAGGTGTGGCCTTCGAAAACTTTGAAGGGTACCAAGGTTATGTAGCAAAAGTATATGCTTCACTTACCCTGACCGGACAGCAAGGACCTGCTGGTAGAGGTGATTTAAGTATCATTAATGATGAAGGATTCTCTAGTTACTTGAGAGTATACTGGAAGGCTCAGGAGTTGACCACAGATGAAGCTATCATAGCTTGGACTGATTCTGGAATTCGAGATTTGCATTCTCATTTATGGGGTTCTGATAATCAGTTCGTGAGAGTGCTTTATTATCGTATTTTTTACACGATCTCGTTGGCGAATGACTTTTTGAGAATTGCGGAATCTAGACCCTCAAGTCTCTCTGCAGCCGAGAATGCAGAAATTGACAATTTTGTCAATGAGGTAAGATTCATCAGAGCATATGCTTACTGGCATGCTCTTGATCTGTTTAGAAATGTTGCACTACTTACAAGTATCACGTCTGCATTGCCATCTCAGGTAGAGCCATTGACTTTGTTCAATTTTATAGAAAGTGAATTGAATAGTATAGAAGGAGATATGCTAGATCCGGGTCAGGCCAATCATTATGGTAGAGTGGATAAAGGTGCAGCATGGATGCTTCAGGCCAAGCTTTATCAAAACGCTTTCGTGTATATAGAAGAAGATAGGAGTGCAGATTGTATCACCGCCCTGAATAAGGTGATCAACTCGGGAGTGTATTCACTTGCACCTAATTACAAGGAGTTGTTTATGGGTGATAATCATTTGAGAACGGATGAAATCATTTTCCCAATTACCCATGATGGCTTACTATCTCAAACTTGGGGTGGTACTACTACTATCATAAGAGGGGGCATTGGTGGAGCCATGATGGATGATGAAAAGAACGGAATACCATTCGCAAACGAATCTACAGCAGACTTTGGGGTACCAAGTGGCTGGGGTGGATATAGGACTACTAGTGCATTGGTGAACAAGTTTCCGAATGTGGCTGCTGATGGCACAAGTGTAGATGGAAGAGCAATTTTCTATACAGAAGGACAAACTCTTGAAATAGATGATGTTGGAGAGTTTACTGAAGGCTATGCGGTTCCTAAATTTAGCAATATAGAAGCGAGCACAGGCCAAAGAGCCCCCGGTGTAGAGCATGTTAGTACAGACTATCCCGTATTTAGATTAGCCGATGCTTATTTGATGTTGGCTGAGACTGAATTGAGAAGTGGCGGCTTAAGTGCTGGTACTTTGGATCTGATAAATGAACTAAGGACAAGAGCTTATGGAGATGCAAGCGGAAACGTGACTCTCGCAGATGTGACTTTAGATTGGATTTTAGACGAACGCGCAAGAGAACTCTACCTAGAAGCTACTCGAAGAACCGATTTGGTACGATTTAATAAGTTCAGCGGCGGAGATTACATATGGCCATGGAAGGGCGGAGAGAAAGATGGGCTTTCCACTCCGGTTCATTTAGATGTTTTCCCAATCCCTGCTTCTGATTTGATTGCAAATCCGAACCTAAAGCAAAATGATGGTTATTAATTTTTATTAAGATTCTTCATACGTTTGATTATTAAGGAGCCACGAGAGTGGCTCTTTTTTTTATTCATCCCCTTCTTCATGTTTTATCAAGGGGACCCTGTGCTCATCGGACTGGCAACAAAACGCTAATTTAGCATGAGCTTTTTCATCTCGCTTTAGGGAATCTGCATCATAGCCGACCATGGTGATCCTTTTTCTGATGGTCTCTGGGTTGGTTTTTTTAGCGTTGTATTCTACAGTGAGTACTTTGGTTTCCAAATCCAATAATGCTGATTTTACGCCTTTCTCAAACGCCATGTCTTTTTCTATTGTGTATTGACACATCTCACAGATGGCAGAGGTTTTGATCTGAATAGTCTCAGTTGATTGTGCCTTTAGTTGCACGGATGCTAACATTAGCATTAGAAATAATAGGTTTAAGTTTTTCATTTGTCTCTTTTTAATTGATGGTATATCTAAATCCTGCATAGATCATTCGGCCTGCTATAGGCCCCCAACTCATCGACGCATCAAATTCATTGCCAAAAGGATTCGCAGCGTCAATTATCGGGTTGTTCTGTCTGAAGTCAAGTAAATTTTCTACTCCCAAATAAATGCTCCCGCTACGAAAATTTCTAGTAATCTGCGAATTAATAGTCCAGAAGTCGGGGGAATATGGTGCTAATTGAAATGCCTCAGGCTTCATAGAAGTATCAGGGAGTCTTTTTTTGCCGAACCACTGTGCTGTAATGTCTGCTGTCCATTTTTCATATTTGCTCGAGTATCCAGCATTCAGGAATAATCTGTTTTTAGAAATCATTGGCACAGATTGGAGTTGGTCGTTGATGGTGGCTTGCACATCGTAATGCTTGTAACCAATCTTGGATGAGATACTCTTGGTAATTTTATAATTGGTTTCTAACTGGAAACTTTTGGCAAATGAACGCCCGTCTAGATTATAAAATCGAACCTGACTACTGTTAGCGTCCATATCCGTAATAACCTGATTTTGAAAAAAGGTATGGAAATAGTCCATTGTGATACCAAGTTTCCGATCATTTACCGACAACTCATGTACCACGCTTCCTCCTATATTCCATGCTTCTTCTGGCTGTAGCTCTTCAGTAATCATTAATGTTCGAGAAGAAATGAAAGATGGTGTGTTTTCCATTATTATGTTGGAAGTACGATAGCCCTTTCCAACGGCGAATCTCAGGGTGGTTTTCTCTATAGGTTTGTATCTCAAGTGAACACGTGGTGAATGGTATAGTCCATATAAGTTGTGAAAATCTATTCTAGATCCTAATACCATCGTGATATCATCATTGGGTAGAAAAGAGTACTCCAAAAAGGCCCCTGGAACTACCTCATTTCTAGTAAATGTGGAGTCGGAAAACGTCTCGTCAAACATGTCTACTAACAAGCTTCCTCCAATTTTATATTGATGAAATGTGCTACCTAGTATATTCTGATGAATCAGATTGGTGTAGATCGTTTTTTCCTGTCCGTTATATGATGTTCTTCCAAATCCGAGCGACTGTTCTTGAAGTGAAACGGAGTATATCAAACCCCAACCCTGGTAGGGTTTCTTAGGGTAAAGCAAGCCCAACTTACCAAACACTTCAGCTCTTGTTGCTTGATTGGTATATCCATATAAACTGGAGGATTCAGTATTTGAATCGAACTCAATACCCAACTGTCCTCCAGCTTTCTCTTCTTTCATGGCGTGTATGCCAATTTGCGCTTGCAACCTTTCACCACTGAATTTGTATCTGTTGAGAAAGTTGATTTGCTTGGATTTTGGGAGATCCATAAAGCCATCATTGTTATTATCTATTTCATTGTTTAGATAATTGCCATGGAGCAGAAAGGCAGTTGACCATTTTTCAGTCAACTGGAGTTTTGCGTTTGTGTTGAGCTCCACTCGACCAAATGAGTTTATGTAACCGTTAAGAAAAAGAGCTTCGCTCTGCTCAGGCTTTTTTAGTTCCACGTTAATCTGTCCCGCAATGGATTCATATCCATTGACTACAGATCCTGCACCTTTACCCACATCTATTGATTGAATCCATGTACCAGGAATATAATTGAGACCAGCCCTGGTATTGAGCCCTCTAACATTGGGCAGGTTTTCTCTATTGATGAGCGTGTATTTTCCATCCAGACCTAGCATTCGAATCATTTTGGTGCCAGATACTGCATCTGTATATGATACATCCACTGATGCGTTGGTCTCAAAACTCTCCGATAGGTTACAGCAGGCAGCTTTTAGTAGTTCTTTTGAGGTAATCACTTCGCCATGAATGGGTTGTAGGTCGTCGATGAATGTGGAGGACGATTCTACAGTAACAGCGCCGAGTAGATCCTCATCTTCGTTCAGGATTATTGATTGGCTAAAATTAGATTTGGCCAATACGGTATCTGACTTATAGCCAACATAGCTAATGATAAATGAGTCGTTGCTTTCTGCTACAATAGAGAATTCACCATTCATATCGGTGGTGGTACCTAATGAACGGTTTAACACGTTAGTGACCGTGGCGCCTATTAGAGGTTCGCCTTCTTTGCTCTGAACCTTTCCTTTGAAAATGGATTGAGAAAAGCCAGATGTACAGTAAAACGTAAGTATGGTAATTAGTGTGATTGATTTCATGAGATATTGGTTGTTTGTAAAATAGGATTACATATTCGTCGTGCGACGAAACCAATATTTCAGATTCTCAAAACTTGAATTGAAGTGAGTAAATTTCGGTTAAAAGGTTTGTTGGGTGGTGGACGGATATCCAAACGACCTAGAAGGTTGTGGCTAGTATAAGATTGTGCTTGACTTAAATATCCATCAACGAAAAATGAGCCGGGCACAAGAAGAAAAGCTTCATCGAAATTAACACCAATAACTTGAGCTGAGTAAATCTCTGTTTCTTGTGAGCAACACCTAGCATCTAGTGATTCGTGATCGGAAGTAGTCGTTTCGCAGCAAGAAATAGAGCTGAAAACACTCGTGGTGGTCTTGTCAAAGAGATAGCAAGTATGCATCATCACCGGCACATAGAGAGCAGCAAGTATGATGTTAAGAGTTAAGTAAGAGGCTATTATCTTTTTCACCAAGTGACTTATACGAGATTGATGAAAGCAAAGATACATGATATGTTAGTTGGGTAATGAATGGAGACTAAATGAGTAATGGAATATGCGCACACTACCTTTCAAATGTGAAATAATGATTCCTATATTTGCGCACTGTTTAGCACTCGTAGTTCAACTGGATAGAATACCAGATTTCGGCTCTGGGGGTTGAGGGTTCGAATCCTTCCGAGTGCACCAAGCCATCCGGTTAAGGATGGCTTTTTTTATATCAATACCAGATTTCGGCTCTGGGGGTTGAGGGGCGGTTCGCCGCTGCGATCGAATCCTTCCGAGTGCACCAAGCCATCCTTTATCGGATGGCTTTTTTTATGAGATGCGGTTGTTTTCTTGAACCGTCGTATCAACAGGAAGGATGAGTACAGGTTCGTAATGGAGTGAAGCGAAATTTAAATGGGGGCTGTGCGGCATGGTGGTGCCTATGAGTAATCCACCGCAGGTATTACTTAAATCAAATTAAAAACCGTCAACCTATTTCAGAACGGGTCACTTAGATCTTATCAATCTTAAGGATAAAATCTCAAAATAACGGTTTACTTCCTAATCCGTAAACTCGAATCGTTATTCATTTTGAATGTTGACGATAACAGTCGTAAAATTGCATTGTGGAATTTAACTGTCTATACACCGTATCGTGGTACTGTTGTAATTCCATATTAGGTGACTTAGACTCTATTGGACAAAATGAAATAGACGACCTGGTCGATAAATTTTTGAAATAATTATGGAAGAATACATCAACTCCAAGTACCCAGATATTGATTACCTAAGGGCAAAGGCGAAAAAGAGAATTCCTGGATTCGCATTTGACTATCTGGATGGAGGGTGTAATGCAGAAGTCAACCTAAAGCGAAACACAGATCAAATTAGGGCGCTTCAGCTGAAGCCTTATTACCTGCGTGATGTGATTACCCCTAGTCTGGAAACAGAACTTTTCGGCAAAACATACAGCGCTCCATTTGGTATTTCTCCTATAGGCCTACAAGGTCTAATGTGGCCAAAGGCCACCGAAATATTGGCTAAGGCATCATTTGATTACAACATCCCATTCATAGTCAGTACAGTAGCTACTGCCAGTCTGGAAAAAGTAAGTGAAATCACAGAAGGCAATGCATGGTTTCAGCTATATCATCCAGCGGAAGCTGAGCTCAGGAATGATCTACTGAAAAGAGCGCATGAAGCAGAGTATCCAGTGTTGGTAGTATTGTGCGATGTGCCATCTTTTGGATATCGCAGCAAGGAGATTAAGAATGGCCTGGCTATTCCTCCTAAGATGACATTGAGCAACATTGCACAGGTGATAAGTAGACCTAGTTGGGCACTCAATACCCTCGCAGCAGGCATGCCTGAGTTCAAAACTCTCAAACCTTACATTCCTAAAGGAATGAGTCTGAAGCATTTAGGGCTGTTTATGAATAAGACCTTTGATGGTAGGCTGAGTGAAGAGCGACTGAAGGTAATCAGAGATCAGTGGAAAGGAAAACTCGTGATGAAAGGTGTGGCTAGCCAGGAAGACGTAGATAAATGTGTCAAAATGGGCATAGACGGAGTAATAGTATCCAATCACGGAGGGCGTCAGCTTGATCATGGAGAATCTGCTATTGAGTCACTTAGGTCTATCGTAGATAAGTACAAAGGACAGATCAAGATTATGATGGATAGTGGCATCAGGACTGGTCCTGATATCGCCTCCAGTCTTGCCGCTGGTGCGGAATTCACCTTCCTTGGCAGATCATTTATGTATGGAGTATCAGCCTTAGGTAAGAATGGCGGTAAGCACACCATTTCTATTCTCAAAAGACAATTAAAGCAAGTATTAGATCAAGTCTGTTGCGAAAACCCAATTGATTTACCCAAACACTTGATTAAGTAATCCTTAGTAATATCAGCATATTATGCGTCGCTGATGCACTTTCGTACGCGAGCCTTTGCCATCGTTAGAAATTATAACTCAAACACCTTATTCGGCTTTCAGAAAGTAGCAGGAGATGGTGGCTTGCAGGACTTGGGTCAGACTGAAATAGTGAAAAAATGGTGGCCTATATGGCTGATATCATGGAGACCAATCCTGATAATTCACCAGTTTCAATTCCTTTGGATGAGGTCTTCTATCTGGAGAAGGTCTGCTTAGAATAAAGATTTGATTTAACCTCTCTCGCTCTGTAATTAATTCTTGCAATCTCGGTTCCTGAACACCTTGTTTTCTATAGAATTGCTCAAGCCGACTGACATTGATTGCTTGGTAATTACATCAAAAATATTGAACGATTGAGTTATAACATGGCTTTTGAGATACCAAGTTTTTATGACCTGTTTTTCATTACCTTAGTTTTGAAGTCAACTTAAGTTCACTAACCTTCATTCTTATGAAATTTCGTTTATTAATCTTCTCCATGATCTTTGGATTGCTTGGGATACAAATTTTGTATGCCCAGCTAAGATTGCCTGCTATTGTGTCATCAGATATGGTGCTTCAGAGAGATACACAAGTGAAATTATGGGGTTGGACAAACCCAGAAGAGACTGTCACTATTGATTGTTCGTGGTTAGATAAGGAAGTGAACGCAACGGCAGATGAAAACGGACAATGGGAGGTAAGCGTGGCTACCAATCTGAGCAAAGAGACACAAGAGATCATAATAGCAAGTGGTGATGAGAAGATTAAATTGGAAAATATTCTTTTTGGAGAGGTTTGGCTATGCTCAGGGCAGTCCAATATGTGGCAACCTGTGAGTGGATATACTGGCCAACCTACATTTGGGTTTAAAGAGGCCATGCTAAATGCCAATAATCCTAACTTAAGGTTATTTACTGTAGGTAAAATTCCTTCCACTAAGCCACTGGATGATTTGAAGGAGCATAAAACCTGGGCAAGTGCTTCGTCTAAAAATGTTGCCGATTTCAGTGCAGTGGCCTATTATTTCGGCCAGCAGCTTCAGGAATTTTTAGATGTGCCCGTAGGTTTGATTCATTCATCATGGGGAGGAACTAGGGTAGAAGTATGGATGAGCGAAGAATCAATTTCTCCATATCGTAAAGTAGATCTAACAGAATTAGAAAGTGACGATATAAAGCCCAGAAGCACTCCCTCAGTGCTTTATAATTCCATGATTCAACCGCTGATTCCATTCACCATCAAGGGAGCTTTATGGTATCAAGGAGAATCAAATAGAAACAACCCTGATGAATATAAGCTGCTTTTTCCTGCTATGGTCAAAGGTTGGAGAGAACAGTGGGAATTGGGAGAGTTTCCATTTTACTACGTTCAGATTGCGCCGTATTCATATGGAAATAACGATGCCTTTCAAGGTGTTAGCAATACTGCATTTCAGCGGGAGGCACAATTGCAATGTCTTGATCTCATACCTAACTCCGGCATGGCGGTGACTATTGATCTTGGAAAGGAGAAGTTTATTCACCCACCTAATAAGAAGGAAGTAGCCGATAGACTACTTTACAATGCCCTTGGAAAGACCTATGGTTATGGCGAATTAAATTTTCAGAGTCCCGTCTATGAGAGCATGAGCATTTCAGAGGAGGGAGTGGTGTTGAGTTTTACAAACCTAGGTAAGGGACTATATGCTAATGGCGAGTTGATAGGATTTGAGATTGCGGGTGAAGATCATATCTTCTACCCAGCAGAAGCCACTATTCAGAAAGGCAAGACCGTTTTGGTAAAAAGTGATAAAGTAATTGAACCGCTGGCAGTGCGCTATGCTTGGCGCAATTGGACCAAAGCGACTCTCTTTGGAACCAATATGTTGCCTGTATCTTCATTCCGTACCGATGATTGGGAAGAAGCAACATTGGCTGACGAGTAAAGAAATTATTTTGAATTCACTTATTAATTTTTAGTGTAAGTCAATTGCACAAGTCCAGAATCGTATTTTTTGCAATCTTGAGCCTTCAGTTTGAATCCCTCAATGCCGCCATGAAAAAGTCTTTTCCCATCTCCAAGTATGATCGGAATGATTGATATGATGTATTCATCGATGTGATTGTGCTCCATTAGTAGCTTAACTATCTGACCTCCACCATCACAATAAATAGTGCCACCAGGTTTGTTTTTTAGTTTGGTAACTAGGGTCTTTATGTCACCACTGTAGTATGTGATCCCATCTACAGGCTCTTTGCTTTGGCGGGTGATTACATAACAATCATACTGCTTGGCCTGAGGAAATTCTCCACCTGTAAGCTTCATTACAGTCTCATAGGTTTGATTGCCAACTATGTAGGTATCTACTTGCTCAGTAAATGTGTAATAACCATAATCCTCACCCGGTTGCTCTACCATTGATAGCCAGGAGATATCGTCATCTTTAGTAGCCAGGAAACCATCGAGGCTCATACTAATATAAAGGGTGAGTTTTCTTTCTTTCATTGCGGTTTTGCCTTTCATAATATGGCAATAAGATAATACAATCCATTAAATCTTGGAGTGACATTTTGGGGCTTAATCGATGCTGTTTTTCGAGAGGATTCTATTAGAAGTAGGAGTTTAGAGCTTGTGAAATTCTAATATGATCATTCAGCTTAGACATCAATGGCTTCTGGGTAAAATAGAAGGAATACTTTGAGCAAGTTTTCCAGGCTAGCTTATTCATTGTTCTTCTTCTAACTCCACTATCACTTCATTTCTTCTGTTCAAGACTTCATAAGGAGCATTGTAGCCGAAGAAATAGAATTTGTCAGTATGGCTTATTCCTTCTTCTCGCAGCACCGTTATCAATTTTTGCTTTTGCTCTTCGATTGATTTGTCATCTGCCCATCCGCCAAAAGATAAAGCCGCCATAGTTTTAGGAGGCACCTCCTGAAACTTGATTTGAGAGGCTTGTGGTTTGGGCAATGATTCTGATGTTACCCCAATGTTTAGGACAGGTTTAGTATCATTTTAAGTTCAATAATAGTAATAATTGCATTGTTTAGGCTGCTTCTTTTCGTTGATAATAATACAGTTCTTCTGGTATCTTGTCTCCAATTCCGGTG